>JBKHDR010000027.1:0-47385 GCA_046541235.1 Cyclobacteriaceae bacterium | reverse complement strand
GCTCCTCCTCTTGGGCTCGAACCAAGGACCTACTGATTAACAGTCAGCCGCTCTAACCAACTGAGCTAAGGAGGAGTGTTTTCCTTAACGGGAGTGCAATATTAGTATGCCCGTTACTTTTATGCAACAATCCTGAACAAAAAAAAATTGCATACCCCCCAAAACTGCATTCAAAGCTTTACAACCAAGCTGTAGGGTGACTTTATTTTCTGCTTATGCACTGATGTGCCTCATACTGTGCCTCATACATGTAGAAAAAATATTGGAAATCCTTCTAATTATGTTAAATTTTAAGAACTCATAACACATTTTTAACATCAGCGTTATACTTGGGTAATCTCCCCTTTTCTGCTACTTTAAATACATTAGAAACTTTCAAATGATGAGCAATAAAAAATTTATCTTAGGAATCATGCTGGCCGCTTTCTTCGGAGGTATAGTCGCTGTGGCGGCTGTCCGTTGGCTGGATGATGAAGAGCCTGCCTACCGCAATGAGCAGTCAGAACGTAATATTCAGCTATCTAAATATCTTTCCGACACCGCTTTTACTGTTCCTGACGGTATTAACTTTGTCTACGCTGCCGAAAGAGTAAAACCTGGCGTGGTGTTCATCCGCTCCAGTTACAGTGGTTCCGGAGGCCGATCGGGACTCACCAACCCTCTGGAAGAGTTCTATGAAGACTATTTTGGCGACAGAGAAAGACGTGACCGCAGAAGCCCCTCCCGCTCCTCCGGCTCAGGGGTGATCGTCTCTTCTGATGGCTATATTGTGACTAACAACCACGTTATTCAAGATGCAGATAAGGTTGAGGTGACCCTTGACGACAACCGCCTTTATACGGCTGAAGTAATTGGTGTAGACCCTACTACTGATATTGCCCTGATAAAAATTGACGAGAAAAGTTTACCCTACGTAGAAGTGGGCGATTCTGATAATGTCAAAATCGGTGAATGGGTACTGGCTATCGGCAACCCCTTCGGCACCCTGACTTCAACCGTCACCGCAGGCATAGTAAGTGCCAAAGCCCGCAATATTAACATATTGCGCGACCGTAACAACCGACAGATTGAGGCTTTCATCCAGACAGACGCTGCCGTTAACCAGGGAAACAGTGGAGGAGCACTGGTCAACCTGAAAGGTGAACTGGTGGGTATCAATACAGCTATCGCCACACCTACAGGTTCTTACACCGGTTATTCATTTGCCGTACCTGTTTCACTGGTCAGAAAAGTCATGAACGACCTGATGGAGTTTGGTACGGTGCAGCGGGCATTACTGGGCGTGCAAATACGCAATGTAGACGCTATACTGTCAGATGAGTATGGACTCGAAATAGTAGAAGGTGTCTTTGTAGAAAGCGTAGCTACGGAAAGTTCGGCTCAGGATGCAGGCATCCAACCCGGAGATGTCATCACAAATATTAATGATACAAAAATTTCTAACGTAGCTCAACTTCAGGAAATGGTAGCCCGCAACCGGCCCGGCGACCAGGTTGAGGTTACTTATCTGCGTGATGGTGAGTTGAACACCGTCTTTGTCACACTTAAAAATACCATGGGTGATACTCAAATTGTAGCTAAACGCAAAGAAGTGAATTTTGAGGGAGCTGTCTTCGCTGACCCTCCCCAGGAAATGCTGGCAGAACTGGACATCGACGGAGGAGCTCAGATTCTAGATCTGGGCTCAGGTAAATGGGCAGATGCCGGCCTGAAAGAAGGCTTCATCATTACTTCGATTGACCATATGAAAATCAGCAGTGCCGAACAGTTGGAAGAAGTAATGCAGGAAAAAAGCGGTGGTATCCTGATAGAAGGCATTACCCCAGATGGTAAGCAGAATTATTATGGCTATGGCTGGTAAAAGTAGTCTTACATGACTTTGAAAAGCACCTTATTAGGTGCTTTTTTTTGTTCAGGCTCACTAAATTATCAACAACGAGCTGATATATGTAGATATGTTTCAGTATAATATTAAAATAATTCAAAATTTTTAAAGTAAGTATATTCCCAAATTGAAAAATTTTTTTTCTTAGTTTCCTTTAACTTGCATCATTATTCAAAGGAAAGCTTTATAAATGCATTCTTTTGGGCATAAAAATTGTACTCAAGTGCATTAAAAAAACTGTAATTATTAATATCTATAAGCCCATAAAGTAAGTAAACCACATGTCTGAAGGTAAAAAACATCGTGCCGTAATGCTGATTGATGATAATGAAATTGACAACCTCATCAATCAAAAAATGATTGAGGCTGCCAGTATCAGCGATCATATTTACACCCACTCTGGCGCCAAGAGTGCCATTGAGTTTTTAAAAAACATTGAAAAGCTGGGTGATCAGGGCAAAGAAGTACTGCCCGAGGTCATTTTCCTTGACATTGATATGCCTCTTATGGATGGCTTCCAGTTTCTGGACGAGTTTGACAAGCTTTCTGATGAAACCAAAAGCCACTGCAGTATCGTGATGCTTACTTCATCTATCAACCCTCAGGATGTGAACAAATCGCACAAGTACGCCTGCGTTAAGCAATACATCAATAAGCCGCTAACCCAGAAAAACCTGGAAAAGCTGGCTGTATAAAAATAACCACAAGTAAAAACGACAAAACCGCCGTGGATCATTCTGCTGCGGTTTTTTAATTAGCGTACCTGAAGTAGGCAAAGCCTAACCTGAAGCAAAAGGAGACATCCCTGTTCAGGCTGAGCGCGCATGTTTCCTTCTTTTGAGTTCACTGCTTACCAAACGAAACTCCCGGCTGCTCTGCCCAGCTACTGAAGTATTTTCTTCTGCTCTTCTGAAAAGGTAGGGCATGACTGATTCAATAGGGCCATAAGGCACATACTTAGCCACATTGTAGCCTGCCTGTGCCAGGTTGAAGGAAATATTGTCAGACATCCCAAAAAGCTGTGAGAAATACACCCGGGGGTCATCAGGACGCATGCTGTGCTTTTGCATCAGCAGTACAAGATATTGATTGCTATACTCGTTATGCGAACCAGATACCATTGAGACCCGCTGCTTGTTATTTATACAGAAGAGGAGAGCCTGGTTATAATCATCATCCGTCGCCTGCTTGTTGGGCTGAATGGGGTCTGGATAACCCTTCTCTTCCGCTCTTTCTCTTTCCTTTTCCATGTAGGCGCCGCGTACCAGCTTGGCCCCCAGGTAATACTGATGCGTGACCGCTTTACGAAATGACATCTTCAGGCGGTCCAGCATATCGCGGCGATACATTTGGTAAGTATTGTACACTGTCACCCGCTCTTGATTGTATTTCCGCATCATTTCCTCTGCCATCTCATCAATCACATCCTGTATCCAGCTTTCTTCCCCATCTATAAAGATCCCGATACCAGCCTCATAGGCCGCCTGGCAAAGGGTATCCACCCGCTGTTTTACTTTTTCAAAGGCTACCTTTTCCTGATCAGTCAGCTGGGCTCCGGCTTGTATTTTCTCCAGCAGATTGACACTGGCAATACCGGAAGTTTTAAACACACAGAAAGGCAGGTCGGGCGAGTTACGGGCATGCATAATGGTCGCCAGCGTCTCCCGGGTGGTTTGCTCAAAGCCTTTCTCGGTTTTCTCACCTTCAGCCGAATAATCCAGGATGGTTTTGACCCGGTGCGAAGCCAGCAATTTCACTGTTGGTTCACAGCTTTCAATAGATTCCCCTCCACAAAACTGCCGGAAAATAGTTGCCCTTAAAATTGAGCGTATGGGTAATTTTAATTTTAATGCAATTTTTACCAGTTTTGTACCTGCGTTGGTCAAAATCGGCGAATTTATCGCTGAAAAAATAAGATGAGTCTTCCTTAATTCTTCATCCGATTTATAGGAGAAAGCAATGGCAGTATTATTCAGATCAACCTGCTGTACATCAAACATATAGATAGATTCATTTAAATCTGAGACATAAGACGAAAAAACCACTGGCAGGTTTGCCGTCTCAAAAACAGCAATGTTTTTACCTTCACTGCTGTTATTCTTAAATCACGACGCGATATTATTGTTTTCATATGAAATTAGCGAGCATCAATTCCTGGAACGTAGGAAAAACCCACCCTCTGATCATTGCCGGCCCCTGTAGTGCCGAAACCGAGGAGCAACTGTACGAAACCGCCAAAGCTGTAAAAGCCCAGGGTGTATCTGTCATACGCGCTGGCGTATGGAAACCCCGCACCAGGCCTAACTCCTTTGAAGGTATAGGACAGGAAGCACTGCAGTGGATCAGCGACATCAAAAAAGAGCTGGATGTAAAGTTTGCCGTAGAGGTAGCCAATGCCATGCATGTGGAAGAAGCCCTTCATTTTGGCGTAGATATCCTGTGGATAGGTGCCCGCAGTACGGTGAGCCCCTTCATCGTACAGGAAATTGCCGATGCTCTTAAAGGGGTGGATATCCCTGTATTGGTCAAAAACCCTATCAATCCTGACCTGGCCCTCTGGATAGGTGCCCTGGAACGCCTGAGTCACGCTGGTCTGGAGAAGTTAGGCGCAATTCACCGGGGCTTCTCCACCCATCAGAAGACGCGCTACCGCAACGTACCCATGTGGCAGATTCCTATTGAGCTGAAGCGCCAGTATCCCGACCTGCCCATGATCTGCGACCCCAGCCACATCACCGGTAAGCGCGAGATGATAGCCGAGATATCTCAGGTGGCCATGGATGTTAACTTTGACGGACTGATTATTGAGACGCACCGCGACCCCGAAAATGCCTGGAGTGATGCCCGTCAGCAGGTAACTCCTGGCTCACTGGGCGAGATCATGGCGCATCTGAAGATACGTAAGTCTTCCTCGGAAGACATAGAATACATCACCCACCTGGAGGAGTTGAGAACGCAGATTGACCATGCAGACCGTGAGATGATGGAAACCCTGGCCGAACGCATGAAGCTGGTGGAGGAAATAGGCGTGTGGAAGAAAAAGAACAACGTAGCGGCCTTCCAACTGGATCGCTGGAATGAAGTTTTCCGCAGCCGCAAGGAGTGGGCCGAGTCGCTGGGCCTGCGTGAAAAGTTTATCGTAGAGATGTTTAACCTGCTACATGTGGAATCTATCAAAAAGCAGACAGAGGTCATGGATGAAATTGAGCAGAAGCTGAAGATCACCGAAGAATAAACCAGCATTTTATAGATTCCAATCTGCCATCAGCCATCCACATGAAAGTAAAGATTACCCAGGATATCGGTTCAACACTCAGGCAATTCCTCAACCAGCAGCCTTACAGTCGCATAGGCGTACTGGTGGATGAAAATACGCTGGCACATTGCTATCCCCTTGTAAAAGCGCATTTACCTGAGCATGCCCTCTGCCAGATCCGCAGCGGCGAACTTAATAAGAACCTGGACACCTGCACTCAGATCTGGGAGTGGATGACGCAGGAGCATTTTGACCGCAAAGCGCTACTGGTCAATCTGGGCGGGGGCGTCATTGGCGATATGGGAGGTTTCTGCGCTTCTACCTACAAGCGGGGCATTGATTTTATCAACCTGCCTACCACCCTGCTGGCGCAGGTAGATGCCTCAGTAGGTGGTAAACTGGGAATTGATTTTAAGGGCTATAAGAACCATATCGGCTTGTTCAGAGAACCTGAGCAGGTGATGGCCTACCCCGAGTTTCTGCATACGCTTCCGGCAGAAGAGCTACGCTCCGGCTTTGCCGAGGTGATCAAGCATAGCCTGATCTATGATGCGGCTTACTGGCCACAGATCAGGGACAACGGACTTGAGGTAAGTGACTGGCATGCTCATATCAAACATTCTATCAGGATCAAATCAGAAGTAGTAGAAGCTGACTTCAGGGAAGGTGGCCTGCGAAAAATCCTGAACTTCGGACATACCATTGGCCATGCCATAGAAAGTTTTTACCTGGAAACCCATACGCCTCTGTTGCACGGAGAGGCCATTGCCATCGGTATGATTACTGAAGCCTATCTTTCGGTCAGCCATTGCGGTATGGCAGAAAGTGAGCTGGAGGAAATCACCCGCTTTATCCTGAACATCTATGGCTATCATGAAATACCCCGGAAAGATGAGGAAGCCATACTCACCCTCAGCCTACAGGACAAAAAGAACGAAAAGAACAGTATCCGCTGCAGCCTGCTGGAAGAGATAGGCAAGTGCAGATATGATGTGCCAGTCATGCCGGCGGATATTGCCAAATCCCTGACCTTCTACCGGCAGCAGAAAACCCTCGCTTAAGCAAAAAAAGGAACCTGCGCAGGTTCCTTTTTTTGTATTCCAATCAAAAGAATTTAATCATTTATCTTTTTGCTGTACTTTTCAAGCTCGGCAATGGCATTGTCGGCGATGTCTTTGATTTTTTCAGCGCTGTCTTCCCAGGCATCTTCCAGCTCATCTATCAGATCATCTGCGGTTGAACTTATTTTGCGGCGGGTTTTCTTCCCGCTTTCGGGTGCCAGCAGCAAACCGGCAATGGCACCGACTGCTGCGCCTAGCAGTAGTGCGGTCACAATTTTTCCAGAGTTTTCCATGTCTTGTGTAGTGGTTTCGGTTAAAAAAATAACATTGTGCTGCCGAATTTACGAAAATACATGACAATAGTTTTTCCGCATACATTCTGCTGCTAAATTAGTCGCCAAGCTCAAGATCAAAAAACAACATTTTGGAAGCAAAACACATCAAACTTTATAAAGCTGAGCATCCGCTCAAAGCTAATATCCGCCTGGCCTCCTCTAAAAGCGAGAGCAACCGCGCCCTCATTATGCAGGCATTATCCGAAACGGAGATCAATCTGAAGAACCTTTCGGAAGCCCGCGACACCCAGACCATGATGCGCCTGCTGAAGTCTGAGGAAGCAGAACTCAACGTACTGGACGCAGGTACTACCATGCGTTTCCTGCTGGCGTATTGCACGGTAGCTCGCCCTGGCAGAGTGCTGAAAGGCACTGCCCGCATGCACCAGCGTCCTGTTAAACTTCTGGTAGATGCCCTCCGCAGCCTGGGAGCAGATATTGAGTATCTTCAACAGGAAGGCTACCCGCCGGTAAAGATTAACGGCATGAAAACAGGACAGGCTGGCAGAGAGGTGAGCATCCGGGGAGATGTGAGCAGCCAGTACATTTCTGCCCTGCTGATGATTGCCCCCCGGCTACCCCAGGGACTCAGCCTCAGGCTGGAAGGCAAGATCGGCAGCCGCCCTTACATTGCCATGACGCTGGGACTTATGCAGCATTTCGGAATCAGCTATCGCTGGGAGGAGAATCATATTGAGGTGGCACCTCAGCCCTACCGAGCTGGCACTTACACCATAGAATCCGACTGGTCGGGCGCCAGCTACTGGTATAGTCTGGTAGCCCTGGCCGAGCAGGCTGAGATCAAACTATTAGGATTGAGGAAAAATTCTTTACAGGGAGATATTGCCATTGCTGACATAATGAATAAGCTGGGAGTGACTTCTACTTTTGATGAGGAAGGTGTACTGCTACAAAAGAAAGAAGCTGACAGAGAACTGGCTTACGATTTCAGCGACTGTCCTGACCTGGCACAGACGGTGGCCGTGACCTGCGCAGCTAAGGGGATTCCCTGTACAATGACCGGACTGGAAAGTCTGCGCATTAAAGAAACGGACCGGATAGAAGCACTCCGGCAGGAACTGAATAAAATGGGGGCTCGATTGCTAGAGGACAAGAACACCTGGGAGCTTAAGCCCGGTGACAATCCGAAAATAATCAGCAGCTTACGCATCCATACCTACGACGACCACCGCATGGCTATGGCTTTTGCGCCGCTTTCGGCACTGATGGACCTGGAAATTGAGGAACCTTCGGTAGTAGTAAAATCTTACCCGGGCTTTTGGAAAGACCTTGAGCAGGCGGGCATCAGGCAGGAATTCAGAGGCTAAGTTCTTCAGACTGGGGTCACAGCTTTTGCCTCTATATCCAGGGAGGCAGGCTGCTGCTCGGCATAGGCCGGACAGGATTTGTAAGTTGAACAACTGCTTGCGAGGCCAAGTATAAAGGCGGCAATCACTGCTGATGTTAAGAACTTCATAAGTTAAAGCTTTGTGATTCTATTAGAAATTAAGGGCTTTTTTCATATTTATAAAAGAAATAACGGTAAAAAATTTCTTTTAGTACCCTCTTCTTACAGCCTTAGGCCCATACCTTGGTTCCTTCCGTACAGTTCTGGCAGATGTCAATCTCCGAACGTGAGCGTAGAAGGTTTTGTCTGAATTGCCGGTAAGAATGGCTCTGCCATACCTCCCGGAAGCGCTGCTGCTGTAGATCACCCAGTTGGTGCTGCGCATCCTTGTCAAAGCAGCAGGGCACCACCTTTCCATCCCAGGTGATGACGCAGGAATGCCACATTTTCCAGCAATGGTTCAGAAGTTTATTTTTGATGGTGTAGGTGCCGTCAGCAAGTTTTCGGTAACGCGAGAATTTTTGCTGCCTGGGGATCAGGGGAGAGCCCTGCTGGTAATCATAGATTTGCGCAGTTTTAAAGCCTACTTCGTCTACGCCCAACTCACGGGCCAGTTGTTCCACTTCCTCTACCTGGTGTTCGTTGGGCCTGACCACCAGGAACTGGAAGATGATATGCGGCGTGCGAGATTTTAATTTCTTCTTCCAGGCGACCACATTTCTGGTGCCTTCAATCACTTTGCTCAGCTTTCCCCCTACCCGGTAGGCCTCATAGGTTTCCTGCGTAGTACCGTCAATAGAAACCACCAGCCTGTCGAGCCCTGACTCAACTGTGCGGCGGGCAGTAGCATCATTCAGGAAATGCGCATTGGTAGAAGTAGCCGTATAAATTCCTTTGGCAGATGCATAAGCCACCCAATCGAGGAACCGGCGATTGAGGTAAGGCTCACCCTGAAAATAAAAAAGCATATAGCAGAGGGTAGTCTGAAGTTCATCTACTATCTTTTTAAACATTTCCTCCTGCAGCATGCCGGTAGGCCGGGTAAACGAACGCAAGCCGCTGGGGCATTCGGGGCAGCGTAGATTACAGGAGGTAGTAGGTTCTACGGAAATACTGATGGGCAGACCAGCCTGCCAGGCCCGGCCGCTGATACGGGAAAGGTAATAACTTCCCAGCACGAGGCCAGCATTAATGGCCCTTCTGAAACTCAGCTTTGAAATAAAGTTCAGGCTATCGTGCAGCTTATTTTTCATAGAGGAACAAAATTAGGATGAATTTATAATTTTGCCTCAGCCTGATACACTAAAAAGATTTTTTTAACATTGCAGAGATGATACTGATAGCAGACAGCGGCTCCACCAAAACAGACTGGCGCATGATCGCCGAAGATGGCAGCATCAGCCAGGCCAGAACCTCAGGCATGAATCCTTTTCATGCTTCGCATGAGCAGATGATGCAGGTGCTGGAAGATGAACTACGTCCTCAGCTGGAGGTATTACCTGCTGAAATATTTTTTTATGGAGCAGGCTGCGCCACGGCAGCAAGTGCCGGTAGTGTGCGCCGGGCACTGGCCAGCCTCTACCCCGGAGCCAAGATAGAAGTCAATAATGATCAATTCGGGGCGGCCCGGGCCCTCTGCGGCAGGGAAGCTGGTATTGCCTGTATACTCGGTACCGGCTCCAACACTTGCCTCTATGACGGCCAGCAGATTGTAGATAATATCCCGCCCATGGGCTACATCATCGGAGATGAAGGCAGCGGTAGCTATATCGGTAAGGAACTGCTCAACCGCTATTTCCGCAGGGAGCTACCTCCCGAACTGAAGGAAAGGCTAGAAAAGCGCTTTGACGTAAGTAAAGAAAATGTGCTGGAGCAGGTGTACCGCCAGCCTTTCGCCAACCGCTACCTGGCTGGCTTTTCTAAATTTGTTTTTCAAAACCTGAAGCATCCCTACCTGATGCGGATGATCTACGATATCTTCACGCACTTCTTTGACAAAACCATCTGCCGATATGATCAGTACCAGCAGTACAAAATACACTTTACAGGCTCCGTAGCGTTTTATTACAGCAACCTGCTGCGACAGGCCGCTAACGACAAAGGACTGAGAATCTTTAATATACTTGAAAGCCCTATCGCTGGCTTGACCTTATTCCACCAAGAAGCATTAAACCCATGAGTACCACCGAATCATCATCTCTGTACAATAACCTGGAAAAAATGCCTACCCATGATGTACTGATGGGCATCAACCAGGAAGATAAGAAAGTAGCCTTTGCAGTCGAGAAAGTCATCCCCCAATTAGAGAAACTGGTAGATGGCATCATCAGCCGTATGAAGCAGGGCGGACGGCTTTTTTATATCGGGGCCGGCACCAGCGGACGCCTCGGTATCGTGGATGCCTCAGAGTGTCCCCCTACCTATGGTGTACCTCACGACTGGGTTATTGGCATCATGGCCGGGGGTGATGCTGCCATACGCAAAGCAGTAGAATTTGCCGAAGATGATGAGGCACAGGCCTGGAAAGACCTACAGAAATTTGACATCAATGATAAAGATACGGTCATAGGCATTGCCGCCTCAGGCAAGACGCCCTACGTCATAGGTGGCCTGAAGGATGCCCGCGCCCGGGGTATACTCACCGGCTGCATTACCTGTAATGAAAACTCCCCCCTGGCTGCCGCCGCTGAAATTCCCATAGAAGTGGTAGTAGGCCCTGAGTTTGTGACAGGCAGCACCCGCATGAAAGCCGGTACTGCCCAGAAAATGGTGCTGAACATGATCTCTACCGCCACCATGATCGGCCTGGGCCGGGTGAAGGGCAATCGTATGGTGGATATGCAGTTGAGTAACAATAAACTGGTAGAAAGGGGAACGAGAATGCTGATGGAAGAGTTAGAAGTGGACAGAGAACAGGCCGAGGTTCTGCTCAGGAAGCATGGCTCGGTACGGCAGGCGCTGGCCGCTGAAAAGCACGATTTTTAGGCGAGTATGCCAGGTGTTTTCTGTACCTGAATGTTCATACCTTTCACCCTATCAGCGAGGTTATGCACCTGATTGAGCCCTTTTACAACTGGTACAAATACTATAACCCAGCCGAAGATGAGCAGTCGCCTTACTTTGGCAAGGAATATAATTACGAGCTCTATACCAATACCATCTACGGTTATTACATAGACCCTGCCTGGGATTTTATGGGCTCTGAAACGCTGTACATCAAAGTGCTGTACGCCGACTACGACAGGCAGTTTTGTGTAATTGAGTTTATTGGGGAATGGAATGATGCCCTCAATAACGATATCATGCATCTCAAGCGCAATATTGTGGATCACTTTACCCAGCAGGGTATCAATAAATTTATACTGGTAGGAGAAAATATCCTCAATTTTCATGGCTCAGACGACTGCTACTATGAAGAATGGTTTGAAGATGTGGAAGATGGCTGGATAGCTGCCGTGGGCTTCCGCGATTTTGTGCTGGATGAAATGACGCAGTTCAATATAGACTCCTACCTCAATTATGGCGGTAGCCTGCAGATAGAAAACTGGCGTACCCTTAAGCCCCTGCAGTTTTTTGAGCTGGTCAACTCACTGATTACCCGCCGCCTGTCCATGCCTTAAGCGATTTACCAATGGTAAAACAGGCTTACTTAACCCGACTGTCGAGCCTGATGGCATCTACTTACAAAAGATTAGCATTATTAACTCAACAAAACGAGCCTCAACTGCGCTAAGATGATGCTGATCTTTACAAGAGTAGCAGGTCGGTCATTGCCCGCAAACAGGCTGCAACTAAATACTATTGATCACTGACCGATAAGGTGAGCGTTAGGATCAATATGCTCAAAAACTCCGGTCATTATCACCCTTCCCCTCTTCTTCAGACAATTCCAATTAATATTTTGCATCAGACGTCCTTTAATACTCTTGCATACTGTGCTTGATATAAGCATACTATGATCATCAATTTTCATTACTTTCGTCCGGTAAAAATAATGAATTAGTTTTAGCCTCTTAGAAAAGTCACATTAGCGGAACAAAAAAAGAGGAATCCTCTACAATTTGACCTGTCTTGTCTTCCTTTGGAAACAAGAGTTTGAGTAAAAGTAGAAAAAGTAATTTAACCGGAAATTAATTAAAGGACTTCAATAAATTTTCATGGAAATTTATTGAATAGCCCTCTTCTATTTACAAATTTATTAAAATAGTGCTATAAAAATTTAGTTTTTTGATTTTTAGCTTTTGTTTTAAATTTACATTTGAACATATTACATTTTATTAGTGTAAGCGTCAACCTTAGTGGAAATCCATAGTCTTTCCATGTCCAGAATATCTAATTAACCAAACTACATTAAAAATGAAAACAAACTTTATCTGTGCTTTCCTCCTGCTCTTACTAGTCTGCTCATACGATGTAAGTGCACAAATTCCTATGCCTAAATGGCTTAAACAGGATTCTACCTATAAAATTCAGCCCTTCATGATGATTCAGCTTTGGGGGGCTTACACTGCCAATATGCGGGCGGATATTGATGGTGACGGTGTGGTAGAAGATGTGGATAACCGCTTTAATCCACACATCAGGCGGGCCCGTCTCGGCTTCCGTGCCAATCCTTATCCCAACCTGCGCTATACTGTCATAGCATATTACGATGGTATCGGCCGTGATGCCCTGGGTGCCACGATAGGGCCGGGTAACAATCCTCATGGAACTGAATTTGGTATCTGGGATGCTTTCTTCCAGTGGCGACTCAAGCCCGGAAGTGAGGCACTCAACCTGGTGGGTGGTTTCTTCCGGCCACAGTTGGGGCGTGAAAGCATTACCTCAGGCTATGCTACCACTTCAGGTGAAAAAGCCATGCAGCAGAATTACATCCGTCGCCACCTCGTAGGAACGGGTCCCGGCCGTGCAGCAGGTATCAATCTCGGAGGGCTGCTTTCCAATTCCAGTGACAATTTGCATCTGAATTACAACTTTGGTTTTTTCAATGCCAACAACACTTCACCCCTGAGGAATACAGTCGGTGCCAACTGGGCCCCGCTACTCGTAGGTCGTGCCGTGTTCATGTTTGGCGACCCGGAAAGCCCTACCTACAGAATAGGATACCAGACCAACTACTATAATTCGCGCAAAGGACTTTCAGTGGGTATTGGGGGAGCTTACCAGGGTGAAACCGACATCTTCACGCAAAGTACCGCACTCAGCGTAGATTTCCTTTTCAACTGGGGCAGGTTCAACCTGGATGGTGACTGGCACTTCATGAACAGGCAGGACGAAACTGTAGAATCTGCTACGGGCGCCGAATTTGTTGATTACAGTTCTAATACAGGACACATCAGGGCCAGTTTCAACTTTATGGTCAATGACAAGATTCTGGAGCCTATCATCATGCTGATGCAGTTTAACGGAGCCACTAATCAGGCAGAGCAGCAGGATGCCCAGGCTGTTAACTTCTTTTCCGGTTCCAACGAAACCATCAACATGGGCTTTAACTACTACCTGAACACCCACCGCCTTAAGTTAATTGCACATTACGTTATCCAGAACGGTGAGCCGGGACGTAGCCAGTGGGAGTCACAGGGACCATTGGGAGTTCCCATACAGCGTGGAGACTATTTTCTCATCGGTCTCAACGCAATATTTTAGCCATATAATTTGATTTTACAGCAAAACGTTATATTTTCGGTGTCTACAAAGGAAATAGTGGGTATCAAAAACCTGCTACTTTCTTTGTTTCTCCAAATACCAAATCAAATCTGACTTTAAGCTAGTCTTATAAATTCAAATCTTGGAAAATCGCTTTTACGTATAATTTTTAACATATTATCATATAATTTGAATACCATATGAAAAGAAGAAAGATTGGTCTCAGGGAGTTATATGCCAAAGACCCGATTGAGGCCGACAAGCAGGTATGGGGAAGAGAGACCAGCCGACTGACAAGAAGAGGATTCTTATCCAAAAGCGCACTTGCAACGATGTCAGCCGTATTGGGAGGTAATATTGTCTTTGCCGAAAATATGCCCGCAGGTATTATTCCCGCCGGCCTTCTGGATAATGATGATCCCTTCCCACTGGAAGGTAAGAATTCGGAATTGATCATTCTCAATGATAAGCCCTGGAACGTAGAAACACCGGCTCACCTGTTAGACCCGCGCCTTACACCCAAGGGGGTTTTCTTTGTCAGGAACAATGGCCATATGCCCGAAAATATAGATGTAAATTCCTGGACACTGACCATAGACGGTGAAGGGGTAAGCCAACCCAAAACCTACACTCTGCAGGAACTAAAGTCAAAATTTGAGAAGGTAAGCTATGAATTAGTGCTGGAGTGCGGTGGAAACGGACGTTCAGAATTTTATCCCCAGGCTAAAGGTAACCAGTGGAATGTCGGTGCCGTAGGCTGTGCCAAATGGACCGGCGTAAGACTCAGGGATGTGCTTAATGATGTAGGCATCAAATCAAATGCTGAATACATTGGATACTACGGTAAAGATGTTCATCTGAGCGGTAATCCCGACAAGGTAGTAATCTCCCGGGGTGTACCTCTCGACAAGGCCATGCAGCCCGAGTCCCTCATTGCCTGGGCTATGAATGATGAAGATATTCCTATTTATCATGGCTATCCTCTCCGCCTTGTCTTTGGCGGATGGCCAGCGTCTACTTCGGGAAAATGGCTGAGCCGTATTGCCGTAAGGGACCAGGTGCACGATGGCCCTAAGATGGAATCCCCGTCCTACCGTATGCCCTGCAAGCCTGTGGCTCCCGGCGAAGTAGTCAAAGATGAAGATATGTGCATCATGCAAACTATGCCGGTAAAGTCCGTCATCACTCATCCCAAATCCGGTGCGGTGGTCAAACCCGGACAGTCTTTTGAAGCACGCGGCCATGCCTGGGCAGGTGAGCTGGATGTCAGCGAAATGCATGTCTCCTTTGACTTTGGCTCTACCTGGCAAAAATGTGAGCTGACCCGGCCTGTTAACCGTATGGCCTGGCAGCAGTGGAAGGCCAACCTACAGTTTCCCCAGGAGGGCTACTACGAAATATGGGCCCGCGCCACCGACAGTGAAGGACGCATGCAGCCCATGGTGCTTCCCGGCTGGAATCCCAAAGGATACCTTAACAATGCCTGTCACCGCATAGCGATGAAAGCAAGCAGCTGATATTCAGATCAAAAATCCATTTATTCATGAGTAGCAAAAGAAAAAAAGGTTTTAGCGAATACGAATTTCTAAATGGCATGGTAGTGGTCATGCTCCTGGCCCTTTTCCTGCTTCCCGGTGTGTACATGTACCAGCAATTTATGATCCCCCTACAGGAGCAGAAGGCCATAGAAGAAGCTGAACGCCTTGCTTCCAACCAGGAAAAGCTTGAAAAGATGCGAGCAGAAATGGAAAAGAACAGAGTGGTTGACGGGATACACGTATCTACCGGCTTCATTGCTGATGACAATTATCAGCTGGTTGTCAATAATTGCACCTCCTGTCATTCTTCCAAGCTCGTCACACAAAACCGGGCTACCAAAGAAGGCTGGAAGAAGATGATCAAATGGATGCAGGAAACACAGAATCTCTGGGACCTGGGAGAGAATGAGGAACCGATTGTGGAATACCTGGCCAAAAACTATGCACCGGAATTCAAGGGCAGAAGAGCAGCCCTGACGAATGTGGAGTGGTATGAACTAGGCGATTAAGAACAAATTATATCTGGCTAAATGCTATTCCTTTCAACCCAAAAAAGCATAATCTTATGAAAAAATTATTTTATTTCACGTACAGCCTGCTATTCTTGGTGGCAGTATCCTGCTCCTCGCCGCAAGGGGACGATAGCCAACAGAAAGCTGGCATGGTCAAAGCTAAATCCAGCTCATCCAGCTACTATAGCGATAAGTACCTTATTGAGCCTGCTGATGCAAAGAAGGTGATAGAGGAGGAAGAAAACATAGCTGTGATCGAGGTGTCTAAGTCTGAAGATTATGAATCGGGTCATTTGCCCGGGGCATTCAATGTTTGGAGGCCTATGTACGAAAACCGTGATGACTATTCTTATGGAGGTATGATGGCCACCAAAGAACAGATGCAGGATTTATTGACCCGCCTGGGTATTAACCCGGATACTAAGATTATCATTTATGATTTAAAGGGTAATGTTGACGCATCGCGCTTGATGTGGATACTCAGGTCTTATGGACATGAGGACTTAAAGCTGATTAATGGTGGTAAAACTGGCTGGACCGATGCAGGCTTTGCTTTAAGCAGAGAACCTGTTGAACTGCTAGCGGCTTCTACTCCTTACACTTTTGACGAGAGAAAAGCTTACATGACCATCTCCGCCTCTCAGAAAGACGTGCTAGATGCCCTCACTGACCCTGACGTAGTTTTGGTAGACACCAGGACCCTGGATGAATATACCGGACAAATGCTGAAAAACGGTGCTGCCAAAGCTGGCAGGATTCCCGGAAGTGTTCACATAGACTGGGCTAATGCCGTTGACTATGATGGTACTTTCAGGTTTAAAAATGTTAAAGAACTACGTCAAATATATGAATCCAAGGGAGTGACTAAAGATAAAAAAATCATTGCTTATTGTCATACGGGCGTACGTTCAGCACACACGCAGTTTGTGCTTTCAGAACTGCTCGGATACAAGAACGTGATTAACTACGACGGTTCATGGACTGAGTGGAGCCAATCCGATGACCTTCCATTTGAAGTCAACCCCGCTGAAGAATTAGTTGGAACTCCTTCGACAGATTAAATATAATTTTCAAACTTACTTAAACGATATTACCTCATGCAAGAGTACATTGATATTATTGTAAACGCATATGTAGGATATGCTGATTATCTCTGGCGAGAAATCACTTTCCAATATGACTACAAGCCGTTCTGGCAAAATTACTTCTGGATGCTGATGCTTGTGTCCGGCTTCTTCTTCGCTGTAGAGATTTCACGTCCCTGGAGAAAAAACCAACCTAAGTTCCGACTGGACTTCTGGCTGGATTTCTTCTATATGTTCTTCAACTTCTTCCTGTTCTCGCTGGTATTTTACAATGCACTTTCAGATGTGTTTGTAAACCTGTTTGGAGACTTCCTCGGGATCTTTGGCATCACTAACATGGTAGCTATTCAACTGGATAAGCTGCCTGTTTTTGCCCAGTTATTCGCCATGTTTCTGGTGAGGGATTTCGTGCAGTGGTGGGGCCACCGTACGCTTCATAAGATGCCCCAACTCTGGGAATTCCATAAAGTGCATCACTCCGTACAGCAGATGGGCTTTGCTGCTCACCTGAGATACCACTGGTTTGAAAACGTATTCTACCGTACTTTTGAGTACATTCCTCTGGCCATGCTGGGCTTTGGTATTGATGACTTCTTCATGGTACATATCTTTACACTGGCATGGGGACACTTCAACCACTCCAATATTACTGTAAGTGGCAGGGTATCCGGAGCTGTAGTCGGACTGATTCTTGGCCTGGGTATCACTTCCATGATTCCTTCAGTTGACTTTCTGATGGGTGCCGGTATCACTGTAGGCTCAGTACTGCTCGCCTCCTTCGCGCTAGGGCCATACATGCGTATCATCTTTAACAGCCCCGAAATGCACATCTGGCACCATGCTCACCATCTGCCTAAAGAAAGACAGACTGGTGTGAACTTCGGTATGACCCTGGCTGTCTGGGATTACATCTTTGATACAGCCTATGTACCTTATAATGGCCGCGACATCAAACTTGGATTCCCAGGTGTGGAGAAATTCCCTACCGACTTTGCCGGGCAAAATCTGCATGGGTTCGGACTTACTAAACTGGAAAAAGAATACAGGCATCTTAGGGGATTTGCTCAAGATGAACTTGAAAAGGTAAAAGAAGGCATGGTAGATACAGTTGAAGAGGAAGTCGGCCCTAAGCCAAAAAAAACGGTTTAACTTTAGTTCAGAATCTTCAAGAAGCGGCACCCGACACAGGTACCGCTTTTTTTATGCCTGATAAGATTAATTTGATCTAATGAACGAATCAGTACGTTATCCACGCATCTTAGTTATGCAATACAAACCATCTGTGCCTGATTTACATTTACTATTCCTATAATTCGTAAACTTCTGCTTATGAGACTTCTGGAAGCTGTTAAAATTCAAACCAGAACCTGGCATAACCAGATGGAGGCGCTGGCTTTTTCGGACAAAATAGCTGCCGGTACCCTCCATCTGAATGAATATCAAACGCTGATACTGGCCCATTATGTTTTTCATAAAAAGTATGAAAAGTACCTGGCTGCTATCCCAAGCCTGGTAGCTAATGAAACCCTGAATCTTGAAAACAGGCTAAAAGAGAAAGCATTATTTATGGATCTAAAAGCGCTGAATCTTGAAAATCAGGTGTTTGATTTCACTGCTGACTTTGTTCCTCAAACCCTGGAGGAAGGTCTGGGTTGCCTTTACGTGACAGAAGGCTCTACCCTGGGGGGAAATGTGATCAGGAAGAAGCTTGATAAAATGCCAGCCATTTCAGAACAGACTGCCATGCACTACTACGGTTATTACGGTAATGAAGTAGGGCTGAAATGGAAACAGTACAGGCAGGTAGCAGAGCAGGTAGTAATAGGTGAGCAGCAGAAGCAGGATTTCTTCAGGGCTGCCTCTGCTACTTTTAAAGCCTACGCAGCATGTATGCAACAGTCCATTGACATGAGATACACACCAAAAGCTCAGAAGTAAATTCTATTTTTCACCTCTCTCTGTTGAAATTTTTTAAAAAATCCTTTAAATTATAGCTATCATTCTGAATATTTTGTAAAATAAGAAGAAGGTGTTTAATAGTTAGGGCAATTTTTCCTATCACCTAAACCGCCGAGCTATGATTTACTTCTACACACGTACCTTTTGCCTGTTGTCTCTACTGATATTCCTTTCCTCCTTCACGTATGCCCAACCTCTTCGCCTGAGCGATAACCAACGTTACCTTCTGAAGGAAGACGGCATGCCCTTCTTCTGGCTGGGCGATACAGCCTGGGAACTGTTCCATCGCCTGGACCGGAAAGAAGCCAGTCGTTATCTAGAAAACAGAGCCGAAAAAGGTTTTACCGTCATACAGGCGGTGGTGCTGGCCGAACTTGACGGACTCAATGCGCCCAATCCTTATGGGGACAAACCGCTTGTTGATAATGATCCCACCCAGCCTGACGAGGCCTACTTTGAGCATGTGGACTTTATCGTTGACAAAGCTGAATCACTGGGCCTGTTTATTGGTATGCTGCCCACCTGGGGAGATAAATTTAACTTACGCTGGGGTGTGGGTCCTGAAATTTTTACACCTTCAAACGCTCAAATATTTGGAAAATTTTTGGGTGAAAGATATAAGGATAAACCCATTGTCTGGATACTGGGAGGAGACCGTATCCCTGAAGAAGAAGAGGATTTTGCTATCATCCGTGCTATGGCAGAAGGACTGGCAGAAGGGGATGGAGGAAACCACCTCATGACCTATCATCCTATGGGCGGACGTAACTCAGCAGAGTTTTTCCATCAGGATGAATGGCTGGATTTCAATATGTTCCAATCCGGACATGGTGAAAAGAACAACCCCAATTACCAAATGACAGCGCACAACTACCAGTTGGAACCTACCAAACCTACGCTTGATGGTGAACCTAACTATGAAGATCATCCTATCAACTGGAAGCCTGAAAATGGCTGGTTTGATGAAAATGATGTACGGCAGGCAGCCTACTGGTCAATGCTGGCCGGTGCATTTGGTCACACCTATGGGAACCACAATATCTGGCAAATGTGGCAGGAGGGCAGACAACCTATTTCATCAGCACGAACGCCCTGGTACAAAGCCCTGGACCATCCGGGTGCATTCCAAATGGGTTATATGCGCCAGTTATTTGAATCCAGAAATTTTACCCAATTAAAACCTGATCCTTCCCTGATCGTTTCTTCAGCAGGAAATTCGGACATACAAGCAGCCAGAGGCGAAGACTTTCTGATGGTTTACCTGCAGGCTCATGAGCAGGTAGAGGTAGACCCCCGCCGCATTTCGGGCCGTAAGATCAATGTCTGGTGGTTTGACCCCCGCACCGGCGACTGTGTCAATATCGGCAAGTACAGAAATAATCAAACCTATACCTTTCGTACACCCAATGATGACAGAGATTGGGTTTTGCTGATCGATGATGCCAGTCAGTCATATGCTACGCCGGGTGAGGCTTTTATGGGTATGAAATAAAAGATTTACTTTTCGTACTTGGCTTTCAGGTATGACAGATACTTTTTGAGGTCACTGTCAAACTGCTCGCTGTATTCCTTTTCTAGCGAATTCAGTTCCGACTGATAACGCACATAACCTTTGAAGAAAGTATTATTTGGCAGTTCTTCTTTCAGCATTTTACGAGGGAGTAAACGGTAGTTTTCCGTACGAAACTCCAGGTTTTTTGCCTCTTCAAGAATGGAGAGGATCATGGCTAGTTTCTGAGCTGATTTCTGCTCAGGGGATAAATCTTCTGTAAAAGAACGGTACAGGCTGTCCAGTCTCCGGGTACCCTGCAACATATGTTCAGCAAAGAGTCGACGATCGTGCAGGTAGTTGATATAAGACTGATGTTCAGCAGAATTTTCTCCATACTTGTGGATCAGAAACGATTCAGCGCCTTTGTTGCCTACAAATGAAGCCAGGTTCTCGTTGAATTTCAGGTCATCTTTAACAAAGAGCGTGGCATGCGTCAGTTCATGGATAATAGTATTGGCCAGGCTCCCCTCTGAACGGAAAAGCAGTTCTGACAGGATAGGATCGTCAAAAATACCAAGTGTACTCCAGGCGCTCACAGTGCGTATGCCAGTATCCAGACCTTCGGCATCCAGCCGGGCTTTTTCGGCCAGCGCCTTTTCATAATCAAAAAAGCCTTTGTAAGAGAAGGTGCCAATGACAGGAAACTTCCATTTCCGGTCTTTCATGCTAAAGGGCTCACAGGCAGTCACTACCCAAAGCACAGGTTTTCCTTTCTGATCATACAGGCTGCGGTAGCTGTTAGAATCGTTTACCCCCAGAGAATCTATGGCAAACTCCCGAATCTCTTGTGTAAGCAGGATTTTCTGCTTCAGGGAGTCTGCTACTTCAGGATCATTTAGTACTTCTTCAATATCCCGGGAATGCCAGATAATATTGAATTGCCCCCTGGCCTGGCCCAGGCCATACGCTACCAGCTCTAGCTGCCAGATGAGCAGCACAGTGATGATAAACAGGAGAGCCGCAGTAATTTTTTTCCACATCATTCAGAACATGGCTTGTTGCGCAAAGAATAACAATGCGGCCTGAAGGCTGGTTCGCATTTATTGTTTAAAATATTTTCAATCAAACACATAATTAATTGATTATCAGATAATTATATAATTTGTTATATACTTAAAAAAAGTATATTTTTGCAACTATACGGCTTGATGCACTGTTCATAAATAGCGCATTAAATTTGTGAAAAGCATACTAAAATATTACTTTCAAATAATCATTATTTAATCATTTTTATGAGCGAACAATCAGAAAAGCTAAAAGCCCTTCAGCTGACCATAGATAAGTTGGACAAGACCTACGGCAAGGGGACAGTGATGAAGCTGAGCGATGAACGTGTAGTAGACGTACCTGCTATTTCTACCGGTTCTCTGGGGCTTGATATAGCGCTGGGCATCGGAGGCATACCTCGCGGAAGAGTCGTTGAGATCTACGGTCCTGAGTCTTCAGGTAAAACCACGCTCGCCATGCATTGCATCGCTGAAGCACAGAAGAAAGGAGGCATCGCGGCCATCGTAGATGCTGAGCATGCTTTTGATAAAAGCTACGCTGAAAAGCTGGGTATTGATACAGAAAATCTGCTCATCTCACAGCCTGACAACGGTGAGCAGGCGCTTGAAGTGGCCGAGCACCTGATCCGCTCAGGCGCTATAGATATTATCGTGATTGACTCCGTAGCGGCCCTGGTACCTAAAGGTGAATTGGAAGGAGACATGGGGGACAGTAAAATGGGTTTGCAAGCCCGATTGATGTCTCAGGCACTACGTAAGCTTACCGGGGCTATCAACAAGACCAAGTGTTCATGCGTCTTCATCAATCAGTTGCGTGAAAAAATCGGTGTCATGTTTGGTAATCCTGAAACGACTACTGGTGGTAATGCCCTGAAGTTTTACGCCTCTGTGCGTCTGGATATCCGCCGTATCGGGCAGATCAAAGAGGGTGCTGACAATGTGATGGGTAACCGTACCCGCGTAAAAGTGGTCAAGAACAAAGTAGCACCTCCCTTCAAGGTAGTAGAATTTGACATTATGTACGGCGAGGGTATTTCTAAAGTAGGTGAGATCCTTGACCTGGGCGTAGAAATGGAGATTGTTAAGAAGTCTGGTTCCTGGTTCTCCTATGGTACTGAAAAGCTCGGACAGGGAAGGGATGCTGTCAAAAATATCCTGCTTGATAATCCTGAACTGATGAACGAGATTGAAACCAAAATTAGAAATACCGTAAAAGGGATTCCTCTGGATGGTGAGGCAGTTGCAGAAAAATCTGCTAAAAAACCGACTAAGGAAGAATTAGCCTCTGATGAGGAAATGATTTGAATGAATGTATTTTAAAGTAAAAAACCGCTGCTCGCAGCGGTTTTTTTTATGCCAGTAGCTCAAGGCTAGGCTGGTGGATTTCGTGTTTACCTGAGAACTTAAGAATTTCTACCTGAAGCCCATATTCATCAAATAGTGATTTCAGCCTGTCAATGCTACCTTCCTGCATGTACTGATCTTGATCTCCATATAGGTAATAGCAGGTTTTGTTTCTAAATACTTTACTACAGTTATCCTTATCAACATCTTCCGGGAAGCTACCTGCACACATCAACAGTTGATCAAATTCAGGATTGCGTTTGCAAAGCCAGCGGATAAGCGTTGATACGCCCTGAGAAAAACCCAGCATAGTTACCTTTTTGAACGGCTTGTCACAAGTGGCTATCAGCTCATCATATACCCTATCCAGGTAAGCAATATAGTTGCTAATGGCAAGCTCACGGTGCTGCCGGGTCATCCAGGAAGCCCCGATACGGCCGCTTACGCCCTGAAGGTAAAAGTGAGAAAGCCCCTCCGGTGCAACAATTAGTGCCTTGTCACTTAAAAATTCAAACTTAGGAATAAAGTACTGAGCCAATTGTCCGTAGCCATGCAAAACTATCCACAGCTGATCTGCTTCCGGCTTACCCGTCGTATAATAAGGAGCCTGATACGAAAAAGTGGTATTTTGTATATGCATAAAAAAACCTCTTTTGATAAAGAGGTCAATATAAGAAAAGTTGCTCAAGCATCATCTTTTGAAGCCTAAGACGGCCCCACCACAGTGGTTCTTGGAGCCTTCAAAGGTAAAAGTGATATAGTAGATGCCAGTGGCATTACAGGGGTAAATAATACCTTTGTTGTAATTACCGTTGGCCAGGCTGGTACCTACTTTTTTACGGTTGGAGTCATACAGGCTGAGCACTATACCGTCAGTTCCCTCACCTTCTGCACAAATATTGATAAAGTACTGCGTACCTTTGGCAAATACATATGAGTATTCAATTTTATCTTTGGCACCGCCTTCTCCATTAATTTCATAGCTTTTTACGAAGTTGAAACCCTCAGCCAGTTGGGGAATGCAAGCTTCTGTATGCTGTGCCGGATCACACTGAGCCTGTGCATTTATATCCAACAGTAGGAGGAACGTTAGGATACTAATCAGGGATATTAAAGCTTTCATGTAAGTCAACAATGTTTTATTTAATAATATAATCTCTGATCTGAGCAGTAGTGGTGGCAATGGCCTTCACATCTTCATCAGTAATATTAATGGAACTGGTGCTTTTGTTAGTGATAGTCACAATTCCATTTACTTCTTCCAAGGTAGATTCGGCATAGGTCTGAGTGATGTTGATAGTCTCAAACTTAGCCTGCAACTGACCCATTCTTTCTGCCAGATCGCGTATGTTGGGATCAGGTTCGCTGTAAAAAGAGAGAAGAAGCATGATATTCTCTAAGATGATCTTCTGCTCACCGATCCTTTCTCTTAGTTCAGCATTTTCAGGATTCTTTACAGATACCTGACAAATAATATGCAAAGCTTCAATCCATCCTCCGGTTAGTAATAAAACACTGAGATTTGAACGTTGCTGCTCCTGTAAGTAAGTGTTGATGGTGTTGAAGTTCTTGGTGGTGATAAGCAGCAAGGAATCAAGATTACGGCTGTTGGTAGCCAGTCTCTTGATGGTACCAAAATTAAAAAACTGTCCGATGCTCAGACCATCTGACAAGTCCCTGATTGAATTCAGGTAGAATATGGCATCCTGGTTCTGCTCATAGATGTTGGTGTAACCCAGGTCGGTACCGTACACGCCCAGGTTCAGTGCCTTTTTGAAATTTGTATTGTAAGCAGAAATGTTATCCGTGTTGTTAAGAAAATCAGGATTATAGTTCGTACCTGATTCTTTAAGTAATACAGATATTTCCAGTGGAGAAGGAATCTGCTGCAATATACTCTCCAGTACTTCATCAGAAATTACTGGTCCTGCTTCTCCGGCATTGTTCAGGCTATCCAGGAAAGCCTGCTCATTCAGTTTTGTATCTGACTCGCAGGACCAGATAGATAACGAGAGTATTCCCAGGGACAAAATCAACAGTCTTTTCATGAACTTCTTCAATATTTATGTGTGACAAATGTATGACACCGGGCCTGGTGGCCAAACCCAAATTGGGTTGATTTATTACGTGTGAATTGTTTCCTTTTCAAAGCTCCTTATTTACGGATTTTGGGCTTTTTTAGTGTTCCAAAATAGCGGATGGCACGCCCGAAAAGCTCGTAGTAAAGAGTGATGTAAAGTAGTATGGTCATTAGCCATATGACGCCGAGGTTGAAGACAAAGGTATCTATCATCAATCCGCCCAGTTGTTTTTTGGGTGCAAAGAAGTGCGTGCGATAATTGGCAAAACCAGCTTTTAAAGGTTCATGGTATACCGGGTCTATGCGCTGCAGCAATTTGCCTTCCTCCTCAATAATTCTGTCTGATACGTTGATATTTCTTACCAGGTCAGCCAGGCTTTCATTATAATATCTGTTCTTGTACTCATTCATATCATACTCCAGCCCTGCCTGGTTCTCAAAGTAGTAAACCATTTTTTCCTGGTTTTCTACTGCCTTGTTAAAGATCTGCAGATAGTGCTTGCTAAGCGTTTGCAGATAAGCTGAAATAAGACCGGCTGTTTCTTCATTGATATTTTCAACCGTCAGCTGCGCATCTATATCCAGCGTCTCCAGTCCTTCTTTGTAAGTCTCCTTTTTTAATTCGGTCCTGATGATATGCAGGTCTTTCTCCACAATGGCTCTGACCGAATCACTTTGGGTATCCAGGTGATCCATTACATAATCCAGCTTGGTTTCCAGTGCCGGAATCAGGTAGGCCGACTTGAAATCTGCCTGCCTCTCCTGTCGCTCAAGTTCATAGAAAGGACGCTGGAAAGAGTTTTCCTTAAACTGGTATACAGCCATGGCTTCGTATGCCCAGCGGGAGACCATCATATCTGCTACCAGCGGTACTTCTCCTTTGGAGCTGATCAGGCTGTTGAGCTTATCAAAGTTAAACAGCAAACCACTCAGGATAAGCTGAGGGATCAGCAGCAAAGGAATGAGAATGTAGACGGTAACGGCTGAGTTAAAGGAAGCTGAAATGTTCAGGCCCAGCATATTGGCAAAGCATGATACAGAAAACAAGACAAGCCAGAAGCTCAGGGTCATCTCCTTAACTTCCAGAATCATGTTTCCGATCACAACAAAAGTCAGGGTTTGTACTGCCGATAGCGTAAAAAGGATCAGCACCTTAGAAGAAAGATAACTGTTCCAGCTCAGGTTCAGGAAGGATTCCCGCTTAAGGATCTTACGGTCGCGTATAATCTCTTCGGCACTCACGGTAAGCCCCATAAAGAGCGCAACCACGATGGCCATCAGGATATATGCTGGAAAATTTTCGTTAAAGCGAAAGGAATACTCCAGCTTACCAGCTTCCTTGTATTTGATGATAAGCGACAGGAAGAGGGCCAGCACAGGCGCTTCCAGAAAATTGATCAGCATGTATTGTTTGTTGCTGATCTTGGAGAGCGTATCCCTGATGGTAAAGATGATACTCTGCCTGATGCGCGAAGGAATATTTAGCGATTTGGGAGGAGCTTCAGTTTCTTCTGCCACCGCCTCAATCTTAAAGTTCTCCCGGTACATGTCATGCCACTGCATGGGATTCACCTTTCGTTTGCTGGTAAATTGCCCGTATTCATCTACCACCTTGGCTTCTATGATATTGAATACCTGCTCAGGATTTACGTTTCCACAGACATGACACTGCCCCTTTTCGGCATCCACCTGGTTAGAAGCTCTTTTGAAGTAAGTCACTGCTTCCACAGGATTGCCATAGAAGATAGGATAACCTCCCGTATCCAGAATGTACATGGTATCAAACATCTTGTAGATATCTGAAGACGGCTGGTGAATCACCACAAAAATCAGCTTGCCTTTAAGGGTAAGTTCTTTGAGCAGGTCTATGACATTCTCAGAATCACGCGACGAAAGGCCGGAGGTGGGCTCGTCCACAAACATCACTGCCGGTTCGCGGATCAGTTCCAGAGCGATGTTAAGACGCTTTCGCTGACCTCCACTGATGGTTTTATCCAGCACACTTCCTACTTTCAGGTCTTTCCTGTGCTCCAGACCCAGGCTTTCCAGCGTAGCCAGTACAAGTTTACCGATTTCTTCTTCGCTCTTGTCAGCAAAGCAGAGTTTAGCGTTGTAATAGAGGTTTTCGTAAACTGTGAGCTCCTCTATAAGCAGGTCATCCTGAGACACATAACCTATGACTCCCTGTATCTGGTCTTTCTGCAGATGTATATTAAAGCCATTGATGGTTACAGCTCCGGCTGATGGCACTTCAATGCCTGCCAATACATTGAGCAGGGTAGTTTTACCTGCACCGCTGGCTCCCATAATACCAATCAGTTTACCTGAACCTTCGGCTATGTTTACATCCCTCAGGCCGATGGCATTATTGGGGAAGCGAAACTCCAGGTCTTTAGCGTTAAAAGATATTTTGGTACTGGAAACTTCAGAGATAAAGTGCCTGATCAGGTCGCTGTAGTAGAGAGCTGTACCTACAGGTGTTTTGATAGTACTACCGTTGGAGAACAGGTAAGACTGAGCAGGTTTCATGATAAAACCATTGAGTACCACATCATCCTGCCCCAGGTATTTGGTAAAGTACATATCCACGCTGTTCACCTTAAGGAAGATGATCTCCCCGTTGATCTCAGTATGAATGTGCTTGGCCAGGCCGTTATCTTCATCTTTGCTGCGGCTTACCAGCAGTATGTCCTCAAACTGACCGCGGGTTTCAGGGCGGTTCAGCGCAAAGGCCTCAATCAGTTTGAATTCATCTTTTACGATGTTAAAAGCACGCGATACCGTATCTATAATATCCATGCGCTGCTCAGTAAAGTTGCCGTCAGAACCGACCAGTTCCAGCAGCTTCATCAATACAACCACCTTCTGCTTTTGCGTAAGGGTCTTATTGATCTTTTTGCAGATGGCCAGCGTCTTAACCGAATCCTTGACGGAGGTCAGTTTTTTCTTTTTTACCTGTACTTCTTCTCCCTCTTCTTCTTCGGCTTTGCCATAATCGGCAAAGTTGTCATACAACTCTATGTATTCTTTGATAGAGTCATGATCAAGCTCCTGTTTAAAGAAAGAGATGACGAAGTTACGTTCGGTTTCAGTAACGCCACCGTCCTGTTTTGTAATGATGGCAAAAAGCTGGGTTAAGGCTTTTAATATTTCCTCGCTCATCTTTGCTGCTGATTCTGATGTAGATGTACTTTACCTGAGCTGATTTCGGCCTGAAATCAGTACAAAAAGAGAAATAGCAAACACGCTTGAGCATTTGCTATACTTTGACGTATGTCTGATCAAAAAGCGAAGCGCCAACTGGCCTCGCCTAGTAGGTATTAAAATTGAAAGGGACTTCTACCAGTTCGGAGAATTCCTGTCCGGCTTCTTCCATATCCTCGTCGTCTTCATGGAAATACCAGCTCACGGTAGCGCCGCTGATGTCTTCCAGTTTGGACAGCACGTCCAGGATTAGTTTGGAAGATGCTGTATTAAAATACTCCAGTTTGAAAACAAAATCGCTGCTCGGATTAGGAGCTCCGGCATAGGCTTCTAGCCAATCCAGTACCGGTTGGTAAAACTCCGCTGAATCTTCAGGTAAAGACCTGCCTGAGATTTCAAAAATGCCATTGGCTTTGTCAAGTATAATTTTAGGGGTATCTTCAGTACCTTCTAAGTTGAGAACTTCCATTTTAAATTGCTTTTGTGGGTTAAAACATGAATTTTTTTGTCTGATTTTACTCGCGACCTATGGTGGTCTTAAGTGCAAAGAAAGAGCGGTCACCCTCCATTTCTACAAAATCATACTCCAGTTTTCTACCTGATTTGCGGGCCATATCAACAAACCCTAAACCTGCTCCTCCCTTTTCGGAGATAGAGGTATTTTTGATAATCTCTTTGTAGAGCTGCTTCAGTCCTTCTTTGTCCAGTTCATTGACCTGATCCAGCTTAGATTTGAGCTTTTCAATGTCGCTGTTCATCAGGGGGTTTCCAGAAGCGATGATGTATTCATCTTCTTTCTTCCCAATCATGAAGACCGCATTGTACTCCAGGTCATTGCCAACTTTGTAACCTTCGCCATGCTTCACTATGTTCTGCAGACATTCTACCATAACATTGAAGACCTTACGTTTGGTAGTAGATTCTTCTCCCATGGAATCCATGTTACGTTCTGCCATAGCAAGTACTGACTTTGTGATTTCCTGCGTAAACTCGCCCTCATAAACTAGAATCAGATGCTGATCGAGCATTGATTTGTGTAAGTCATACACATATTTCATGATTCTGTAATTTTAGTTACCTGCAATAATTAATTAAAATTTAATACCAATCATTAAAACGTCGTCTGTCTGCTTCTCATCTCCCATCCATTCTTCCCAGGATGTAGACATAGCCTCATAAACTTCGCTCATAGGTTTGTGATGATTTTCTTCAATCAATGCCCTGGTACGTTTAGGCCCGAACTTTCTGTTTTCAGGCCCGCCAAACTGATCAGGGAATCCATCTGAGCAGAAGTAGATCGAGTCTCCTTCAGCCATCTTGATAGTATGTGTAGCGAACTTGGTCTGATTCTTATATATACCGCCGCCTATGGGGAATTTATCACCTTTGATCTCATTCATTTTTCCCTTATGCATATGATAAAGAGGACGGTGAGCTCCGGCATACTGCACGGTTTTCTTATTGATCCGGCAGATTGATATATCCATACCATCCTTGGTTTTGGAGTCATCCGAATCCTGTCTCAGGGTCTGGGTCACTCCTTCATCCAGTTGATCCAGTATTTCGCCCGGATCGGTTACCCTGCGGCTTCTTACAATATCATTTAGCAGGAAGTAACCAATCAGCGAGATAAGTGCACCTGGTACGCCGTGCCCGGTACAGTCTACCGCAGCTATGAAGATATCATCACCCCGCTGCAGGAACCAAGGGAAGTCACCACTGACCACATCCTTGGCCTTATAGAAAATAAACGATTCGGGGAAGGCATTCCTGATAATCCTGTTATCTGGCAGGATAGCTCCCTGTATGCGCTTGGCATAGTTAATACTGTCGTTGATCTTCTTGTTCTTGTTCTGGATTTCCAGCTCAATGAGCTTACGCTCGGTAATGTCGTGCGATACAACCAGTACCGACTCCAGCACATCCTCCTCATTGAATTCAGGAATGGCATTGACATGCATGATATGGTCGCCGTCTTCTGCCGGGAAATCAATTTCCCTGGCTACTTTGTCCTGGCTCTCTTTTACATCACCCAGTACCTTCAGCCATTCGCTCACCACAGAAGGATGCAGATCCGCCTCGTGGATATGCCTGTGCAGGAAGTGGTCGGGCTTCTTACCGGTATAAGTCTCTATAGTAGGGTTGATGTAGAAGAAGGTACCTTCCTGGTCAAAACGGGTGATCAGGTCAGGTGAATTCTCAGACAGTGCCTGCATCTTGCTGCGCATACGCTCTTCCTGCTCAGCCCGCTTGCGCTCGGTGATATCCCTGGAGTTGAGTACCAGTCCTTTTACTGCCTGGTCATGCAGGAGGTTGGTACCGGTAGTCTCTACCCATACTTCTCCATTGTGCTTGGTATTGTACAGGTACTGTATGGTCACAGACTCGGATGGCTTATCCAGCAACGACTGGAACATCTGCTGGAAGAGAGAGGCACCTTCTCCTTTGATAAACTGCACATCACTCTGCCCAATCATCTCCTGCTGGCTGTAGCCAAAGATACGATGTACCGAAGGGCTGATGTAGCGGATTTGACCGTCTTCTTCGTAAATGGCGATGACTTCCGAGGCATTTTCAAGCAGAGAAGCCATACGCTTCTGGGTTCTCTCAACCTCATCTATCTGCTCTTCCAACTGCTGGTTGGTACGCTGTAGCTCTTCCTGAGTGGCCTGCATCTCTTCCGCATTCTGCCTGAGTACTTCCTGCTGCTCCTGCAGTTCGTTACTCATCTTCTGCGATTCACTCAGCAGGCGGCGGGTTTTCTCGTTTACTTTAATATTGAAAACCGTCCGGGCAATGATGAGGCTGATCTCCTCGACAAACTTCACATCGCGCGCACTGAATTTTTCAAAAGCGGCAAACTCCAGTACCCCATACACCTGCTCGTTGGTGATCAGTGGCACGATGAGCAGTGCCTCAGGGCGCTGGTCTCCCAGCAGACCAGAGGTAACTGTCACATAATCATAGGGTATCTCGGTACGGAATATGGTATCCTGCTCAATGGCAGCCTGACCTACCAGGCCTTCGGCAAACCTGAACTGAGCTTTGAGATGTTTCTTTTTATTGTAAGCATAAGTAGCCTTCATCTCTATGAAGGTGTTGTCTCTGTCCTCGTCATTCACCACGTAAAAAGCACCCTGTATAGCATTGATCTTTTTACAGACGTAGGCTACCACTTCGTCACCCAGTTCTTCAAGATGGTTGTGAGAACGGAGAATATCACCTATCTCAGCTACGCCAGTGACAATCCAGTTTCGCTCATTATCTCTTCTTTCAGCCTCCTGGATACTTGATCTCATATTGATCAGAGAATTGCCCAGGGTATCGTGCTCACTTAGTGGCTCAAACTGGGTGTCAAAAGCCCCCTGACCGATAGCGTGCGAAAATTCTGCGGTGCGGCGAAGTGCTTTTACCAGCTGATCAGTGGTTTCGGCCATTTGCCCGACTTCATCATCACTTTCTTTCTCTACTTTATCAGGTAGCACCCCTTTGCTCAGCATGCTGAGTGTACTTTTGAGCGAGAGTATGGGTGTGATCAGGAATCGCGAGAAGACAATGCTTACCAGCAGGGCCAGCAGGGTTACAGCACCACCTGCTATCAAAAATCTGTAGATCAGGGCATTGATATTGGCATTGATTTCACTGATATCAATTTTGGTGATCAATCCCCAACCGGGACCGGGCAGATAATCCCAACTGCTGAGCGCAGCTTCATTACGGTAGTCCTTGTCAATCAATGCACCCTGGCTGTGCTGAACTGACTGCTGTACAGCCATCTGGCTGTTTTCTCCCATTCCCACACCTTTGGCAAGGATAGCTTGCTGTATATGACGACTGGGAGTAAGGTAAATGGCTCGTTCCTTATGCTTTTTTGCCAGTATGATTTCCCCGCTCTCACCCAGGCCGCTGTAGTCGCTGACAATGCTAAACATAGGCGCCGCCTTGATTTCAGCCATCAATATCCTACCATTGGCCTCTACGGGTAAACCTATCAGGAAGAAGTATTCTTTGTTTTTTTCGTAAACATGGCTATAGTAAACTGAGTCTCTGGCCTGGCTGATAGCTTTTCCATCAGGATCAATAAAAAATTCTCCGGCCAGCTGGCGTTCATCAGTTTCAGTAGTATAAATAATCTGCCCTTCTTGGCTGAGCAGATACAAGTTGCTGAGATCAGGATTAGCCTGCATAACTTTCTGCACCTGCTTGTTCACTTTATCGGCTGCTTCACCTGTCGCTGTCGGATCATCGGTAAGCTCAGCCTCGGCATCTTCCTGCTGAAGTGATATAAATGTCAGCTTGAGGATTTCAGCGTCGGCAAGCTGAGTATTGAAAAAATCGCTTAGCTGATCTTTCTTGAGTTTGGTGATCACCTCAAGACGACTCAGGTACTGCTGCTGCAGGTTCTTTTCCACCAGGGTGTAGGCAGTAAAACTGATGGCAAGCACGGTGATAAGCACCACGGTGAGTACCAGTGCAGTAATCTTGCTGCCGATGGTTATTTTTCTGAACATAATGATCTTGGCGACTTTGATGTTGATAAAGGGAGTTCCAGCTTAAAATACTGCCGGTCTGCTCCTGCAAATTGTGGGTTTATTGGCAGTTTTTTAACGCTTAGCTTTTTCTAAACTTACATTGTCAACATTTGATAGTTTTAGTGCCAGTTTGTCAAAAACCTGTTTTATCGCTATCTCATGAGCTGCTTTGAAGGGATGGAATGAAGCAATCTCTACTACAGCCAGCAACTGATCTCCCTCCTGTACAGGTATGATAATAAGATGACGCGGCGTGGCACTTCCCAGTCCGGATAATACCTTCAGATAACCTTCCGGTACGGCATTGATATTTACCAGCTTACCTTCTTTGGCCACCTGCCCGGCGAGACCTTCTCCGAAACGGAACTGCACCTTTTCACCTTCGGGCACATGATAGGCATAAGAAGCAAACAATTCTATGAACCTCTTTTCTTCATCCTGCCGCGCCACATAGGCGGCTGCCTGACTGGCTTCCAGTTCTTTACAGACGAGAGAGAGCGCTTGTCTGAAGCTTTCTTCAGCATTCTCATCGGAGCCTACTATTTCCTCTATGGCTTCCTGGTCAATAACAAGTTCTTCTTCCTCCGTCATTTTCTGTTCCTTCTCCTGCTGCCGGTCAGTTTTTTCCTGGGAAGCCTGAGAAAGGGCACTGCCGGCTATTGAGGGCCTACGGTTGATAAAGAGCAAGGTAGTAGTCATCAGTCCGAGCAGCAGTGTAACACCTATGGTCAGATAAGTGGTATTGAGCACAGATGAAAGCTCTTCGATCACATGCAGATCTACCGCCGGGCTGCTCTGGCTCAGCTTCTGGGGCAGCAGGTACAGTACATAGGCTGCATAGGCTACACTAAGAAAAAACAGGGCTACGAAAATGCCACTTAACCTTTTGGTGATAGCTTGCATAATTCTAATGGTATTGTTTATTAAGCTCTTTGAGTAATTGTATGATCTCGTCTACCTTCAGCACATGATCAATCTCGCACAGCTGCTGGGCAGCTTTGGGCATCGTATCTATCATGCATTCTGCCGGATCCTGTACGATGGTAAGGCCTCCTCTTTCTTTGATACACTGCATCCCCCGGGCGCCATCGCGGTTGGCACCGGAAAGCAGGATGCCGATAAGCTTGTGCCTGAACACATAAGCGGCTGTCTCCAGCGTAATGTCTATGGCCGGCCGCGAATTGTTGACCATTTCCTCCGTTGACAACGAAAAGGTATTGCCCAGTTCTACCGATAAGTGATAATTGGAAGGTGCCAGGTAAACGCACCCTTTCCTGATGTTCTCTTTATCGGCAGGTTCGGTCACAGGCTTGATACTTTTGATAGACAGGGCTTCTACAAATCCGTTGCGTACGTGTTTTAGCCGGTGCAGACACATGATGATGGGCAGGTCAAAGTCATCCGGAAGCTGTGACAGGATCTTGGTCACTCCCTGAAAACTTCCCGCTGAGCCTCCTATGACGACAGCTTTGTATATGTTGCTAAGGTTGAACTGACTCATAATATCTCCCACCCTGATACCTATTCCTTGATTTTCTTATAGATCTTTTCTTCATTATTTGCCACAATGAAGCGGTTGGCGATTTCGCACCATATCAATGATTCCTTAGACCCTATGGCCAGGTAACCATACTTGAAAAGGCTTTCGTGAAGCTTCTTCAGTACTGAGTTCTGTAGGTTCTGGTTGAAGTAAATCATGACGTTGCGGCAGAGAATCAGGTCAAATTTGTTGAAAGGCACGCCCCGTACCAGGTCAAAATTACGGAAGGAGACCTTTTCCAGCAGTGAGCGATCCATCTGCACCAGGCCGTTTTTCTCGGTGTAGTAATTATGCAGAGAAGATGTTCCCTGGTAACGGATGTAATTCTTTTCATTCAGCTCCATGTTCTTCATGGCGTACTCCGCCTTCATGGCTCTGGCAAGGATCGGCTTATCAATATCAGTAGCGATGATATTTACCTTATCCAGTATACCCATTTCCTTAAGCAATATGGCCATGGAGATTACCTCTTCACCTGAGGAGCAGCCGGCATGCCAGATACTGAAGGTATTGTGATTAAGCAGTATGTTAGGAACGATATGATCGCGTATCTCCCGCCAGAAGGAGGGATCGCGGAACATCTCGGTTACGTTGACGGTCACCTCTGCCAGGAAGGTTTCAAAGAAAAGCGGATCATCTTCCAGCTTTTTGACCAGCTGTTCGGCAGACGCAAATTTGTAAAGCTCCAGGATACGCTGAATCCTTCTTTTGAAAGACGACATGGCGTAGTCGGTAAAATCATACCCGAAACGAAGCTTTACAAACTCCGCAATCCGCCTCAAATCCGCGATTTCCACTTCCTGTATTTTGCTATTCATATTTTTAAGATCTCCCTTACCGGGGATGATGTTCTGACCGTTCAGCATATCTTTCTTAACTGAAGTAATAGTAGGTTACATGAAACCACAATAGCCTCATTGAATGAAGAGCAAAATAAGCGAAATAGAGCTAAGAATGGATAAATGTCAGCTGGCTCACTGCTGCTACGCATGTAATATACAGCTATTCAAAAGGGCGATAAGGCTATGAATGCTTGTAGCTGCTCTTTTTTTTACAGACATAGAAATACGGGCGATAAAGCTGTTACTGGCTACAAAACAGCCGGGTAAGCAGGAGCTTGGCAGGCTGTCTGCTCAGTAGAAAAACACGGCATGTTACCAGAGGAAGGTCACTCGTAGCCGCCTATCACTACCTCAAGCATGTTTTCGGGGATGAGGTAGCGCTGTGCCATGAGCTGCAGCGTTTCGACATCTACTGAATTAATAGTGTTGAGATAATTTTTGTAAAAATCGTAGGTAAGTCCGTATAAATGGATATTCTTGAACTTTTCAGCCAAAGCAAAGGGTGTGTCAACAGATGAGAGCAATCTGCCAGCCATGTAGTTTTTTACGGTATTTAGTTCACTCTCAGGCAGAGGTTCATCCTGCAGACGCTGCATTTCACGGTAAATTTCATCAATAGCCAGTTGCGTCAGCTCCTTTTTTACCTCGGTGCCTACTATGAAATACCCGGCTTCTGCCAGGGTGATCACCCCAGAATTGATGCCGTAGGTGAGCCCCTTCTCCTCCCTGATGTTACGCATGAGCCGGGAGCCAAAGTATCCGCCAAAAACAGTGTTAAGTACCCTCAGCTGATGAAAATCCGGGTGATGTTTATCTATACTCTGGCAACCAAGGCGAATGGAAGACTGTAGGTTTTTGGGCTTTTTGACCAGCACCTTTTTTTCAGTATATCCCTTGGCTGAGGGAAGTTTGTCAGACGGACTAAACTGTTCAAACGGCAGATCTCCAAAATGCTTTTCCAGGGCCTGTAGCACTTCGGTATTTACGTCTCCTGATACTACAATTTCCATCTGATGCAGCAGCCGGGTTCTGAAAAAGTTCAGCAGGTCTTCCCGCTCAAGTGCATCAATGTCGCTGAAATCCAACGATTTGCCATAAGGGTGCTGGCTGCCGAAAAGGGTGGCTTTAAAATGTCTGGAGGCCAGTATGTTAGATTTTTTTTCGTTGACACGCAGCTGCTGCCTTTGTATATTTTTAAAATTCTCCAGTTCATCTTCCGGAAAGATCGCTTCGGTAAGCATCTCCCTCAGAATCCCCAGCAGAGGATCTACATGTCGGCTGAGCATATATAGATCGGCCAACGAATAGTCTAAGCCGGGCGAAAGCTGCAGGAAAGCCCCTAAGCTGTCGATGGTATCAGATATATTATGAACATCCCTGTGGGCAGTACCCTCCGCCAGCATTTTGACAGTAAAGTAAGCCGCTCCGTTTTTTTCTTCATGCCTTACCCCTCCGTTTCTGAAAATCACCTCCACCCCTACCACCGGCTGCTTGCCCGAGCGTATCATGTGCAGCGGGAGTCCGTTGGATAAACGGGTAGTTTCTGCTTCAAGAAAATGTACCTGTCTGATTGCCTGCGCAGGCGGAGCTACGCTTCTGTCTAATGCCATAAAATTTACTTGCTTTTAACTTCTTCCATTATGCGCCAGCAGGCCTTTTTTGCTGGCCAGATAATAATAGGTCTGGTATTTATTTTCAAAATCTATTTCATCTTCAAGGGCCTCCTCAGAAGCACTCAGATAACATCTGATCCAGCCTTTTTCCAACAACTGCTGCAATACCGTTTTTAATGTTTCATCCTCCAGGGCTAGTTCTTCTTTGATATGCTGATATGATACTACAAAATAGAGTTCGTCTAATACGTCAAATTCCAGGTCACTCATGCTTGGGACGGTTTGGTCTTGTGCGAATAGCTACGGGATTTCCACCGGTAGCCGCCAAAGTTAGCGACTATACCGAAGAAAACAGCATACGCAGAATAAATTAACTGTAGCAACAGAAAGTTTAGCATTGACAGCTTTTTGTGCATAAGCCTGAGCACAGGAAAGATCAGCAGCAGTTCCGCGACTGCTTTAGCCAGCAGCAAAGCAGCCATCAACCTGAAGTCTAACCTGCCTGCCAGCGCCATGCCCGCTCCCAGCAGTAACATCAGGTGGAAGGTAAAGATAAACAGCGCCAGCAGAGCCGTAAGCGGGTTCTTATGTAGCTTCCATTTGCCGGCCCAGCGCTTCCGCTGGTGGTAGAAACTTCGCAGGTCAGGCTGCGCTTTGGTTCTGACCACGGCCTCGGCACATTTCAGGAAAAATATCCGCCCAGGATAACGTGCTTTCAGTTTCTGCAGCAGAAATTCGTCATCGCCCGAAGGGATGTGCATACTGCCCTCATAACCATTCACCTCTACAAAAGCACTTTTCAGGAAAACCAGGTTGGCTCCATTACACATATTGGGCTTCCCGGCTGCCATGCAGGCGGCTCCTGTCCCCACCAGGCTGGCAAATTCTATGGTCTGTAGCTTTTCAAACGGACTGGCTTCCTGGTAGAAAGTAACCGGCCCGGATAACATCACGGCTTTTTTGCCAAGCAAGGCCTGCCGCATGGATATGATCCACCTCGGGCCCACCCGGCAGTCGCCGTCGGTAGTCATGATGATCTCACCACTGGCATGAGCTACTGCCTGGCTGATGGCCAGCTTTTTGTGGGAGCCGGAGAAGCCAGAGGGTGTGTACAGCTTCAGCAGATGTAGCGCGAAATGCTTCGGCCTGAAGCTGTTTACCAGCGCTTCCGTATCATCCTCAGAATGGTCATTGACTACAATTACTTCAAATACATCAGGCGTACAAAGCCGCCCTATCTCCCACTCCTGCGCATCCAGATCTTGCAGCAAACTGAGGATATTGCCAGCCTCATTGCGCACCGGGATGATAAGACTTACTTTTGCGCCGGTAGTAAAACCTGCGGAGGGTAAAAAAAAGGGCATGCGCTGCCAATGATAGGAGAGCCAAAGCGTTAGCGAAACATACAGAAGAAACAGCAGAAGAAGTAAAATGGACATAAAAAACGAAGATTCGGGGTCAAAGTTAAAGAAAATATAAGAGCAAAGCAGCATTACAGGTGCATAGCGTGTATCTTGCCTGCTCAGAAAGCATCTTATGAATACACACAACAGGCACAAAGAGAAAATCATACTAGGAATTGACCCTGGTACACAGGTCATGGGATATGGTGTGCTGATGATCACTTCCAGCCAAAAAGGTAAAAAGATAGACCTGTTGCAGTATGGCGTCATTCACTTATCTAAGTACAAGCAACATGAGCTGAAGCTCAAAAAGATATTTGAGCGGGTGCTGGGCCTGCTGGATGAGTACGTACCCGATGAGGTGGCCCTGGAAGCCCCTTTTTACGGTAAAAACGTGCAGTCTATGCTCAAACTGGGTCGGGCCCAGGGCGTGGCGATGGCCGCTGCTTTGAGTCGGCAGATTCCTATCGTGGAATATGCGCCCAAAAAGGTAAAGCAGTCGGTAACCGGCAACGGTAATGCTTCCAAAGAGCAGGTGGCGCATATGCTCAAAAACCTCATTAAATTTCCGGCAGAACCCACCGCCGAGCAACAACTGCTGGATGCCACCGATGCCCTGGCCGTAGCGCTTTGCCACCATTACCAGAAAGCCAGCCCGGTACGACAGGCCAAGAGCTGGAAGGCCTTTATTGCTGATAACCCTGAGCGAATCAAAGGATAAAACTATGAGCAGACCTAATCACCAGAAAATTCTCCTGCAATTCAACGAGACATTTAACCGCACCAAGTCCAAGATCAGAAGCGAGCTCTCTTCCATCGCCCGCACCGGCCCCAATATCTGGCTGGCTTTCGACGAAGGTTCGGGTTTGCACCGCCTCACCCGTGACAATGATGGCTATGGGCAGCACATCAGGTTTGCCCTCAAAGACTATATTTATCTGCCTGCCGGCGACGAGGAAGAAGTGGATATTGAAGGCCTGGCCTATGCCGACCATTACCTCTGGGTAGTGGGCTCGCACAGCCTGAAAAGAGACAAGCCAGATGATATGGATGATCCTGTGAGCAAACGCATCAAGTGCCTGAGCAAGATCAAAAATGACCCCAATCGCTACACCATCGCCCGCGTACCTGTCATCCAGAACAAGGAAAGTGGTGATTTTGAGCTGTTTAAATCTCATCCACACCCGGAGAACCCTGACGTAATGCTGACAGCCGCCAAGCTGAAGGCTAAGGAGAATTACAGCGAACTCAGCGAGGAGCTACGCTATGACCGGCATCTGTGTAAGTTTATGGAAATTCCTGGTAAGGACAACGGCTTTGACATTGAGGGCATAGCCGTGCTGGGAGAGCGCGTTTTTATCGGCCTGAGAGGACCGGTGCTGCGGGGCTATGCCTTAATACTGGAAATTGCCTTGGATGAGAAGAAGAACGGAAAGCTCAAACTCAAAAAAATCGGGAAAGATGGTGCTAAATACCGCAAGCACTTCGTGCATCTGCAGGGTATGGGCATACGTGAACTCGCCTTTGCCGACCAGGACTTGCTGATCCTGGCAGGGCCTACGATGGATTGCGACGGAGCTATCTCCCTCTATCGCATGAACAAAGGTCCGGCCGATGTGGAAGAAAGCCTGACTTATAATGATGAGCTGGATCAGCTATTCCATGTCTCCCTGGGACACGAAACACCTTACGGCAAAGACAAGGCAGAGGGCATTACCCTGACCGAAGATCACAATATCATGGTCGTGTACGATGCCCCCAGCGAAGAACGTGTGGTAGGAGAAACCGATGCCTACGCCGATATTTTTGAGTATGACAAAGCCGCAGATTACTGATCTTTGGCAGATGAACTCCTGTTGCTCGAGATAAATTGTACTGATAATTGACCTGAATAGTGGCTATGAAAGCTGAGAATAAAGAAAAGCACTATATCAAGAAACTGTGAACTGACCAATCGTAAACTAACATGATTGACCAAGCCCAAAAAGTGAGAGAAGGAGAAAGCCTGGATACAAAAAAGCTAAGCGCTTATCTGAACGAACATCTGGACAGTTTTTCCGGTGAGCTGGAAATCAGGCAGTTCCCCAGCGGCTACTCCAACCTGACTTATCTGCTGAAAACCGGTGAAAAAGAATATGTGCTGCGCCGTCCGCCCTTTGGGGCCAATATCAAATCGGCCCACGATATGGGAAGGGAGTACAAGGTGCTGTCAGCGCTCAAACCTGTCTACAGGCAGGTGCCGCAACCGGTACTTTACTGCGAAGATGAGTCGGTGATCGGTGCGCCTTTTTACCTGATGGAGCGGGTAGAAGGCATCATTCTGCGTAACAAACCGCCGCAGGGCATGGAACTTTCTCCTGAGCTCATGCGCAGCATCTCCGAAGCCTCAGTGGATAAGCTGGCCAATCTACACAGCCTGGATTTGCAAAGCAGCGGGCTGATCAACATGGGCAAACCGGAGGGCTACGTGCATCGGCAGGTAGAAGGCTGGATCAGGCGCTATTACAATGCCGAAACTGATAAAATAAATGGCATGGACCAGACAGCCCGCTGGATGCAGGAAAACCAGCCCGCCGAAAGTAGTGTAGCCTTCATCCACAATGATTACAAATACGACAACCTGGTGCTTGACCCGGAAAACCCCAGCCGCATCATCGCCGTGCTGGACTGGGAGATGGCCACCGTGGGTGATCCGCTGATGGACCTGGGTACTACCTTAGGCTACTGGGCCGAAGCCAATGACAGTCCTGCCCTCAAACCTTTCAACCTCACCTGGATGCCCGGCAACCTGACACGACAGGAGGTAGTAGAACGCTACGCACAACATAGGGGCGTTGAAGTGCCGGATATGTTATTCTATTATGTATTCGGAGCTTTTAAGATAGGCGTCATCGTACAGCAGATCTACGCCAGATATAAGAAAGGTTATACCCAAGACCCCCGCTTTGCCGGCCTCATCCACGTAGTACAGGCCTGTGCGGCAAATGCGGAGAAGGCGATGCAGTCGGGGAAGATTAGTTTTTAAAAAAAGGAGATTTATTTTTTAACATGCTGCTAAGACTTCAGAAAATAATTTTTAACAACACCCATAATTCCCTGTTTAATAGCTTATTATAGAAAATCATGTAGTATTTTTTTTTAAATAAGTAACATAAATTTTTTCAACTATGGCAATTAAACTTAAACCTCTTAGCGAGCAAGTTATCGTGATCACCGGTGCCTCCAGTGGCATAGGGCTGGCAACCGCCAAGGCTGCAGCCAAAAAAGGCGCAAAACTCGTACTGGCCTCCCGCAATGAAGAAGGACTCCGCGAAGCCGAACAGGAAGTAAAAACTGCCGGAGGACAGGCCGTGTATGTAGTGGCTGATGTAGGCCGCATGGAAGATGTAAAGAGTATCGCTGAGAAAGCTAACGAAAGCTACGGCGGCTTTGACAGCTGGGTCAACAATGCCGGGGTTTCCATCTACGGCAGCCTAATGGAAATCAGCGAGGAAGACCACAGAAAACTATTTGAAACCAACTTCTGGGGTGTAGTCTACGGTTCACAGGTAGCGGCACTGCATCTCAAAAATAAAGGAGGTGCCATCATTAACGTTGGCAGCGTACTTTCTGACTACGCTTTACCGATGCAGGGTATGTATTCGGCCAGCAAGCATGCTGTCAAGGGCTTTACCGATGCCTTTCGCCAGGAACTGGAAAATGAAAAAGCCCCTATCTCCATTACGCTTATCAAACCGGCTTCCATCAACACACCCTATACCGAGCATGCCAGGAATTATACCAGCCGGGAAAATACCGTACCACCGCCTGTCTATGCGCCCGAGGAGGTAGCCAATGCCATCCTGTATGCCGCCACCCATCAAAAACGAGATATTTTTGTTGGTGGTGCAGGTAAATTTATGAGCACTACCAACAGGTACGCCCCTTCCCTGATGGACTGGATGGGAAAAAATATGTTTATCAAGCAGCAGTTCAGAGAAGATTCTGCCAAAAACCGGGATGGTGCGCTGCATGAACATCAACAGGATGGAAATGTACACGGCAACTATAAAGGCTATATGAGAAAGAAGAGCTTTTTTACCCGCGCTTCTATGTATCCGGTAATTGCTGGTTCTGTGCTTGCCGTAGGTGCAGCGGCTATTACCATTCTGAGCAGGAGAAACTAAGCAAAGTAGTATCAAATCCACCAATGACCGTAGTGACAAACCTGTCAGGGAAGACCACTACGGTTTTTTCATGCTGTCTTACTTCATGTGTTTTCCTGAACAAGAGCTATGTTACAGCTTTTCTTTTTTTGTCTAAGCATACGCTTTCGCTTGCTTTTCTTTTCCTTTTCTCCTGAATGGCTTATTTTTCTGGAAAGTCTCTGCATTTCTATAAACAACAGCCATGATCTCACTGCAACCTCCTGATCAAGCTTCTCATCATACAAACCGGCTTTACTTGGTGCCAATCCTCCTTTTGCTGAGTATCATAAGTGCCTGCAATACCACAGCCACACCTCCGGAAACGGACCCACTGGCAGCAAAGAAGCCTAATTATATCCTGATCTTTTGTGATGACCTGGGGTACGGAGATATTGGTCCCTTTGGGGCGCAACAACACCAGACGCCACACCTGGACCGGATGGCCGCAGAAGGAATGAAATTTACCGACTTTTACGTCAGCAGCGGCGTCTGTACCCCTTCCCGTTCCAGCCTGATGACGGGCTGTTATCCCCGCCGGGTAGATATGCATGTCAACGCCTATCCTCCGGGCAAGACAGAAATGCGGCAGGTACTCTTTGCCATTGCTCACAAAGGCCTGAACCCGGCAGAAGTCACGGTAGCAGAAGTTCTGAAAGAGGAGGATTATGCCACCGGTATCATCGGCAAATGGCACCTGGGCGATCAACCCGAATTCCTGCCTACCCGCCAGGGATTTGATTATTATTTCGGCATTCCTTACAGCAATGATATGGGAGCCGGGCAGTTTGAAGGTAATCCACCCCTGCCCCTGCTGCGGAACGAGCAGGTAATTGAAGCGCCGGTGGATCAGTCTACCCTTACGAAACGCTATGCAGAGGAAGCTGTAAAATTTATTACTGAGAAGCAGGATCAGCCTTTCTTTCTCTACCTGCCTCATACCATGCCGCACAACCCGGTATATGCCAGTGAGGCTTTTGCCGGAAAGTCTGCCAACAGCACCTATGGCGATGCCGTGGAGGAGATTGACTGGTCAGTTGGGCAAATCCTGAATACGTTGGATTCTCTAGGCCTGAGCGAGCAAACCCTGGTCGTATTCACCTCCGACAATGGAGCGGCCGGTAACTGGGGTGGCTCAAATGCTCCTCTTTCTGGGTACAAAGGAAGTACCCTGGAAGGAGGCATGCGCGTGCCCTGCCTGATGCGCTGGAAAGGCACTGTTCCTGCCGGAACAGTCCAGAGGGAGATGGCTACTACGATGGATATATTACCCACTTTTGCTGCACTCTCGGGCGCCAACCTGCCTCAGGATAGAATCATTGACGGTAAAGATATCCGTGCGCTGATGATGGGTGAAGATGGAGCCCGCACACCACATGAGGTTTTCTATTACTACCAGGTAGATCAACTGCAGGCCGTCAGGGCAGGCGAATGGAAGCTGCACCTGCCGCTGGAAAAACGACGGATGCATGTACATAAGGATGGATTTGAAAAGTCAGAAGCCCGGTTGTACAACCTGCGTACGGATATGCGCGAGAGAAAAAATGTAGCCGAAGATCATCCTGAAGTAGTAGCTCGCCTCCTGCAGTACGCCCAGGCAGCCCGGGAAGATTTAGGCGATATGGATGAGGCAGGAAAAAATCAGCGAACAGCTGCCATCGTGGAGAAACCGCAACCATTGATAATGAAAAGCAGTGCCGGAAGTCGATAAAAGAGATTATACTCATGAAAAAACATATTCTCCTGGTACTAAGCCTGCTGCCACTCTGGCTCTCTGCACAGCAGCAGCCCGAGCGACTGCGGCGCGCCGAGAGTTTCTTCGGCCTGCACTTTGATTTCCACGCCCAGGCTTCAGATGAGCAGGTAGGCAAAACCCTCACCGAAGCCATGCTGGATAGTATGCTTAGTAAAATTCAGCCCGACTACATACAGGTAGACTGCAAAGGGCATCCCGGTATCGCCAGTTATCCTAGCCGGGTCAGTGCTACAGTGGAGAGTTTTGAAAAAGATCCGCTTAAGTTGATTCGCGAGGTCACCGCCAGGCATGGTGTAGCTTTGTATGTACATTATTCCGGTGTCATTGACAGGCATATTGCTGACCAACATCCTGATTGGACCAGCCTCAATGCGGAAGGCCAGCCCAATGACCGAAGTGGCCTGTCTACCTATAGTCCCTACGCAGACGAAATCCTGATCCCGCAAATGAAAGAACTCAGCAAAGTCTATGACCTGGACGGGGCCTGGATAGATGGCGAATGCTGGGGTCTGCAACCCGACTACAGTGCGCATATGCAAAAAACCTGGCAAGCTGAATATGGTAGCGAGTTACCTGAGCCTGGCGACGAGAATTATCGGGCTTTTCTGGAGTTCAACCGCCAGGGCTTTTTAAAGTACCTGCAGCACTACCTGGACGAGGTACATGCTTTTGATCCGGAATTCCAGATGACCAGCAACTGGAGCTATTCTTCCTTCATGCCTGAGCCGGTCAATACGCCGGTAGACTATCTTTCCGGTGACCTCACACCCTCCAATGCAGTCTACCGCGCCTCCTTTGAGTCGCGCTGCCTGGCGCCGCAGGGTAAGCCCTGGGACATCATGGCTTGGAGCTTTGCATGGGGGCGCGAACTGGGCAATTCCACCAAAACCGCGCTGCAACTACAGCAGGAAGCAGCCCAGGTGCTGAGTATGGGCGGGGGCTTCCAGGTATATTTCAAGCAGAACCGGGATGCTTCCTTCCAGCCCTGGACCTACTCCATCATGGACGAGGTAGCAGAGTTTTGCCGGGAGCGAGAGGCATTTACCCACAAGGCGCAGCCGGTGCCTCAGATCGCCCTGCTGTACTCCAATGCCGGCTACAAACACATTTCGCCTAATGTTTACAGCCCCTGGAGTGGAGAACTGAACCCGCTGCAGGGCATCTTGTACGCACTGCTGGACGGGCAGCACTCGGTAGAGATTCTGAGAGAAAATCATCTGGCAGGCAACATGGAACAGTACCCCCTGATCGTAGTACCGGAGTGGGAATACCTGGAGCCTGCTTTCAGAGATGAGCTGATAAACTATACAGAAAATGGCGGTAAGCTGCTGGTAATCGGCGCCAAAGCGGTAAAGCTTTTTGAAGATGAATTGTCGGTAGACTTTGACGGAGAGGTAGTAGACCAGCAGCGGCAGCTTGGTTATAAAGGGCATCTGGCCGGATTGCGTACTCACTACCAAGCGGTGAAAGCAAAACCCGGTACGGAAACCCTGGGACAGCTCTACACCCTCATGGACGACCGTTTTCCCGACGAGCCTATTTTTGCTTCGGTAAACAAACTAGGCGAAGGCATGATCGGAGCGGTATACGCTGACCTGGGAAATGTGTATCGAGAGCGCAAAACCACCGTCTATCGCGATTTTCTGCAGGGGATGGTGAACCGGCTTTTTCCGGAGCAGATGGTGGAGGTAACAGGCAGTCGTAAGGTACATGTGGCGATCAATGAAAAAGACGATCAGCTACTCCTTAACCTCGTCAACACTTCCGGTGACCATGCCAATGAGAGCGTCTACGTCTACGATGAAATCCCCAAAATTGGGCCGCTGCAGCTGAGCATCCGGACGGATGAAAAACCTGTAAAAGTAACACTGCAGCCGGAGAATCAGCCGGTAGATTTTAGTTACGAAAATGGTCTGCTCCGTTTTGAGGTACCTGAGTTACATGTTCATACGATTGCTGTTATTGAATAAACCATGCACAACCACCTGCTGATTTTTCTGCTTTTTTCCCTGTCGTTGGCCTGCACACCTGATGCTACGCAAGAAGCTTCTGAACGTCAGCCCAACGTCATCCTGATCATCACCGACGACCAGGGCTACGGCGACATAGCCGCCCACGGCAACCCCTGGATACAGACGCCCAACCTGGATCAACTCTATGCCGAAAGCACCCGCTTTACCGATTTTCATGTAGCCACTACCTGCGCACCCACCCGTGCCGGCCTCATGACGGGCATCAACTGCAATCAGGTAGGGGTATGGCATACTATCATCGGACGTTCGCTGCTCAAGCAGGATTTTATCACCATGCCGGAGATTTTTCAGCAACACGGCTACCGTACTGGCATGTTCGGCAAATGGCACCTGGGTGATAATTACCCTTTCCGTCCGCAGGACCGGGGCTTTGAGGAAAGTGTGGTCCATGGCGGAGGTGGCGTGGGGCAAACCCCCGATTACTGGAACAATGACTATTTTGACGATACCTATTTCCACAACGGAGAACCCAAAAAGTACAAAGGCTACTGTACGGATGTGTGGTTCCGCGAAGCAGCCCGGTTCATTGAAGAAAACCAGGACCAGCCTTTTTTCTGCTACCTCAGTACCAATGCGCCGCACAGCCCTTACCATGTGCCGCAAAATTATATTGAAATGTACGCCGACCAGCCCGAAGTGCCTAATCCCAACTTCTACGGTATGATTACCAACATTGATGAGAATATCGGTCGCCTGGAGGAACTGCTGGCCGAGAAAGGTTTGAGAGAAAACACCATCCTGCTGTTTATGACCGACAACGGCACCTCCGCCGGGGCGGATCTCAGCCAGGAGCAATTTGTGGAAAAAGGCTTTAATGCCGGGATGCGGGGCAAGAAAGGCTCACCTTACGAAGGCGGCCACCGTGTGCCGCTTTTTATCCGCTGGCCGGGAGGTAAAGTACCGGCGGCTAAAGATGTCAGCATACTTTCCGCCTATACCGACCTGCTGCCTACCCTGCTGGACCTCTGCGGAATGAAAGCTCCCGAAACGGCAGATTTTCATGGAACGAGCCTGCAGCCGCTCATCATGGAGGATAGTCCCGAATGGCCGGAGCGTACGCTGATCACCGATACGCAGCGGGAAGAAAATCTCATGAAAGGCAAAGCTGCCTCCGTCATGACCGAGCGTTGGCGACTGGTCTTTGGTAATGAGTTATACGATATGCAGAACGATCCCGGGCAGGCGACCAATGTGGCAGATCAGCACCCGGAGGTGGTGCGGCAACTGCAGCAGGACTACGACAAGTGGTGGCAGGAAGTAAGCCAAGGCAGTGATGAATATGCCCGCATCATCATTGGCAGCGAAGCCGAAAATCCTGTTACCCTCACCTGCCATGATTTTCACCCTACTGAACCTGGCTATCCAGCCTGGAACCAGAAAATGATTCGCAGAGCCAGCAACATCCAGGGCTTCTGGACGCTGGAGGTCGCTGAAGCCGGGGATTACCAGATAGAACTACGCCGCTGGCCCAGGGAAGCGGATGCGCATATCACCGGAAATGTACCTCCCGGTGAGCCCGTAAGCGGGGGCGATGCCTATCCTGAGGGAAAAATTCTGCCGATCATCAAGGCAGGCATCCGCCTGGGCGGGCAGGAAATAAGTGCGCCCGTGGAAGACGAACAGGCAGGTGTAACCTTTGATGTGAATCTAGCAGCAGGACCTGTTGAACT
>JBKHDR010000026.1:0-47414 GCA_046541235.1 Cyclobacteriaceae bacterium | reverse complement strand
TAGCGATGCCTATGCCAGCGTGATAGGCAGTAAATCTGGTAATGTGGATATCAATCCCTGGTTAAGAACAGGAACTGACAGCAGACCTGATCTACCTGGTTTTCAGAGTTCATTCAGCTCATTGGGCATAAAAAAATTGAGCCAGAACTCAGATGTTATTACTGAAGCTGTTGAGCTAGTGAGTGAAGATGGGTTGATTTTCGTTTATTACACGGAGGGGAATGATATCGTATACAATAGTTTTGAGGTAACAAAACCTTTTACCATAGAAGGTTTTCCTAACCCAAGTTTTCCTGAAACAAGCGCACCGACATTCAGACAGATCGTTACGGATGGTGCCAACCTTAATGTAAGAGGGCAAATTAGAGTATCAGGTGTTCAAGAGGATGATGGGTTCTACGCCATGCGCCTTAACAATGGCGGAGATATTATCGCCTCTGAAGGATTAGTAACTTTAGAGGCTGGAACTAATATAGATGAGGCAGGAGGACAGGTACTGGGTACTTTTAGACTAGCGCCACAGAGTGTAGAAGCCAATGAAAACTTAGATGCAAGTGCCTTAGGAATCTTGATTGCCTCAGGGCCCGAAAGTTTGGGAATAGTCAGTATTACTCGGACTACTGGTCCAAACGGAGTAACTAATTTTGGAGAGAATCAGCAGTACAAATCTATAGCTGTTCGCTGGACAATCAATTCAGAGAATCAACCCTCTAATGATGGAAGAGATATCAGGTTTACGTGGTCATCTGAATTTGATAATGGCATAGATACTGAAAGTGCTTTTATATGGCGTAAAGAAAATGAAGATAGTGAATGGGAACTTGTAGCGCAAGACGAGTTTGGTATCTTTACCAACGAACTTAGAACTGTTACTGTTAAAGATGTAAGGCAGTTTTCTGCCTGGACTGTTTCCGATGTCAACAATCCCCTCCCCGTAGTACTCACCGATATTTATGCTTCGGCAGAAAACCCTCATGTACGCCTCAACTGGGAGACGGCTTCTGAAATTAATTCCGACTTCTTCGCCATAGAGCGCAGTGAAAACGGGCTGGACTTTAAGGAAATTGGCCGGATCAAAGCTGCCGGCGACTCACAGTCGCCCCTGCAATACAGCTTTGTAGACGAGGCCGCTGCGCAGCGTTTTGAGGGCTCCCTCTTCTACCGCCTGCGTATGGTAGACTTTGATGCCTCCTACGAATACTCGGATATCGTTACCGTATTTCTCAACGATGAGAACGTACCTATGATCAGTGCTTACCAGGATCTGAGTGGTTCGCTCAGGCTGCTACCCCGCGCTATTGAGGCAGGTGATTACCAGGTACGCATCTCTGACCTTAAGGGAAGGCGCATCTTTGAAGGCAAACTGGCCCTTAGCCCCGGTCAGCCCCTCGCCCTTCCGGTAGAAAATCTCTCTCAATCTATCTACCTGCTGCGTGCAGTGGGCAGCCAGATGGTGCTGGCAAACAAATTTAAGGTAGAATAGGCGCTTTTCTCCTGTATTTAGCATCGCCAAAGATTGGATTACAGGGCTTTACTCTCTATTTTTGCGACCTCAAACAAAGAACTTTTATCTAACCTTATAAGAATGGCAAATATAGGAAAAGTCGTACAGGTAATCGGACCTGTGGTTGACGTAAGCTTTGAAGGGGAAGATTCCAAATTACCGAATATTCTTGATGCATTGACGATTTCTCGTCCTGACGGTACCAAACTGGTACTGGAGACCCAGCAGCACCTGGGCGAAGACCGCGTTCGTACCATTTCTATGGAAGGTACCGAAGGCCTGGTAAGAGGAATGGAAGTGGTTGATACCGGCGAACCTATCAAAATGCCTACCAGCGAGGAGATCCGCGGCAGGCTGTTCAACGTAGTAGGCGAAGCCATTGATGGTCTCCGCCAGCCCGCCATGGGCGAAGGTCGTCCTATCCATAACCCGCCTCCCCGCTTTGAGGATCTTTCTACTTCTGAAGAAATCCTTTTTACAGGTATCAAGGTAATTGACCTGCTTGAGCCTTACTCTAAAGGTGGTAAAGTAGGCCTCTTTGGTGGTGCCGGTGTGGGTAAAACCGTACTGATCCAGGAACTGATTAACAACATCGCCAAGGCTTATTCAGGATTTTCCGTATTTGCCGGGGTAGGAGAAAGAACCCGCGAGGGAAATGACCTGCTGCGTGAATTTATCGAAGCCGATATTATCAAATACGGCCACGAATTTAAAGAATCTATGGAAGCTGGCGGCTGGGACCTGAGCAAGGTTAACCTGGAAGAGCTTAAGCAGTCGCAGGCCACCCTGATCTTCGGTCAGATGAACGAGCCTCCCGGTGCCCGTGCCCGCGTAGCCCTTTCTGGTCTTTCTGTAGCAGAGTTCTTCCGCGATGGTGCCGGCAGCGGACAGGGAAGTGATATTCTGTTCTTTATTGACAACATCTTCCGTTTCACCCAGGCCGGTTCTGAGGTATCAGCCCTTCTGGGACGTATGCCTTCGGCGGTAGGTTACCAGCCTACGCTGGCTACCGAGATGGGTGCCATGCAGGAAAGGATTACTTCTACCAAGCGAGGCTCTATTACTTCCGTACAGGCCGTTTACGTACCTGCGGATGACTTGACTGACCCTGCACCAGCTACCACTTTCGCGCACCTTGATGCGACTACCGTACTTTCCCGTAAGATCTCTGAGCTGGGTATCTACCCTGCCGTGGATCCGCTGGATTCTACCTCCCGTATCCTTTCTGCCGATATCGTAGGTGAAGAGCACTACAATACCGCCCAGCGCGTGAAGGAGATCCTGCAGCGCTACCAGGAACTCCAGGATATCATTGCCATCCTGGGTATGGACGAACTTTCTGAAGAGGATAAGCAGGTAGTACACCGCGCCCGTCGTGTGCAGCGCTTCCTGTCTCAGCCCTTCTTCGTAGCTACGCAGTTTACCGGTATTCCCGGAGAGCTGGTAGACATCAAGGATACCATCAAAGGCTTCAACATGATTATTGATGGTGAGCTGGATCACCTGCCTGAGCCTGCCTTCAACCTCAAAGGTACCATTGAGCAGGTAATTGCCGCCGGTGAGAAGATGATGGCAGAAGCAAAATAAGTTAGGGATTGGGTTTTAGGTCCTGGGCTTTAGATTAAGCCCGGAAGCCTGATCTAAACCCAAAACCCAATTTTCTAAAACCAATAGATTATGCAGCTGACGATCATTACGCCTGACAAACAGGTTTTTAGCGGAGAAGTGGAAGCCGCTTCCTTTCCGGGCAGCGACGGCGCCTTTCAGGTACTCAGAAATCATGCTCCCCTGGTAAGCTCACTGGGCAAAGGCGAAATCAGCTATCGCACCCGTGACACTACTGCCAATGTGTATGTAGAAGGCGGCGTGGTAGAAGTGCTTAACAACAACATCACTGTGCTTGCTGAAAAAACCTCCTGATATTTAAGACGATTGATTTAGACTGAAGAAGCGGACCCTGAGAAGGGTTCGCTTTTTTTGTGATTTGGATAAAAACAAATATTACCGCATTCATCCGTTCATGTTTGATATTTTACAAATAAGCACCTCAAGACAATTTAATAAGGTATTTCTTTGTGTATTCAATTAAATAAATATTACATGAGAATCCTTATTACTTTCATTGTAAGCGTCTTTTTCCTGCACGGTACCTCCGCCCAGGATTTAAAACTAGGTGTACGTGGAGGCCTGCAAATGTCTAACCAGCGTATAGAGGCAGAGATTTTTGATATTTTAAACTACGACTTTGACACACAGGCTCTCATTGGTTGGCAGTTAGGAGTAGAGGCAGAAATCCCTTTAAACCAGGATTTGTCAGTACAAGCGGCCTTGCTGCTGACTCGTCAGGGCTTTTATTTTGAAGACAGAAATGCTTTGCTAGATATTGAGATTCGCTCCAAGCCTCTCTATTTAACTCTACCCCTACCCCTTGTCTACCGGACTCAGGCGGCCGGCATACAGGTTTTTGCCGGATTGGGTCCTTACCTTAGTCTGGGCGTAGGCGGCTCTACAGACAGCGAGGGTGATCTGGCAGGATTAGACTTTGCAGAAGACGGTGCCATCAAGTGGGGCAACGACCGAGCGAACGACAACTACCGGGCTTTAGATTGGGGCAGTGTCCTTACTACCGGTGTCAAACGAGAAAACTTACAGTTTGCTCTATCCTATTACATAGGTCTGGCCAATATTTATCCGGAACCCGACAAAGATCATATCATCCGTAACCGGATGCTCAGCCTGAGTACTACTTACTTTTTGAAATGATATTTCAACTACGGCTTGCTCCTCCGGCAAGCCGTTTTTTCTGATATTCTGCTTTGTAAGAGAAAAACTATTTTTCACTTGCACATGGATCACAGTAAAGAATCCAAGCCTTTACAAGGATAAATGAGTATCAGTATCATCTTCAAACAATTGTCTTGAAGAGACCAGTGACAGACCAGATGAAATCAACTCATGTGCTGGTAAGTCACCTAAGGCTTAAATTGCCAGATATCTTTTTTATCAGCTGTAATACCTTCCGATCCACCTAGCAAAACATAACCGTAGCCATTCAGAGAGAAAGCCATGGCATGCTCTCTTGCACTTCTGCCAAAACTTAATGACTCCCACAAGTCGGTAGAAGGATCGTATTTTTGAAAAACATAGCTGCTCGAACCAGCTATGTTTTTTCCGGTTCCGACGTACAAGTTGTTTTCCAGCACAAAGGCGTTTGAATTTGTGTACGGCTCGGGCATGTCAGCCAGCCTGGCCCATGTATCAGCGGATGCATCATAGCTCCAGAATGCTCGCCCGCTACTCTTGCTTTCGGTAAGTACATACCCATTGTCCTGATTGGCGATGCCCAATGCATCCTCATTCCATAAGCCTATTGCCAGGTCATTTAACTTGGTCCAGCTATCGGTCTCATTATCATATTTCCAGAAATCATACTGTACCTCATAATTGCCATAAACGCCCCCTCCTACGAAGCCTGTCCCATCTACTACAAAGCCGAAGGCATTCCAGCGGGCGCCTCCCGGAAAGTCGTTTTTCTGTGTCCACCTATTGGTGGCCGGGTCGAATTCCCATACCTCGTTCAGATTATTTTCATCAACATAAGGGTTGCCTTTTGTACCAGCGATAAGGTAGGCTTTACCATCCATGACCAGCGTGACAAACCTTGACCTGCCTGATCCCGGAAAATCATTGAGCCTGGTCCAGGTATCTGTTGCAGGGTCATACTCCCAGAAATCTTCCAGAACATCTACAAGAACACTTTCGCTTCCCATCCCCACATAGCCCTTTCCGTTGATACCAAAAGCTGTTCCGAACATCCGGGGGGCACCAGGGAAGTCCTGCATCCTGGTCCACCTGCTACTGCGGTCAAATAACAGCTGCTCATTCAAAGTAGCTTCCTGCCCAAGTATATTGACAGTAATATCAAAAGACGCTATCTCATTTGCCACTGCTTCTGAAATAAGCTGCTCAGGAAAAGCTACGGTAAGTTCTTCAGCAGAGGCTTCCAGCACGGTAGCGGCTACCTGATTGATGCTCACTTTGTTCAAATCAGGTATGCTGTTAAAGTTTTTGCCCCCCAGTTTAATATTTCCCACAAAAGAAGCATCTACACTGGAGGGAGAAACTGAATTGAGCTCAGGAGCCGCTATGGCCAACTGGTATTCGTCAGATATTTTTCCAGCCACTTCTACGGTAATAATACTTGGAGCGGTATTAAGTGCATCGGGAAGCACGAACTTGATTTCATTCTTGGTTGAAGTGAGTACATTGACGAATTGTCCGTCAATGACTACCTGGTTGTTCTCCTTTGAATGACTAAAATGATCTCCCCGAAGCGTAACTGTCTCCCCAAAAGCTACCGGTGACGGCTCGGCGGACGCTATGACAGGGGTAGTGACTACAAATCTCTCTGCAAAAATGTCCTGCTTACCGGCAATCATCACAGAAACCTGGTAAGTATCCCGATTTAGAGGAGGTACTGTTGCTTTGATAATGGTATCTGAGCTATAGAATACATTGGCCCTGATCTCGTCCAGATAGACTTCGTTTACAGTGCTTTTGTGGCTAAAATTTTCTCCTCGGATTGTAAGTATATCGCTAACCGTACCTGCCAGGGGTTCAATAGCTTCTATTTTAGGAGTGGTAAGCGTAAATTTCTTATCGGTAATAATTTGCTCTCCGGCAGTTTTGATGACTATCTGGTAAGAATCCCGGTTGACAGAGGGGACAATGGCTTTGACCAGCGTATCTGAGCTGTAAATCACATCCGCCATGATATCATCCAGGTAGACTTCATTAACGCTATTGATAAAGCTGAATTTTTCTCCACGAATCATCAGCGTATCACCCACCGTGCCTTCAAGGGGAGCAATGGAGGTAAGGGTCGGTGCCTGGCTGCCCTGGCTTTCAAACTTTACCTCCTGGCCGAAGACCGTATAATCATCAGTGACTACAAAAGGCTTTACTATGTAGGTGACGCCTTCTTTCAGGGTAGTGGTGATTTCAGCAGAAAACTGCCCGGCCTGGATATTATCAAAAAAAGTTACCCTATCAATTCCATCATAGCGGGGTCCGCCTTCATTCCACCAAAATCCATAGGCGTTGATCTTAAAATCTCCTCTGAAGATGATTTCTGCGCTAAACTTCGCACCGTTTTCTGAAATATCTGACACCTGCAGCGTATGCAGCCTGGGATAGTCTCTGCTGGTAACTTCTTCTTCCTCACTACACTTGATAAACAAAACAGAAATTACTACTAATAAGAAAGCTTTGTAGACAAACTTCATTACCTGGATATTATAACGTTAAAGTTGACTTTACTTATACCTGCGGTAATTTCATAGACGTTATCGATGTCAGTCATCTGGAAGTACCTGAGATTTGCACTGCCATTGAAGTGCCGGAAATCTTTCTGCAGGCCTATGCCTCCCCAAAAGCCCACATAGCTTTTTACAAAGTCGAACCCTTCTGTTTCGGGAAATGTGTTTACTATATTCCCTGTTACACTCTCTCGCAGATAACTGACCTGTGCCTGGCTGTGGTGGTCATAATTCATACCTCCCTGCACAAACAGGCCATACCGGCCTTTGGTAATGAAATATTTAAGAGATAGGGGTAAAGAGATCGTTTTGAGGTTGATGAAAGAGTCAAAGTAATCTGTAGAAGTGCTTATGTTGGTTTTAATTAGTGAAGAAAAAGCAGCTTGGGTGTAGAGCAATTCCATCTGAAAAATCACCCTGTCAGTTATACGGGGGGAGTAAAGCATAGCCACCAGGCCCACCGTAGGATCAACCGAAGTATACTGATCATCAAGGTAGAAGAAGCTACTAGTGTGGGGAGTCATTTTGATGGCTGTCCTGGTGACCCCGGCACTGAGCCCGATATTTAGCCTGGTCCATGGTTTGACTTCCTTGTAAATTTCGTATTCAACTCCTTTGCATTCATTGTAGCTGATAATCAGACTGGTCAGGCTCCTTTCTTTCAGCGGTCTATTTGCCAGCATCTGGTCGGCTTCCTGCAAACAGTCACTCACCACATAAGCCACTACTCTTTTCCATCTGTCATCTTTCTTGATCACTTCCAGACCATCTACCTGCTTTTTTACGTTTTCTGAACTCAATTCGTGTATCTGCCCATCTTCTTCTTTCAGGTAAAATATATCCTTAAAACGGTACAGGCTGAGAGTGCCCTTCACCAGCACCTCAACGAAAAAACCTTCGCGTATACCTGAAGCAAAATACCTGTCGTCGGCATAGCCAAAGCCCAGAATCTCCTCAGGGAAATATTCTCTGACTCCCTGGCCGGTTTTGAAATTACATTTCCGGTAATTGGTGGTATTGAACTGGTCATCTATCTGACCGTAGATGGTGTCGTTTTGTAGCGTTATAATGAAGCCATCTTTATAATCAGTCTGGGCAAAGGCAACAGAGTAAGAGCAAAAGAGAAGTAAACCTAAGAGCTTAAGTAGATTTTTCATATAGGGTTGATAAAAAAATAAGTGAGTATACACTTATTTTCTTCTACAGTCAGTATAAAATTGATGCTGGCTGTAAAGCAAATCAATATCACCCAGAAACAAAAATAAAATCCTGTCTTAAGAGGTGTACTTGTAAGTAACAAACACTTAGTGCCTGTTAGGATTACTTTACTTTTTACATCTACTTCCTCACAAAAAACCGCTTTATCCCCTGCAGCATCCTCTTCTCAAAAGCCCAGAAGAAGCGGAACTGCCCCAGGAGTGCTCCATAAAACAGAAGGACGATATTATAGATTGGTAAAATAAGCAGGTAATATCCTACTGAAAACCAAATGGTACGTTCCTCCTCAGGAGTAAACACTGCCAGGATCGGTTCTTTCAAAAACATCACCGTAAAGCCTGTGCAGGCAAATACAATCAGGATGACGACCACCTGCCAGAGGCTGTTTACCTCCCATCGTTTTTGTAATTTTACTAGCCAACTCATATAGTTTTCTGGTTATATATGGCACATTACAAATTATAAATCAGCGAAGTTCAGCCAGTAAGATTTATCAGGAAGTGGAGCTTTGATAGTTAGGAGTTCTTGGCGAACGGGATGCACGAAGCTCAGGCTGCGGGCATGCAGTGAGATATTCTGATCGGGATGAGGCACAGGAAAACCATATTTGAGATCTCCTGCAATGGGGCAGCCTATGGCAGCCAACTGGACCCTGATCTGATGCGGCCTACCGGTAAGCGGACTTACTTCCAACAGGTATTCCTCCCCTCTTTGTGCAAGCAGACGGTAGGTCAGTTCGGCCCGTTTGGCGTCACTTCTTTCTGATGCATAAGCGGTAGTCACGTTGCGGCTGCTGTCTTTCTTCAGCCAGTGGACCAGCCTGCCTTCCGGTTCCGGAGGTCGCTGACCTACTACTGCCCAGTATTTTTTTTCTACCTCTCTACCTTTGAAGAGATTGTTCATGCGAGCGAGAGCTTTGGAAGTGCGTGCCATAGCCGTGACGCCGCTCACCGGGCGGTCCAGGCGATGTACTACACCCAGAAATACAGCCCCGGGTTTATCATACTTTTCCTTAAGATATAGCTTACCTGCATCTACCAGGGGTAAGTCGCCGGTGCTATCACCCTGCACCAGGGTACCCGCCGGTTTATTGATGATTAGCAGGTGGTTATCTTCAAATAAGATGTCGAGTGGGGTCATTACAAACAAAGAACAGCATATTCTTCCTGTCCGGGAAAAATATGCTGTCCAAAATTTCTACTTATTAACTACTGCGTATTAATTAGGATTTTCTTGTATCATTGACTGAATTCTCTGTTGAAGTTCAGGATCTTGCTGATAGGCCATCATGATCTGGCGGTAGTCTTCAAAGGCCATACCTTCTTCTTCTACCACTTCAGCTACTTCTGCCTCAGTTTCACGTTGTACGTCCATTACTTTCTGGGCAGCATTGCGAAAGGCCATCATTTCCTCGTCGCCTATATTAACCTCCATATCAGGATTCTGCTGGGCCTGGGCAATTTCGTTAAAACGCTCTACAGTGATGCCGTCTTCGCTGTCAATTACCTGCATCATTTCCTGTTCGGCTTCCTGCTGTACCTTGACTACCTCTTCATTAACACTGATAAAATTCTTCAGTTCTTCATCTGAGAAATCGGTTTTCATGGGCATTTGTTGCCCCTGGGCAAAGAGGTTTGCCGCGATAGATATAAAAAATAGCGATAGTAAACTTGAAAAAATTAATCTTTGAGTTCTCATTTTGGTCTAAATTAATTGAGTAATAAAACTTTTTATACTTTGTTTATACTCATCAGCGCTGTCAATGTTTACCCTCAGGCATAAAAAAACAGGACCTGAGCATTCTTTAGGTATATTATCACATAAAATGACCAAATCCTGCAATTTGGCAGATTCTGCTTAAGTACTAAAATTCGGAGGTAAAATGGAAAGTGATATCCGGGAAGTTTTCCTGCACCATTTGCAGCCAGGCCCTGGTTTCCGCCATAAATACATATTTACCGTCTTTGTCTTTGGCTATGTAGCGCTCTTTGGAGCGGATAAATTCTTTTAACTTCTTAGGATCTTTACTGCTGATCCAGCAGGCTTTATAGAGGTTGATCGGCTGGAAACTGCATTTGGCCCCGTACTCATGCAGCAAGCGGTATTGTATCACATCAAACTGCAGCGCACCTACCGTACCTACGATGCGCCGTGAGCCCATTTCGTAGGTAAATAGCTGTGCCACTCCTTCATCCATCAGCTGGTTCAGGCCCTTGTCCAGTTGCTTGGATTTCATGGCATCCTGGTTGATTACCTCCTTGAAGATCTCGGGCGAGAAGCTGGGAATACCTTTGAAAGTTCCTTTTTCTCCCTCAGTCAGCGTATCGCCTATCTTCAGGTTACCGGTATCATAAAGACCGACAATATCGCCTGGAAATGCCTCTTCAATGATTTCCTTGTCCTGCGCCATGAAGGCGGTCACGTTGGAGAACTTAAACTGCTTATCAAGACGCGTGTGGTAATAATTTTTGTTACGCTCAAATTTACCTGAACAGACCCTCACAAAAGCAATGCGGTTGCGGTGGCGAGGGTCCATATTAGCGTGTATCTTGAAAACAAAGCCGGAAAATTTTTCTTCTTCGGGGCTGATTTCCCGTTCTTCCGTAGCCCTACTACGGGGGAAGGGAGCTATGTTGATAAAAGTATCCAGCAGCTCTTTTACACCAAAATTATTGACGGCACTGCCAAAGAAGACCGGCGCAATTTCACCCCGGCGGTAAGCCTCAATGTCAAATTCGGGATACACACCATTGATCAGTTCCTCATCTTCGCGAAGCTGAGCGGCAAAATCTTCGCCTATGTGCTTATCCAGTGCAGGGTCATTGATGTCTTTGATACTCACGCCTTCCTGCTGTAGCTTCTGCCGGCTGGGCTGGAAAAGGAACAGGCTCTTGTTATAAAGGCTGTACACCCCCTTAAAGCGTTTGCCCATACCAATAGGCCAGCTGAGCGGACGCACTTTGATGTTAAGTTTGGCCTCAATTTCATCCAGCAGATCGTAAGGATCCTGCCCTTCACGGTCCAGTTTATTGATGAAGGCTATCACCGGCGTATTGCGCATGCGGCAGACCTCCATCAGCTTTTCGGTCTGGGTCTCTACTCCCTTCACACAGTCAATCACCATGATCACACTGTCAACGGCGGTGAGGGTACGGTAGGTGTCTTCGGCAAAATCCTGGTGACCGGGCGTATCCAGCAGGTTGATCTTGATAGGCTCGGCATGACCGTTCTGGTACTCAAAGCCCATCACAGAGGTGGCCACCGAGATACCCCTCTGCTTTTCGATCTCCATGAAGTCGGAGGTGGCATGCTGCTTGATTTTATTGGATTTGACGGCACCGGCAGTCTGTATAGCCCCTCCGAAGAGGAGCAGTTTCTCGGTGAGGGTGGTTTTGCCCGCATCGGGGTGACTGATGATGCCGAAGGTCCGTCTTTTTGAAATTTCCTGTGTCAGGTTGGCCATGAATATAATCTCTGTTTGCTCTCAGAGAGCGATAACAAATTTTGAAGCCGCAAAATTACGGAAAAGATGGGATTTTTTTAAATGGAGGTGAATACGTTAGCCAGATTGGGAATCTGACTAGCTTTCTTCCACTGCAAAATCAAGCTGAGCAGGGTGGGGCATTTCAGTAGAAGCATTCAGAATCTCTATACCGACAATGGCTCCGTTTTCGTCGTAATCAAGAATCACCCCCTTTTTGGATTCGTCACTCTCGGCTACCGGAACTTCTTTGAACCTGATAGTGAGTATATCCAGGTCTTTATTATATCTGATCTTCATGCTGCCGAAGTATGACTGAGCAGTTAAATTTACTGGTCTACAGAAAAAGATCTATTGCTTGATGTAAGAAGGTTATTTCAAAACTTCACCAGCCTGATGGGCTTTACCTCGATCTTTTCCCATACTTTCCCTTTGACATAGGGATCTTCATCTATGTACTTCTGTACGTCTTCTCTGCTATCAAACTGCATATAGAGCGTAGAGCCTATCATTTTACCTTCTTCATCCAGTATAGCGCCGCCTTCTATCAGGTGACCCTGCTCTTTCATTTTGCGGGCTTTCTCCAGGTGCTCGCTGCGGGCGTTCATGCGTCTGTCCAATGCCCCTTCATCGGTTCCATCATGGGCTATGATCAAAAATTCCATTTTTTCAGATTTATGTTAAAAAATATCAGCCAATATAAGCCAGCTTGAGGAAAATACAATAAAAAAAACCAGCCGACTCAGTCCGTTTGCACAGGACCGGCCCACTGGTCTTTTCCAATCATTGAAAGCTAAGTTAGTTCATCCAGCCAAATCCCAAACCGGCAGAAACGGTAGAGAATTTGGAATACGTACCTTCGGCAAACAGGCTCAGGAAGCCCAGTTTGAGGCGGAAACCACCTACCAGACCTACCTGAGAAAGAGGCATTTCCAGCGAGATCGGATTTTCTTCGGTATTGATCAACGTATATCGGCCATTATTTGGATCATTGTCATTATTTTCATTGAAATAAGGCTCACCGGCCACGCCGTATACACCATCCAGGCTCAGTATAGTCATTGCCCGTGCGTAGCGCAGGCCACCGTATACGCTCAGCACCGATACTTTTTTGGATACCAGCAGGTTTGCATTCCAGGCGCTGGCTCTGAAGCTGATTCCCTGGCCGCTATAGTCAGCATCTGCGATGCCCGGCCCTGCATAGGCAGTACCTGCCAGGGTGGGGTCGGCAAACTGTTCGCCGGCTGGTGCTTCAGGCAACATAGGAGCCAGGCCAAGATTGGCCGAAGATGAAGAATAGCCAAAAGCCAGCGACATACTGAAAGGCAGCTGCTTGATACCTGGTATCCACTGCTTGATATCGTGTTTGAACCCAATTCCCCAGATGCCACTGAAGTCCACATCGGAGTCACCTGAAGCGGTACTGAAACCGGGCAGGTAGCGCCCCATGATCTCGGTACCAAAGGGTAGGCCTACGCTCAGCTGGGGAGCAGGCGCTACCGGGTTGAAGCTCAGCCCAATACCAGTAGGCACAGGCAATTCAGCCACCTCCTCGGTGATCATCTGCCCGGTGAGAGGGTCTTCGTAAGTAAGTGTCTTGATCAGTGTACCGGCATCATCCTGGCTACCAAAGAGGGTGGGAACTTCTGCCTGACCGTACTGCCACTGCTCTACGGCAGGACTGCCATTGATGGTACGGCTAACCGGGGCGGCAAAGCCCAGTTCCGTCAGGTTATAAGTTTTGGCTACGGTAGGAATAAAAGCCACATTAGCCACCAGTTTCAGCTCGAAGCGGCCGGGTTTCAGGGGAGCAGCGGTATTGACCCAGCCTGCATTGAGGTTGGCGCCAAATGACTCACCAAAGGGAGAGGCATAAGCGGTAAGGAGTTTTTCTGCATCGCTGATTCCGCCTTTGACAAAGTCTGCCATTTCAGACTGGGCAAAGCTGTAAGAAGCCGAAGCAGCCATCAGGAGGCTTAGAGTACCAATTTTAAGTAAACTTCTTTTCATGTAAGTGAAGGTTTCGTTTGTCTTTTCTGACAATTGACAAACATACTGCCTTCACTAAGAGGAGAATTTGCTAAATAAGCTGAATTGTATCCAGCGTAATCAAAATATGAAATTTACAGGAAAAATAGGTCCCCAAAGTTACAGACTGTTACGAAAGAAACATTAGCCAGCAGTCGCTGGCCATCAGCTTTGATAGTAGCTATAAAATGGGGCCGGAGGCCCCGGAAGATACTGGTCACTATGCATGAGCATAGCGAAGGCAGATCGCTGCTTCTGAAAATTGAAACTTCTAGTAATCAAAAGGCCCCAGTTGCAGACTGAGGCCAGAAAAGATTTATGAGCGTGCTATCAGCTAGCCAATCGCCTGCTCAAGGTCGGCTACCAGGTCTTCGGCATCTTCTATACCTACACTGAGCCTGATCAGGGAGTCGCTCAGTCCGGTCTTGGCTCTTTCTTCAGCAGGAATGCTGGCGTGCGTCATACTGGCGGGATGCCCGGCCAGTGACTCCACACCACCGAGCGATTCGGCCAATGCAAACAAGTGTAGTTTTTCCAGGGCACGATAAGCGTCTTCCTTCCTGTCACCCTTCAGCACAAAAGAAATCATACCGCCAAAGTCGCGCATCTGCTTTCTGGCAATCTCATAACCCGGTAGAGAGGGCAGCCCGGGCCAATAGACTCTATCCACTTTAGGATGGGCATCCAGGTATTCAGCCACAATGCGCCCGTTTTCGCAATGGCGCTGCATACGGATGTGAAGTGTTTTGATTCCCCTCAGCACCAGGAAGCAGTCTTGCGGACCGGGCACGGCCCCGCAGCTGTTCTGTAGGAAGGCCAGGCGTTCTTCCAATGCTTCATCCTTCACGATGGTACAGCCCATGATGGTATCAGAGTGGCCGCCCAGGTACTTGGTAATGGAATGCACTACGATATCCGCCCCCAGGTCCAGCGGGTTTTGCAGGTAAGGTGTGGCAAAAGTATTATCTACCACCACCATGGCCTTATGATTTTTAGCCAGATCAGCGACTTCCTGAATATCAATCAGGTTCATCATGGGGTTGGTAGGCGTTTCCAGCCACAGCATTTTAGTATTGCTGTTCATTTTTGCCTTCACCTGCTCAGGATCATTCATTGGCACAAAATGAAATTTGATACCAAAATTCTGGAAAACCTTGGTAAAAATGCGGTAGGTACCTCCGTACAGGTCGTTGGTACTGATCACCTCATCACCGGGCTTAAGCAGTTTGATCACCGCGTCTACCGCAGCCAGGCCGGAAGCAAAGCAGCGAGCGTGGGTACCGTTCTCCAGGGCCGCCAGGTTTTTTTCCAGTGCCAGGCGGGTAGGGTTCTGGGTACGGGCATATTCGAATCCTTTATGTTTCCCGGGCGACTCCTGCACATAGGTAGAAGTCTGGTAGATAGGAGGCATGATGGCCCCGGTACTGGGGTCAGGCTCCTGCCCGGCGTGAATGGTTTTAGTAGCGAATTTCATAAAAAAAATGTTTGCGTTTAAAATTACCTTACGGCTCAGGACAACAATATTAGCCAATATATGATTCTGTTTCCTGAGTACAGACTATTAATTTTGTGACAGGATGGGCAGGATTAATAAAGATATACTGGAATAGCTGTGCCAGGATGAACAGGCCAGGTGTTTCAGGAGAACTTAACTGACGGCTGGGTATCTTCCCGCTCTTTATGGTGGTTCTAAACTTTTTTATCATTTGACAACAATCCTTAAACTGTATGATCATAAGCCTCACCCCTTTTTGTTTTGCCTAAACTGCTGACCGACCTGCTGCGTACCAACCGCCGTTCAGCCCTGCTGGCGCTGTGGATGGCAGTAGTGCCCCTGACTTTCAGTTCACTAATCGCAATTATGGCACTGAGATATGAGAGCTACATTTTACAATTTGGCATCACAGAATGGACTCTCTACTTCCTGCTTAGCTGCCTGAGCATGGCACTGGCTTTTACACCTACTACCTTTATCGCCCTGTTGAGCGGCTTTTTTCTCGGGCTGGCTGCTGCCCCTTTTGTCATCCTGGCTTATATCGTGGCCTCTTTTTTGGGCTATCAGCTGACCAGCCTGGTAGATAACGGGCACTTTGTGCAGACCATCCGCGGCCTGCCTCGCGGTAAGGGCAAAAAGGCGCTGCGCTTCCTGGAAGGGATACGGCAAAACCAGTTTGGCCTTATCATCATGGCGCGAATCTCACCGGTACTGCCCTTTGCTGTCATGAATGTGATGCTGCCCATTGCAGGAGTTCGGCTGCGGGAGTTTCTGCTGGCAGGAACCATAGGCATGCTGCCACGCACGCTCTTTTTTATCTGGCTGGGTGGGCAGGCGCAGGAATTACGCACTCTCATAGAAGAAGGAGGTGAAGGTACCACCTCCCAAATTTTGTTTATTGTGCTGCTGGCGATTTCCATTCTGGGCCTGCTCTACTACGGGAACCGGATCCTGAAGAAATATGTGGAAAACTGAGCAGCATTAAATCTGGTAGAATAGCACCAGGACAAAGATTTGATTATATTCATGGGAATGTTTTAACACAAATAGCTATGCTGCAGACAACAACTGACCTTTCGCGTCAGCATCAACTGATTAGCGATCTTTTTGAATGGCCGCAAAACAAGCAGGAATGGGAAACTTACCGTCTGTCTGAAGATCAGGTCAAGTTTTTTAAAGAAAAAGGCTATCTGCCCAACATCAAGCTACTGGAAGACTGGCAGGTGGATCGCCTGAACGAAGAACTGGCGGCGATTACAGATCCCGACCATCCCGGCAACGCCCTCTTTTACGAGTTTCACTCCAACGAATCTACCAACCCGGATGCGGTACTCTTCCACTCGCTGGGCCACTGGCGCATCACGCCCGGTTTTCATGATGTGCTCTGGAACCCGGCCTTTGTGATGGCGGCTTACCAGTTGCTGGACGAGCAACCGGTACGCTTCTGGCATGACCAACTCTTCTGCAAGCCGGCCAGGCATGGAGGCGTAGTAGCCTGGCACCAGGATTATTCGTACTGGACCCGCACCCAACCCATGCAGCACCTGACCTGCTGGACCGGCCTGGATGATGCTTCTACAGAAAACGGTTGCCTCTACTATGTGCCGGGCAGCCACCGCTGGGGCCTGCTGGAAAAGCCCGAACTGGCCGGTGATATGGAAGGGCTGATGGACTACCTCACGGAGGAGCAGAAAGCAGGGTTCAAGCCCGTTCCCGTTGAAATGAAGAAAGGCTACGGCAGCTTTCACCATCCACTGCTGGTGCATGGGTCTTATGCCAACAAATCAGAACGGGCCAGAAGAGCCTTCGTGCTTAATGTCTTTGCTGAGGGCACCCGATCAGATACGGATGAACCCCTGCTGGCCGGTACCCCAGCCATAGGGAGAGGCCAAAAGATGCAGGGGCAGTTTTACCCGCTGCTGGGTCCAGATTTTTGAGCAAACTTTTATATTTTCAAATGAATTGTCTTACATTCTACAATTGTAAGACTTAAAATTCTTTAAAGCTCTCTCAGGAAGCCATTGACCACTGCGTATCTGGGCTTACCGTCCTTTTCCAGGATAAAATTGGGCCTATTTCCCAGCAAGAGTTCATTTGCCTGTTCGGCACCAGCACTGATCACATCCAGGGTCAGCTGCCGGCGTATCTTTTCTTGTCCTTCCATATTACTCACCTGCACGGTAGTGTAACCCTGCCTGAAAAGCTTTCTGGTATTAAGTCTGGCAACGGCCTGCAGGTCAGGTTGTACTTCAGGATACACTTTGCCGGGTACTGCTACCATACCTTCTGCATCAAAATCTTCATAGCCAAAGAAGGTGGACATATCGCCCAGCTCACGGATGCTGCTCACGTAGAAGAATTCCTTTTTGTCATCAAACTCTATTTCTACCCGGTTGATACCTACGTCTACAGTATAAAGCTCCCCGTTCTTTTCCCGCTGCACATTGCGTACAATCAGGTCGTAGAGATAGCGCTCATTTTCTGGTATCTCCCAGTAAGCTTCCCGATCCCGCTCGGTATAGCTTTCGGTAGCGATAGAGTGTAGGGCGGTGAGTAACAGCATAAAATTGAGCCGACGGATTTCCTGCTTTTCAGGGTCGCGGTGATAGCCGCCCGACTCTATGAGTACAGTGCTGGTGCCCCATTTCTGTATATTATCGCCGAAAGCTCTTGGCTCAAAATCGTCATTGTAACGGGCCACCTGTCCGGGAATATAGTATTGCAGGGCCTCGTTGAGTTGTACGATCATCTGCATAGCTTTTTCGCGCACTTCGTTCACGTCCTTTTCATAATTGTAGGCAGGAGGCAGGAAGGAGATGGTAGCCGGTTCTTCGTTGATGCCTGCAGTGTAATAAGTGCTCTGGTCGTGCAGGTTAAAGCCAAAATCAGCCTCCAGGCTGTCGCGGATATTCTTCAGGATGCGAGATTCGGGCGATTGCAGGCGGAGGGCATCGCGGTTGAGGTCAATATCTATGGCATTGCGACGATCAAAGACTTCTGCTCCATCCGGGTTGAGCATAGGCACAAAATGCAGCGTCACGTTTTGCAGGATTTCCTGTCGGAGTTCATTGAATTTATCATCGGCGGCAAAAAAGTTGAATAGATCCAGCCCGGCCATGGTAGCGGTAGGCTCATTGCCGTGCATCTGCGACCACATCAGCACCTGCGTCTCACCCGTACCCAGAGAGACATCATAAATAGGCCTGCCCTCAATGGAAGTACCCAGTTGAGTAACTTCAAACCCTTTTACATCACGAAGCCTGAGCAGGAGCGGCTCAATATCACTATGCTTGAAGCGGCGGGTATTGATACTTTCTTCCCGGTAATCTTCGTAGGCTTCGTAAGCCTGCTGGTACACCGGCTGCTGGGCAAAAGCCATGGGGCAGAAGATAAGGCTAAATATCAGGTTCAGGATGTTTTTCATTGAAAAAGTTTTTCGTCAAACCTAGGAGGAAATAGCGAAAAGGGCAAATGCCTGAATAGGGATGCATTACAAATGCTTTTGGTAAATAGCGTCGCATTGCAAATGCTCACATAGATACGGACGCATTACAAATGCGCCCGATATGATGCGTCCTGGTTCTTCAAACCTACAACTTGCAACCTGAAACCTGCAACAGCTTTACCTATACATGCTCAACTACCTGCACCTGAGACTGGTCAAAAGCGATATGATCCCGGAGCTTTTCACTGCGGTCGTAGGGCTGGTTGTAGTGCCAGGCGGAATTTTCCAGCTGATGCCCTTCGGTATGTATGCTGAAATATTCGGTATCTCCCTTCAGTGGGCAATGGGTGGACTTGCCAGTACCCTCCAGCGCATCCATCAGCACATCATCTTTAGGAAAATAATAAACCGGATCGTAGAGATCAAACCCGGCTTCCTGCACTTTGAGCGCATTGTTAGAGCTGGCAATTTCCTTACCGTCTATGGAGGCAGTTACTTTTGTCTGGGGCTGCTTAATACGCATAAAGTGGCGGGCATCATCCGGATTGTGAATGGCATCTTTGACTAAGGTTACTTTCTTTTCCATAATCTTATTGTTTTTATAAAAGCAACCCGCCAGAGCAGGGAAAATGTTTAGACAAATACTTTCAATAGCTTTTTCTATAGAAATTTCAAGCTTTTTTCCCTGGACCAGCATCTTCTTACAAGCGCTGCATCATTAACCCGGCCTGCTCCTGTGCGACACAAATAACTGCATCAGGCAGAGTTTCTTCCGGCATTAATAATGCCGAAGGAGCAGCGCACTACCAGCTTCTCGTATATCTCCCTGAGCGGATCAGGCTCATTTTTGGTATCCATTTCGCGTATCTTGTGCAGGGCATACTGCTGTATACTAAGCAGGGGCAGTTCTATCCGCTGCCTCATCTGTATGGAGAGGCGGTTGACCTGCTTGTCATGCATCAGTTCATCCCCACCCGACAGCCTGAGCAGGTAAGTACGGCTTCGTTCATATTCTTCGTGTATCATATTCCAGATGGTACCATAGCGGGGGTGATCTGCCAGGAATGCGGTAAGTGGGAAGAAGCTCTTAGTCATGGCCATTTCGCAATTGTTCATCAAAGCCCTGAAGAAGGGCGACTGCCGGTAGAGTTGCTGCACCTCCTCCCACTTCCCGGCCTGGTCCATTTTCTCGAAAGCAGTACCCACACCATAGTAGCCGGGCAGATTTTGCTTGAGCTGACTCCAGGAGCCTACATAAGGCACTGCCCGCAGGTCATCCAGGTTGAGCTTACCAGGCTTCCGCTTGGAAGGACGGCTGCCTATGTTGGCCTCCCCGTAATAACGCAGGGGCGAAACCTCATTGAGGTATACCAGGAAATCAGGATGGTTCTTCAGTTTGCTGTAAGCCCTGAAGCTTTCATTGGCCAGTTGCTGTATCAGCGCATCTTCTTCCGGGCTGACGGTAGGCTTGCTACCTCCGAACAGAGAATTACTGATCCCTGCATGCATCAGCTGCTCCATATTGTACTGGGCGCTGTCGATGGTACCAAAGTTGGAGCTGATGGTCTGTCCCTGTATGGTGAGTTGAATTTCCTTGTTGGCAATGTTACTGCCCATAGAGGCATAAAACTGATGAGTACGCCCACCACCCCTGGCAGGAGGTCCTCCCCTGCCGTCGAAGAAGATGACCTGTATACCGTATTCTTCTGACACCCGGGTAAGGGCTTCCTTGGCCTTGTAGATGCTCCAGTTGGCCATCAGATAACCCCCGTCTTTGGTACCGTCAGAAAAACCGACCATGATGGTCTGTACGTTTGCACGCCTTTGCAAATGAGCCCGGTAAGTTTCGTTCTCATAAAGCCTGCGCATCACGTCGGCGGCATTGCGCAGGTCTTCAATAGACTCAAATAAGGGTACGATATCCACACTGAGTTCTTCGGCAGGCCAGCCGCTCATGAGGAAGAGCCCGTATACTGAGATCACATCCAGGGCACTGGTGCTATGGCTGATGATGTAGCGATGACAGGCCGGTTCGCCGTTCTGCTGCTGTATCTGCCGCACCGCCTGCATACTTTCTATGGTGTCGCGGAAGAGTTCATTTTCCAGGCTTGCCGGATCCACCTGTTCAGAAGGGTGCAGCAGCAGTTGGATTTTTTCTTCTTCGCTTAACTTCCCGAAGCCTGACGGCAAGACTTCTCCTTGGTGAGATAATTGCTCCAGCAGCTCGCTATGCACTGAGCTATCCTGCCGTATATCAAGGGAGGCAAAATGCAGCCCAAACAGGCTGACTTTCCTAAGCAGCTGGTCTACCCTATCCAGGAAGAGGCCATTGTGCTGCTCCAGCAGCATACTGCGCATTTCCTCCAGGTAGCGGATGATTTCTTCGCGCGAAAGGTCTGTCTCCGGATCAGGAATGAGGTGATTCTCGTAGAGCTTCCTTTCTAGTTCGGCCAATATGTTTGCTACTCCCTTAAAAGTAAGTCGTCGCTTGAGCCGGCGGATGTCCTGATAATACGAACGTACAATAGCCTTACGTAAAGCAGTAGCTACTCTGAGGGTGGTATCTACTTTGACAAAAGGGTTGCCATCGCGGTCGCCACCCGGCCAGAAGCCCAGCCGGATGATGGGGTGCTGTACATCTATCTCATCCCTGAACTGGTCTTTGAAAGCCGTAAGTATCTGCCCGGCAGCCGGGTAAAACCGGTTCTCCAGGAACCAGATCAGGTTTACCGCTTCATGGTAGGGCGTAGGCTTTTCTTTCTTGAAAAATGGCGTTTTGCCCAGCTGCTGCAGGTAAGAGTTGATTTCCGTGGTATCATTGGCCACAATAGCCTGCGAGAGGTCATTGATGATCCCGAGTACTTCTGAGGGATAAAACTGCGTGGGGTGGGCGGTAAGCACCAGCCTGATAGAAAAATCTTTTAGCTTTTGGGCCAGTTCCGCTTCTGCTCCATGCTGTAGTACCTCCGACTGTAGGTGCTTGAGCGTACCTCTACCCTGCAGGTCATATATATGGCGATAGGCGGCATCTTCTACCGCATCAAACAATACCACCTGCCGCTCGGCATATTGCACAAAGCGAAAAAGCAGCCTGATCTGCTCCTGTTCCTCGTTATAAGAGGTATGCTGCTGAAAAAAACCCTCAATAATCTCCAGCGGGCTTTTTCCCTGCTCATAGCCTTCTTCGCAGCTGAGTAGGAAAGAAGATAGCAGTATGCCGGTTTTCTCTACTTTATGAAAAGGAAGAGAAGTAAAGAGGCTGTTGTATAACTGGAATTTCAGCCCTACCTGCTTGTTATAATTCTGAATTTCACTATTGGTTGAAGAACTCATGGGGATTAATTAAGGCAAAAAAGATAGCTAAAAATGAAATCTGACGATCAAAACTTTTGTAAAAGCACGTTTTGCAATAATAAGAGATAAATTTCAAAGATGGCAGTGCTGCTACCCTTGATTTATTGCTGAGGGTAGCTCCGGCACCTCCGCTGAATTAACTCCGGATACTAACCAAGGGTGAATACTTTTTGATCACAGCTACATTTGCCGGAGTGCACCAAACGCCCACTTTCCTTGTTAGTTATACTGACAAACCAAAAGCTGCATGAAAAAAATTTTTATGATTCTAAGCTGCCTCACGGCTATTATATTCACTGCCTGCGGGCAGCAGAGTTACGACAGCCTCCTTCATACGCTCTATGAGCATACGGTGCCCCTCATACAGGCAGAGGCTCTGGACAGCCTGCAGCAGCATAAAAATGTCATGATACTCGATACCAGAGCGCCCGAAGAATACCAGATAAGTCACCTCCCCGGTGCCCTTCATGTGGGTTTTGAAGCTTTTGATGTAGATCAGTTAGAGGATGTGCCTCGTGATCAGGAGATTGTGGTCTACTGCACTGTAGGTTATCGCAGTGAGCGGATTGGCGAGCAACTACAGCAGGCAGGCTTTAAGCAGGTAAAAAACCTCTACGGCGGCATCTTTGCCTGGAAAAATCGGGACCTGGAGGTAGTCAATCCTGAAGGGCAGCCTACCGACAAGGTGCATACTTACAATGCCCTCTGGTCAGTCTGGCTGAAGAAGGGGGAGAAAGTGTATTAAATAGTTGCAGGCTGAAAGTTATGAAACGCTGAACTAAACAACGCTGAACGTCAAACTTAAAGCTTACTCGCACCCCACTCCGCCGCCGGGCCTTTCCATAATTCCAGCACCAGCATGCCCAGTACCAGCAGGTATTCAATAAAAGTGAGCCAGAGATTTTCATTGAAACCATTTTGTTCATAACCTGCATAAGAGAAAAATACCAGTGCTGTCCACAGCAGGGCGAAGCGATAGCCGCTGAACAGGCTAAACACAAAAAGAGGCACAATGTACCAGGGATGCACCGTAGTGGCCGACAGCATGTAGATCAACCATACCCACATCCAGGCCGCAGGCAGGTGTTTTTTCCTCTCCAGCAGGCTGAAAATGATGATACCTGCAAAGGCCGCCAGCGCAAGTTGCCTGCCCGAGGTGGCGATGGTATTATAGCCTTTCAGCTCATAGCCGATCTCCCGCACGATGTAGTAAAGGCTGGCGTTAAATTCAAACTTCTGGAAGTACAGACCAATGCTGCTGCTCAGCCCCCTAAGCAGGGCTTCGCTGAGCAAAGGAGCAAAAAGAAGAAATACCACGCCTCCTACGGTTAAATAGTAAACAGCTGCCTTTTTCCAGCCCAGTCTCCTGAGGTAGAGCGGCAACAGCATCAGGGGCAGCAGTTTGGTACAGACTGCCAGCCCGAAACCTGAGGCACTTAGTAGCAGTTTTTGCTGCTTCATCAGCCAGTAGCTGAGTAAGAGGAAAGTGACCATCAGCCCTTCAAAGTGCAGGTTGCCTGTCAGTTCAACAATTACCAGGGGATTAAGGGCATATAGCAGCAGTGTCTTTTGAGAAATTCGGTGCTGGCGAAAGAGGCGGGAGAGCAGCCAGAAGGTGAGGCATTCTCCCAATATCAGCAGCAGGCGGATGATGACAGCACTTTGCCACACACTGCTACCCAGCCAGGCCGAAAGGGCAAATACTGCCTGGTGTACCGGGGGATAAATGGTAAAATAGCCGGGAGAATTCAGCGACTGGTAAAGTTCCTGGTCTATGCCCGCCAGATCTTTGTCGTACCCTCTCTGCATAAGTTCATCAGGGGAATAAGCAAAAGGGTCTTCGCCCTGTATCAGCAGGCGGCCATCCCAGACAAAACGGTATACGTCATCGGAGAGATTGGGCATCATGGGCAGCAGCATGAGCCTGATCAGCAGAGCGGCAGCGATGAGCACCACCCATTCTTTACTGTGCTGCACCTGGTAGTATATCCACAGGTAAGCAGCAAAAGCAAGCGTAAAAGTCAGCAACAGTGATAAAGTCTGGTAGCGCTCGATACTGTAACTTTGCCAGAAAATACTGCCGGTCAGTATAACAACTCCTGCACCCAGGCTGAGGTACCTTTCAGGCATGACGGGCAGCGCTGAAAGAAAACCAGGCTACGGCACCAAACCCAAGCATGAGCATGGCATGAAAAAGGAAAAGTCCGTAATCTGCCGTCTGAAAAGCCATAAATAAGCCGAAGGCAAAATAACAGGCCAGTAGCAACTCGACCCAGGCAATAGGGCTGACCCTGGCTTTCAGGTAGATGTTTCGCTTCATCTTCTCCCGGGCATCAGTAACATTAAACTTAGGCGTGCGCAGGAAGGGAGATTTGAAACCCAGCAGACCTTCAGCTACGGCCCAGGCATTGTGCAGCGAAAGCCCCATAGTAATGGTAAGAAACAGGGGATAGTGTTTTACGAAATACCAAAACCTGTGCCTGCGGATTACCCGCTGCGTAGCCACCCAGTAAAAGAAGCCAATAGAAAAGAAGCCGATGACAAAGATGCCTCCCAGCCTGAAAAAAGTATTGAGGTAAGGGTGCTGCTGTTTGATAAAGAGCATAGGAACACTCAGCAGCGCACCCAGCAACAGAAACAGAAATACTGAAGAATTGAACAGATGCATGACGGCGTGTGCACGGTGTATCCCATTCAACTTTCGCTCAGGCCGCGCCCTGAAGATCTGCCTCAGGTGCTTGCGTGCGCACTCGGCCGCGCCCTTGTTCCAGCGAAACTGCTGTGACTTGATGGCAGGCATCAGGATGGGCAACTCAGCCGGGGCTTCCACTTCTTCCAGGTAAATGAATTGCCAGCCCCGCATCTGCGCCCGGTAGCTCAGGTCCAGGTCTTCGGTCAGGGTATCGTCTGACCAGCCGCCGGCGTCTAGTATGCAGCTTTTGCGCCATATACCTCCGGTGCCGTTAAAATTAATGAAGCTGCCTGCATGGCTGCGCCCGCCCTGTTCTATGGTAAAGTGGCCATCCAGCCCAAAAGCCTGTAGGCGGGTGAGCAGGGAATAATTTTTATTCACATGCCCCCAGCGGGCTTGTACCACACCTACCTTTTCGTTGGCAGCGAAATGAGGCACCGTCTGCTGCAGAAAATCAGGCGCGGGCAGAAAATCAGCATCAAATATGGCGATAAAATTTCCTTTGGCTTGCTCCAGTCCATAAGCCAGGGCACCAGCCTTAAAGCCTTTTCTCTCTGGTCGGCGAATGTGCTGTATGTCAATGCCCTGCTGCTGGTAATAGCTTACTTTATCCGCAATGAGCTGTACAGTCTCGTCATTAGAATCATCCAGCACCTGTATTTCCAGCTTCTCCGGCGGATAGGCCATGTTCGCCACGGCATCTATCAGCCGTTCTACCACATAGCGCTCGTTGTATACGGGGAGCTGAACTGTTACCACAGGGGCCTCAGCTGCTACAAAAGGCACAGGCGTCTTCTTCTCGCGCAGTCGACGCAGGTAGTGCCAGGTCAGGTGGAGCTGGCCCAAGCTAAAAAGGAAAATAAACAGCAAGCACATGAGGTATCCTACCGCAATCAGAATTTCCATATAAGTTTTTTTCTTATTTTCTTCTCTACCATGATCAGCTCCTGACGGTTTTGCGGCTGCTTTGCAAGCTATATTTCAGTATAGTCCAGATAATTTTGTAGCCGGCCAGCACAGTCCCTTTGAGTGTACCTGATACTTTGGATACACCCTCTCTCCTTTTGCGGTAGCTCACTGGCACTTCGGTACAACGCAGGCCCAACCTGGCGGCCTTCAATTGCATCTCTACCGTCCATCCATAGGTTTTATCTTCCATGCCGATCATCTGCAGGGCATCAAAGCGGATGGCCCTGAACGGCCCCAGGTCGGTAAAACGTATGCCATAAATCAGTTTCATGAGGCGGCAGGCCAGCCAGTTGCCGAATACCTGCTGAGGTGTCATGGAGCCTCTTTCCCTTTCTCCCAGCGCTCTTGAACCTATCACCAGGTCGGCTCCCCTTTCCAGGATGGGAAACAGCAGCCGGGGTAGTTCTTCCGGATGATCAGAATAATCCGCATCCAAAAATACAATAATATCGGGCTGAGGCCGCTGTTGAGTTACATAGTCAATGCCTTTGAGGCAGGCATAGCCATAGCCCTGCCGGGGCTCATCCAGCACGGTAGCGCCAGCCTTTTTGGCTGCCTCTCGGGTATCGTCTTTAGAATTATTGTTTACCACCACCACCTCGCTGACTATATCCATCGGGATATCTCTGAGCACCTTGGCAACGGAGTTTTCTTCGTTGAAGGCGGGGATGATGACTTTGATATTACTCATAAAGTCTAGAATAGGGCTTTTGCTGCAGGCATTCTGCCAGCATTGCGACGAACATACATAAATTTATACTCCACAAATCGGGAAAAACTGTCAAATAAAGCAAAAACTATTGTTAATACTAAGCAGCCTTCTTTCCTGCGGTCTTACAAAATTCAGGCAGAAGAGATATTTTTGCAAAATAAACAAAGCTTAAAGGTGCTGGCTGAAACTTTAAAATTCACCCAAGGTTTATTTTGTAATACTACAAACAAGAATTAACAGCATTGTTATACCCTACGCAATTAGAAAATAAAATAGGTTTTGATACTGTTCGTGAGCTGATCAAAGAGCATTGCAGTAGCTCGCTGGGAGCAGATTATGTAGAAAAGATGCGTTTCAGCGACGACTTCAGCCTCATCGGCAAGCTACTGGCCCAGACCGAAGAATTCCGGCAGATACTTGTCAGGCAGCTGCCTTTTCCGGCTTCCCATTACCTGGATGTTACTCCTTATCTTGATAAAGCCAAAACACCAGGCACTTTCCTGACCGAAGAAGAATTTCATGAGCTGCAGCTTTCGCTGGATACTATCTTCCGCTGCCTGGAATTTTTTGCCAAAGACGAAGAAGAGGAGTTTCCGGAACTGAAAAAACTGGGTGGTTTTATCTCTCTTGATAAGAACCTGCTCAACAGCATCCGCCGCATCATCGATGAAAAGGGACATTTGCGCAATAATGCCAGCTCTGAATTACAGAACATCCGCCGGATGATACAAAGCGAGCAGGTAAGGCTGCGTAAGGTACTGGACCAGATACTCCGGCAGGCGCGGCAGAGTGGCTTCACGCCCGAAGATGCCAGCCTCACTGTTAGAGGTGGGCGAATGGTCATACCCGTACTCGCTGAGTACAAACGTAGGATTAAGGGATTTGTGCATGATGAATCGGCTACCGGGCAGACCGTCTTCATGGAACCGGCCGAAGTACTGGAAATTAATAACGAGATACGTGACCTGGAATACCGCGAGCGCCGGGAGATCGTCAGAATACTGATTGCCCTAACTGATGAAGTTCGTCCGCACATACGCTCGCTCAGGAGTGCCTACAATTTCCTGGGGATGATGGATTTCATCCGTGCCAAGGCGCGATTTGCGCTGCGCTTTGAAGCCAGTTTCCCCCAGTTTGAAAAGAGGAATCTGATAGAATGGCACCAGGCCCGCCACCCTCTGCTGCAGATGAACCTGGAGCAGCAGGGCAGAAAGATTGTACCGCTGGACGTAAAGATTGACTCGCAGCAGCGTATCCTTATCATCTCCGGGCCCAATGCCGGGGGTAAATCCGTTTGTCTCAAGACTGTTGCCCTGCTGCAATATATGTTGCAGTGCGGTATGCTGGTGCCCATGGCAGACCATTCAAGGGCAGGTATTTTCAGCAGTATTTTCATTGATATCGGAGATGAGCAGTCGCTGGAAAATGACCTCAGCACCTACAGCTCTCACCTGACCAATATGGATCATTTCCTGAAGTTTGCCGACAAGCGCTCCCTGATCCTGATTGATGAATTTGGTACGGGTACCGAGCCTCAGTTTGGTGGTGCTATCGCTGAAGCTATACTGGAAGAGCTCAACGCACTGCGCACCTACGGGATCATCACCACCCACTATACGAACCTCAAGCAGTTTGCCGACAAAGCGGAGGGTATTGTCAATGCGGCCATGCGCTTTGATGCGGAGAAGCTCGCGCCCCTTTTCCAGTTGGAGATCGGCAAACCAGGCAGTTCTTTTGCCCTGGAGATTGCCCGTAAAATTGGTTTACCCACAGCTGTGCTGGAGCGGGCCAAAGAACACATAGGCGTAGAAAAGGTAGAGTTTGACAAGATGCTTACCGAACTGGAAGCTGAAAAGAGCCGGTTCAACACGCTAAATGAGGAACTGAACCGTAAAGAGAAGCGCCTGAATACTCTCTCACAGGAATATGAAGAGCTGAAGGAGTACATAGAATCTAATAAAAAGCAGCTCATCAACGAAGCCAAGCAGGAAGCTCAAAAGCTTTTGCGTGAGGCTAATCAGCGGATTGAAGCTACCATTCGCTCTATCAAAGAGCATAAAGCTGAAAAGGAAGCCACCCGCGCTGCCCGTGAGGACCTGGAGCAACTCAAAAAGCAGACACGCCCCGAGCCGGTCAGTCAGCGCAGCAGTGAGAAGGCTGAAAGGCTACAGGGTAAGATTGAGGAGGGCGATGCCATAAGGGTAAAAGACAATGGCGCCCTGGGCGAGGTGCTGAACATCAAGGGTAATCAGGCTGAGATACTGATGGGTTCGCTCAAGTCCAATATCAAGCTCAACCGGCTTGAAAAAGTATCGCGCAAGATGCTCAAACAAACTTCCGTAGAGAGCAGCGGCAGCAGCAGGCAGGACGCGCTTGATCTTAATAAGAAGTTTGCTGATTTCAGCACCAATCTGGATATCCGTGGCAACCGGGCTGAAGAGGCGCTGCCCAAACTGGAGAATTTTGTAGATGAAGCCAGCATGTTTGGCATGGACGAACTGCGCATCATCCATGGTAAGGGCAATGGCATTCTGCGAGAGGTGGTACGCGATTACCTGCGCAAACATGATCGGGTAGCTCACGCCCAGGATGAACATGTGGAGAGGGGCGGCGCCGGGGTCACCATTGTAAGGCTGAGGTAAATAAAATTGATCTGCTGATCCGTTGCATTCTAACGAAACCAACAGATCAGCCTCCTGAATGACAAGCTGAGGCTTTCTACTGGCAGTTTATTACTGCTTATTCAGGATAAAGGTATATTCACCATTGATACCTGCCACACGTCCGTTTACTACTGCATCTACGGCAATGGTAAAGTTCATTGTCAACACGTTGCCATCTTCTGACAGGTCCATGTTGATTGAGACATCATCAGTCTCCCGCAGTACCTCTGCCCCAGTTTGAAAATTATCGGTAGCATCTACGATAAAAGTACCACTGGCAGGAAATACCAATGGATCGCCTTGAATTTCAGCGACATTGGTAGTATAACTTACCTGATCAGCGGTAGGGGTAATGGTGATACTGAAGTTAGCAAACTGGTCTGCGGCAGGACCCGTGACGGCATTATCCTGTGTGGCTACCCAGGTACCTCTGAGGGCTTCTCCGGGTACTACTTCAGGTTCAGGATCGGGATCATCTTTTTTACAGGCGGTAACGAAAACCAGGCTGACAAAAACTGACAGGTACAGGAATTTACTGATATGGTTCATAAGCTAAATTTTATGTATTAAGCACGGTAAAAATATTGTTTTATTGTTAATGAACTAAGGTTACAATAAAAAATGATAAAAAAGGGCCTGTTTATTTAAACTCTTCTATGTTTATCTTGTGTCTCGCAAATTCGTACTCATACGGCTGATTTGAACATACAACAAGAAGCCGGTCTGCCATTACTTTGTTTACCTCTTGCTGATACCAATCTATCCCACGGGCATCCAGGTTAGAACAAGGCTCATCCAGAAAAAGGATGTTATTTTGAGAATAAAAAGCCAGCCCCAGTTTTAATCGCTGCTTCATGCCTGAAGAAAATTGCTTAATGTATTTCTTCTTTGCATGTGTCAGAAACATAGCCTCCATAATATCCTGAATACTCATCCCCTTTATCGCTTGCCTGAAGGCAAAATGAAAATCCAGCATTTCTTGAAGGGTAAATTCTTCCACCACCTCTTCATAGGGCGCTACGATACTCTGGTGTAGATAATACTGGTCTTCGGTCAGCCTCTGCTCATTTAGCAGGTAGTTCAGTTCTCCCTGCGAAGGTGACAGCAGTCCAGTCATAATCAGCATCAGGGTAGATTTGCCACTACCGTTAGGTCCCAACAGCACATAAGACTCACCCTGCCTGAATGTGAGATCCACGTTTCTGAAGACCCACTCCCTCTGATATTTTTTTCCCAGCCTGTTGAGCCTGATTTCCAACATAGAAGGGCGTATTTAACCGGCTGGTTCAAAGCCCTTCATCACTCCTCGCTCGGAGTTACGGATAAACCTCAGTATTTCGTCCCGCTCTTTAGAGGGTGTCATGTTGATTTCAATTTTATCCAGGGCAGTTGAGTTATTCATACCACTCAAATAAATCAGACGATAGATTTCCTGTATCTCGTTGATCTTTTCATTAGTGAATCCTCTGCGGCGCAGGCCGATGGAGTTGATTCCACTGTAGCCCAACGGCTCACGGGCTGCCCGGGTATAGGGAGGCACATCTTTGCGCACCAGGGAGCCCCCTGAAATCATGGCGTGGGCACCGATCTTAACAAACTGGTGTACGGCACTGGTCCCCCCGATGAAGGCATGCTCATCAATAAGCACATGACCGGCTACCTGCACTGCATTGGCCAGTATACAGTTGTCGCTGATCTCACAGTCATGGGCTATGTGCACATAGGCCATCAGCAATACATTGTTACCAATTTTGGTTTTAAACTTATCCACTGTTCCCCGGTTGATCGTTACGCACTCTCTTACGGTGGTATTGTCTCCGATGACGACCAGGGTCTCCTCTCCGGCAAACTTTAGATCCTGAGGCACGGCTGAAATGACGGCTCCGGGAAAGATACGGCAATTTTTTCCGATGCGGGCACCTTCCATAATCGTCACATTGGAGCCTATCCAGGTCCCTTCATCAATGACCACGTTCTTATGAATGGTACTGAAGGGCTCGATAACCACATTGTTGGCGATTTTGGCCTCGGGGTGAATGTATGCTAGGGGTTGATTCATGAGTCTTTACGTACAATACTTGCAGACATGGTAGCTTCGCATACGAGGGTATTGCCTACGTATGCCTCACCCCGCATTTTGGCAATACCTCGCTTGATAGGTGCGAGCAGTTCGCACTTCAGGGTCAGCACATCACCGGGGAGCACCATCTTTCTAAACCTGCAGTTTTCAATAGCTAAAAAGTAAGTCCAGTAATTTTCAGGGTCGGGCACAGTACTAAGTACCAGTATACCGCCAGTCTGTACCATTGCCTCTACCTGTAATACACCCGGCATCACGGGATTCCCGGGAAAATGCCCCTGGAAAAAGGGTTCGTTCATAGTCACATTTTTGATGCCACAAACGGTCGTATCATCCAGGTAATAAATTTTATCTATCATCAGGAAAGGATAGCGATGGGGCAGCATCTGGCTGATCTGGTTGATATTCAGCACTGGCGGCAGCTTGGCATCATACTGAGGCACATTGGCATTGGTGCTTTCGCGCATTGCCTTTTTCAGTTTCTTAGCAAATGCCACGTTAGCTGCGTGTCCCGGACGGGCTGCCAGTATTTGCGCCTTGAGTGGGCGGCCGACCAGCGCCAGGTCACCCACCATATCAAGCAGTTTGTGCCTTGCCGGTTCGTTTTTGTAACGAAGTTCTACGTTGTTGAGTATACCCTCGCTTTTTACTTCTACCCGCGGCTTGTTAAAAAGCCCTGCGAGGTGATCAAGCTCTCCCTCTTCTACCTTGCGGTCTACCACCACAATGGCATTGTTAAGGTCTCCTCCCTTGATAAGGTTGTTCTGGTAGAGCATTTCCAGCTCATGCAGGAAGCAGAAAGTACGGCAGGCAGAAATTTCTTTGGGAAACTGCGAGATGTCGTTGAGTGAGGCATGCTGACTCCCCAGTACAGGAGAGTTATAATCTATCATCACCGTGATGCGGTAATCATCCAGGGGCAGGGCCGCAATCTCTACATTACGGGCGGGCTCCCGGTGAAAGATCCCTTCTTTCACTTCGTAAAAATTGCGCAGCGCGCTTTGTTCCTCCAGCCCGGCTTCCATCAGGGCATCTACAAACATGCGGGAGCTACCATCCATGATAGGAGGCTCGGGCCCGTCAAGCTGTATCAGTACGTTGTCTACCTGCATACCCACCAGGGCAGCCAGGGTATGTTCTACGGTGTTGATACGGGCGCCGCTCTGCTCAATGGTAGTACCCCTGGAGAGATCCACTACATTGTCTACATCCGCGTCTACAACAGGATGTCCTTCAATGTCGATGCGCTGGAATTTGATTCCATGGTTAGGTTTTGCAGGCAGAAAAGTCATGTTGGCATTCACGCCGGTATGCAGGCCTACGCCTGATACGGTGACTGACTTCTTGATTGTGTGTTGTCTAATGTTCATCATTGATTAGTCCTCGCTTTCGCTTCCGGACAAAGTTAATACTTTTTTCTCTAGTTCTTGGATACGCTTTACTAAATCGGGGAGGTTCTTGAAAGCAGCATATACACGCAGGTATTTTGTTCTATCAAAACTGGGGCTGCCCAGTTCTATGCTGTTAGGTTCCAGAGATTTACCTACTCCTGCCTGGGCACCTATCTTGCTGTTATCACCGATTTTAAGATGCCCGATGATGCCTACCTGCCCGGCCACTACGCAGTTGCGGCCTATCTTGGTAGAGCCCGACACACCGGCCTGCGCGGCAATGACGGTGTTTTCTCCTACTTCTACATTATGAGCAATCTGGATCAGGTTATCCATCTTCACTCCATCTCTGATGATAGTAGATTCCAGCGTAGCGCAGTCTATGGTTGTATTGGCACCAATATCGACATGATGACCGATGACCACATTGCCCAGTTGAGGAATGGTCTTATAGGTGCCATCGGGCTGAGGCGCAAAGCCAAAACCATCACTCCCGATTACGGTGCCTGCGTGGATTACGCAATGGGAGCCAATGATGGTACCCGGGTATATTTTGACCCCACTTTGTATGATGGTATGGTCTCCTATCTGCACGTTGTCACCAATGTATGCCTGGGGATAGATCTTGACATGGCTGCCGATCTTGCAGTTAGCCCCGATATAGGAGAAGGCACCGCGGTACACTTCATCTCCCACTGTGGCATTAGGACTGATAAAGGCGGGTTCTTCTACCCCTTTCTTCTGAAAGGTAATCAGTTTATGATATTCTTCAAGCAGGGCCGTAAAAGCAAGATACGGGTCTTCAACTCTGATTAGAGAAGTATTTAAGGTTTTTTTAGGCTGAAAATCTCTTTTTACGATGACTGCGCTAGCCCTGGTCTGATAAATGGCAGGCTCGTATTTGGGATTTGAAAGAAAGGTAATGGCGCCCGGACGTGCGTCTTCAATTTTACCCAACTGGTTGATCTTTACACTCCCCTCACCCTCTACTTCACCATTGAGCAGTGTTGCGATGTAATCAACGCTGAATTCTATCATGATTCTTATTTGTGGTCTAAGCTATCTGCTGCCGGGACGACATCCTTCGGCCAGCATAAGTAGTATTTCTTTACAATTTTGCTCATTGCCTTGATATTAGGCAGATCAGATGCCTGTGCTATGTCAAAAATCTTGCCCTCTTTGGTGATAATATTGATTTTCTGCCCTTCAGAAACATAGGCGGCATTACTGATATGGCCATGTACCATAAAGTAAGGCAGCTCTTCGTCGTTGAGCTGCATTTTATGCTTCAGCTGGGCAGCCAGCTGTTGCACGCCCTCTTCGTCAGGTGCCTCATTACTCAGTCTGATCCTGAAGAGGCGGCGCTCCAGCAGGCGACGGCTCAGTTCAGAAAGCACTCTATCGGGATGATCCTGCCACATCTTAATGGCTGCCCAGATGTCAATATCATCCAGGGCGGCATAGGTTTTTAAGTACTCAGGCTGTTGTTTAAGTTCTTCCAGTAATACCGGCTTCTTCAGGAAAAAAGCCAGGGCCGGACCAGCAGGTACCTCCATTCCCGAACGCGCCAGGTAAATAGCCCGGCTGATGGTAGAGATGAGCATTTTCTCGGCGCTTACGCTGGTTTTGTGCAAATACACCTGCCAGTACATCAGGCGGCGTGCGTTCAGAAAATTTTCTATGCTGTAAATTCCCTTTTCTTCTACTACGATTTCATCATTGCGCACATCCAGCATCTTGATGATGCGGTCGGCCCCAATCTCTCCTTCAGATACTCCGGTATAAAAGCAGTCGCGCTTGAGATAGTCCAAACGATCAATGTCAAGCTGGCTGGAAACCAGCTGGTGAAAAAATTTGCGCTCGTACTGCCCGCTGAAGATGCGGTAAGCCAGCTCGGTATTGCCTCCAAAATGGTCGCAGATATGCCGAATGATCAGTTGCGACATTTGCTCGTGCCCGATGCCAGGCAGCAGTACATACTCCAGCGCATGAGAGAAAGGTCCGTGGCCGATATCATGCAGGAGAATGGCGATAAGCGTTGCTTCAAACTCATCATCAGAAATTTCCTGCCCCTTATAACGCAGGCTGCCCAGGGTGTTCTGCATCAGGTGCATGGCACCCAGCGCATGATGAAACCGGGTATGCAGAGCGCCGGGATAAACAAAGTCGGCTAAACCCATCTGGCGAATACGACGTAACCTCTGAAAGTAAGGATGGGCGATGATGTCAAAAATCAGGTCACTGGGAATGTTGATGAAGCCGTATACCGGATCGTTAAAAACTTTTCTCTTGTTCAACTTTTTTTTCGTATCTTTTTGAATATTCGCAGAATAATTTTTCGCTACTTTGTCATTCTTCGTCAGCATAGGTAGCCTTACACTTTTTTGAACCGCACTATCCGGGTATAAGTTTAATACGACTAAACAGAAGACATTTGATGCAAAGATATAGTATTTTGTGGGCTGATGATGAAATTGACCTGCTGAAACCCCATACCCTTTTCCTGGAAAACAAAGGCTATGAAGTGGTGACCGTCAACAGTGGCGCTGATGCCATTGAGGCGTTCGACCAGCGTAATTTTGATATTATTTTCCTGGATGAAAATATGCCAGGCATGAGCGGCCTGGAGGTGCTGGATTATATCAAGGCCTCCCGCCCCAACATACCTGTGGTGATGATCACCAAAAGCGAAGAGGAGATGATCATGGAGCAGGCCATAGGCGCCAAAATCAGCGATTACCTCATCAAGCCCCTCAACCCTAACCAGATCCTGCTGTCGGTCAAGAAGATACTGGAAAATAAGCGCCTGGTTACCGAGAAGACCAACCTAAGCTACCAGCAGGAGTTTCGGAACATCAGCATGGCCTTCAACGAAGAGATGGATCACCAGGAGTGGGTGGAAGTATACAAGAAGCTGGTGTACTGGGAACTGGAGATCGACAATACTGAAGAAAAAAGCATGTCAGACGTTCTGGACATGCAGAAAGAGGAAGCCAACAGCAACTTCGCCCGTTTTGTTACTGAAAATTACGAGTCATGGCTCAATGACGTGAATGCCGACAAGCCGCTGCTCTCGCATCAGCTGATGCTCAAAAAGGTTTTTCCCCACATCAGCGACGAGCGCCCGCTCTTCTTCATCGTGATAGATAACCTGCGCTACGACCAGTGGAAAATCATAGAATCTACGGTGCTCAGCCACTTCAACCTGGAAGAAGATACCAACTTTTATTCTATCCTGCCTACTACCACGGCTTATTCCCGTAATGCAATTTTTTCCGGGATGCTACCCTCCGATATGGAGAAGTACCATAGCGATATCTGGGTGGGTGAAGACCTGGATGAGGGGAAAAACCACCACGAGCATGAATTCCTGAAGCGGCAGCTCAAGAAGAGACGCCTGGATATCAAGCATAGCTACCACAAAATCACCCAGACCCAGCAGGGTCGTCAGCTGGTGGACCAGGTGTCTAACCTGCTCTCCAACCACCTCAATGTGGTGGTGTACAATTTTGTGGATATGCTCTCCCACGCCCGTACCGACCTGGAAATGATCCGCGAGCTGGCGCCTGACGAGTCGGCCTACCGCTCCATCACACGCTCCTGGTTTATGCATTCTCCCCTGCTGGACTTCTTCAAGCGCATTGCCCGTGAAAAAGCCAAAGTCATCATTGCTACTGATCACGGTACCATACGGGTAAAACGCCCCGCCAAAATCATTGGTGACCGTAACACCAATACCAACCTGCGCTACAAGCAGGGCAAAAACCTTAATTTTGACAACAATAAAATTTATGCTGTCAAGAAACCGGAAAGCCTTTTCCTGCCACGGCTCAATGTATCTACTACCTATGCCTTCGCCACACAGGATTTCTTTTTCGCTTATCCGAATAATTACAATTACTATGTCAACTATTACCGGGATACCTTTCAGCACGGTGGGGTATCTCTGGAAGAGATGATCGTGCCGGTGATCACCCTGAATACCAGGAATGTCTGAAAAAAAAATAACTATAGTACTGGAGCAGCCCGAACAGGCAGGCGAAGCGGCCCGGGAGATCATCAGTAAGGCGGGAGATAAAAAGGTATGGCTGTTTTACGGCGCTATGGGTGCCGGCAAAACCACCCTGATCAGAGCAATTTGTAAGGCGATGGATGTGGAAGATAATGTTTCCAGTCCTACCTTTGCCCTGGTAAACGAATATCGTACCTCCGGTGGGCAGACGCTGTACCATTTTGACTTCTACCGTATAGAGGATGAGGAAGAAGCCTGGAATATAGGCACTGAGGATTATTTCTACTCAGGCAGGCTTTGCCTGGTAGAATGGCCTGAACGTATAGAAAATTTGCTTCCGGAAGAATTTCTTCGTATTGATATAGAGGTCAGTAGTGACCATAGCAGAAGAATCTATCTAAGCCAACATGAGTGATCAACGTAAATCAGGATTCAGGGAACTGGCAACCGAACAGGCCCTTTATCCTCAGGAGCAGCTGCTCAAAGTAAAAGAAGGTAATAAACCCTTGAATATGGGTATCCCACGGGAAACCTCCATGCAGGAGAACCGCCTGATGCTCACTCCCAAAGCCATCTCCGTACTGACCAGCAATGGGCACGATATCATTGTGGAAACAGGTGCGGGTACCTGCTCCAAATTTTCTGACAATGAATTTAGTGAAGCGGGGGCTAAGATAGTTTATTCGGCCAAAGAAGCCCTGGAAGCCAATGTGATCCTCAAAGTAGAACCCCCCAGCCTGGACGAGATAGAAATGATAAAGCCGGGGGCTACGCTCATTTCTGCTTTGCAGCTCGGCAACCGCTCGCCAGAATATATCAATGCGCTTAATAAGAAAAAGATCACCTCGGTAGCTTTTGAGTTTTTGGAGGATAAAGTAGGCGGTATGCCGGTGGTGCGTGCCATGAGCGAAATTGCCGGCAATGCCGTTATCTCCATCGCCTCTCAATACCTGAGCAGCGTATCGGGCGGCAAAGGTATGATCCTGGGAGGCATCACCGGTGTACCTCCCACCCGGGTGGTGATACTGGGTGCCGGTACGGTGGGCGAATATGCCGCCCGCGCAGCACTGGGCCTGGGTGCGCAGGTACAGGTGTTTGACAACCAGCTTTATAAGCTGCGCCGTATCAAACATGCCCTTGGACAGCAGGTATATACCTCTACCATGGATATCAGTACCCTGGGCGAAGCACTGGAGGAGGCTGACCTGCTCATCGGTGCTATACGGGCTGAAAAGGGCACCAATCATATCATCGTCACCGAAGAGATGGTGGCTAATATGAAGGAGGAGTCGGTAATTATTGATGTCAGTATTGACCAGGGAGGCTGCATAGAGACTTCTGAGCTGACATCTTTTAAAAACCCCGTATTTCGCAAATACAATGTTATTCACTATTGTATACCTAATATTCCTTCGCTGGTAGCTCGTACCGCCACTACGGCTTTTAGTAATATTTTTACGCCTATTCTTATCCAAATGCAGGATGTGGGTGGCGTAGACGAGATGATCTACCAGTACCGCTGGTTTATGCGGGGCGTATATACCTACCGTGGCAGCCTGACCAATGCAGCTATTGGTAAAAAATTTGGCCTCAAGTACCGTGACCTCAACCTGCTGATGGCGGCCCGCTTCTAAGTTTTATCCTGATTTACTGCTTCTACCCTTTATGAAAAGAAACCTTCGCTTTATTTGCTTACCCCTCTTTGTTTGTCTCTTATTTAATGTACAACAGCCACTGCTGGCGCAGCAGGCTTATTATCCGCCTGTCGGCGAAAACTGGGCTGAGCGCAAACCTTCTGAACTGGGGCTGAGCGCCGAGCAGCTTCAGAAAGCCATTGATTTTGCCCAGGCCAATGAATATAAAGGTGCCCGCGACCTGCGTATAGCCATCCTTGAAGGCTTCGAGCGTGAGCCCTATCATAAACTAGCGGGTCCGGTCAGAGAAAGAGGCGGCCCCGCCGGGCTTATCCTCAAAAACGGCTACATCGTGGCCAGTTGGGGAGACGTAGAACGGGTGGACATGACTTTCAGCGTGACCAAAAGCTACCTCTCTACGGTGGCAGGCCTGGCAGTAGACAGCGGACTGATTCGGGATGTGAATGATAAAGTGAGTAGTTACGTCTGGGACGGTACTTTTGAGGGAGATCACAACAGCCAGATTACCTGGAGACAGCTGCTGGATCAGTCATCTGACTGGTCAGGAGAGCTTTTCGGCATGTACGACTGGGCAGACCGTCCGCCGGCTGAAGGTGGTATAGATGACTGGAAAAGTCGTGAGCTAAGAACCCCCGGTTCCACTTTTGAATATAATGACGTGCGCGTTAATGTGCTGGCTTACTCCTTACTACAGCTTTGGCGTAAGCCCCTGCCTATGGTACTTAAAGAAAAAATCATGGACCCCATAGGAGCCTCCTCCGGCTGGCGCTGGTATGGCTACGAAAACTCATTTGTCAATATAGATGGGCTGATGATGCAGTCAGTCAGTGGCGGAGGGCATTCAGGAGGGGGCCTTTTCATCAACACCCTGGACCATGCCCGCTTTGGCCTCCTTTTCATGCAAAACGGACAGTGGAACGGGCAGCAGTTGATCTCGGAAAACTGGATAAATAATTTGCAGCAGCCTTCAGCCGCCAACGAAAGCTATGGCTATATGTGGTGGCTTAACCGGGGGCCCCGGAAGTGGGAAGGCGTGCCTGAGCATCTCTTTTATGCTGCCGGCTTCGGCGGTAATTTTATCGTTGTAGACCAGGAGAATGAATTGGTCATCGTTACCCGCTGGCTTGAGCCTTCACAGATAGGGGAAATGGTCAGAATAGTAATGGAAGCCGTGGAATAAATCGAGGAGTTACAGAGAAACGACTACTCTTCGGAGCTAAGTTCTGCCAGTACGGTACGGGCCGCTTTAGTTTTGTCTCCTATGCTGACTTTAACTTTGGAGCCAAGTGGCAGATACACATCTACCCTGGAGCCAAACTTAATGAAACCAAACTCATCACCCTGGCTGAGCCTATCACCTTCATCAATATACCACTTGATTCGGCGGGCCATAGCGCCGGCGATCTGCCTTACCATCACCTCCAGGCCATCATGCATTTCTACCACTACTGTGGTTCGCTCATTATCGGTACTGGATTTGGGATGCCAGGCCACCAGGTACTGACCTGCGTGGTACTTAAAATATTTGATCACTCCTGAAACCGGGGTACGGTTGATATGAACATTGAGAGGGGACATAAAGATGGATATTTGCAGCCTGCGTTCTCCTTTAAAGTACTCATGCTCTTCTACCTCTTCTATTACTACCACCTTACCGTCGGCAGGGGCAAGTACCTGCTTTTCGTCGCTCTGTATGCGTATCCTGGGGCTACGGAAAAACTGTAGGATCAGCAGGAAAAAAATAACACTGGCAATGATGGTGGCACGATGCAACTCGCCCCTGCCTGGTAATAAGGACACTACCAGGAGGTTAGCTGCTACCAGTACAATGAGTAATACCAGTAGCAGCATTCTTCCTTCTTTATGAATTGTCATGGATCTAGACAAAAGTATTCGATTGGTTATCTGTTGATACTACGAAATAAGAGTATTTGTTTCTGACAACCAATGCCGCACAACAAAAATCTAGAAACCCCCACGATATTTGTAAGTATTCGCTACTTTATCAATAGCTACGATGTAAGCACCAATGCGCAAGGATACGCCATATTTAATCGCTGTCTGGTAAACACGCTCAAAAGCATCTTTCATGATCCGGTCAGAGCGGCGGTTGACGCGGTCGCGGGTCCACTTGTAGCCGAGGCGGTTCTGCACCCACTCAAAGTAAGAAACCGTAACACCACCGGCATTGGCCATGATATCAGGTACTACCAGTATTCCCTTGCTGTTGATAATATCATCGGCTTTGGCAGAAGTAGGCCCGTTGGCACCTTCCACAATGAGCTTGGCCTGTATCTTATCAGCATTACGGATGGTGATCACATCTTCCATTGCGGCCGGAATCAGGATATCCACGTCCAACGTAAGCAGGTCGTCGCCGTTGATCATCTCAGCACCGGTAAAGCCTGCCAGTGAGTTGCCATTGGCATTTCTGAAGTTCACAGCCTCCTTGACATCAATCCCGTCCGGGTTGTAGTAGGCGCCGGTCACATCACTGATAGCTACGATTTTACAACCTCTTTCTTCCATCAGCAGGGCCGCAAAAGAGCCTACGTTGCCAAAGCCCTGTACAGCTACGGTAGCTTTGTAAGGATTAATCTTGAGCTTTTCCATAGAAGCAAAAGCCGACACCATTACACCGCGGCCAGTAGCTTCGGCGCGACCAAGCGATCCGCCCAGTACCAAGGGCTTACCGGTTACTACGGAGTTGATCGTCATACCATGGGCACGGGAGTATTCATCCATCAGCCAGGCCATTTCGTTAGGACCTGTACCCATATCAGGCGCCGGAATATCGCGGTCCGGACCAAAGATATTGATCATTTCCTGGGTATAGGCACGGGTAAGACGCTCTACCTCTCCTGAAGACATCTGCCGGGGGTTGCAGCGGATACCGCCTTTGGCCCCACCATACGGAATATCTACTACAGCGCACTTCCAGGTCATCCAGGCGGCAAGTGCCTTTACCTCGTCCAGGTTTACACCCATATCGTAGCGCACCCCACCTTTGGAGGGTCCCAGGATATTGGAGTGAATAACCCGGTAACCTTCAAATACGCGGATGGAACCATCGTCCATTGTGATAGGCAATGATACAATAACCTGCTTAACGGGGTTTTTCAACACATTATACACTTCATCATTCAGTCCCAGTGCCTGTGAGGCTATATGGAACCGAGACATCATAGACTCAAAAGGATTTTCTTTATCCTTAATCGGAGCCGGTTCTACGTAAGTCATAGAAAAACTAGTATTAAATATTTGGCAAAACTAAGTAAAAAATAATTTGATATAATTGATACTTGTATCAAAAAACATACTAATATTAAAAAATTTTTAAGAATAGCATGATAAAGTGGGAGGAAATCAGCAATCCGTCAAAGCGATCCAAAAAACCGCCATGTCCGGGTAATTTAGTACCTGAATCCTTGATAGCTATACTCCTCTTGAACAATGATTCCACCAGGTCACCGTAAGTTCCGGTCACCACAATGATCGCTCCCACTACCAGCCATTGCAGGCTGTTCAGGTCCTGATAAAAATTAGAAAGCATGACTGCCGTAACCAATGCAGTAACTGCGCCACCGATACTGCCTTCCCAGGATTTTTTGGGTGAGACCCGGGCGAACAGCTGCGTTTTACCGTATTTAACCCCGGCAAAATAAGCTCCCGTATCGCTGGCCCAGAATAGGGATAATATGCCTAGTACAATTTGAAAACTATATTTACCTTCCTGGCAAAAAGCAATTACGTTGAGCAAGGCAAAGGGAATGGCTACGTAAAAAATACCACATAGAGTATAGGCGATATTGGTAAAGGGTTTTTTGTCTGATTTTTTGTAAAGCTTGATAAAAAAAATGCTGGCCATCGCCGGGAAAACCAGGAAATAATATTTGCTCTCGATCATCCCTCCTTCTATCAGAAAGCTCAGTGTATACACCAGGCCGCCAGTCATGGTTCCGGCTGACTTGAGGGGCACCATCCCATCCAGGCCGGTGAGCTTGTAAAACTCCAGTTGGGTGAGTACGGTAATGAAAAAGAAAAGGGCAAAATAGGTCCACTGGCTAAAATAGACGGAAAAAATCACGATGATAATGCCAAGAATGGCCGTGACGATCCGCTGGGTAATGTTGTTGTATTTATTTAAAACTGATATCATCTTCAATGATTTTCATGGCATATATTACTTCTTCAGCTGCCACATATATCTCAATCTGACCAAAGTGATAAGAGGTATCCTGCTTATCTATCAGCACCGGATTGAGATGGTTGTCTTCCAGTACCGCCTTTACAATCTCAGCCCGGTACATCATGTTTGTGCTATATACTCTCTGCCAGTTGCTGTTCATTCCGCCCGTATTTCAAACATTTTTTTTCTGAAAAAATAAAGCAGACCTATAGTAGCGGCTATGGCCAGTAATGCTGTGCCCAAAGGTACGACATCTGTCTCTTCAATGTTCATATCTGTGGCCTCCTGCTGATACATGTAAAGCATAACCAATGTGAAGGCATTGTTCACAAAGTGGGCAAAAATGGGATACCACAGGTTACCCGACCAATAATAAATATATCCGAACAAAGCACCCAGCAGAAGGCGCGGAAAAAAGCCATAAAACTGCAGATGAATAAAACTGAAGAGAAAGGCCGCTATCCAGATGCCGGCATGATGACTACCGCTAAGCCCGGTCAGTATTCTCTGGCCCAAGCCCCTGAAAACCAGTTCTTCGCCTATGGCGGGAATAACAGCGATCACGATCAGCCCTACCAACAGGCCTCCTATATTGGTAAAGCGGGTAAGGTATTCCGTCATTTTTCTGAGCTGCTCTTCCTTGGCACTGGCCCATTCTTCAAACTGTGGAAAAAGCTGCCCGAAGTCGATGTTCATATTCCACTCTATGATTACCGAATTGCCTACCATAAAAATCATGACAATGAACATCACCAGTAGCAGCAGGCCTATATCCAGGTGCTGATCACTGAAGAATGGCTGGGGGGATTTTCCTTCTATGAAGCTGCGGTAGAGCAGCGGGGCGAGTATAAAGCCAAAGAGCGAAGTGCAGGCCTGTATGATCAGCAGGGCTCTGCGCGAGCCGGGATTCTCTGTAGGGTCAGCCAGTGCCGCCAGCATGCCCTGCCAGTCGCCTTCATAAAAAGGCAGAGACAGAGCGATACCCACAAAATTACCCGCCACCAGCCCAAGCATGATAAAGCCCGTAAGTAAAAAAAGAGAGGCGATCAAACTGCGCCTGGAGCTATCCTGGTATTCCTGTATATCTGCTTTCATCAAATCAAGGCTGTACAAAAATGTAATCACTGAACTAATGCCACACCTAAGTGTTGGGCCGAAGATAAATACTCATTCAAATAGTAATATGCGAAGAATAAAGCCTTTTCGCGGCTTAAAGAAACATAATTCTGCTCAAAATTGTATTTCCATAGTCATTACAAATTAAAATGATTTAAGACTTATCTTTGCTTTTCAACTGTAAAATCCCAAAAAGAATACACTTTGGTACGGATCGGTAATTTAGAACTAGGCGATTTTCCCCTCCTGCTGGCTCCTATGGAAGATGTGAGCGACCCGCCCTTCAGGGCGGTGTGCAAAGAGAATGGCGCCGATATGATGTATACGGAATTCATTTCGGCCGACGGCCTGATACGCGATGCGGAGAAAAGCGTGGAGAAACTCGACATCTACGACTACGAGCGCCCCATCGGCATACAAATCTTTGGTGACAAGATTGACCCCATGCGACAGGCAGCGGCTATAGCTGAAGAAGCCGGGCCCGAAGTGGTGGATATCAACTACGGCTGCCCGGTGAAGAAGGTCGCCTGCAAAGGTGCTGGTGCCGGCATTCTCCTGGACCTGCCTAAGATGCAGCAAATGACCGGTGAGATTGTTAAGCAGGTACAATTACCGGTAACTGTGAAAACCCGCCTGGGCTGGGATGAGAATTCTATCAAAATCATAGAAGTAGCCAAACGCCTGCAGGATGTAGGTATTCAGGCACTTACCATTCACGGCCGTACCCGCAAGCAGATGTACAAAGGCGTAGCTAACTGGGAGTATATCGCCGAGGTGAAGAACCAACCCGACATTCATATTCCTATCTTTGGCAATGGTGATATTGACTCTCCCGAAAAAGCATTGGAGTACAAAAACAAATATGGCGTAGATGGCATTATGATTGGCCGGGCGGCCATCGGCTATCCCTGGATCTTCCGCGAGATCAAGCATTTTCTGAAGACGGGCGAGAAACTGGCTCCCCCTACTATGAAAGAGAGAGTAGCCACTGCCAAGAAGCACCTGGAATTTTCAGTAGAGTGGAAAGGCGAGAAAAAAGGCATTTTTGAAATGCGCCGCCACTACACCAACTACTTCAAGGGGATTCCCGGTATCAAGACCTACCGCTCTCAGCTGGTAGAGGCAGACCATGCCGCCGAAATTTATGATTTGCTGGATAGCATAGGCGAAGAGTTTGACGGCTACTTTCAGCAGGAGGCAGTAGTAGTATAAATGAAGACTTCTGCCCTGAAGGAGGCCGTAAAAGAAAAAAAGCAGCAGTGGCTGCCCTGGCTGATGCTTTCTGTACTTGCCCTGGTGTGGGGCAGTTCCTTTATACTGATCAAAAAGGGGCTCAATGTATTTGCGGCTGGTGAAGTAGGTGCGCTCAGGATTGTATCTGCGGCGCTGTTCCTGTTGCCCGTGGCCGTTCCCAAGCTACGCGGACTCAGCCGCAGGCAGATGATGATACTGCTTATCATCGGCTTCGTAGGTAGCTTTATCCCTGCCTTTCTGTTTGCTACCGCCCAGACCTCCATCAGCAGTTCACTTACCGGCATACTGAATGCCCTGACGCCGCTATGTACCCTTTTGCTGGGGGCTGCCTTTTTTGGTAAGCCTATTACTTCCAAGAGCGGCCTGGGGCTAGGCATTGGTTTTATCGGCTCGCTGATCCTGATCCTGGGAGGCACCGGCTCGGGCATCGGCCAGATCAACCTGTATGCGCTGCTTGTAATCGGGGCTACCATCTGCTACGGCCTTAACCTGAACATCATTAAGAACTATACGCCTGAAATCCACCCGGTAGTGATTACCAGTGTATCACTGCTGTTTGTAGGCCCGCTGGCTGCGGCTTATCTTTTTGGCTTTACCTCTTTCACCCAGCATGCACAGCAGCCTGATGCCCTATGGCCTCTGCTTGCTATTATAGCCCTGGGCGTGATAGGCACCGCCCTGGCACTGATTCTCTTCAACAGGCTGGTACAGATGCAGACGGCGGTGTTTGCCAGTTCGGTCACTTACCTCATACCGATAGTTGCCGTGGTATGGGGCGTACTGGATGGTGAAGGCCTTTCTGTTTACCATTTTTTGGGCATGGGAGCCATACTGGGTGGGGTGTATGTGGCGAATAGGATGTAGTTAATATAAAAAGGGCCAGCTATCAGGCCAGCCCCCGCTATAATACTTAAAAGGTTAGCAGTTACTCCTCATTCACCACGATCTTCTCAATCACATCATCCTTGCGGATTTTATCTATCACTTCATCACCCTCGACCACTTTACCAAAAGCCGTATGCTGACGATCCAGGTGCTTGGTATTTTCGCGGTTATGGCAGATAAAGAACTGTGAGCCTCCGGTATTGCGGCCGGCGTGCGCCATAGAGAGCACACCCCTGTCGTGGTACTGATTATCACCGCTTAGCTCGCATTTGATGGTATAACCCGGGCCACCAGCGCCGGTACCCTGAGGGCAGCCACCCTGAATCACAAAGTTGGGAATGACCCGGTGGAAGGTGAGCCCGTCGTAGAAGCCTTTTTTGCTCAGGTTTATAAAGTTATCTACCGTGTTGGGAGCATCCTTTTCAAAAAATTCTACCTTCATGACACCTTTATTGGTGTGGATTTCTGCTGTTTTCATATGCCTAATTTTTATTTGCAAGTTTACGGATTCCTGTTTCACTATGAAAATAACATTTCATATTTCAGACAAAACTGACATTTGTGTGCCTCTACATCGAAACCTTTGTAGTTTCAGGGCGTTACTCTTTTTAAAAAAAACGACTATGGAAAATACCCAAACCTTCAGGGAAAGCATAGCTGAAGAAATTAAAGAATTAGAAGGCCAGCTGAGTGGCGATATGTTTAAAGACATGGAAATTCGCGATAAGATCCACAATCTGAAGATGAAGCTCAACGGCACCAAGCCTATGGATTCATCTTTTGACTGTGTGGGCTGCGGGAGTTAAAAATCCCGGTAAAATTATCTAAAAGTGATCATCAGCAGGGCTTGGTTTCTGCTGATTTTTTTTGCTCTGCCTGAAAAATAAACATCTGTTTACAAGGGCAATTTGTCCGGATCCTGCCGGCTTGGCCAAAACAACAACAAATCTACTTGCTCCTCCTTGACCTTGTAGTACAAGGTAACATAGGGATTAATCACACAATAGTGGATGTGCTGCCGGGCCTGATAAACAGGATACATTTCAGGATGCTCTCCCAAGTGATCAATTACCTCAAAAGCTCTGTCAATAAACTTGCGCAAAGTGATTTCAGGCCAGGCTTCCTCCAGATAATCAAGTTGTGCCTGAAATGTAGCCTCTGCTTCTGGAGTCCAGATCACAGGCAGATTCATGCCGGATAGCGATTACGAAAATCTTGTTTTACATCTTTGTGCGGACGCCCTTCTTCCTTATCTGACTGTTCCAGTGCCCTCTTGAGTGAGGAAATGAAAGCCGGATCGGTTTTTTGCTTTTTCAAACCGTAGTCAAGCATATTTTTTATAGCGCGGATTAACTCAGGATCTTCAACCTGCTCTAGCTGCTCTAATAGAGCCGCCTTTTCTGCCTTTATATCCATTTTCTTTACAGTTCTTTCCTAAAGATAACGTAAACAGAGCTAAAGGTGATTTTTTTTGTAATCCCTTATCAGCTTTTAACTATTTTTTTTGCTTCAAATACTACCTGATCTTTTATTGAAGTAGATTAGGAGCGGGAAATACTCAACGGCAGCAGATCTGCTGACATAGAAACTTGTAAAAGCTAGAGTTTAAAGGCATCAAATCCATTGACTGCGGGAGCTGCGGGAGCTAGTCTCAAGTTGTCAGGTGAGGAAAAATTTTTCAACAGTCAGGCGCCTTATTTTGCCATATCAAAAAAAATGTCACTGTCTCCAGGTGAAGACAATGACATTTTTAGCATTTTTAGTTACTGAACTTCATCACAAGAAACAGCACGATATAAATTAGTATAGGCGAGCCAAAACCTACTACGGTGGCTACGGCAAATACAATCCTGAGTATGGTGGCATCCAGCCCGAAATATTCAGACAGACCGCCGCATACGCCTCCTATGATTTTGTTAGAATGGGATAAACTTAGCTTTGCCATAGTTTTGT
>JBKHDR010000025.1:0-47469 GCA_046541235.1 Cyclobacteriaceae bacterium | reverse complement strand
TAATTCTGAGAGAAAGCAGGAAAAGCCAACACTGAAATGATAAAAAAGAACATTAACTTTTTCATAGCTTGTAATTTAATATTCTCACTTTTCTGTGAGAAGTAATATTTAATCCAAAAATAATACATTAATTAGATAATGCAATGATTTGTGCTGGAAAAGTTACGTTCAATAGTTCTTTAGTACTTAAAAACAGAGAAAAATGTATCAGAAAGCACAAAAAAAGAGCGCCTGATGAGCGCTCTTACTATGTCAGGTAAAAAGAAAAATCACCTGTTTTTTCCCATACGCTCATGGGCAGGGACCCAGTCAAGGGAGGCAATGGCGGCTGCCAGGGAAAGCTCTCCGGCCAGCACTACGCCGGCAATAATTTCTGCCAGCTTCAGGGCTTTGCCGCTGCCGTAGCAGTCCATCAGCTCCAGGCATTCCCGCTGAGTAGGGAGCCCGGTGCCGCCTCCGTAGGTGCCAATGATTAGCGACGGCAGGGTGACACTGCTAAACAAGTTATCTTCTTCCTCCATGCGCAGCTGCACCCACGATTGTGCTGACTCTGCAACATTGGCAATGTCCTGCCCGGTAGCCGTGAACATAGCAGCGAGTGCATTGGCGGCCTGCAGACCATTACTGGAGGAGGCAGACAAATAGCTGCCACTGTTGCTGCTGTGGTACATTTCATAGAGATGTGCCGGGCTGCAGCCCAGATGCTGTTGCAGCAAATGTGCAGGAATCCTGATCTCGGCGGTTACACTTTTGCCTCTTCCCTGCAACACATTGATGTGCGAGTGTTTCTTATCGGTAGCCATATTAGCCTCCAGATGAAAGTGCAGAATGCCTTCATAATTTTCCAGTATCCACTGGCAGGCTTCAAAAGTGGCGCGGGTCACCATATTCTGCCCGGCGGCGTCTCCGGTACTAAACACAAAGCGCAAAAAAGCCTGATGGCCCAGCTGGTAAGTTTCAATTTTCTGCAGGCGTGCGTAAGAGGAGGTGCTTTCCGCAATTTCGCGTAGCTGTGAAAGTGCTTTGTTGGTCCATTCCAGAAAGTCACGGGCACTCATAGCATTGCTAAACACAAATGCGGGAGCCCTTTGCATACCATCGCGCGTTACAGTACAGCGTGCGCCACCGCATGCATTGATAAGCTTCATACCCCGGTTGTAGGAGGCTACCAGGGAACCTTCGGTAGTGGCCAGCGGGATGAGGAATTCTCCATCGGCATGTTCTCCCCTGATCCTGACAGGACCGGCTATGCCAAGCGGCACCTGGGCGACACCGATAAAATTTTCAATATTGTTGCGAAGGAGTTCGGGCGCAAAATTGTAGCTTTTGCTGTACCTTAGCTCAGCATGCGTGTATTTTTCAACCGCCTGCTGCCTTTCTGCTATAGCTTCGGGATGAAAGTCATGATCGCTACGGCGGGGAATCTGAAAACGCTCTTGTTCAGGTACTTCTTCAAGATGAAGCTCATCTTCTACGGTAAATTCCAACCTGCCAAAAGGCTGGGTCTGAATGCTAAAGCTTAGCTGGTGTTTGCCCGTTTCAAGGAGGCATTCGTCCACTTTTACTTCCAGTTTTTCGCCCATCGAAAAAGCAAGGGGATGAGTGCTACTGATTTCTGCTACATTGATAGGCTGCCCCTGCTGAACGATGGCCGAAAGCCGGTCAGGAGGGATGCGCTCTCCATTTATACTGATGTGATGGATGGCTGTAATACTGGCCTGGGCAAGCCGGTTTTTAATGTTAAAGCAAAAGCCTTCAGGGGTACTTTTCAGACTGCCGATGGTGTAGAGTCGGCGCAGCAGGCTTTGGGGAATCCATCGCATAGGCTTGATGAGTAGTAGTTTGGTATAAAAATGATTTACCTAAATTTGTGGCATCATATAAAGGTACAAGAATGAAAAAAGTTTTGTTAGCTCTGCCGCTTTTATTGGTCATAGCAGGTATTACCTACTTTATCGGCCCCGGGGCCGAGCCGCCTCAGCTAGACGGTCGGCTGCCAGTGGTAGAAACTGACCTTCTCCTGCTTGAGCAGGAAGTTATTGCCAAAGAAACAGCAAATCCCCGGATAAAGCCTGACAATGAGGCGCGCATCCTCTGGGCCGACAGCAGCCGACAAAAGACATCCTACAGCATAGTGTACCTGCATGGTTTTGGTGCCAGCCAGGGAGAAGGAGAGCCCGTACATCGCCTGCTGGCTGAGCGTTTTGGCTGTAACCTGTACCTCTCCAGGTTGGAGGAGCAGGGTATACAGTCAGACTCTGCTTTTAAAAATCTGACTGCCGATAAGCTGCTGGCCTCAGCCAAGGAAGCAGTAGCGATTGGGCAGGCTATTGGTGATAGTGTGATTATCATAGGCACCTCTACCGGAGGCGCACTGGGGCTCTACATTGCTGCAGAAAATCCTGAGATAGCCGGGTTGTTGTTGTACTCTCCTATTATAGCACCTAAAAATGAAGCTCTTTACCTGCTCAATGGTCCCTGGGGCAGAGAGATCGGAGAGATGGTACTGGGAGAAGTAAACAAAGAGCAAAGAGAAGGAGCGGTAAAAAAATACTGGTCGGATGTGTATTACCTGGAGGGCTATATGGCCCTGTCTTCTTTTGTAGAGAACGCCATGGTAGAGTCTACATTTGAAAAAGTCAAGAGCCCGGTATTGCTGGCTTATTATTACAAAAATGAGGAGGAACAGGATGATGTCGTGTCAGTTGCAGCTATGCTGGAGATGTATGATCAATTAGGAACACCGTCAGAAATGAAAAGAAAAATAGCTTTTCCGAGAGCAGGCAACCATGTGATCTCTTCGGTCTACCGCTCGGGCGACTGGCTGGGAGTGTACCAGGCAAGCACTCTTTTTCTGGAGGAAGTCATGCGTTTGGAAGTACAAAAGGAATTTTTAGTAGATTCTACTCAGTTTCGTCAGGAAAAGTATTCAGGCTTGCAATAGTCATATATTAACAAATTGTTAATATTCTAAGAACAAATTAATTTTAATTTAAATATGCATCAGGTGATTATCTGAAGTTTTTATTGAAATTCGCGCAGTTTTTCATTCCAACCAATAATCTCCAAATGCAGAAAATTTTACTCTTTACACTCGCCATTTCCCTATTTATCATAGGAAGTGCCGACGGGCTGTTGGCACAGGGTGTAACTACCGCCAGTATCAATGGTCAGGTAGCGGATACTTCAGGAGAAGCGATCCCTGGAGCTAACGTAGTAGCTACACATGAACCTTCAGGTACCGTGTATGGTGCTATTACCAACGTTGAGGGTAGATTCGTTCTGCCCGGCCTCAGAGTGGGTGGTCCCTACAATGTAAAAGTTTCATTTGTAGGCTACAAGGAAAAGGTTTTTGAAGGTATCAGCCTCTCTCTCGGTCAGACCTACACCATCAATACACAACTGAGCGAAGGTATAGAACTGGAAGGTGTGGAAGTAATTGCCTCACAGGATGCAATCATGAACTCTGATCGTACGGGTGCGGCTACCAACCTCTCTAACGAGAGAATCAACGCACTGCCTACCATCAACAGAAGCATCAACGATTTTACCCGCCTGACTCCCCAGTCTAACGGTACATCCTTTGCTGGTACCAGCAGCCGTTTTAACAATTATACCATTGACGGTAACATTTATAACAACAACTTCGGCCTGGGTTCAGGGCAGTTTGCCGGTTCTAACCCTATCTCGCTGGATGCCATTGAGGAAATCCAGGTCAACCTGGCTCCCTTCGACGTGCGCCAGGGTGGCTTTACCGGTGCCAACGTAAACGCCATTACCCGCTCAGGTACGAATGAGTTCTCTGGTTCTGCCTACTACTTCCTGCGCAACGACCAGATGATCGGTACTAAGGCCGGAGACATTACCCTGGATGCCGGTGACTCCAAAAACGTGATTCGTGGTTTCCGTGTAGGTGGCCCTATCTTAAAAAATAAAATCTTCTTCTTCGTCAACTACGAAATTGAGACCGAAGATGTACCCAGCTTCAACAAAAGAGCAGCCCGTGATGGCGAAACCGGCGACGGTCTGACTATCTCTCGCGTACCTGCCGAAAGACTGGACTTTGTACGCGAGCAACTCAGAGAACTTTATAACTACGAAACAGGACCTTATGAAGGTTACCAGTTTGCCTCTAGGCAGCAGCGTTTCAACGCAAGACTGGACTTCAGCTTGCTGCAGAACCACAAATTCTCAGTACGCTACAACCGCTACACTGCCTTCACTGACGTGCCTACCAACGGAAACTCTATCCGTTTTATCCAGACTCGTTACAGAAACACCAGGCGTACCGGTATAGAGGCGATGAACTTCCGTAATGCCAACTATACCAATGACCGTACGGTACAGTCTATCGTGGCTGAACTCAACTCTCGCATTGGTACCAATATGTCAAATACGCTGAACGTAGGTTATACTTCCATCACCGACCCTAAGCGTGGCATCCCCGGCGAACAGGATTTCCCTTTTATTGAAGTAGTTGAGCCCGACGAGGCTGGTAACCCTCTGTATTATTTCTCAGTAGGTAATGAGCTGTTTACTGTAGGTAACCTGCTGGAGAACCGGGTACTGAACATCACCGACAACTTCTCTATCTACAAAGGTAACCATACCATCACCCTGGGCGGTAACTTTGAGTACATGACCTTTGACAATGCGTTCAACCCGGTTTTCAACGGCTTCTACCGCTTTATCGGCTATGATAATTTTGTCAATGCAGTAATTAATCAGGATGGCACAGCGCCCGATGCTTTCGCCAAATCATATGCCCTGGATGGCTCTACTACTCCTCCTACTGACCAGACCCGTTTCGGACAGATCGGCTTGTACGTACAGGATGAATTTCAGGTAAATACGAACCTGAAGCTGACCGGTGGTCTGCGTGTGGACCTGCCTTTCTACCCGATTGAAATTCCCAGAAACGAGCTGCTGGATGACCTGAATAAGACCTTTACCGATGGTGATGGTAATACCTTTACCCCTGATGTAAGTGCTTTCCCCAAGATGAACCCTCTCTGGTCTCCCCGCCTGGGTGCCAACTGGGACGTATTTGGAGACAAAACCACCCAGGTACGTGGTGGAACCGGTATCTTCTCAGGTCGTATTCCTTTCGTGTGGTTGTCTAACCAGGTGAACGGTTCTGGAGTGATCCGCGGTGGCCTGGGCTACGAGGGAGCAGAAGTTGAGGAAAATGGAATTACTTTTAATCCTGATGTGACTGCCTATAACCCTGAGAACCCTTCAGCTACGCTGTCTAACGAGCTGAACGTGACTGACGAAAACTTCAGGCTGCCCCAGGTTTGGAGAACCAACGTAGCGGTTGACCAGGTGCTGCCTTTCGGTATCATAGGTACAGTAGAATTGATCTACTCTCAGGATGTGTCTACCCCTATCGCTTACAATCCTGTACTGAGAGCCCCTGATGCTACCCTGGCAGGGCCTGATCAGCGTCCTATCTGGAACTCTAATTACTCTAATGATGAGGACTTCAGAAACGTATTCCTGCTGACCAATGCCCGCGAAAGAGCTGATTACTACTCTTTCACTGCCCAGTTGCAGAAGCAGTTTGACAATGGCTTCTACGCCATGCTGGCCTATACTCGGTCCAGAGCCAGAGACCTTGATGCAGCCGGTGGTAGCCAGGCGATCTCTTTGTGGCCTGCCACTGTTTCTTCAGACAGAAACAATCCAGACCTGAGTTTTGCCGGGTTTGACCAGCCCAACCGCCTGATCGGTAACCTTTCTTACCAGACTGAAAACACGACCATCTCTCTCTTCTACGAAGGTGGAGAAGCCGGTAGGTTCAGCTATGCTTACTCTGGTAATTTTGGTGATGCCTCCAACCGCCTGATGTATGTGCCCAACAATGCCAGCGAACTAAACTTCCAGGAGTATACTGCTGGTGGTGAGGTCATCACGATAGAAGAGCAGGCCCGCGTACTGGATGCTTACATTGACCAGGATGAGTATCTTAGCAGCAAAAGAGGTGAAGTGATTGAAAGAAACGGCGCCGTACAGCCCTGGCTCAACCGCTTTGACCTCAGGATCACTGAAGATATCAAACTGAGCCCCAACGGTAAGAATAAACTGCAGCTTTCAATTGACATCCTCAACGTAGGTAACATGATCAACTCTGAGTGGGGTATTGCCAAGGTACCCTTCCAGGAAAACCTGCTCAACTACCGCGGTACCAATGATGCCGGCGAGCCAGTTTATCGTGTAAATACGATTCGTGGTACTACCGATCTGCCTACCGAGTCCTATCGTTTCTCCACTTCTCTGGGCAATACCTGGAGAATGCAGGTGGGTGTAAGATACCTGTTCAACTAACCAAACCAATGCCTGTCTCATCGCTGGATGAGCAGCTGATTAACAGAAAAGCGCTCCATACGGGGCGCTTTTTTTGTTTGACTTCATTGGTGCTGTTCAGGTCTTATCAGCCCGAATGCATCGCCAGAGGGGTAAATCAGACTTGGATTTATTCCCAACTAAGCTGATTAAAATGACATAGGCAGGAGGAAAGATGTGCTGGAGTAAATAAGTACCTATCCTCCGATAACTGCATCGTCCTAACTAGTCCTACTGATGAGCCTCAAGAAAAAATTGCTCACATTTGTTATATATGCTTGAGGATATTTATTTCTGAATAGAAATCTGGGGATGGTAGGTGCTCAGGTAGTCCAGCAGGGCATAGATAAATATAACTACTCCTACCATTTCCAAGAGTTCCTCCACACAGTACAAAAACAGGTTGTAAATATGATTGAGCCCGTATCGCTGGTAAACATAGCCTTCTATCAGCTCCAGTCCTACGGCACCAAATACAAATAAGAAGCCTGATAAGAAAATGAGGTTGCGGGTAAAAGAGGGAAGATTCAGGACAAATCTCATAAAGTAAGCTGCTACGGCCAGAAAAGCAATAAAATAAGGTACCACCCAGGCCCAATGTAAAAATCCCGACAAGTCATTTCCCAAAAGGGGCCTTACTACTTTGGTGACTTCCTCATGTATCGCTACATTCTCGTCAACAGCCAGGAAAACAAAGATGAAGCTTAGAATAAGCCAGTATCTTCCTTTTGAGATCAAGTTGCGGGCAGATTCTGTGCGATATGCTATAAATAAGATGGCAGAGGCTATCAGCAGAATAATGGAAGAAAAGAAGGCAGGTATGTTATTTTCACCATTGAAATCAAAATAGCGAATAAAGCGCCAGGTAAGGAAGTTTTTTTCTACAGCCTGAGCGAGAAAGATGGCAATCAGGTTGGCTATCAGTAAAAAACCTACTATCACGAGCAAAGCTTTTAAAGTGGCTTTTGGCCTGATAATTACTGGCTTCACGCTGTCTACGCCTGCTTTCTTTGCATCAGACCCCTTTTCTTTTCTTGTTCTTACAATACTCTCTTCCATAGCATTAGTATTTAAAAAATTGATTTCCCACAGGGAAAAAAAAACTGAATTATTGATGTGTTATTTTTCTTATCTGAATGTATGCTTAGCCCCCGGCTCGGTACTAAGATGACCAGCAGGAGGTTACTGTGTCAAAAGAAAAGCCAGTTAGCGCCCCCACTTTCTCTGTCTTTTCGAGCTGAATAAACTTTAGGATTCTTTTCTACAAATTCTTTATAGCTATGCGGCTTGTTTATAAATGGTGGCCGCCGCAGGCTTTTTTTCAAAGGCTGCATTTTGAGAGTATCAGCCAGGGTCCAGTCAATATGATCCGCATAGGGAGAAGGGCGCCATTCAGTAGCCCAGTTCTTATCCTCATCACTATAGAAGAATACCAGCGACTGCACTTCAGGATAACGGTTACGAATATCATAGAGGGCTTCATCCATCCACTCTACCGGGTGGCCTCCGTAAGAAGTACTGCCAAACTCGGTAATCATCACCGGCTTTTTCATCAGGCTGACATCCTCGGCAAAGGCAATCTGCATGCGGAATGGTTCGTACAGGGTAGCAAATGAATGCCACAGCTGATCCTGTGCAGCCAGACCATAGTTAAGACCGGTGATGCCTATCCAGTCCACATAGTCACCTCCCGGATAGTAGGCTTCCATGTTGACATCCTTCCAGGGATTCCAGACCCATACTACGTTGTCTGCACCATTGGCCTCAAAAAGTTTTACTACATATCGCCAGGCCCTGACAAAGTCTTCAGGACTGTTGCCTCCAGCTTCTGACCAGGGATATTGAGGATTATCCGGTTCATGAGCGAAGCGCAGAAAGATGGGCTTCTCCAGCGAGCTGAGCCTGGTTGCATACTTTTCCAGGTAGTCATCAAAGGCACCGGCGGTAATTTCCCGCATCACCTCCCGGTTGTCCAGAAGGGACGAATCAGCGAGAGAACCAGCAAAAAGGTTGGTCCAGGGCTCCCAGCTGATCATAGGAATAGCTCCCTTTGCATATACCTCCCTGAGGCTTTCTGCCGGGAAAGATGAAAGGCTCTCCGGCCCCCATGCCTGGTAAAAGGATACCAGACCAAAAGGTACGTCCAGCACCTCTTCATGCTGACTGACTACCCTGCTTACATCCTTTTGTTCCAGTTTGGGAACGTAAATACCTGTAAAAAAGGGTCTCTCGTTCCTGATTTCAACCGGCATTACGGCCCGTATTTCGTAAGTTTCCATATTTCTGATGGTAAATACCGTGGCTGAGGTTAAAAAAATGATAGCAAAAATGAGCAGAGGCGAGCTGCGGATAAAAGACAGACTGCGTTGCAGTGAATAGGCATACCGCCTTTTGGCAAGCCTCAGGGTCGGGAATTCTACTGCCTTATGCCTGAAGAAACCGAAGATACTGGCCATCAGTTTTTCCTGCCCAATCAGCACTGCGAAGCTAAGTATGGAAAAATTAACCATGACAAAGCCTACCATCAGCAGATTGTAAGGGTGCATAAAGGACAGGCTGCCGTAGGTGTAACGGTTATAAAAAATGGCTCCCAGCGAAAACAGGCAGGCCGCTATGTTGGGCAGGCTTAGGATGAAGTTGTTCCTGGGTTTGTCATCTTTAGGTGTAGGAATGTAAGGTATTTTCTTTCTGAAAATAGTATAGACAAAACCAAGCAGGTAAATCCACCAGCTACCTGTACGAAGTATGCCGCCCATGATATGGAATCCCTTTTCGTGTTTTTCCAGCAGCCATCGCTGCGAGTATTGCCTGATCAGGAGAGAAACCCCAAAAAGAGGCGTGAAGAAGATGAGAAACTCCAGTAGGTGGATGTTCCAGGGAAAAACAGCCAGCATGACAGCCAAAGCAGGTACCAGGATTTCAATCAGCGTTACCAGCCCAAAAAGGTAGAAGAGAGGCAGGGTAAGATAATGGATACGCTGCCTCCAGCTAAAGTGTCTGAAGAGAGGGATATAGTTTTTGAACAGCAGTTCAAAAGTACCTCTCGACCACTTGAGCTGCTGCTTAAAATAAGCAGGCAGGGTAGCTGGTACCAATCCCTTGCTGAGTACCTCTGGCAAGTATACAGATTTCCAGCCTTTGGCATGCAGGCGCATGGCAGTGTGCATATCTTCAGCCAGGCCGGCCGCATGTCCTCCGATAGAATCCAGCGCTTTCCGGCGAAAAGTACAGTTGGCACCAATGGCCTGTGCGGTGCCATACTTATTCATGCTCATCATCATCGGGCCGTAAAAGTGGTAAGTCTGTTCGGCAGCACCATAGGCTACGATGCTTTCCTTGCGGTTGGCATAAGCCTGTACCACCTGCACATAACCGATCTCCGGGTTTTCAAAAAAAGGCACCACTCTGTCCAGAAAATCAGGATGGGGTACATGGTCAGGATCCAGGACCAGGCAGATATCCCCTTTGGCCTGACGGAGTGCATTATTGATATTACCAGCCTTGGCATCTGTATTATCCTTACGAGTAACATGCACCACCCCCAGCCGCTTGCAGACTGCTTTCAGCACAGGGTCATCTCCTTCATCACAGAGGTAAGTGGTGTGGGGATACCTGATCCTCTGTATAGCTTCCAGGGTGTTAATGATCATCTCGCAGGGCTCTCCCGGGCAGGCAGTGGTAAGAACATCTACCGTAAATGCATGTTTCTGTGTAGGCCGCTTTGGCACACTGATGCTGAAATAATGATACCACTCATGCAGCAGCCTGAGAAGACGAAAGCCGAAAGCGGCGGTCAGCAGCCAGAAAAGCAGAGGATGGCCTACATGGTAAGGATCAATGAACCAGAGCAGGAATGCTACCATCAGCAGAAAGCCCAGGCCGATGAGCAGACGGATGGTAAGGATTTCTTCTCTGCTAGGACGGTTAGCTTTAGTGAGAAGCATTTAAAAAAACAGTTTAAAAAAATAAAACACCAAAAAAAAAATTAGCCAGCATGGCTTATTGATCCTTTTTTTGGAGATGCTGAACAATTAGTAACTTCTTATACATCTTATTGTTTTAATAATAACTTATTGATTTCAACAAATTTTTAAACCAGGATTTATTGAGTATTTATGCTTGATGAAGCAGCTTAAATTTTTTTTTTGATCTTCCTTTTGATACTTTAGTAAGTATGCGTTGTGCTTCAGGTTTGCTGTAAGAGCCTGGTCTCCCGCTTTAGATTTGAAATTTACAGGGTTTTAACAATGAAAGCATCTTGTAGTTAAAATCAACTGGCGAATTCATTTTTTTAACTTATCGATACTAATTTTTTCAATATGATGCCTCATCTCATCTTACCTTCTCTCCTGTGTTTTTCTTCCTTCCTTTTTTCGGCCTGCGATACGCCTGAAAAATGGCAAAAAACCGGAGCTACGGTAGAGATTGTCAGAGAAGGTGAGCGGTTTCAACTGCTGCGTCACGGAAAGCCTTACTTTATCAAAGGGTCCGGGGCTTATTCCAATTTTGAAATGCTGGCTGAGGCAGGAGGTAATTCTATCAGAATATGGGATACCAATGACGCCACCCGCATACTGGACCAGGCGCATGCTCTTGGCCTGAGTGTTAACCTGGGTATCTGGCTGACACGCGAAAAAGAAGGGTTTAATTACGATGACAAAAGGGCCGTAGAAAAGCAGTTTGAACACGCGAAGCGACAGGTGCTCAAATACAAAGACCATCCTGCCCTGCTCATGTGGAGCATAGGCAATGAGATGAACAAAAATTCGCGCAATATCAGGGTATGGGATGCTATCAATGAGATTGCTGCCATGATACACCGTCTTGATCCTAATCATCCTGTAACTACCGCCATCATGGGTTCCAAATTCAGGACCATCAAGATTATCACGGAAAGATGCCCGGAACTTGACTTACTATCTTTCAATGTTTACGGCACCTTGCCCGAGCTGGCAGAAGATATGGAAAAGAGCACCTGGGATGGTCCCTATATCGTGTCAGAATACGGCTCGCTAGGCTATTGGGAGGTAGATCATACTTCGTGGGGTTCACCTATTGAGCCTAGCAGTAGCCAGAAGGCTGATCAAATAGAAACAATGTATAAGGAACATATCCGGGGAAACAGCGAAAAATGCCTGGGTGCTTATGCCTTTTACTGGGGTAACAAACACGAAAAAACCCATACCTGGTTTAGTTTCTTTTCCTCAAAAGGTGAAAAGACCGAACCAGTAGACATACTGAATTACCTCTGGAAGGGGGATCTGCCCAAAAACCAGGCACCTAAAATAGAGGAACTGAAACTCGGTGCCAGGCTTGATAAAGAAAACCTGTTCGTCAGCCGGGATAGCGTTTACTCAGCAAAGATCATTGCCTCAGATCCTGAAAACGATTCGCTACAGTATACCTGGGAAATACTCCCTGAAATAGAAATTGATGATGGTGCCGTTGAACGGGTGGCCAAACCGCGTCCTATAGACCAAAGTATCGTGTCGGCTAAAGGTCCGCTGGTACACTGGAAGGCGCCACCACAGGCGGGTGCTTATCGCCTGTATGTAAAAGTGACTGATAACCACAATAACATGGCGACCGCCAACCTGCCTTTTTTTGTTGAAGACGAGGCCGATACAGCATTGCCGGCAAAAGAAGCCAGAGTGGAATCTTATGTCAGAAGCCTTAGCGAGTCATTGTTTGTCCAATGAAAGAAAAGCGGTAGCAGCTCATCTTTTTTTGAATAGGATTATTAGTGAGTGGTGGAAACATCCATACCTGATCAGAGAATGAAAAAAAACATAAAATTCAGTATTTACAGCTTTTACCTGCTTTTCCTCCTTACTTTTACGATTTATATAGGTGTCAAACCATACTACAATATGGATATGCTGCCTTATGCAGCGATCCTGTTAAAAATGGAAGGTGGCAAAACGCCAGAACAAATACACCAGACTACCTATGCTGAGGCTAAGCAGCACCTCTCAACCCAGCACTTCGCCGATCTAAGCAGGGGGAGTGACTACCGGGCAGAAATTTATGAAGATGCGGCAGCTTTTGACGAGCAACTGGCCTTCTACATCATCAAGCCTCTGTATGTAGCTGGCAGTTACCTGTCTTACCAGGCGGGTGCAAGTCTGCCTTTTGCGACTGCCTTGCCTTCTCTGCTTTCTTTCTTCATCATTGGCCTTTTGATCCTATGGTGGATGGATAAAATTTTACCCTACCCCTGGCTTACTCTATGGATATGCCTGTTTATCATAACCTCCGAACCTCTGGTTGAAATTGGCAAAATATCAGCCCCTGATGCACCGGCCATGATGTTCTTGCTTATAGCTGCCTATCTGTATGTTGAGAAGCAGTCGTACTGGAAGAGTACCATTTTTTTTGTGCTGGCTATACTTACCCGGCCCGATTACATTATACTGGTATTTTTCATTTTCCTGATCAGCCTGGCGGGAAAATGGTATCGCAAAGTAAGCCTCAGCCACTGGGCTGGTGGCATGCTGCTGCTTTTAGGTGCTTATCTGCTGCCTAAGCTGTTTCTTGAAAATGTAGCCTGGTATACGCTTTTTTATCATACCTTCATTGAGCGGGTGGCCTTTCCGGTATCTGACCCTCCGGTGATGCAGGTCAGCGATTACCTGCAGGCCCTGAAGAATAACCTGGTGCCCCGTTCTTTTTTTGCACGGTCTTACCTGCTGCTGATTGCTTTTTTTGCGGGCACTACCCTGCGCCAACCTATCCGTCACCTGCACCTGGATATCAGGAAGTGGTCGTTCAACCAGCTTTTTATGCTCGCCCTGCTGATCACCATGGTGGTACGTTTCCTGCTGTTTCCTGCCTTCTTTGACAGATTTATGGCGCCTTTCCTGCTCCTTACCTTTTTTATATTTCTGAGGGATACCTATCCGGGTTTTGAGCTTATTTACCGTAAATACAAAAGAAGAAGCCCGGTGAGCATCTAATCTAAAAGCAGGTTCAGTCGCAGAAGGCCCGGTAGTAGGCAAAGTGGGCCAGTTGCAGCATTTCTCTGTCTCCCTTTGTATCTCCATAGGCATAGATTTCCTGGTAGTCGTTCAGCGCCAGGTGCTGCCTGAGCCGGTTTACCTTTTCCTTACCATAGCAGTTGGGCCCGGCTAGCCTGCCGGTGATCCGCTGATCTCTGACCTCCAGTCGGGTAGCCAGGCATTCCAGTCCCTGCTGCTCGCACCAGCCTTTTACCCATGCCTCAGCAGAGGCAGTCAGTACCACGACCCTGGTTTTATCCTGTTTGAATTCCCTGATTCTTGCCAATGCCCCAGGGCGTGTCAGCCTGGGTACTACTTCTTGGCTGAAATTATCGCACAGGCGCTTAAACTCATTGACGGGCATGCCTTTAAAGAAACGTGCCAGCATGATTTCCTTGGCTCTCCAGTTGGGTATCAGGCCCATGCGATAGGCAACCAGCCAGGGAGCAAGCGCCAGCAGACCTGCATAGTAAGCCGCCGAGCCTTTGCTGTACCTGATCAGTTCCAGCATAGTATCCCGGCGGGTAATGGTGCCGTCAAAATCAAAAATAGCCAGCTTTTGCATCAGAGATTCATTTTCTTGAAGAAACGTTCAGGAATCAGCTTGATGATCCACATGATATACTTCCAGAACCACTTGACGTAGATCACATTTTTCTTCTTTTTGTATCCCCGGTAAATAGCATTGGCCACTGCTTCAGGCTGGGCGGTGAGCAGCGGGGGCAACGACAGCCCTTCGGTCATGCGGGTGTGCACGAAACCCGGCTTAATGGTAAGCACATGCACGCCTGAGCTTTGTGCCAGGTTTCTCAGCCCGGAGAGGTAGGCCGTAAAACCCGCCTTGGCACTGCCGTAGATCAGCTTGCTCTTGCGGCCCCTTTCTCCGGCTACCGAACTGATACCTACAATAGTACCCCTGCCTGCCCTGATGTAATCCCGGGCTATGATGTTAAGTATAGAAACGGCCCCGCTATAATTAGTCTCTATCATCTGCCGGGCTTCTTCCCAGTTTTCCAGGGCGCTGGTTTCATCTGTCATACTACCGAAGACACAGATGCTGATGGCCGGTCTTTCCCTTAGTCCTTCATAAAAGGCCTGATGAGAGGCAAAGTCGGTAGCCTCAAAGGCATAGACCTCAGCCTGTACGCCATACCTGACGGTTAGGTCCTGGCTAAGGGCGGTGATACTTTCGGGTTGGCGGACAGCCAGCAGTAGGTCATAAGCCTGGCTGGCAAACTGATGAGCCGTGGCCACGGCCATGTCTGAACTTGCCCCTAAAATGAGCACACTAGGCATAAAATATTTGTTTTGGCTAGAAAATGGCGAAGTCGGGCAGGTAGATCAGCAGGAAAAAGCTGAGTACCCACAGCAAAAGGCTGCTTTGTATGAAACGGTCTTCGTACAGCAGCCTGGTAGGCATGCCCGTATTATTATGTACGAATATAAGCTGTAGGTAGCGGATGATCCCTGCCACCACAAAAACGGCCGTATAGTACACCTCGTCGCTCTCCAGGCGGCTCATTACTTCAGAAGAAAGTGCGTACATCAGATAGGCTACGATGGTGGTGGTGCAGATGAGGACGATAACGGCATTGAGAAACTGTAGATTATAGTTCCGGGAAGCTTTTCTGACCTCCCGACCGGTATCGTTACTGATCAGTACATCATCTCTTCGTTTGGCAAAAGCCAGGAAAAGGGCCAGCAGGTAGACCATAATGATGAGCCATCTGGAAACGGCTACCTCTGCAATGGCGCCTCCTGCCTCTATTCTGAGTACGAAGCCCAGCGATATCAGCATGACATCCAGAATCGCGATCTGCTTGAGGCCGAAGCAATACGAGAGGTTGACCAGGAAGTAAAGACCTACGATAAAAGCAAACTTCAGGTCAATCAGTACCGCGGCAGTGATACCTATGGTAAAGCAGAGCAGCATGATAAGTACTGCATGATTCTCACCTATTCTGCCCGAAGCCAGGATGCGGTTCCATTTTTTGGGGTGCCTGCGGTCCTCCTCTATATCACGGATATCATTTAGTACATAGATGCCACTGGCTACCAGGCTGAAGGCCAGGAAGCCCAGCGTCAGCAGTAGCAGCTTATCTGCATCAAATATCTGGCCTGCAAAAAAGGAGGGAATAAACAAAAAGAGATTTTTAACCCACTGCTTGATCCTGAGCAGTTTGACCACAGACCTGGAGAAACGAAGGCTGCTTTGAGTGTAAACGCCATTAGACATGGAAGGAAAATATTAAAAAATTGAAGTAGTAGTTGTTTAAAAAATAGTGTACAATGCTTTAGCAAAGCTATATTCTGAACTTTTAAGAAGCTGTAAAGTTCAGGTGAATGAGTCTTAATATAGCTAATTTTTTTCATCTGCCTCTTGAGTTTTTTTACCATGCACTATCGTAAAAACAAAATCGCCGGCTGGGGCAACTTCCCCCGCGCAGAGAGTAAGCTTTTTTCTGCCAGAAACATCCCTGATGTAAAAGAAATAGTACAGCAGGAAGAACCCCTGATCAGCCGCGGCATGGGGCGCAGTTATGGTGACCAGGCCATCAACCAGGGAAAGAGTGTCTTACTAACCAGAAAACTGTGTCATTTACTGGACTTTGACGAAGCTAGCGGCCTGCTGAGCTGTGAGGCAGGGGTAAGCCTGGCAGATATCATCCATACTTTTGTCCCCAGAGGCTGGTTTCCTCTCATCAATCCCGGGACAAAATATGTAACCATAGGTGGGGCCATTGCCAACGACATCCACGGAAAAGGACACCATACCGACGGCTCTTTTGTCAATTGTGTCAAAGATTTTGACATCATGCTGGCGGATGGCAGCATCGTACGAGCCAGCCGGGAGGCCAATCAGGATCTCTTCTGGGGCAGTTTTGGCGGTCTGGGGTTGCTGGGCGTCATCTTAAAAGCCAGGATATGGCTCAGGAGGATCAGTACCAGCTTTTTTGCAAAAAAAGTGGTGAAAACCGAAAATCTGGCAGACCTGCTGGCGGCCTTTGAAGAGTATGATCAGCAGTATGCCTATTCGGTCGCCTGGCTTGACTCGCTGGCAGGAGGTAGTAAATTGGGGCGGGGCGTATTTACTGCTGGCAGGCCTGCCGCTGTAGATGAACTGCCCCCTCGGTTCAGGCAAAACCCTTTGCAATTGGCCAGTAATCTGCCGCTCACCTTACCCTTTTATCTGCCCTCTTTTGCCCTCAATACTTACACTGTACGGGTGTTAAACAAGGTGCTGGAAAATGTACAGAGCAGGCAGTACCCCTGGGTGCATTACGAGAGCTTTTTCTTTCCGCTGGATGCGGTCAGGCACTGGAACAGAGGCTACGGCAAAAAGGGTTTTATTCAATACCAATTCGTAATTCCGCTGGAAAACGGGCAGCAGAACATCCTCAGCCTGCTGAAAATGATCAGCCGTAGCGGGCATGCCCCTTTCCTGAACGTGCTCAAAAAGTTTGGCAGAGGGGTGGCAGAAAGTCCGCTCTCTTTCCCAATGGAGGGCTACACTTTTGCCATAGATTTTCCGGTGCGTTCCGGGCTGAAAAAACTCAGCCGTACGCTTGACCAGCAGGTCTGCGACATGGGTGGACGTATTTACCTGGGCAAGGATGCCCTGCTTGAGCAGGATCTTTTTCGTCAGATGTATCCCCGCTATACCGAGTGGCTGGAGGTCAAACGGAAGTATGACCCCGAGAACGTTTTCAGTTCTAATCTGTCGCGCCGTCTTGGGCTGGTATATGAGCAGCAGAAGCAGGGTAGTCTGGCAGAATGAAAGTCTGGGTATAAATGATCCCTCGTCATGAAAGCTGATCAAGCGGTGCAGGCTGTATTCATTCACAAAATCAAAAGCCTTCTTGATACAGGTGTGCCCTTGCTTAAACTCATTTTTTGTTCTTTGTGCAAAATAAGAGATGGGAGTACCCCAGCTAATGAGCGTATTTTAGTAGAGTTTCCCCTCCCACATGTAGGTATACATAACAGGAATGCCTAAAAAAATTATGAACAGCCGAAAGAACCGGTTTTTATCATTGTTTTGATATATTCATGGTACAAATACAAACAACACCATGAAACTACTGCCTCTATACCTCCTTATTTTTTGCTTTGCTGTCTCTTCCTGTCAGTCAGAGCAGGAAGAAGCCTATCGGCGGCCCAACATCCTTTTTGCCATTGCCGACGATGCCTCATTTCCTCACATGAGCGCCTACGGCACCAAATGGGTACGCACGCCTGCCTTTGACCGGGTGGCAAATGAAGGGCTGCTTTTTAACCGCGCCTATACACCCAATGCTAAATGCGCCCCTTCCCGGTCCATTATTCTGACGGGTCGCAACTCCTGGCAACTGGAAGAAGCCGCGAATCACGTGCCTTTTTTCCCGACTAAGTTCACCACTTTTATGGAAAGCCTGGGACAGTACGGCTACTTCACCGGGCATACGGCCAAAGGTTGGGCGCCCGGCAAAGCCCTGGATGAAGCTGGGAAACCACGTCAACTGACTGGTCAGGGTTTCAATGAACACAAGACCACACCTCCGGCAGAGCACATCAGCGACAACGATTACGCTAAGAATTTTGAGGCTTTCCTGCAGGCCAGGCCCGATTCTCTGCCCTTCTGCTTCTGGTATGGATCTACCGAACCTCACCGCCGCTACGAATACGGAGTGGGAATAAGCAAAGGAGGCAAGCAGATAGATGAGATTCAGACCGTACCTGCCTTCTGGCCGGATACCGATACGGTACGCACTGATATGCTAGACTATGCCTTTGAAATAGAATATTTTGACCAGCACCTGGGTCAAATGCTGGAGCTACTGGAAGAAGCCGGTGAACTGGAAAATACCATCGTAGTAGTAACTTCAGACAATGGCATGCCCTTTCCCAGGGTAAAAGGCAACGCCTACGAAATGGCTAACCACCTGCCGCTGGCTATCATGTGGCCGGAGGGTATCAAAAAACCTGGGCGCAAGATAGATGACTTTGTGAGCTTTATTGACCTGGCCCCAACCTTTATGGAAGCAGCCCGGCTCAATCAGGAAGCAAGTGGTATGCAGGTGATGCAGGGTCGCAGCCTGCTGAATATTTTCCAGTCAGAAAAAGATGGACAGGTAGATGAAAGAAGAGATTATGTGCTGATCGGTAAGGAACGTCACGACCTGGGCAGGCCTAATGACGGAGGCTATCCGATCAGGGGCATCATCAGGGATAATCTACTCTACATCCGTAATTATGAGCCTGATCGCTGGCCGGCGGGTAATCCCGAAACCGGCTACCTCAATACCGATGGAGGTGCTACCAAAACACAAATTCTCAACATGCGCTACCAGCCTGAAATGCGCAACTACTGGGAAATGAATTTTGGTAAAAGACCTGCTGAAGAGCTTTACCGCATAGATACCGACCCGGATTGTATCAACAACCTGGCGCTTAATCCGGAATATGCGCCTATGATGGAAGAAATGAAGAACCAGATGCTGACTGAGTTGCAGACACAGGGCGATCCTCGGGTAATGGGTAAGGGCTATATTTTTGATGAATACCCCTATGCGCAGGATAACCGCAACTTTTATGAGCGCTATATGAATGGAGAAAGAGAAACACTCAACTGGGGATGGGTGAATGATAGTGACTTTCAGGAGGCGGAAGAGTAGTTGTTCAAGTTTGTTCGTCAAACTTTCAAAGTTCAACTTTGGTTGACTGGTGGTTGGTGAAATTGATTTGCAATCTGCAATTTTCTGATCTGTGATTTTTAATAAATGAGAAACCTCACACTTCTTATCCTCCTTTTTACAATGATGGGCTGTCAGTCTCCTGAACAGGAATTACCCAGGGTCATTGTTTCCACAGATATTGGCGGAAGTGACCCGGATGATTTTCAGTCTATGGTGCATTTTCTGGTCTATGCTGATCGCTTTGACATTGAAGGGCTGGTCAGTTCACCGCCTCATGCCGGCCGGAAAGAACATATTGAGGAAGTAATAGATGCCTATGCGCAGGATTTTCCGAATCTGAAGAAACATGCTGATTTTCCTTCACCCCTTTACCTGCGCTCCGTCACCAAACAGGGCGCCACAGATGCGCTAGAAACCGCTGAGCCTACCGAACTCAGCGAGGGTGCCGCCTGGATCGTGGAGAAAGCTCAGGAGGAAGATCAACCTTTATACGTGCTGGTCTGGGGTTCTATCACTGATGTAGCCCAGGCAGTGCATGCCGAGCCCGGTATCAAAAAGAACCTGCGCGTGTATTCTATCGGCTCCTGGAATACCCAACAGGACCCCAACTCACGGGAGTATCTTTACAAAAACCACCCCGACCTTTGGTGGGTAGAAAACAATACCACCTTCCGGGGTATGTATATGGGTGGGATGCAGGAAGCTGATTATGAGAATACGGCCTTTGTAGAAAACCATGTCAAAGGGCATGGCGCCCTGGGTGATCTATTCTGGAAAAAGAAAAAAGATATCAAGATGGGAGATACACCTTCTGTATTTTACCTGCTTTCCGGCAATCCTGAAGATCCGACTGACGAAAGCTGGGGCGGTACTTTTATTAAGGACAGCCAGCGGCCCAACTACTGGACGGATGACATAAACCCCGAACTGGTGGAAAATAACAAACCCGGTGCCCGTACGGTCAACCGCCATCGCAAGGCTTACCTGGATGACTGGGCCAAACGGATGGACTGGACTTTAGGTGAGTAAGCTTACAGGCGACTAAGGTCCAGCACAAAACCGGGCAGTACCTCCTCCCCGGAGAGCTGCTGGTCAAAACCCTGCCGTTCTTCAGGTGCCTGACCATGTCGGTAGATAACAACCTTTTTCTCCACGGGGTCAAGCAGCCAGGCCAGGCGGCAACCATTTTCCATCCATTCCTGCATCTTGGAGCGGAGTTCGGGCAGATGATCCGACCCTGAGCGCAGTTCAATGATAAAATCAGGACAGAGCGGCGGAAATTTCTTCTTCTCCTCACTGCTGAGAGCATCCCAGCGGGACTGCAGTACCCAGGCGGCGTCCGGTGAGCGGGTAGCACCATTAGGCAATGAAAAGCCGGTAGATGAGTCAAAAGCTTCTCCCAGCATTGTCTGTTCGTTCCAATTACCCAAAATGGTACTGATTTTGAAATTAGTTCTTCCTGTTTCTCCTCCGGTAGGTGACATAATGATAATATTTCCCTGGCTGGTTTTTTCCATGCGCAGATGACGGTTCTCCTGGCAGAAGGCAAAAAACTCATCCTCCGTCATCTTCAGTCTCTCCGGAAATTTCACTGCATAGGATTCCATCACGTAAATTAGTTTAAAGTTACAGGTTGAAAGCGGTACAAAATACTTTGAACCAGACTATTATAAATTTAGGTAAATAAGTATAACACTTCATCTACGAAAGTTATAAACTTTTTGAGCCAAATATGCTACCTCTGAATAGGCTCCGTCAGGATTCCCAGCACCGTCTGTATGCCTTCTTCCAGGTTGCCCAGGCGCAGGTTTTCGTTAGGGCTATGCTGGTTATTATCTGAATTGACCGTAGGCACTGTTACTGCCGGTACACCCAACGTGATAACAAAAGGAGAAATAGGGATAGAACCTCCTGAGGTACGGATGCGAATGGGCGTATCTCCAAAAGTACGCTCCAGGGCAGCTGTCAGCCAGACGCCGGTAGGAGAATCAATTTCGGTACGAAAAGCTCCATAGGAGAACTCATGTTCCATGCTAATAAGTTTGTCATACTGCTGACGCTCGGCATCGGTTGGCGCTCCTTCTACAAAATGATAGCCCCGCTGCCTGATATGCTCCCGGAGTAAGCCAAGCAGGTACTCAGGATCAGATTCTTTGACCAGGCGCATATCTATTTCTGCAACAGCCATGTCTGGTACGATGGTACGGACCTCTTCTTCCACCCAGCCCGAACGCATCCCCCTTATATTGAGTGAAGGATACTGCCGGGAAGCCTGCAGAAAATCGCCTACGCTGTCCTGCCCTGACACACCGATCATTTTTTTGATTGCATCCTCATCATCAGGTACACTTTTGAGAACGCTAAGTGTTTCATTATCCAACTCAATTCCGTCGTAGTAGCCGGGAATGGTCACCCTGCCGTCTTCATCCTTCATGGAAGCCAGCAGCTTCGCCATTCGCAGGGCAGGATTAGGCACATAATTGCCGTAATGCCCGCTATGCTGGGGATTTTTGGGGCCATATATTTTAAGTGTTACCGTCTGTATGCCCCTGGCCCCGAAGGTCAGGGTAGGCTCATTGGAAGGATGGCGGGGACCATCCAGGATGATCATATGATCAGCTTCCAGTTCTTTGGCATAGGTTTGTACCGCGCCGGGCAGGTGAGGCGATCCCAGTTCTTCTTCAAAATCCATGATTACCTTCAGGTTGAAGGCTGGTTTTATCTTCTTCTCCCGGAGGATATCCATCGCCTTCAGAAACATGATGACCGGGCCTTTGGCATCGGAGGCCGAACGGGCAAACACCCGCCAGTCGGGATTGAAATTGCTTTCCAGCCTGTTCCAGTCTATCATTTCCCATTCGCCGGAGGAATTCTGGGTTTTTAATACTGGCTGGTAAGGATTGGGCTGAAACCAGCGGCTGGTATCTACCGGCTGCCCATCTATCTGCAAATACACCAGTACGGTCGGCAGTTCCTGTGCTACCGACTGACTGGCCAGTAGCAGGGGAGGGCCTTCCGTTGACAGAAGCTGCGTACTGAAGCCGCGCTTCTCAAAGGCCTGTTCGCACCAGGTAACATTGGCCTGTACATGCGCCGGATAGCTGGCATTATTGGGAATGGAGAGGATTTCCCGCAGTTCGGCTATGCCATCCATAAGATGTGCTTTGCTCAGTTGACTGATCTCCTGCTGGCTGAATGACTGGCTATGGGCCTGGGGCAGGAGCAAAAGCAGGGCAGAAAGTAAAGGCAGATAGAAGTTTCTCATAAATTAGGATACCTGATAGATTAAAACATTAACGAGGGCCTTAAAATAAGGAGATCAATCATATACAATACTGTCAATAGCTAAATATTTTAGCTGAAAAAACGATATACCACCTGCTATTTTGTAGAGCTTAACTTTAATATGGGTGCCGCAGCTCAATAATATCAGCTTATCTAGGAAAATGAAACTGTATAGAGCCAGATAAGAATAATTAAACATAAAAGGCTGATAGTGAGTCGTGTATATTTAGGTAAAAGAGGCTTATTTGAACTTAATATTTTCTTTGCTGTTTGATGTATGATCCAGTCGGCAGGGGTAGGCTATGCTGCCTGAAGAAGGAAAGTTTGTCGCAATAGTCTCGCTGGAAGCTGATCTTGTCCTCTGCAATCTGGAAAAAGCCCACATCCTCGCAGTCCTGATGGGGTTTTCCACTCCAGGATAGCTCATTCGTCATCTTTAAAGAGATTCTCTATAAAAAATTCCATATCTGCTGTGGCAAATTCCTCAACAAACCTGGTGCGGATTGTCTTTCTGCCAATAGCCGGCTCACGGGCTACCTGGTGGTTGACGGTATCCTCATGACCAAATCGGCAAGGAGGTCAGCATCAGCCTGGTTGAAGCAGAGAATCCATTACCTGACTACTTCTCTCGGTGTCATTGATGTATTTGTGAACAGATGATTTGTATGCAACGAAATAAGACAGTACATCTTCCGAAACAAGCAGCAGTTTGAAATTTTCAAAGCAGACTATCCAGCCTCTGGCTCTTCGTGCCCCAGGCTATAGCCGCCTTTTCACAATTTTCTTTTACTTGCAGAAATACTACCTTTGCCGCATAGGAAGGTAGCTATGCCGCCCATTCATTTCAAAGCTAAGCTATAAAAAGGGAAAGCGGTGCAAATCCGCTGCAGTACCCGCTGCTGTAACTCCCTGATCCCAGGATCAGCCTCCGGCCTCACTTATGTCACTGTCAGCCCTGTGCGGATGGGAAGACTGCCGGAATGGAGAAGCCAGAAGACCTGCCTTGCTATATCACCTTGAGCTTCCGGGGACAGAGGCGAAAAGAATACTATGAAGCACTATTTACAACTGATCTTCAGGCACCTACAGATGCTGCTAAAGCTGTCGTACCGCGTATTTTATGGGGGCTTATTCTTTATCTCCACCATACTGAGCGGCTGTGGTACCACAGGTGAACAGGAATTACCCGCTGCTCCAGCAACGGCAACTTCCGGCTGGTCGGCCCGGGCGGAGCCTCGCTTTGCCAGGGGCTTTGACATCAGCTATACAGATGATTATAAGGTATTACATCTTTTCCAGGAGCAGGACACTACGCGCTACCTGCTGTTGCCCAGAGGTGCAGCGCGTCCTGAAGCCTATCCTCAGGCGCAGGTCATCCGTATTCCCATCAGCAAACTGGTTGCTCTTTCTACCACCCATGTGGCCCTGGCTGATTTTGTAAGAGCCGATAGCATCCTCACTGGCCTGGACAATACACGCTATGTGTACGATCCTGAGGTGCGAGAAAGGATTGCTTCAGGTGAGATAGCCGAAGTAGGCGAGGGGGGAAGTCTCAACCAGGAAATGGTGATTGCCCTGCAGCCCGATCTCCTCATGGTATCGGGTATGCCCGGCACGGATTTGCAGAAGTACCAGGCCATCATCAGCTCAGGTATACCGGTGTTGATCAATACCGAGTGGATGGAAAGCTCCCCGCTGGGCAAAGCCGAGTGGGTCAAGCTGATGGCTGCTCTCACCAACGGCGAAGCGATCGCCAACAAAAAATTTGACTCCCTTACTGCCGAATACCTGCGGCTTGCCCGTTTGACCAGCAGATTTAAAAACCGGCCTTCGGTAATCAGCGGCTCTCCTTTTCAGGGCGCCTGGTATGTGCCTGGCGGTAAAAGCTACCGGGCCAGTTTATACGAAGACGCAGGAGCGCACTGGCCCTGGGCCCAGGATACAGCCGCAGTCAGTATCCCGGTGGCTTTTGAAAATATGTATGCCTATGGCCTGGAAGCCGAATACTGGCTCAACCCCGGCATGGTGAACTCGCTGCAGGAATTACGGGCTAAAGATGAACGCTTTGCTGATTTCAAATCCTTCAAAACAGCTCAGGTATATAACAACAACCGCCGTATGACGGCTGATGGACAGGGAAATGACTACTTTGAAAGTGGCGTAGTCAATCCTCACCTGATTTTAGCAGACCTTACTTATATTCTGCATCCGGAGCTGCTTCCTCAGCACACCTTACAATATTATCGGAAATTAGAATAAGCATGCCTGCTACTTTAGAAAAAAGAAGCTGGCGTACTCAAAACCAGCGAACTACGCTCCTCCTGGCAGGGCTGGCGCTGCTACTATTGCTACTTTGGCTGGCAGACATCGCACTGGGCTCAGTGGCTATTCCTCCTGCCACTGTGCTGGATGTTCTTCTGGGCAGGACTACCGATAACCCGGCTTTTGAAAATATCATCCTCAAGATCAGGCTTCCCAAGGCGATTACCGCTGTACTTGCAGGCGCGGCACTTTCGGTAGGAGGCCTGCAGATGCAAACACTTTTCCGTAACCCGCTGGCAGGCCCCTCTGTGCTGGGCGTCACTTCAGGGGCAAGCCTCGGCGTAGCGGTGGTGACCCTCTCTGCTGGTCAGGCCACCACAGTATATGCTGTGCAGCAGCTGGGCATCAGCGGAAGCTGGGTGGTTGCGCTGGCGGCCAGTGCGGGGGCAGCATTGGTGCTTTTCATCATTCTCGGCATATCACTGCGCATTAATGATTATGTGGTGCTCCTGATCGCCGGTATCATGATCGGAAACATTACCCTTTCGCTGGTTAGCCTCTGGCAATACTTCAGCAATCCGGAGCAAATCCAGAACTATCTGCTCTGGACCTTCGGCAGCCTGCAAGGCGTCACCCGGCAGCATCTGCTCGTTTTGTTCATAGTGATTGGGCTGGGCTTGCTGCTCACCTTTCTGGCCAGTAAGCCCCTTAATGCCCTGCTGCTTGGCGAAGCCTATGCGCAGAGCCTGGGCGTGAGGATACAGCATCTCAGGCTGCTGGTAATTGTGGCTACCAGTCTACTCTCTGGTGCCGTAACGGCTTTCTGTGGACCTATCGGCTTCATCGGCATTGCAGTGCCTCACCTGAGCCGCGGTCTCTTTCATACCGCCGATCATAGTATTCTTATTCCGGCCTCGGCTCTGCTGGGCGCCATTACCCTGCTGGGCTGTGACATCATCGCACAGTGGCCGGGAAGCGCCTCTACCTTACCCCTCAATGCCATTACGGCCCTTGTCGGCTCTCCGGTAGTGATTTATGTAATTCTGAAAAACAGAAGGCAGCAGAGTGCTTTTCATTAAAGAGTGAGAGAACTCCAAACCATATTGCAAACCAGAGATCTGTCAGTAGGCTACCCCTCTACCGGGCCGCTGCTGAGGAAGCTCAACCTGCAGCTCAGGCAGGGCGAACTATTATGCCTGCTGGGCCCCAACGGGAGCGGTAAATCTACTTTGCTACGCAGTTTGAGCCGTATGCATTTGCCCCTGAAGGGAGATGTGCTGCTTCAGGGCAAACCAATGGCTCATTTTTCTGGTAACAGGCTTTCGCAGCAGCTCAGTGTAGTGCTTACGGAGCGAGGTATGGCACCTAATTTAAAGGTACGTGAGCTGCTGACAATGGGTCGCTATCCATACACGGGCTGGTTTGGCCGGCTGAATCAGTATGACCACCAGATCATCAGGCAGGTGATGGAGGCTACGGACACACAGAGGTTTGCCGAACGTTCGCTTTACGCTCTGAGTGATGGGGAGCGTCAAAAAGTGATGATCGCCCGGGCTATGGCGCAGGATACCCCGCTCATTATCCTGGATGAGCCTACCGTACACCTGGATCTGCCCAACCGGGTAGAGATCATGCAACTCCTGCGCAGGCTGGCCCATGAGCAGCAAAAGGCCATACTGATGAGCTCTCACGACCTGGACCTGGTTATACAGTCGGCTGACCAACTGTGGCTGGTGCTGGAGGATCGTGTCGTCAGCGGCGTTCCGGAAGACCTAATCCTACAGGGCAAACTCGAGCAGACATTCCGGGGTAAAAACATCCGTTTTGATGCATACAAAGGCAACTTCAGTATTCGTAAATCTGCTCAGCACCTGATCCATTTTAAAGAAGAAGACCTGACCGGCTACTGGACCAGGCAGGCACTGGAAAGAATAGGTTATAAGGTAGTACAGGATAGCAGCATACGCTTGCGGCTCAACATTGAACATGTGCAGAGCAGACCAGTATGGAGACTACAGGGAAAGGAAGAGACTGTAAGTTGTTTCTCGCTTGAGTACCTTTTGCAGCAGCTCAGAAGCAGGTACTGGCCCTCTGGTAAGGAAATCAGCAGTGAGGGTTGATGAAGTGAGTTATTAATACATCCATTTGTCAAAGCTTACCATAGGTTCGGGATAGTCAGTACCCAGGCTTACCTCTGCCTTGTTCAGAATAGCCTCTTCTACTTTGGTAGGGTAGTGTATCCTTTTCCCTTCTATACCTGAGAGTTCAGGTATCCAGTGCCGTACATAGTCGCCCTGAGGGTCATAGCGTTTGGCCTGGCTAATGATATTGAAGTAGCGGTCTTCTCGCGGGTCGTTGCCTACGCCTGCTATGTAATTCCAGTTGCACCAGTTGCTGCACACATCATAGTCTATCAGCAGGGTTTCAAAATAGGAAGCACCCCAGGTCCAGTTAATTTTCAGATCTTTGACGAGGAAGCTGGCCACATTCTGCCTGCCACGGTTCGACATATAGCCGCTGGCATTGAGTTCCCGCATATTGGCGTCTATAAATGGAATGCCTGTTTCTCCTTTTTTCCATCGTTCAAAAGTGGCCAGATCATTATAATATTCTATACCCTTGCCCTGTATACCTTCTACTTTAAAGATAGAGTTGCCGTATTTCCTGGCAGTAAACCTGAAGTAATCACGCCAAAGCAGCTCAAAAAAGAGCCAGTAGGTAGATTTATTTTTGATTCGCTGCTTTTCGTACTTTTTAATTTCTTCATAAACAGTGCGGGGAGAAAGCGCACCTGTTGCCAGCCAGGCAGATAATTTGGAAGAAAAATCGGCTCCCAGCAAACCATTCCTGGTATCATGGTACTGTCGCAGCAGGTCTTTGTCCCATATATACTCATAGAGACGAGCCAGTGCTGTCGTCTCACCACCTTTGAACTGCATAACGGCCCTTTCATCATGAGGAGGCTCTGATAAACCCAGGTCGTCAAGATAAGGAAGTTCACCACAATGGATGTCGTCAAAAGCAGGCATCTCATTGGGGGCGGGCAGCGCAGCATGTACGGCTGTTCCTCTTTCGGTCTCTTTGCGAAATTGGGAAAAAGTATCCGGAAGGCTGCGGATCGGCCAGGGAATGTCGTCTATGTGATAGAGAGTGGATTGCCATACGCGTTCAAAAACGATACTTTCTGCATACAAAGCCTTTTCCAGGGCATTTTCAACCATAACCTCTTCATGAGCTACCTCTTTGCTGCCATACACCGCCTGAGCCTGCAGTTCCCTGCTTAGCTGAGGAATAACATGTTCGGGTAAGCCCTGCCTGATGATTAGATCAGCACCAATATTTCTGAGATTTTTACGCAAGTCTCTCAGGCTGGACAGCAAAAATTTCGCCCTGAAAGAACCGGTTTTGGGTAATCCTATTTCGGTTTCGGCATAGTGGCGGGGGTCAAAGCAGTAGACCGGGTAGACATGCGCAGAATTTTGCAAAGCAAGATGAAGGCTAACGTTATCAGTGAGCCTGAGGTCATTTCTGAACCAGACGATGGCTTTACGATGCATTTTGTTTAATTATTAAGTGTAATACTTAAACATAACGCTAATCGCAGAACAGTGTTTTATACGGAGGGCTTTTCGTTCAGGTAATTTTTCTCAAAATACCGGCAAAAGTGAGTAAGCTCACAATTCTCGCATTTGGGGCTGCGGGCCACACAGACGTAGCGACCGTGCAGGATAAGCCAGTGATGTGCTTTGGCTACATATTCGCGTGGGATATGCCTGATGAGTTGTTTTTCTACTTCAAGAGGCGTATGAGCATTCTGAGTCACCAGTCCCAGGCGTTTGGATACACGGAAGACATGGGTATCCACAGCCATGGCCGGTTGGTTAAAGATTACCGAGGAGATCACATTAGCCGTTTTGCGTCCTACCCCGGGGAGTTTTTGAAGATCTTCTACCGTTTCAGGCACTTCACTATTAAAATTTTCCACCAGCATTTTGGCCATGCCCAGCAGGTGTTTGGTCTTGTTGTTGGGATAGGAGATACTTCTGATGTAGGGGAACAACTCATCAAAATGGGATGAAGCAAGCGCTTCCGGGGTAGGAAACCGGGCGAAAAGAGCGGGAGTAACCATGTTTACCCTTTTGTCAGTGCATTGGGCACTTAAAATAACAGCTACCAGTAATTCAAATGAATTCTGGTAGCTGAGTTCAGTTTCGGGTTCAGGCTTAGCCTGGGAAAAATGATCAACGAATGCCTGGAATCTTTCCTTCTTTCTCATTTTCATTCTTCCTCCACAAGCAGGTCATAGGTTCTGGAGTATTCCAGTATCCGGTTGACCGAGCGCTGTGAGGGATTTTTCTCAATGGAAGTTTTCTCCAAGTTTTTTTTCGCAGACAGCATCTGCTGATAAGAATCCATAAGTTCGTTGTCAACAAGCATGGCATCGTGAAGTCGGCTTGCTTCTTCATGGTTCATTTCATCATAAAGGTAGCGGACTACATCATCTAGGGTAAATGTTTGGATCATAGGCTATATTATGTTTTTGCATGTTTTTCCTCAGGTTAATGAGTGCATAACGCATACGGCCTAAAGCTGTGTTGATACTGACTCCGGTGGCATCGGCAATTTCTTTAAAACTCATATCCATGTAATGCCGCATCGTAAGAACCTGCCTTTGTGCATCGGGCAACTCTCTAATTAGCTGCCTCAGTAGCGCATGCGTGTCTTTCTTAATCTGCAGAGATTCAGCTGAATCCTCAGAAAAATCAAGAGCATTGAAAACATTCGTACCATTTTCCATGACCACCGTAGGATAACGTTTGTTCTTACGGAAGTGGTCTATAGAAAGATTATGAGCAATTCTGAGTACCCAGGGAAGAAATTTTCCCTCCTCATTGTACCTGCCAGACTTGATCGTGTTTACAACTTTAATAAACGTCTCCTGAAGCAAATCTTCAGCTACATATTCGTCCTTAACGATCAGGTAAATAGTCGTATAAACACGGGAGCGGTGGCGGTTAACTAACTGCTCAAAAGCCGATTCCTGTCCTTCTTTGTACAAAGAAACCAGCTGGCTGTCACTGACTGAATACTTCTTCATTAATCCAATTGTTTAGTTAACGTAGAAGTTTATGCCATATTATCCTTTCTTTAATGTTGATGTGTAAAATGAGATATGCCTAGCCTTCAAATATATTATTTTAGCAAATAACATGCAAGAATATTTGGTTACACGCAAAGTGAGGTGCATTCTTTCATGTCTATATTACTAATAATATACAAAAATAAATATAGGCCTCCAACAAGAATTTAGCATCTTTGAATTCATGTCGTGAAGCTGACAAAACGCAAGTGTATATATGATCAGGCACTTCTATGCAGGAGATTGGCCTTTTACTGTGCTACGATTGTTACATTGTCAGTAGCTGATTGTCCTATTGCATCCGTAACCCTGAGCACAAAATTGTAGGTGCCGGCACGATCAGGTACAAAGCTTGCCTGCGCCTGATCAGCGTTCTCAATCGTTACCTGAGCCCCTACCGGGTTGCTGGTGGCAGTCCATTGGTATTCGCTGATATCATCATCCGGGTCGGTAGAGCCACTGCCATCCAGGGTGACGGTCGCATCCACCGCCACTGTCTGATCATCGCCTGCGTCAGCTACAGGGGGGGAGCCTGCCGCTTCCAGTATCTCTATCGTGATTTCATCAGTCTGAGGCGGATGATTGCCGTCGTCTACGCTCAGTTGTACCCGAAAAATTCCCAAGGCATCAGGATTGAGCGAAGCGTTCATTTCATTGTCATTATTGATAGTGGCGGTACTGCCCTGGGGCTGCTCGAGCAGCGTCCAGCTATAGCTGAGCGTATCACCGTCGGGGTCGGAGGAGCCGCTGGCGCTGAGCACTATGGTACCTGCCTGGTTAATGGGTACCGAAATATCTTCTCCCGCATCGGCTATGGGTGGGCTGCCGGGAATATCTTCTTCAGCACAATGAGATAGCAGCAGAAAGGAAGAAAGAAGTAGCAGCGAAGAGAGTAATTTTTTCATGGCAGGCTCAGCTAAAATAAAGAAAGGGCTTCATGTATGATAAAAGCCCTTTTTCTTACTTTTTGTTTAAGCGAAGTTTCCTGTTCAGAATTTAAGTCTTAACACAGCCTGTTTGCGCGATTTTTCTACCGGTACCGTAAGTATGCCCGGTGCAGGCATGCGGGCAAATTCAGGTACCAGTCTTAGTTTGTGCTCTCTTCTGTCCAACAGCGGCTTGAGCTCTATATCACCACCCTTACTGATGCTGACCATGGATACATCAGAAGCATTCTTGATTTCATTATTGAATACCAGGTAGTAAGCATCTTCATCATAGGCCAGGGCAAATGAAGCGTAAACATCTTTGGACTCAGCAGAACGCTGGTTTTTATCAATCATCCTCACCCACTGCTGCCCCGGCTGGTATGCCATCTTCACGGCCAGAATTTTCTTGTAAATATCTCCCATTTCTACATCGGTATCCAGGGGGTTGAAGGCACTGAGTTTGAGCTTTGCGGTTACCATGGGTCCGCGGTGATAAGATTCTGCAAAAAATACTGCACTGCCGTCATCATCCAGCACCACATGCTTTATGGTGTACTCCTCGGCCTTGTCTTTATCTTTCTCATTGATATTGTTGCGCATACTGTCATCAAAGGCAAAAGTGCGTGTCGCAGCCTCCGATTCGGAAGGCCTGATGAGAATACCTCCTTCTATGTCGTTATTGTTGGGATTGGCGTACACCCCGGCTAATACAGCTTGCTGGTCTTTGTCAAGGCACATTCCCATATTGATCACAAATTTACCATCGCTCTGCAGGTTGATTTCCTCTGCCTCACCTGCCTTGTGCTCATACCTGAAAAGGCGGTATTCAAATTCGCTGGCCGTTTTGCGAAAGTTTTTGTTGTCAAAGGCCATCATGAGGATGTAGAGGTTTCCCTCATTATCCAGCACATAATCTTCCAACAGCATCTGTCTGTCATCATCAGGCAGGTCGATGAGGCCCGACCAGGCCACCTCCCTGTTTTTATCAAGAACGAGCGCCTGGAAGTTGGCCTCGGCTGCATTAAAATAGTTAAAATCAAAGAAGAGCGCTACTTTATCACCTGCGGGATTAGGTTTGTGAGAGATAAAGGTCGCCCGGCGCATCTTGCCAAACTGGTCGGAAAAGGCCCCTCTGAATGCTGTACCCAGGTCATAGGAAAAAATATAAGGGTAGATCTGGTCCAGGTCTTTTTCATCCCCTACAGGCTGCATATTGCGATCGTAGCTATTAAGGTACATGTGAAAAAGGCCGTCGTCTTCTGATTTATTATCGTAAACCAGGGTGTGCAACTGGTTCTGGAAGGAAAAAGTGTAGAAGATCTCACGCGACCTCATATCAGGTTTGATGATAACAGACTCCACTTCCTTTACCTCTTCCGTATCATAATAAGTAATGACTTGCTTATTGTTGCTACCCTGGTAATAATAGTCTTCCGTCAACCCGGTAAAAAATCCTTTTTCGTCTCCACCTATAATATAGAGATCGTCATTGTTCCCGGTATTGACAAAATCGCTGATAACGGCATCCTGCCCGTAAGCGTAGACGGGCAGAAAGAAAATAAGTACAAAAGAGTGTCTGAATTGTAACATAGTGAAATGAAGGTATGGTTGTTGGCTTTTATACTAGGCAAAATACTTTTGTAAACAAAAAATCCGAATAAATAAGAACCTTTCTCCCTGCTTCACTATTGAATGTTGGGATGCGGCCTCTGCCATCTACGGAAAAGCAGCGGAGCTATTCCGAATTCATTATTTGTAGTACCTTTGCCAGTCTATGAGCACAGCATCTGTTTCAAAATACGATATAGAACATCTTGATCCTAAGCGCTTTATCATTATCAAGGGCGCCAAGGTGAATAACCTTAAAAACCTGAGCGTAGCCGTACCCCGCAATAAGCTGGTGGTGGTGACCGGCCTTTCCGGTTCGGGTAAATCTTCCCTGGCTTTTGATACTCTCTTTGCCGAGGGGCAGCGCATGTACGTAGAAAGCCTGAGCTCTTATGCCAGGCAGTTCCTGGGCCGTATGGAAAAACCGGAGGTGGAGTACATCAAGGGCGTATCTCCGGCTATTGCCATTGAGCAAAAAGTCAATACCCGCAACCCGCGCTCTACGGTAGGTACTACCACCGAAATTTATGATTATCTCAAGCTACTTTATGCACGTATCGGTAAGACCTACTCGCCCGTGAGTGGCGAACTGGTATCCCGTGATACAGTCAGCAGCGTGGTGGATTTTATCTTCAGCCAGCCTGAAGGTACCAAACTGATGGTGCTTTGCCCGCTGCTGCATAGGGATGAACGGCCGCTCAAAGATGAGCTGAACATACTGCTGCAAAAAGGCTTCAGCCGAATCATGGTAAATGATGAAGTGCTTTTTATTGAGGAGGTACTGGAAAATGAGCAGCCTGCCACTGATGCGGATATCAAGATCATGATAGACCGGGCCTCTTTAAGCAAGGAGGATCAGGACCTTCAGTTTCGCCTGGCCGACTCGGTACAAACGGCTTTCTTTGAAGGAGAGGGAAGCTGTCAGGTGGACATCGTAAGCCGGGGGGAAACGCAGCGGCACCAGTTCTCCGACAAATTTGAGAAAGATGGGATAGTGTTTGAAGAGCCCAATGTCAACCTGTTTACCTTTAACAATCCCTACGGGGCCTGCCGTACCTGCGAGGGCTTTGGCAAGGTACTGGGAATAGATGAAGACCTTGTGATACCAGATAAGAGTCTTTCGGTGTATGAGGGAGCAATTGCCCCCTGGCGCAGTCATTCCATGAAAAAATGGCTGCAGCCCCTGCTCAAGCAGGGAATAGAATTCGACTTCCCTATCCATCGCTCCTACGTTGACCTGAACGATGAGCAAAAGCAACTGCTCTGGACAGGTAACCGGTATTTTAAAGGGCTAAATGATTTCTTCAAGTACCTGGAATCCAAGACCCACAAAATCCAGTACCGCGTGATGCTTTCCCGTTATCGCGGACGTACTACCTGTCCTGATTGTAAAGGTACCCGCCTGAGGAAGGATGCTGCTTACGTGAAGATCAACCAGACTTCCATTACCGAAGTGGTACTGATGCAGGTAGAGCAGGCCATTCGTTTTTTCACCACGCTTGAGTTGGATGAGCATGATCAGAAAGTAGCCGGACGTATTCTCAAAGAAATACGCAGCCGACTGGAGTACCTTGACAAGGTAGGTCTGGGCTATCTTACCCTCAACCGACTGACCAGCAGCTTATCGGGCGGTGAATACCAGCGCATCAAACTGGCTACTTCGCTGGGCAGTGCCCTGGTAGGTTCTATGTACATACTGGATGAACCCAGTATAGGACTGCACCCCCGGGATACCAGCCGCCTGATTGAAGTGCTTAAAACTTTGCGCGATCTGGGTAATACTGTAATCGTGGTAGAGCATGAGGAAGAAGTGATGCGGGTAGCCGACGAGATCATCGACATAGGGCCGGATGCCGGCTCGCATGGAGGTGAACTGGTATTCCAGGGAAATATGAGTGACCTGGAGAAGCAGAACGGACATGCCAATACACACACCTCACGCTACCTGAGCGGAGCCGACAGCATTCGTATTCCCAGCAAAAGGCGGGATTTCAGGCATAAGCTCAGCATACTGGGAGCGCGGGAAAACAACCTGAAGCATATCAATGTAGACATTCCTCTCGGCGTGCTGACCGTAGTGACGGGTGTAAGCGGTTCCGGCAAGTCTACCCTGATAAAAAGTATACTATACCCGGCCCTGGGCAAGATGCTGGGTACGGTGAGTGAGGCCACCGGTAAGTTTGATCGCCTGGAAGGTGATCTGAAAAAGGTGACACAGATAGAATTTGTAGATCAGAATCCCATAGGCAAATCTTCCCGCTCCAACCCGGTAACTTACGTAAAGGCCTATGATGCCATCAGGCAGCTTTTTTCGGAGCAGGGACTGGCCAAGCAGCGGGGTTACAAACCTGCCTTTTTCTCATTTAATGTGGATGGCGGCAGGTGCGAAAACTGCCAGGGAGAAGGTGAGGTAAAGATAGAAATGCAGTTTATGGCAGATATCCACCTGAGTTGTGAGGTATGCGGCGGTAGACGCTTCAAGAAGGAGATTCTGGAAGTGAAGTATAAGGATAAAGACATTGCCGAGGTACTGGATATGACCGTAGATGATAGCGTAGCGTTCTTTGCCGACCAGCAGGCCATCATCAACAAGCTGCAGCCGCTGCAGGATGTGGGCCTGGGTTATATACGATTGGGGCAGTCATCCAACTCCCTGAGTGGGGGAGAGGCGCAGCGGGTGAAGCTGGCTTCCTTCCTGGGTAAGGGAAACAGCAGCCGGGCTCAGCAAGAGCATATCCTCTTCATTTTTGATGAGCCAACCACCGGGCTGCACTTTCATGATATTCGCAAACTGATGGATGCTATCAATGCGCTGCTAGAGCAGGGAAACAGTGTGCTGATCATTGAACATAATATGGAAGTGATCAAAAGTGCCGACTGGATCATTGACCTCGGGCCAGAAGGAGGAGATAAAGGCGGCAGCGTGACTTTCAGCGGCAGGCCTGAGGAGATGATCAGCCTGAAAGACAATTATACGGCCAGGTATCTGAAAGAAAAGTTTCCGAGGCAGGCGGAGTAGCTGCTATTTCTCCGGCACAAAATCTATCCGGAGCTTTGGCTGAGATATATTTTTTCGGAATAAGGAAATTCTCAATAACTTAGCGGCCCAATCTGCAAAGCGGCAGACAATGAGCTATTGCAACTAAAGAACTTAAGCTATGGCATGGTTTAAAAGAAAAGATAAAGGAATTCAGACGCCTACCGAAGCCAAAAAAGAAGCGCCTGATGGCCTGTGGTTTAAGACCCCGGGCGGAAAAATCATACACACCCGCGAACTCAAAAGTAATGCCTATGTGGTTCCTGAAGATGGCTACCACGTGCGCATAGGATCTGCTGAGTATTTTGAGATACTTTTTGATGATAATAAGTTTACCGAACTGGATGCCAACATGGAATCGGCTGACCCGCTGAACTTTGTGGATAGTAAACCTTATCCCAAACGTATCAAAGAATCGCAGGAAAAAACAGGGCTCAAAGATGCGGTGCGCAGCGCCCACGGCAAAATCAATGGCATCAAGATCGTGATCAGTTGCATGGACTTTAGCTTCATTGGGGGCTCTATGGGCTCGGTGATGGGAGAAAAAATTGCTCGTGCCATTGATTATGCCATCAAAAATAAGGTGCCTTTCCTGATGATCTCCAAATCAGGAGGTGCACGTATGATGGAGGCAGGGTTTTCACTGATGCAGATGGCCAAAACATCTGCCAAACTTGCATTGCTCGCCGAAGCAAAAATTCCTTACATATCGCTACTTACTGATCCTACCACTGGTGGTGTGACTGCCTCCTTTGCCATGTTGGGAGATTTTAATATTGCCGAACCCGGTGCCCTGATCGGTTTTGCCGGCCCCCGTGTAATCAGGGAAACGATAGGTAAAGATTTGCCCAAAGGATTCCAGAGCGCGGAGTTCGTACTGGAGCATGGATTTCTTGATTTCATCGTTGATCGTAGAAATCTTAAGAATGAGCTTACTAAACTCCTGAAAATGTTACAAAAATAGGTGTAATAAGACAAACAGGTTTTTTGTGCCAAATTTTCTGATGTATATTTGACTGTATTTATTGCTCAGTACATCTACTTACTATCAAAATCATTCGCTGTGGCCCATAAAATCAAAATTTCTGTTTGCCAATAATTACGCCAATGCAATCATCATGGATCAGTGAAAGTACGAGTGATAAATCCGGGGTATACCCTCGTACACTGAGTTTGCCCCTAAATCAAAAGAGTGTTTTTGATAAGTTATTTCGTAGCCTCAAAACGTCCTGGAAGCGCATTTGGCCCACTGACCGGGAAAGAAAAGAAGACTACATCAGGCAGTTGTATTACCTGGCAATGGCAGATGAACAACTCTCAGCGCTTGAGCAGCAGTATATACAGGAGATAGGGACCAAAATCGGGCTTTTATCTTCTAAAATTACTGAGCTTTCTCATCATTCAGATAGAAGCTCAGTTCTTTTCTTAAAACCTCCTGCTAAAGACCATTTCTATTACATTTTTCATCTGATCAACCTGCTTCGTGTAGATGATGACATAATACAGGCGGAAGTAGAGAGGGCGCAATCTATTCTGATGAATCTTGGCTATGCCCCTGATACTGTTGACATCATCCTTGGCACTATAGAAAATAATCTCAAATCAGACATCTCTCCCGAGCAGACTTTTTTGCACCTGAACGAAAGCCTGGGTAAAAGGTCGTCACTGTGGTAAGTCTTTTTCTACCTGCTTCTTAGCGAAAGAAAATAAAAAAGGCGTTTGATCTATGATCAAACGCCTTTTTTCATTGCTGTAGTATCAGCTTAACAAAGCTTATTGATGAAGTTTTCGTCCATTTTGATCAGCATGGTAGGAGCAAAGTTGGTCATTTCAAATCTGCCAAACTTTTCTACCAGAGATTTGATCTTGTTGTACTTATCACGTTTTACATCAGATACAGAGATCTTCAGTATCTTGGTAAATACTACGATAGAATCACACTGGTCTTTACCCAGTATCCTGACCTGGCGCTGGATGCTGTTGGTCAGCTGGTTGAACAGGTCGTAATCGTTCATCAGGCAGTACTGCAGGGCAAGGATAGCTTTTACCTCCAACTGGGCATAAGGATATTTCTTGAGGCTGGTTTCGTTCAGCAGATTGTTGATCCAGCGGGCGGCCTCATTGTATTTACCGGCATAGTAGCAGGCCATGGCGCGGTAAGTGATGTAAGTAACATACTTAGGCGTGTCATCGGCATCACCTTCATAATCCTGGAAGAGCATCTCTGCTTCATCATACAGCATAGCCTCTTCACCTACGCGGATGGCACGCTCCAGTTTGCTGATCAGGAACTGGCCAGGGTAAGTGTGCAGGCTATAGTTGGTAAGCAATGTAGATGTGGCATCGTTTACTTCCTCATAATAATCTTCAGCCTTACGGTATACTTTGTAATGGTTGTAGTACTCGAGGCGGAGTAGTTCGTATACCAGTTGCAGGTGGTGGTAAATAGAATCAAGATAGTAGGAATTCAGGATTTCGTTCATCTTGTCCAGAATATCTTCAATGGGTTCCAATTCGCTGCTTTCGTGTACTTCTTCAGCGACAAACAAGCGATGGAAAATATTAAGGCAGCTTTGGTAGATGTAAAGTCTGTGAGATTCATACAGCGCGCAGAGGTTGTTCATTTCATCAGCCAACAGGTTAAGCTCAAGCTTATTTGTTTCTTCGCGCGATAAGGAATATTCACCGTATTTTTTGAAGTACTGAGAGAGCATTTCTTCAGCCTTGTCTACGGCCAGCATGTAGGCAACGTGTTTGTTGTACTGCTGAGAGTAGCTAAAGTGTTCAGGAGTGTTGATGTGAAGTTTGCGCAGGGTCTTGTAAACGATGGTCAGTTCACTGGGCAGATCATAGTCAAGTAGCTCTCTTTCAATTTTCTTTAGGGTAGCTACAGCAATGGCTTTCTTCTTTGTAAAAATTACCTCATTGATATTAGCTACTTTCTTGATCAGGTCAGTACGGGGATTTTCCATCTGCTGGAGCAGGTACTCCTCAATCTTCTGGTTGAGGCGAGAACGCAGCGTATAGTAAGCATTGGTGTTCACTCCCAGTTCATCCATGATTTTGTTATCAGATAATGAACGCTCTCTCATTGCCTTAAGCAGGTGTGCTGATTTCTCTGCACTGTTTTCCATCAACGATTCATGAATTGATAAGTAGTCTGAGTCAGAAAGTTGCCTGATAATGTTCTTAAGCTTAGCCATTTGTATATTATTAAGTTTTAATACCTGTGGTCTGATTGACAAAACAATTATAGATAAATTTTGCCAGATGTAGTAGCTGAGCTTCTTTTGGTACAAAAAACTCCCTCCGAAAGAGAAGTAATGATTCGTAAATTGTTAAAGGAATTTTTTTAAACTTACATGCATGACTTTAAATTTTTTTGTACAAAAAAATAAAACCATAAAACATTTCTAACAAATAAGCTGATAATATGCCTTTACAAGCAAAACATCATAAGAGTAATATTTATTCCCTTGTATTACATTTTCGGGGGTATATTTCTCATCTTATCAGCTTAGAAGGAGGTGAATAGTAAGATACAAATCTGTTCAGGTTTGTATTCTTTCGTTTTATTACTTATGCAAAAGATGGTGAGTAAACGTAACTTTTTGCCTGTCGTATCAATTGTATTTTTTTAGATTGACTTAATACTTCTTTCAAATAAATACTGCATCAAGTCTCTTCATAATCCCTCTAATCAGCCACCAGAGAGATTTTTTATTTATCAAGGGTCATGTCACTTCTTCCCTCAGCCTGCCCCTACAGAACCAATTTGTGTATTGTGAAGCAGCACAAAAAAGAGACGCATTCATATACAAGCCGCAAAAAAAGTGACATTTCCTCCAAGATACTACAATTGTACTTTACTGAATATCAGGCTAAAGCAGACAGCCTGTAGGAAAAAACATGAGGTATCAAATTTTGATAGCCTGCCGTTCGGCATTATTTGGGCAGTAAATAAAGTGTGTATTTGATCTTTAATGTAAACATGGCAGAATTAAGCCTTACCTACATCAACGTCAATCTTCAGATGGGTTAGCTTTAAGTAAAAGTCTTACTCATAAGCCCCTGGCGAAGGATTGTAAGAATCTGACGCTATGGCAATATACATCCTTTGATTCTAAGTTTTTCCTTACCATCCTGGGAGTAGCAAGAGAAGACAGGTTCCAGCACCAAGCCTTCATCACCTCGCTTATAAATCATAAGCTGAGCCTGCCGGCTTTTCAGAGTAAAGAATATGCGACATAGATCGTTCTGTTTTTGGACTCTCACTAAGAAATGTTAAATTCTGGCTGATTAACCGGACACAAACAAAGCTAACATTCTATGAAACCTATCCTTCCTTTCGTTTTTCTGCTCCTGCTGTCTTTAGCCTGTACTACTTCAGAAGAAGCTTCACAGGAAACAGCAGCCTCTGACTGGCAACCTGCCGATAACCCGCTGTTTACACGCTGGTCCGCAGACCTGCAGCCCTCAAATATTCACCAGGAATATCCTCGTCCTACCATGGTAAGGGATGAGTGGCTTAATCTGAATGGGCTGTGGCAGTATACCATCACAGAGGGCAACGCTGCCCTGCCCGACACTTTTGACGGAGAAATACTGGTTCCTTTCCCGCTGGAGTCAGCACTTTCGGGCGTCAAACAAATGCTACAGCCAACGCAAACGCTCTGGTACCAGCGGAATTTTACAGTGCCTGCCAACTGGCAGGGTCAGCAACTTCTGCTGCATTTTGGAGCAGTAGACTGGCATGCCAAAGTATATGTCAACGGGCAAATGCTGGCCGAACATAAGGGAGGTTATGATCCTTTCACGATAGATATAAGCCAGGGGCTTAGCGATACCGAAGAGCAGGTCCTTACTGTAGAAGTAAACGACCCGACAGATGAAGGGCGGCAGCCTACCGGCAAGCAAACCCTTAATCCCCGGGGTATCTGGTATACACCCACTAGCGGCATCTGGCGTACGGTGTGGCTGGAGCCTGTGCCTGTCCGGCATATCCCGGGCATTAAGCTTACTCCGGATATAGATGAGGAGGTGCTGATGATAGAAGTACTGGCCGATCAGTCAGTTGCTAATTACCAGCTGAAGGCATCGGCTACCGACGAAGGACAACAGGTAGCTGAAGTAGCAGGCAGGGTAGGGGAACCCCTCAGGCTGAATATAAAGGATGCTAAGCTATGGTCACCCGACGATCCGCATTTATATGATCTTGAACTTGCGCTGCTTGATGAGCAGGGTGAGGTCGTTGATCAGGTCAAAAGCTATTTTGGCATGCGAAAAATTGCCGTAGCCCAAGATGCCGATGGATACAACCGCCTCTTTCTTAATAATAAGCCGCTCTTTCAGATCGGCCCTCTTGACCAGGGTTTCTGGCCCGAAGGACTCTATACAGCTCCCAGCGACGAAGCGCTGCGATATGATGTACAGGCTACCAAAGATATGGGCTTTAATATGATACGTAAGCATGTCAAAGTAGAGCCGGAGCGCTGGTACTACTGGTGTGACCGCCTGGGGCTGCTTGTGTGGCAGGATATGCCCTCCGGTGATGAGCACGCTACGGGTGAAACCGGCGAACTACAGAAGGAGCCGGAAGCAGCTCGGCAGTTTGAAACCGAATTGCAGGAAATGATAGATGACTATTACAACCATCCATCCATTGTGATGTGGGTTGTTTTTAACGAAGGATGGGGACAGTATGAAACGGCCCGACTGGCCAGCTGGGCGCAGGATTATGATCCCAGCAGGCTCATTAACCCGGCCAGCGGCTGGCTGGATATGGGACCTGAAGTGGGCGATGTGCAGGATATCCATCGCTATCCCGGACCAGAAATGCCAGCTCTGGAAAATGTAAGGGTGGCGGTGCTAGGAGAATTCGGCGGACAGGCCCTTCCCCTGGAAGAACATCTTTGGGTGCAGAATCTTGAAAAAGCACCTACGCATTTCAAAACATCCAAAACCAGCGAAGACCTGATGAGGGAATACCGTAACCTTTACGAAAAGCTCTATCCTTTGATTGACAAAGGCCTGGCTGCTGCCGTTTATACCCAAACCACCGACGTGGAATCTGAAGTGAATGGCCTGATGACCTATGACCGTGAAGTAATTAAAATGAATATGGATACTTTAAAGATGCTGCATCAGCGTACCTACCGGAAGAATACTGCTGACATGGCGGGTATGCCTTAAGGGTTCACTGGATACCTTCTACCTGAGGTCTTCAGCCTCATTGGCTTCAACTTTACCTAAAGAACCCGCTAACTTATCAGTAGCGGGTTCTTTGTAAGAGCCATCTCCAGACAGTTTTCTTATTTTCTAGAAAATATTTACAGCAAACTGCAGGGCTCCGTAGTTCTGCTCGGGGTTCCACATACCGGTAGCTGAAACAGGCATGGTATAATTTCCGAATACAATATCCTTTTCAGCCATGATACCGATATTGACAATATTGGGTTTTGATCCGTAGAAGTGCTGCTCATTGGCAAAGGAAAACGCTCCTCCCACGAAAACATGCAGGTCAACCATTTTTTCTACCAGCAGATAGTCTACCGTTACATAGTTGGAAAAAGCATTTTTAAGCTCTCCGTCATTAGACATATAAGTATCTCTACCGGCTATAATCGTACTCCAGCTGGCATTCAGACGGGGTAGATTAGGCACCTGATAGCTCAGCGTCACATCTATGAAGTGTGAAGTGGTCGCTGGGTCGTAGTTGAAGATATTGGCGTTTTCAAAGTCGCTGAAATTGTTGATATCCCATACTGCCAGGTTGAAGTTATCAAAAGCATAGCTGACGTAGTAGTCAAACTCAGTGTATTCGCCGGTGAATCCCGCTCCGCCCCAGATACCTGCGGCAAATTTGCCATCGCGGGAGATATAATGTACATCTACCCCGGTCATGGCTGCCTCGGTTACTTTAAAGCCTCTCCAGAGGTGCATATTCTTAACTTGCAGGCCAAAATCAACCGGCTGGTAAACATCTTCTTCTGATGCTTCCTCTTCCGTAGGCATCTCCTGCCCACGTACTACTTGTGAAGGGATCTCCTGAGCGAAAGTGTAGCTAAGTGCGGCAAACCATAACAAAGCTGTAAGACAAGCGTAGCGATAGATGGTAAATGAAGTCATGGCACTGATGTTTAAGGTGTATGTGTGGTTTTTAAAGTGGTATCGCAAGGATAACTTATAAAAGGGAGAGATAAAGTACAGCGGCTAAGCCTGCTCCAAGCACGGGTCCTAGTACCGGAATCCAGGCATAAGACCATTTGCTGGAACCTTTACCAAGTACAGGCAGCAGAGCGTGCATAAGGCGAGGACCGAGGTCGCGGGCAGGATTGATGGCGTAACCAGTAGTACCGCCCAACGAAAGACCTATTGCCCACACAAGAAACGCTACCGGTATTGCTCCTAGAGAACCCAACCCAATCGGTGTGTCGTTTGTTAGAATCCTCGCCTCTGCGATGTAGAAGACAGTTCATGGCTGAACCTTTCGAAGGTCTTCAAGTTCTTCATCTTTTTTTCTGTTTGGATTTTTCAGGTCAGCAAAACCCTCTTTCTTCAGCTTGTTGCAGAAAGCAGCAGTACGGCGATCCTGCCAGACGATGGCATTGTAGACCGGCTCTCCGGTTTTTCTGTCCCAGACGATAGTGGTTTCGCGCTGGTTGGTGATGCCGATGGCTGCGATATCAGCCCTGTTAATGCCTACTTTGGTCACTGCCTCAGCCGCTACGCTGGCCTGGCTGCTCCAGATTTCCTGCGGGTCATGCTCTACCCAGCCTGGCTAGGGGAAGATCTGGATAAATTCTTTCTGGGCTACGGATTTGATCTGGCCCTGATGATCAAAAAGAATGGTGCGGGGATGGTAGTTCCCTGGTCTAGGGCAAGGATGTACTTTGACATGTAGAAGGTGTTTATAAGATTTGAAAAATATGGGTCGTTTGCGAAGGTTGATTTAAGCGAGCAGGGCTTCTACCTCTTCCGGGTAGTAAGCTTCCAGCAGGTAGCGATTGGCCAGCTTCAGGAAAGAAGCAATCTGTTCTTTCTTCCAGGCTTCATCTCTGCCTAGTTCTTCGGCCAGCAATTGAGCTACGGCAGGCGCCATATCTATGGCAGCCCTGGCATCCAGGAAGAGTACGCGCATTCGGCGGGCCAGCACATCTTCTACGGTCAGAGCCATTTCACTCCGGGCGGCCAGTACCACCTGTGCTTTGATGTAGTCGTATTCGGTATGTAGTTTTTCACCCAGTTCGCGATCTTCTTCCACCATTTCGGTCAGCGTTCTGCGGTCAGTACCATAAACATAAAGCGGGTTGTTACGGTCTTCTGCCGGTGCATTTCCGTGGATAGGCAGGTGCTCGGTAGTGCAGGGGCGCTTCTCCAGGCCACCCACTTCTATTACTTTGTCAATGGTCTCTTCGCCCATTCTGCGGTAAGTGGTCCATTTGCCGCCGGTCATGGTGATCAGGCCAGATTCGGATACCATCAGCTTGTGGCTGCGGGAGATTTCTTTGGTTTTGGAAGAACCGTCTTGCGGAGCTGCCAGCGGACGCAGGCCAGCGAATACGCTGAGTACATCTTTGCGTGCAGGTGCCTTGCTCAGGTACTGGGCAGCAGTACGCAGGATAAACTCTATCTCTTCTTCCAGAGCACGGGGTTCCAGGCTTTTTTCGTTGAGCAGGGTATCGGTAGTGCCGAGTACTACTTTGTTATGCCAGGGAACGGCAAAGAGTACCCGTCCGTCTTCTGTCTTAGGGATCATGATGGCATCCTCGCTTTGCAGGAAAGACTTATCAAGCACCAGGTGCACGCCCTGGCTGGGTCTTACCAGCGGCTTCTTGCCGGGCTGATCTATCTGCAGCAGCTGGTCTACGAATACACCGGTTGCGTTTACAACTGCTTTCGCTTTCATTTCGTAAGTTTTGCCGCTGAGCCTGTCCTCGGCTACTACACCGGCTACTTTGTTGTTCTGCTTCAGCAGGCCTTTTACTTTAAAGTAGTTAAGCACGGTGCCTCCCTGCTCAAGGCAGGTCTGGGCCAGATTGACGGCCAGGCGGGCATCGTCAAACTGTCCGTCCTGGTACACCACACCGCCAAAAAGACCTTTAGACCTGAGGTTAGGCTGGCGGTTTTGAGCGCTCTTTTTGGAGATAGGCTTAGAGCGTCCCAGGCTCAGTTTACCTGCCAGCAGGTCGTACATGGTCAGGCCGATGGTGTAGTAGGCTTTTTCCCACCAGCGGTAGCTGGGGATGATGAAAGACGCGTTTTTGACCAGGTGAGCAGCATTTTGCGCCAGCAGGCCTCTTTCGCGTAAAGCTTCTCTCACCAGTTTGATATCACCCTGGGCCAGGTAGCGTACACCACCGTGCACCAGCTTGGTGCTGCGGCTGGAAGTACCTTTGGCAAAGTCAGCCTGCTCCAGCAGCAGGGTTTTGTAGCCACGGGCTGCAGCATCTACTGCAGCGCCCAGGCCGGTGGCGCCTCCGCCTACTACGATAACATCCCAGCAGGTGTTGGGATTAGAGATGTTCCGGGTAAGTTCTGATCTTTTCATGATGATATCTTGAGATGTTTCGGTAAAACCGTTATTAGTTTCGTATGATTTCTTTATTGTTAAAACAAAACTAATCGTAATAATTCAAAGGTCAATAGATTTCTATATAATTCTTAAAAAAAATATTCGGAAGCAATCAAAATCATTCCAAAACTTACATGTAGATGTTAGTGTATTCTTGGCCATGTGCAATAAAAATGTGCAGATATGAGGATATTTAACGGAAAAATTTAATTTACAGGCGGTAGAATCTTTTGCTAAATAAAATTTATCGCACATTGTAAGTTTTAAAAATTAACGAAACGAAATATTCTTCATGACGAATAAATCTTATATTTGAAACCATATCCGAAAGTTGATTCATGAACTTAAACACCATTAAAGTAAGCAGATGAACATTACGCAAAGGCATCATTTAATATTAGAGAAGCTTAAAGAAAACGGACAGGTATCTGTGCAGAAACTGAGCGACGAGATGGACGTATCAGAAGTAACCATTCGTAAGGACCTGAAAGCTTTGGAAGACCGTAACCTGCTTTTCCGCACCCACGGAGGTGCTGCTCTTGAAAATCCTTATGCAGGCGACAAAACTGTTGGCGAGAAGGAGGCAATGAGCGTAACAGAAAAAAGTAAAATTGCCCTGGCAGCTGCAGATCTGGTTAAGGATGATGACTCAATTATTATTGCTTCGGGTACCAGCGTACTGGCCCTGGCACGTAGCCTGCAGCCCCATCGTCGCCTGACTGTCATCACTTCAGCGCTTAATGTGGCTATAGAACTGACTCAATATCCTCAGATTGAGGTGCTGCAATTGGGAGGGATACTGCGTCACAGTTCTGCCTCTGTAGTAGGTCATTATGCGGAGATGATACTTCAGGATATTACCTGTAACCTGCTCTTCATGGGCGTAGATGGGATTGACCTTGAAATAGGACTTACCACTACCAGCCTGCCGGAAGCCCGCCTTAACCAGAAAATGATTGAAGTGGCGCAAAAAGTAATTGTGTTAGCCGACAGTTCCAAGTTCGGGAGGCGGGGTATGGCTAAAATCTGTCCATTGGAGGTAGTGGATGAAATTATTACTAATGCGGGTATTTCCGAAAAGATAAAAAGTGAACTGGAAGATAAAGGCATCAAGATAACGATAGCTGAATAGCTAAACAATCTGTCTTGACCTTAAGTAGATAGGGCATGGCTAAACAAAATAATTTTTTAACCTACCTGATGTTAATTTTTGGAATGGCCATTTTTGGCAGCGCTACTCCGGTAAGTAAGCTGGTAACGGAGAGCTTCAATCCCTGGGTGGGAACCGGTTTCCGGCTGGTGCTGGCTATGGTACTGCTGCTGCCTATCCTGATCGTGCAACGGCAGCATTTTCAGAAACTGAAGAAAAAAGATTACCTGGTACTGAGCGGGATCGCCATCATCGGGGTGATCGGCTTTACAGCTACTCTGATCTACGGCATGCGCTTTATTTCAGGGGTAAAAGGAAGCATCATCATGAGCACCACCCCGGCCATTACAGCCCTGGGTTCTTTCATTTTCTTTCACGACAAGTTTGGCTGGCGAAAAATAACCGCCATCGCCCTGGCGGTAGCCGGTGTGCTGCTGCTCAATGTTGCAGGAGAGTCCGAAGGATCAGGTGGTAATCAGGTTTGGCTGGGCATGTTAATGGTGTTTGCGGCAGTCTGCTGCGAGGCTTCCTATACCCTCATGGGAAAAAAAGCTACGCAGGATGTGCCCTCACTCTTTGTGGCAGCGTTTACCGGGGTGCTGGCGGCCGTTCTTTTTCTGCCCGTGCTGCTCTGGCAACTGCAGGATTTTTCATTTGCCCAAGCCGACACTGATAGCCTGATAGCCTTAGGCTGGTGGGGACTGGGTGCGATGGGACTCGGCTCCATCACCTGGTACGGAGGGGTGGCCAAAGTCAAGGGCAGTATTGCTGCTGGCTTCATGGGCGTGATGCCGGTCAGTGCCCTGGTGCTTTCTTATGTATTGCTGGGTGAAAAATTCCAGTGGATACACATGGCGGGCTTTGCGCTGGTCTTCACCGGGGTGCTGCTCATCATCTGGTCTCACCGGAGGATGATGAAGCAGCAAAACGATAAGTAACATAAGCGACCGCCGATTTCCGTAACGGAAATTATATTTCTACGACCATAGGTTCCTCTATCTTGATCAGACAGGAGAGCCTGCCGTGACCTATTTTATCAGAAGCTTTGTCCTGCCAGTGCTTACGAGGTGGGGCGTTTTCGGTAATCCGTACGTTGCAGGTTGCGCAGACGCCGTCGCCCTTACAGTTGACCTGCTGAAAGATAGACTGGTGTGGAGAAAGATCATTTTCAAGTAGTACTGCACGAAGGTTACTGCCCTCTTCTGCTTTGATATGATGCGTTTGTCCGTTCTGTTTTACAGTAAGTTCTATTTCCTGTGCCATAAAAATTCTAAGTTAACTGATGATGAAAAACTTGTCGGATAAAAATAAAGCCGACTTTGTGGCTACCACCATATCTAATAATTTCCTGGGATGGGAAATTGTTAACTTACCGGGGGATAAAATTAAGATCATTAAAAAATTATAACTTCCCTGCAACCTTCCCCGGAAGTAGCTGTCTCACGGGCCAAACAACATGACCCAAA
>JBKHDR010000024.1:0-50163 GCA_046541235.1 Cyclobacteriaceae bacterium | reverse complement strand
AAATAGCTGTTATGCGGGATTTTTATCTCTTTTTAAAAATCCTAGGGTAGTGTACAATGGAATAATAAAATGGAAAAAGATAAAATAATCATACTAGGTGCGGGTATCACTGGCCTGGCCACTGCCTGGTGGCTGCGTAAGGCAGGTTATGAGGTAAGTATCATAGAAGCTCGCTCTGAGCCGGGAGGCTCCATGCAATCGGTTCGGAAAGAAGGCTTTCTCATTGATTATGGCCCTAACAGCGGGCTGGATACTACCCCCCTGATCAGGCAACTGGTGGAGGAGGCCGGCCTTACCGGCCAGCTGATTTATGCCAACCAGCAATCCAAAAAGAGGTATATCCTCAAACATGGCAGTCTGCATGCCCTGCCCACCAGTCCTCTGGCCTTCCTGAGTACGTCGCTTTTTTCTACCTCTGCCAAACTGAGGCTGCTCAGGGAGCCTTTCATCGGGCCAACCGATCCCTCTCAGGATGTCAGCATCGCTGATTTTGTGCGTCACCGATTGGGAGAGGAGTTTCTCAACAATGCTATTGATCCCTTCATTTCTGGTATTTATGCTGGTAATCCCGAAAAGCTCAGTGTAAAATCAGCCCTGCCCCGTCTCTACGCACTGGAAGAAAAGTACGGTAGCCTGATCAGAGGGGCCATAGCGGGGGTACGTGAGCGCAAGAAGAATCCCGAGGTGTCCAAGCAGAATGCGCAGCAATTTTCTTTTAAAGAAGGGATGCAGTCCCTACCACGTGCCCTGGCTGCAGGTATGCAGGAGAGCATTCATTACGAGACCCGGGTGCTTGAGATAGGGCGTACACCCGAGGGCTACCAGCTGAAGCTGGAAAGCAAGGGTGAACAGAGCACGCTAACTACAGCTACCCTGCTTAGTACCATCCCGGCACATCAGCTGGCGGGCAGCATATCTTCTCTGGATCCCAAATTATCTCAGCATCTGCTGGCACTTTACCACCCGCCGGTGATGGTGCTCTACCTGGGTTTTGAACGTTCTGCCATACGTCAGCCCCTGGATGGCTTCGGTTATCTTATTCCCTCGCGAGAGAGGCGGCCTTACCTGGGGGCGATCTGGAGTTCTATCATTTTTGAAGGGAGGGCGCCTACGGGATACGAAAGTTTCACCCTCTTCGTGGGTGGGTCGCGTCATCCTGAACTGCCAGATGAGGACCTGGAAGCACGTAAAGAGTTGGTAATCAGAGATTTTAAACAGACTATGATGATAGCCGAATCAGAGCAGCCGGTCTTGGTAGAGAGTCGTCTGTGGCACAAAGCCATTCCCCAGTATAATATTGGCTACCAGGCACATGAGGCTTATTTTCAGCAGTTTGAAGCGGCGCATCCCGGTTTCTTCCTGGGAGGTAATTTTCGGGGCGGTATCTCGGTGAGCGACTGTATCAAAAATTCAGGCCTGCTGAAGGAAAAAATAGAAAAACATCTGCTGGCAGGCGTAAAGGTGGAAGGGCAGAAGAGGAGGTAAGCCTCTGACAGCAAGCCCGGCCCAAGGCTATCCGCTCAGGCCATCATCAGAAAGTTGACGCCTTCTGTATAACCCTTATTCATGAGGTATTGCCGTATGTCTTCGCCTCGCCCCCGCTTAGCCACATTGGAGAGGATAAAATAGGCTCCCGGAGGGGCTATTTCCTCAAAATGTATACAGCTACGGGTGGAGGTTCGCTTTTCGTTGATATCAATATAAGACCGGATCTGAATACCTGCTGCCTGTAGCCACTGCAGGCGCTGCCGACTTTTACGCCCCGCACCCCAGACGACAATTTCAGGATGAAAAGGATTATGCCGGCGCAGCCAACGGGCCAGGTAGTGGCTCTTAATCCGATAAAAGGCTTCCTGGCTGTATCTTTCATCCTGCCGGGTGAGGCGTTGGGGATGATCTTTCCAGCAGAGCAGCGGCTGGGGGTATTTGGCAAAATGTACTCCTGCCTCCATCCAGCGCAGCCACAGCTCAAAATCTTCAGGAAAATCGCCCTGCCGGTAGCCACCAAAATTCTTGATCAATGTCTTTCTGAACATGACAGAAGGATGAATCAGCGGCGCATCTACAAAGCGATTGAGATACATTTGCTCATAACTCAGCAGCCGGTTGTTCCAGTCTATATATGCCCGGATACCTTCAGAAGAAGCAGGGCCTGAGAAGTCAACCTGGCAGGCCAGCACATCAGTTTGAGGATGTGCCTCCAGGTAGTGAAACTGCAAAGCAAGCCTGTCAGGATAGGAGATATCATCGGCATCCATACGGGCGATGTATTTGCCTTTGGCCTGCTTCAGGCCGGTGTTGAGGGCGTAGGTGATGCCCTGTTCTTCTTCGCTGAGCAGGCGTATACGAGCATCTTTGGTTGCCAGGGCAGCTGCCATCTTTTCGCTGCCGTCAGAGGAGCAGTTGTTGATCAGTAGGAGCTCAAAGTCTGTAAAAGTTTGCCCAAGCAGGCTGTTTACCGCCTCCGGCAGTGTGTGTTCAGCATTATAAAAAGGCAGTAAAATGGATACGGAAGGTGAGACATGATCCATGAAAATGCGGGAAATTTCAAAATAATGATACCTGCCGTACTTACGAAATAATCAGGATATAGTATGATAATTCATGAAGGGTCATCATATTTCTGCCAACATTAAGCACCTGTCATCATTCATTATTTTCGTTTCTGGCAAAGCGGTTGCCCGCATTATCTTCCTGTTTTTTTACGTTTTTACCATCCTCCAGCTGCTGCGAAACAGCCATGTAAGGGCCCGAAACCACCTGGGTGCCTTCTTCCAGCCCTTCCAGTATCTCAATATTTTCATAGTCACTGATGCCGGTACGCACATTGACCCGTTCTACGCTCATGTCATCTTTCACCCTGAAGACCACTTCCTGCAGTTCTTCCTGGGCAGTCAAGGTAGCGGTCTCGTCTGTGGCGGTAGTGTCCTTTTCAGCAGCACGGGTAGTCACCGCCGCCAGGGGTACAGACAAAACGGCCTCTTTTTTCTGGGTGATGATATCCACACTGGCCGTCATACCGGGGCGGAAAGGGTAGGGGCCCTTTTCATCCAGCAGGTCGTCGTATGATTCGTTAAGCAGGCGGATACGTACTTCAAATTCAGTAACGGCTTCAGGCGTGGTCTTTTCGTTGGCTGTGCTGGCTATGGAAGTGACAATTCCTTTGAACTCCTTGTCCATATAAGAATAGGCGTCTACATCTACGATAGCAGTATCTCCGTTGCTGACGCGGATGATATCGTTTTCGTTCACATCTACCCTGACCTCCATGCGGTTGAGGTTGGCGATGCGCAGCAGTTCGGTACCCGCCATCTGGGAGGTGCCTACTACTCTTTCTCCTTCTTCCACACTCAGCTTGGAGACGATGCCGTTTACTGGTGCAAAAATGCTGGTAAGAGAGAGGTTTTCGCGGGCTTCATCTACCGTAGCCTCGGCACTCTTGACAGCAAAGCGGGCGGCTTCCACATTCTGTCGGGCAGACTCCAGTTCCTGTACGGCTACCTGGTAATTACTCTCTGCTGTCTCAAAATCGGCATCGGAGATGACGGTCTGATCATAAAGCTGTTTATTTCGCTGGTAGGCGGCTTCGGCCTGTACCAGCTGGGCACCGGCACTGGCGGCCCGGGCTTCGGCCTGGGCGAGGTTGGCCCGCTGCTGATTGAGCGTGGCCAGGGTACGGGATAGCACCGACTGAAAGTTGTCAGGCCTGACACGAAGCAGCAGGCTTCCCATGGTAACAGAATCACCTTCTTCCACATTCAGCTCAATGATTTCACCGGGAACTTCGGGGGAAATCTTTACTTCCCTTTCAGGCTGAATGGTACCGGAGGCAGTCACTCGCTCTACGATGGTACGGGGGAGAGCCTGGGCAAAAGTAACAGCGATGGCTTCTTTCTCACCAATCCATCCAGCCTGGCGGGCGCCAAATAATCCGAGAAGTAAAACAACTGCAATGATGACTATGATGAGAAAAGTCCGGTTTTTTTTCTTCTTTTTGATTTGAACTGGCATTGTGAGGTATGATCTTTTAAGGGTTAACTTGTGTGTTTATCTTGGTCAACGTAAATTTTAGAATAAAGCCGAAAAAATTTATCGCATAAACAATGTCAAATTACGATAAAAACAGAGATTTTAACTATGAAAAAGAAAATAGTCGTACTCAGCGGAGCAGGCATCAGTGCAGAGAGTGGTATTCCCACCTTCAGAGATGCAGGGGGCCTCTGGGAGGGTCATGATGTGATGGAAGTGGCTACACCCCAGGGCTGGCAGAGTAATCCCGAACTGGTGCTGGAATTTTATAATCAGAGAAGAAAGGCAGCCTGGAAGGCACAGCCGAATGCCGGGCACCTGGGGCTTGTGGAACTAGAGCAATACTACGATGTGGTCATAGTTACACAGAATGTGGACAGCCTGCACGAGAAAGCTGGATCCTCCAAAGTAATCCATCTGCATGGTGAACTTTGCAAAGTGCGTTCTTCGGATGATGAGACACTGATTTATGACATTCAGGATAAGGAGATCAAGATGGGCGACCTCTGTGACAAGGGGGCTCAGCTCAGGCCTCATGTAGTATGGTTTGGAGAAATGGTGCCTATGATGGAAGTGGCTTATAATGAGGTTCTTACGGCTGATATTTTCGTAGTGGTGGGTACCTCTCTGCAGGTGTATCCGGCAGCGGGCCTGCTCTACGATGTGCCACAGGGATCGCCAATCTACATCATTGATCCGGGTAGCCCGGATTACGCCCACCAACCCAATATAACAGTGATCAAAGAAAGTGCTACCCGGGGAGTCCCTATCTTAGTAGCTCAGCTGAAAGAAGAGGCACGATAATGGCAATGAAGACATCTTAAAATAATGTGTGGTAGAGCAGAGGTTTTATAAAATTTTTATTTAGCCTTCCAACGCATTCACTTAAGAAAGAGTCTTCATTATGTCCACTTTTAAAATGCAGCAGGGTATGAAAGCAGGCAAAAATACCGTAAAAGATTTTTTCGTAAAGGAGCCTAAGTTTTCCGTACTCATCGTCCTGCTGGCTATTGTAATGTTGGTGGTACTTTTATTCTTTATTGATATCAGCACGGTAGTCCCTTTTTCCCTGCTTGAGGCTCCAGTGGAACATGGCCTGCATGATATTATTGCCCACGGTTTAAACCGTGGGCAATAAGTAATTTTTTACCAGCGGATCAGGGCTGAGGCCCAGGTAAAGCCGCTGCCAAAAGCCGCCAGGCAGACCAGATCGCCCTCCCTGATTTTTCCCTCCTCCCAGGCTTCGCTCATCGCAATCGGAATAGAAGCCGCCGTCGTGTTTCCATAGCGCATAATATTATTATAAACCTGCTCGTCTGATAATCCAAGTTGCTTCTGTACCATCTGGCTGATGCGCAGGTTGGCCTGGTGGGGTACCAGCAGGCTGATGTCAGCAGGCTGATAGCCGTTTTTGTCTAAGGCTTCCTGTATCACTTCCGGAAAACGGGTAGAAGCATGCTTGAAGACATAGCTGCCATTCATCACCGGAAAAACAGTACCTTCTTCAATCATACGGGCCTGTACACGAGGTACGGCACGGCTGCTGCCGATATCAAGCACGGCCAGTTCCTCGGCGTATTTACCTTCAGAGTGAAGATGGGTGGATAAGATACCCTGGCCCTCTTTTTCGGCAGGCCTGAGCACCGCTGCCCCGGCACCATCTCCAAAAAGTACGGATACGGTACGGCCGCGGGTAGTCAGATCCAGCCCGCTGCTGTGAATCTCGGAGCCTATCACCAGGATGGTGTCGTACATGCCGGTTTTGATAAACTGGTCGGCCACGGATAGCCCGTAGACAAAGCCGGTGCACTGGGTGCGTACATCAAGTGCCCCAACCTCGGGGATGCCCAGCTCACGCTGCACCAGTACGCCGCAACCGGGGAAATCGTAGTCAGGGCTCAGGGTGGCAAAGACGATAAAATCTACGTCCCGGGGAGTAAGACCGGCATTTTCCAATGCCATCAGGGCAGCTTTGGTACCCATATTGGCAGTAGTGTCTTTACCCAGCTCAAAAAACCTTCTTTGTTCAATCCCCGATCTTTCGCGAATCCATTCATCAGAGGTATCCATCATCTGGGCCAGATCGTCGTTGGTAACCACCTTTTCCGGCAGGTATCGTCCCAGGCCGGCAATTCTTGAGTTTCTCATGTTGTTTTATTGAGTGTTTGATAATGCAAATGGACATCAAAACAGAAGAAAGAGCAAAAGTTTATGAAAGCAATCAATGATCCGTCTGCCCCAAAAGTTCTATGGATGTCTATAGTGTCAGCCGGTAAATATAGCAATATCAGACATTTTGAATGTAAAATTTCATAAGTTGATTGATGCTTTGCCGTAAGCAGGCAGCTAACCAGCTGTGCTGCAAAATAAAGTACCTGAATTACCTGGTGCAGGCGCTTTATTCTACCAGGATAGTGGCAAAATCAGCTTTCACTTCCAGGCGGTAGTATTGCTGCTGCTTCGTAAAGCTAACTTCCTCATCATCAACCATTATGACAGTGGGTTCAAAATTAAAACCTCTCAGTTCTATTTCGTAAACCCGGTATTCCGGCTGGTAAGCCCCTTCTTGCTGCTGCCTGATCACACACTTACCGGATTCGCCTGTCACTTCAAAAGTTTTGAGTACATATTGCCCTTTATGATGCTCATAGCCATCGTAAGCATCTTCATAGAGTTCGCTCTTTACCTTGCCTTCGGCAAAAAATACCTGCAGGCTGAGTTTATCTACCTTCTTTTCGCCCACGTATTGCATCAGCGGCTGTAGGGGGAGTACGGCTCCGGCCCGCACTAATAAAGGCATATCTTCCAGCGTCAGCGGGATGATGGTTTCTTTGCCTCCTTCCAGCACTTCACCTGTCCAGTAGTAGTACCATTTGCCTTTGGGCAGGTAGCAACTGAGGTTTTTAGCATCAGCCTCAAGCACAGGCGCTACAATGAGGTGATCGCCTACAGCAAAATGGGAGGCATGCTCATAAAAGTGAGGGTTCTCCTGTTCCAGCATCAGCAAAGGCCGCAAAATAGGCGTACCGCGTTTTACATATTGCCAGAAAGCAGAATAAAAGTAAGGCAGCAGGCGGTAACGCAGAGAAATGTATTTCCTGATGATTGCCTTATTCTTCTCCCCAAAAGCCCAGGGTTCGCGGTCGGCCCCGCCCTGTATGGCTTCTCTGAGTTCATCGCTCAGGTTGGGAGCCTGGTCAGCCTTATCAGCCATAGAGTGTGTCCTGAAAAGGGGATGGAAACTGCCCAGTTGTATCCAGCGCACAAAGAGTTCGGACTCAGAATCCTTGATGAAGCCACCGATATCAGACCCGCAGTAAGACACCCCTGAGAGGCTCAGGCGCTGGCATTGTATGCTGGCCAGCCACATGTGTTTCCAGGTAGAGGTATTGTCGCCTGTCCATACCAGGGTATGGCGCTGCAAGCCGCTATAGCCGGAGCGGGTGATGACTACCGGCCGCTTTTCGGGCTGCCATTTTCTAAGACCTTCAAAAGTGGCACGGGCCATCTGCATGCCGTATACGTTGTGCGCTTTGGCATGAGGAGCAGGTTCTCCCTCATAGTCATGCATCACTTCGGGGGGCATGGTGGCTTCCTGAGTATCAAAAACGGAAGGTTCATTCATGTCATTCCAGATGCCCGCTACGCCAACATCCACCAGCTTATGTACCTGGTTTTTCCACCACTCGCGCGTGGCAGGACGGGTAAAGTCGGGAAAATGACAGGGGCCGGGCCACACCTCGCCTTCAAATACCTCACCGTTGCGGGTGCGGCAGAAGTGATCTCCTTCCAGACCATCCTGGTACACTTCGTATTCAGGGTCAATCTTAATACCCGGGTCCAGGATGACGATGGTTTTAAAGCCCTCTTTTTTCAAGTCGCTGATCATCCTGGCCGGGTCTTTAAAGCCCTCTTTGCTCCAGGTAAAGCAGCGGTAGCCCTCCATATAGTCAATATCCAGGTAAATGGCATCGCAGGGGATTTGCTCTTCGCGGAACCTGCTGGCCAGCGCCCGCACATTGGCCTCCGGGTAATAGCTCCATTTACACTGGTGGTAGCCCAGGCCCCAGAGCGGCGGCAGATCGGGCCGCCCGGTGAGTAAGGTATAGCGCTCAGCTACCTGCTGTACGCCGGGACCTCCGATAAAGTAGTAGTTCAATTCACCGCCCTCAGCCGCAAAACTTACAGTATCAGCCTGGCTCCGCCCAAAGTCAAAATGGGTACGGAAGCTATTGTCCAGGAAAATGCCATAGGCACGGCTATGGTGCAGGCCGATGTAAAAGGGAATGTTACGGTAAAGCGGGTCGGTATCTTTCTGGTAGTAAAAGGCGTCGGTGCCCCAGTTCTGCAGCTTTTTGCCTCTCAGGTTGAAGTCGGTAGGTTTGTCGCCCAGGCCGAAGAAAGCTTCATCAGTCTGTAGCTTTTTGTGGCAGCTAACCATTTCTCCCTCTTGGCTGAAGCTTTGCTGGTCTTCGTTGAGGAGATTTCCTTCCAGGTCATAAAAGCTGATAGTAAGCCCCTTTTTGCTGATGCGACAGCTGAGGGAAGAAGTAGTGAGGTGCAGATGATCCTTTTCTTCATTCATCCCGGCGGCCTTTACCTGCGGCCTGAAGCCCGGGTCTATGGCATAGGAAAAATCTCTGCCGGAGGGCTTGAAACGAAACCTGATGATGTCATCGGTCATTACTTGTATGAGCAGGCTGATATTCTGATCGGTGCTGAGTTGCCAGCTGTTTTCTGAAGTGGACTGGTACCGGTTTAGAGTACCTAATGATTGGTACATACAGATAGTTAACTTAGGTTAGACGAATGTTATGTTTAGTGAGTGGCTTTGCAGGCAGTTTAATTTTCATTTTACAGCTTTGTCAATGCCTGATTAATAGGTGAAGTTAAATTTTGCCTGTAGAATGTATCAGGCTGTTAGCTGTTGTAAATGACCTGAAGTGCATTTCAGCATTTTATCAAATAGCATATCCTCACTGGAGAAAAAGGAAGCAGGCCCCGGCAAGCATGCCGCCTACTACCGGTCCCAATACGGGTATCCATGAGTAGGCCCAGTCGCTATCGCGTTTATCTTTGACAGGAAGCAACTGATGCATGATACGAGGCGCCAGGTCACGGGCCGGGTTGATGGCATAGCCGGTAGTGCCACCCAGGGAGAGGCCCAGAGAAAATACCAGAAAACCTACCGGCAGGGCCCCCAGCGCACCCAGGCCAAACTCCGTATCCGGTGAAAGTGTAGGGGACCGTAATTCGGGGGCTGCGATGTAGAGCACGGCAAAAACCAGCACGAAAGTACCGATCATTTCTGATATAAAATTATTGGAGTAGCTCCTGATCGCAGGGATAGTGGCAAATATGGCCAGCTTGGCATTTTTGTCTTCAGTGATGGCTACATGCTGCCTGTAGAAGACCCAGACAAGGAAAGAACCAAAGGCTGCGCCCAGCATCTGGCCCAGTATGTATTCCGGTGCCTTGGCCCAGTCAAATACTCCCGAAGTAGCCAATCCGAGAGTGACGGCGGGGTTGAGATGGGCGCCGCTAAAATCGGCTACAGTAAAGACAGCAACAAAAACTGCCATGCCCCAGCCGAAAGTAATGACGATCCATCCGCTGTTCTGTCCTTTGGTCTGGTTGAGCACTACATTTCCGACCACCCCGTTTCCCAGAAGTATGAGCAAGGCAGTACCTATAAACTCAGCAGTGAAGTTTGACATAAAATGATCAGGTTAGTTTCAGGTTGTTTGTCTAATTCAGGAGATAGCCGTTTGCCAGTTCTTTATAAGCCGAAACCTGGTGATCTATCCATTTCTCGTCTTTATCCATTTCTCTGGCCATGAGTCGTGCCACCTCAGGTGCCATTTCAATACTGGCCCTGGCATTAAGCAGCAGGGAGCGGGTCCGTCTTGACAAAAAATCCTCCACGGTACGTGCCATTTCATTCTGTACCGCCCACACCACCTGTGCCTTTATGACGGGCAGGGCAGCGTGCAGGGGTTCGCCCAGCTCAGGTTCACGGCTTATCATCTTCCTGATAGCTACTGCGTCAGACCCATAAAAGAAGAGGTTGTCCTCACGGTCGACCTGTTTGAGCCAGCCATGTATCTTCATGTCTTTGGTTCGGGTCTGGCGCTCATCCAGACCGGCGATCACCGCTGCCTTATCCACGGCATCTTCTCCCATCTTGCGGTAGGTGGTCCATTTGCCACCCGTGATGGTCACCAGGCCGGTAACGCTTATCAGCAACGAATGGCTTCGGGAGAGCTGGGCCGTACTTTTGCCATCGCCGGTACTTACCAAAGGTCTGAGCCCGGCGAATACGCTCAGTACATCTTCCCGTTTAGGGTCTTTGCTCAGGTATTTGGCTGCATGTTCGAGTATAAACGCTACTTCTTCTTCCAGAGCACGCGGCTCCAGGCTGGTACCTTCTACAGGGGTATCGGTTGTACCTACGATGGCCTTGTTATTCCAGGGAACCACGAAGAGTACACGGCCGTCTTCTGTTTTGGGAACCATGATGGCCGAATTGCCCGGTAAGAACTCCTTATCCAGCACAATATGCACACCCTGGCTGGGCCGTACGATTTCCTTGGCTTCGGGATCATCCATCCGGAGGATATCATCCACAAATACGCCGGTAGCGTTGATCACCACCCTTCCGTTGATCTCGTGCTCTTTGCCGCTTTCCAGGTCTTTGGCTTTTACTCCGCTGACCATGCCGGAAGATTTGAGCAGACCGGTTACTTTCATATAATTTACCAGGGTCCCTCCGGTATCCGCACAGGTCTGGGCGATGTTGACAGCAAGGCGGGCATCATCAAACTGACCGTCGTAGTAGATCACCCCACCCTTAAGGCCATCGGTCTCAATGGTAGGAATCAGCTGGAGGGTTTCTTCTTTAGAAAGGCTTTTGGATGGTCCTAAACCGAGTTTTCCGGCCAGTACATCGTACACTTTCATACCAACTGTATAGAAAGGACCGTTCCACCAATCGTAAGTTGGGATAACAAAGGCCTGGTTACGCACCAGGTGAGGGGCATTGCGCATCATGAGGCCACGTTCGTGCAATGCCTCTACCACCAGCGACACATCTCCCTGCTGCAGGTAGCGTACCCCACCGTGGGCCAGCTTGGTACTGCGGCTAGAGGTGCCCTTGGCAAAGTCAGCCTGCTCGAGCAGCAAAGTGCTATAGCCGCGCGAGGAGGCTTCCAGGGCGGTACCCAGCCCGGTAGCGCCACCTCCTATGACGATGACATCCCATACGCTTTCAAATTCTTCAATAGTTTTAATACTTACATCCCTGTCCATGAGTATTGATTTTATGGGCAAAAAAATGCTCCGCCCGGTTAAAAATTTATTCTATCCATCCTTTTGACCTGCCTACGGCTTTGTCCCAGCTGTGGGTGAGCGTACGTGAATCAAAATCTGATTCAGGCTCGAAAGTTTTATCCATCTGCCACTGGCTCTGGATCTCCTCCAGGTCTTTCCAGTAGCCCACAGCCAGCCCTGCCAGGTAGGCGGCACCCAGGGCCGTAGTTTCCATCACTTTGGGCCTGACTACCGGTATCTGAAGCAGATTGGCCTGGAATTGCATGAGGGTATCATTGGCTGAGGCGCCTCCGTCTACCCTAAGTTCTTTGAACTCTATGTTGGCATCAGCCAGCATGGCTCTCAATACATCATGCGCCTGAAAAGCAATGCTCTCCAGGGCAGCCCGGGCAATATGGCCGGAAGTAGACCCCCTGGTAAGTCCGGTAATTGTACCGCGGGCATACTGGTCCCAGTGGGGAGCCCCCAGGCCGGTAAGAGCAGGTACCAGGTAGACGCCTCCGTTGTCATCCACACTTTTGGCCAGTTCTTCCACTTCTGAGGAGGAGGAGATGATGCCGAGCCCATCCCTGAGCCACTGTACGATGGCTCCGGCGATAAAAATACTACCTTCCAGTGCATAAGTGGTTTTGCCGCCAATCTGCCAGGCAATGGTAGAAAGCAGGTTATTTTTGGAAAGGATGGGCTTTTCACCGGTATTGAGCACCACAAAGCTACCCGTACCATAAGTATTCTTGATCATGCCAGGCTTGGTACACATTTGCCCGAAGAGAGCCGCCTGCTGGTCACCGGCAATGCCTCCTAGCGTTATAGCTTCGCCAAAGATTTCAGGATCGGTTTCGCCGTATACCTGGCTGCTGGGCACCACCTGAGGCAGCATGGCTTTGGGAATATCCAGATGCTCAGTGATAGTGGTACTCCACCAAAGCTTGTGGATATCATAGAGTAGCGTACGACTGGCATTGGTCACATCGCTGATGTGCAGGTGGCCGCCGCTGAGTTTCCAGAGGAGCCAGCTATCAACCGTACCAAAGGCCAGTTTGCCGCGTTCGGCTTTGTCACGGGCACCTTCCACATTGTCGAGTATCCACTTTACCTTGGTGCCACTGAAGTAGGCGTCGGCAATCAGGCCGGTCTTCTCACGTATGGTATCTTCAAACCCTTCCTTCTTGAGCTGATCGCAGAATTTGGAGGTACGGCGGTCCTGCCATACAATGGCGCGATTGATAGGTTTTCCTGTTTCCCTATCCCATACTATGGTAGTCTCTCTTTGGTTGGTGATGCCGATGGAGGCGATCTGACTGGCTTGTAATTTGGCCTTTTTGATAGCCTGGCGTGCCACTTCAATCTGAGACTCCCAGATTTCATTGGCATCATGTTCTATCCATCCCGGCTGCGGATAGTACTGCTTAAATTCCTTCTGAGCGAGGGAAATGATGGAGCCTTTTTTGTCAAAAATAATGGCTCTAGAACTGGTAGTTCCCTGGTCTAGGGAGAGAATATACTGTTCCATAGGTTGACAATTGGATTAAATGAAAAAATGTACAGACCGATCTCTATCACCAGAAAGCAGACTACTGTCTTCCGGCAAATATAGACTGGTGGCTATGCTCAATAGAGCATAAATGTGTAAAGTATGTATTAATTGCAGCGTAAGTTCACAATAACTGGCCTAATTCTGTAATGAAGTACAGATAAAAATCTGATGGTCTGATTTGTAAATGTTTAAAAAATGTTCAAGTAAATAAAGCATAAATTAAACATATTTCAAAGTATTATAATTTATAACAAAAAAGTATAATTATTTTAAGATATATTTTTGGATAGCTCTGCTTAAGTAGGCTTATCAGGGTAGGGGTAGCGGCTTATTCAAATACTCATTCTTACACGTGTGGTTTACCTGAGGGATTAAGGTTAATTATCCTGCCCGATCTGCCTTACTTTATACTTTTGAAGGGGAAATATAATAATCCTTCTGAAGGCAAAAAATAAAGGTTGATGCAGGTGTCAGAAACAGAAAAATTAATTTTACAGATCAGCGAGGAGTGTGCAGAGAAAACCATGCTCCTCGTACTTGAATCTTTTAACGAGAATCTGGAAATACTTATAGTGAAACTGCAGCACTGCTCTTCTATCAGCAGTATAGAACTGCAGCAATTTTATAAGAAAAACCAGGACGGGGAGGAACACTTTCTGTTGCGTACGCTGGATAGCCGTATCAACAGCCTGCAGTTTTATGATATCATCACGCAAAAGCTGCAGCATATTATTGCCCAAAATCGTCGCCTCATTAAAGAACTCAGAGATATCATTCAGTATGGATTCAGGCCGCAGGCGCAGCATTTTATCATCATCTGCCCTGAACTGATGCTGCTGCAGCAGGCGGTACTGGGGCTGATCAGGAACGAGTATATGCGAGAGATAAACGAGATGGAGAGCCAGTTCGTACAGGTACCGCGTGAACTCATCCCCCGGCAGGCCATAGATATAGAACTAGGTCGGCACAAAACCGAGATACAGTATATGCTGGATGAAATCCTGAGTCAGATTCCTTGCCTTGATGCTTCATTTATCCGGAATACTCACCAGGAAGTATTGGAAACGAAACGGCTGAGGTTGCAACAGGTCTTGTCCGAATTTACTATGAATACCGAAAGAGAACTTTTCTGTCAGCTGTTTGAGCAGCATCCGGTGATGGAAAAGCTGCACCTGCCTGTAGAAGAAGATAAGCAAGATGATGAAATAGAGCTGTTCTGACACCGCATAGAAATCAGCTCAATTACAGAAAACGAATTAAGTGATGAAAGCCAACATAAGCGTAAGCCCCAAAAGAAAAAGCCAGAAAGGAAATGCCCTCCGCCTGCAGGGTGACCTCACTATTTCTAACGCAGCCTATATCAAAGATGAAATGATCAAAGCGCTGGACAAGTACAACATCACCAGTCTGCAGGTCAGTGAGGTAGAAAACCTGGACCTGTCAGTTCTGCAACTGATTTATGCCTTCAGAAGGGCCGCCAGAACAGGGGGCAACGAGATTCAGCTCGAGCTCAGCCTGCCCGATGAGATTGACCTGCTGGTCAGGCAGTCAGGGCTGAACCAAATGTTTAACCTGTCTTAAAATTGAAATTTAAACCAGCTTAAAAATGAAAAAAGTTTTGATCGTAGACGATTCCGAAAGTGTACGCGAAGTAGTGAAGTTCACCCTGGAAAGTGCCGGATATGAAGTAAAAGTAGGTGTTGACGGTAAAGATGCCCTCAAATTTCTGGACGGGTCAGAAATAGACCTGGTACTTACCGATCTGCATATGCCTCAACTGGATGGTATCAGCCTGATCAGGGAGATCAGGGCGATACAGCATTACCAGTACACTCCTATACTGTTGCTCACCACGGAGTCGCAGCAGGACAAAAAAATGGAGGCTAAAGAAGCCGGTGCCACAGGCTGGATCGTCAAGCCATTTGTGCAAGACAAACTTCTGGCAACTGTCAAAAAAGTCATCAGATAAACCATTAATATGTCAGATCTGCATTCCGTATTCCTGGAAGAAGCTACTGACCTGCTCAGTAACCTGGAAGCGGCCCTGCTGTCACTGGAAAATACGCCGGAAGACAGCAGCGCTGTGGAGCAGGTTTTTCGTGTCATGCATACCCTTAAGGGTAACAGCAGCATGTTTGGTTTCCACAAAATGGGAGAGTTTACCCATCACCTGGAAAACATCTATGACCTGGTGCGTAGCGGGCAGGTAGTAATAGACCGTCCTTTGCTTACCCTTACCCTGGAATGTACAGACCTGCTGAAAGCTATGCTGGAGGACCCTGCGCTTGAACAAGCGAAAAACCTTCAGCAGTATAAAATACTGAAAGAAAGAATCGGGCATTTTGGTTCAGGACACGAAGAGAGCCTTCCTGAAGTGGCAGCGATTGCTGAAAGCAAGGCTGAGGAGTCGGATGTGAAGCCAACTTATTATATTTTTCTGAAGCCCAAGGCTGAGATTTTCAGAAACGGCACCAACCCGCTCTATCTCCTCGAAGACCTCTGCGGAATGGGTAACAGTAAGGTGGTGGCCTGCTGGGAAAACATACCCCCCCTGGCAGATATGGAAGCTGAATCATCTTACCTGTGCTGGCATATCTTCCTGTCTACAGATCAGGCGGCAGATAGCCTCCGCGAAGTTTTCATGTTTGTGGAAGATGACTGTGAGCTTGATATCATTATCTGGATGCCTGAAGACCTGATAGGCACACCTCTACTGGAAGAAGGCTTGAATGGACTGGTCATACCAAGTCATGCGCTCAGCCAGGAGCAATTACAGAAACTGATCAGGCCGCAGGAAACTATAGAGGTGCCTGAGAGCAGGCCGGAAGAGAAGGTGGTGCAGGCGGTCAGAAAAGAACATGCGATCTCCAGCATCAGGGTAGCTTCAGAAAAACTGGACTCGCTCATGAATATGGTGAGTGAACTGGTGACCACACAGGCCAGGCTGAGCATGCTGGCCGAACAATCTGACGACCCTGAACTGCTAAGTGTAGCCGAAGAGATTGAAAAAGTATCCCGCCGGCTGCGCGACAACACCTTCAGCATCTGTCTGATACCCATAGAAAACATGCTGGTTCGCTTCCGGCGCTTGGTCAGGGATCTGTCAAGCGAACTGGGTAAGGATATTACCTTCATCACCGAAGGTGCTGACACAGAACTGGATAAAACTATCATAGAGAGTCTGGCAGATCCGCTCCTGCATATCATTCGCAACAGCATTGATCATGGGATAGAAGAGCAGGAAAGCCGTGTGGCCAAAGGTAAGCCTGCCCAGGGTAGGCTGCTCCTGAAAGCATACTACTCTGGCAACAGTGTCAAGATACAGATCAAGGACGATGGCGCTGGCATCGACGTTGAAAAGATTCGCCTTAAAGCTATTGAAAAGAAGCTCATCAGCCCTGAGGCACAGCTAAGCGAGCGCGAACTGCTGGATATCATCTTTTTGCCCGGCTTCTCTACGGCAACTGCCGTGACTGATGTTTCGGGAAGGGGCGTCGGCATGGATGTGGTCCGAAGAAAAATTGCTGATTTACGAGGCGAGATTGATATCAGCTCGAGTGTAGGTAAAGGTACCAATATCACCATCAGCCTGCCGCTTACCCTCTCTATTATAGATGGTCTACTTGTCAGGATAGAACAAACCCACTTTGTCATTCCACTGTCAGCCGTAGAAAAATGCTATGAAGTAGAACATAGCCGCCTGGTCTCCAGGTTTGGCGATCTTATCACCCTTGACGGTGAGCAGGTACCTTTCTGCTACCTTAGGCAGGCACTAAATTTTGATTCGGAAGCGCCTTTTCATGAAGAGGTCATCGTAGTAAGCTATGAAGATAAGAAAGTAGGCCTTACAGTAGACCAGATCGTAGGAGAATACCAGGCGGTACTCAAACCCCTGGGTCGGTATTATCAGAAGCAGGATTATATCTCAGGCGCAACCATTCTGGGAGATGGGACCATTGCATTGGTGCTGGATACCAATAAAACCATCAGAGAACTCTATCATCATCAGAAACAAGAATTACACAAATTGCCATAATCATTTACATTATGAGTGCAGTAGCAGATACCACCACCAACTCTTTTCTCACTTTCAGGTTGCATGAAGAAGTTTTTGCGGCCAATGTGAGCAAAGTACTTGAGATCCTGGAACTGACCAAGATCACCAAAGTGCCTAAAGCTCCTGAATACATGCGGGGTGTCATCAACCTGAGAGGCAGCGTATTGCCGGTAGTAGATACCCGCATCAAGTTTGGCTTACCTCTCAAGCCCGAAACAGTCAATACCTGCATTGTAGTGCTCAATATACAGATTGAGAGCGAAGAACTTAAGGTGGGAGCCTTGGTAGATGCTGTACAGGAAGTGCTGGAGTTTACTCCCGAGTCTATCTCTCCACCCCCCAGCATTGGCAGCAAATACCGCTCAGAATTTATACTCGGAATGGGCAAAGTCAGCGATGATTTTATTATGATTCTTGATGTAGATAAAGTCTTTTCACTGGACGAAATACTCAACATTAAGCTCAAGGCTGAGGATAAGCCCAAGGAAAAAGAAAAAGCGAAAGCCTGAAGAGGCTTGTATCAGCAGGTTTAAATGCAAAGCAGTAGCTCAGAATCAGTGACTGTCTCAAAAACAGGTTCACCGGATAGAAAATGTATCAACTAAAAAATCCAGTTTAAGCAAATGAAACTTACAATCAAAGCACGGCTTATCATGGCTTTTGCCCTGTTGATAGCCTTATCAGGTATCATTTATTACATTGGCTCAAACAATGCCAAAACTTTAAATGACAGAGTAACCGAAATTATCAATATCAATGTAAAGCGGATGAATCTGGCATCAAAAATCGCTGAAGATGTGCAGTTTCTCACCAAACGGGAGAAAGATATGATTCTTACCTCTGACAAGCTATTGCTAAACGAGCTTGTAAACGATTTTGACAGACGTCATGCTGATATGCAAAACAGGGTAGAGGGGCTGAAGGCCATATCAGATGAAAAAGGAGTTGAGGTAATAGAGGAGTTTAGCAGCAGCTGGAATCAGTACCTTAAAAACTTTACACAGATCAAAGAACTTGCTGTAAATATCAACACTGATTCTGCCACCCACCTCGCCACTGAAATTTCTAGAACAAGTGCCCGAGAGGCAGCGCTTGGTTCGGTGGTAGTGATCGGTAAAATCGTAAAAAAGAACGAAGCTGCCCTGGAAGAAGCCAAAGCAGCAACAGATGCCATGTATGAGGCAGGTGACAGGAATATGTTAATGCTACTCGTCTTCTCCGTTATTATTGCTATCGCCGTGGCTGCCTGGATTATTCTTAGCATTGCCAGTTCAATTAGTAAGGCAAAAGAAGCGCTGAAGTTGGTTTCTGAAGGTAATCTGATGGTAAACATTGAGAATTACTCCCAGGATGAAGTGGGTGAGCTGTTAGATTACCTGAAGATGATGGTGGAAAAACTGAAGGAGATAATTTCATCCGTAAGTGTGGCTTCAGACAATATAGCCGCAGCCAGTGAGCAAATGAGTTCCTCATCTCAGCAGATGTCGGAAGGCGCTACCGAACAGGCAGCTTCTGCCGAGGAAGTATCCTCATCTATGGAAGAGATGGCAGCAAACATTCAGCAGAATACCGATAATGCCATGCAGACTGAGAAAATTGCCCTCAAAGCAGCCGAAGACATACAGGAAGGGAGCAGTGCCGTCAACGCTACGGTTACATCTATGAAGGAGATCGCCAGTAAGATCGGTATCATTGGTGAAATTGCCCGACAGACCAACCTGCTAGCTTTAAATGCCGCGGTAGAAGCAGCCCGTGCCGGTGAGCATGGCAAAGGCTTCGCCGTAGTGGCAGCCGAGGTGCGCAAACTGGCCGAAAGAAGCCAGGTAGCTGCTACCGAGATAGACCAGGTATCCGCCACCAGCGTATCTATTGCCGAAAAATCAGGCAAACTGCTGGAGCAGATCGTACCTGATATCCAGAAGACAGCCCGCCTGGTGCAGGAAATCAGTGCCTCCAGCCGTGAGCAAAGCACCGGCGCTGACCAGGTTAATTCCGCCATACAGCAACTCAACGAAGTGACCCAGCAGAATGCAGCTTCTGCCGAAGAGATTGCCTCCAGTTCAGAAGAATTGGCCAGCCAGGCCGAGCAGATGCGGGATACTATTGGCTTCTTCAGACTTGACAATGGTAGTCGTACTCATAATCTCCCTTCGTCTTTTAAGCCTAAAAAACAAGTAAAATTTGGTGTGAAGCCCCGAGCGGCAGATCTTACCAAAGCCAGCAAGGGAGTTGACCTGAGGATGGAAAATCTGGACAGCGAATTTGAACGGTTCTAAACATCAATAAATTTACCATAGTTTAGCCTCCGGTTGCATACATACCGGGGGCTTTATTTTAATATCAATCAATGGAATCACCGGTAAGTATGGCTGGTATGAGCATGGCGGATTTTAACCGCCTCAGTGCTTTCATTTCTCAGGAGTTTGGGATAAAATTACCTCCGGTCAAGAAGACGATGCTGCAAGGCAGACTGCAGAAAAGGCTGCGGGCCCTCAATATTTCCTCATTCAGCGATTATATCAGCTTTGTTTTGAGTGAAGAGGGTAAGAAAAACGAACTCATCCACATGATTGATGTGGTAACAACCAATAAAACTGATTTTTTCAGAGAAAATAACCACTTTGAATTTCTTCGGGAGTGGGCGCTGCCTGAGTATGCGGGCAGAAGCTATGCGCAGGAGACTTACAGGGTGTGGAGTGCGGGTTGCTCAAGCGGTGAAGAACCTTACACCCTGGCCATCGTACTGCAGGAGTTTGCTGAAACCCATCCTGGCTTTCAGTACCAGATAGTAGGTACGGATATTTCTACGCAAATTCTTGAAAAAGCGGCTACCGCCATTTATCCTATGGAAAGGGTCAATGTGATCCCAATGGAACTGAAGAAAAAGTATTTCCTAAGAAGCAAAGACAAGTCTAATCCCTGTGTGAGGGTTATACCTGGATTGCGACAAAAAGTAAAATACCAAAGGCTTAACTTTATGGATTTTCAGTATAAAATGGAGGTGCGCTTTGATGCTATTTTTTGTCGGAATGTACTGATCTATTTTGACAAACCTATCCAGGAAAAAGTAATCAGCCGACAACTGGTACATCTCAAGCCGGGAGGTTTTTTCTTCCTGGGACATTCTGAGTCAATTATGAACATGGACCTGCCTCTGGTGCAGGTCAGGCCGACTGTGTTTCGCAAAAAATAAAATTACCTTATGAAATTTACCGGTTTCCTTTTTGTATCACTGATCCTGATGGCCCTTCATACCAGCGCACAGGAAGTACGCCCGATGGCCACCGACCGCCCCGGATTGGGATCGGATGCCCCGATTACCGTACCCAAAGGATATTTACAACTGGAAGCCGGATTCCAGATGGATCGTGACCGGACGACCACGGGCACAATGGAGGTGGATGAAATAGCCTGGGTTTACCCAACCAGCTTATTCAGGTATGGTATTCTGGATAATTGGGAGTTTAGAGTTTCCTTTGATTTACTCACGGTTGAAAGTCAGCTGATAAATCGGGATCTGCGAAGTGTTGAGCGTGGGGTAAGTCCGCTAAACCTGGGCACCAAAGTTTCTATCACTGAAGAACAAGGCTGGATTCCCTATATGTCAGTGCAACTGAGCCTGAGTATAGCCTCCACTGGCTCGGAAGACTTCAGGACTCGCTTCACCCAACCAACCATTATCTGGCTAATGACCAAATCCATCACAGACAAGTTGGATTTGACCATCAATCTGGGTAGTAGCTGGGAAGATGATCTTCCGGCGGCCACTTACAGCTATGCCGCTTCCTTTGACATGAGTCTGCAGGAAAAGCTGGGTACATTTCTGGAATTTTACGGCTTTATGCCTGAAGCAGGGCCGAACATGCATCTGGTCAATTATGGGCTTACCTATTTACTCAACCCGGCACTACAGCTTGATGTGTCGTCAGGGGTAGGCCTGAACAGAGAGGCTACAGATTATTTTATTGGCTTAGGCCTGTCAGGGCGTATTGATCTGCTTTAAATCCTTGTTTGTATGAAATTCACTGATGAAGAATTATTAGAAGCACTCAAAGAGCGCTTTCAGGCCAAAGTGCAGGCACTTCATGACTACCAGAGGCTTGTAGAAGAGCTGGGAAACCTCAACCAGAAGCTGCAGGAGTCTGAAAAGCTAAAAAGCCAGTTTCTCTCCAACATCCGTAATGAGATCAATAATCCATTTGCGGCTATCATGGGACTTTCACGTCAGCTGATCAACCTTGAAACTAACCAGATTGAACATACCAGAAGTATGGGCAGGCTCATTTATGAAGAAGCTTTTGATCTGGATTTTCAGCTTCGCAACATCTTTGCCGCAGCTGAGGCTGAGGCAGGTGAGGTGAACCTGCAGGTTTCCAGAATCAAGCTTGATAAAATGTTTGCTGATATACTGGCTTCTTTTGAGATGCAGGCTTCCCGGCAGCAGATTGATCTGAGGCTGCAATGCTCCGACCAGTCGCTGACATTCTGTACTGATGCCGAAAAAATGCAGCTCATCGTTTCCAATCTTATTTCTAACGCCATCAAATTCAGCCATGAGTCTCAGCAGCCTGAGCAGCCTAAAGAGCTGTCGGTTTCGTACCGGCTGGAGGATAATAAGCTCAGAATTGCCGTATCTGACCAGGGTATTGGTATTGCTGAAGAAAATCATCAGCTGATATTTGACCGATTCAGGCAACTGGACGCTGGTATGACGAAGGTACATCATGGGCATGGGCTGGGCTTATCTGTGGTCAAGGCATTGCTTGAATTGATGCAGGGAGAGATCAGAGTAGAGAGCCAACCCAATCAGGGAAGTACCTTTATCGTTATTTTGCCTTCATGTGAGTCTCCCGTCATGTATTCCTCATCCGCCAACGAATTTTTGTTTGAGGATGGAGAGTTATTCTGAAGGAAAGACGGCGAAGGAGGAACTACCCACTCATTTCTTATATCCTTCTGCCCTTTTTGTGCATACCAGGCCACACCTGGTGACTACCATCCTGGGTACCTGTGTGGCTGTATGCCTCTGGGACAAAAAAAAGAAGAGAGGAGGGATCAATCACTATATGTTACCCTACTGGAATGGCGAGGGGCTGGCCTCCCCAAAATATGGGAATATTGCCATTGAAAAGTTGTATGAGAATATGCTCAGGATGGGCAGTCACCCGCAGGATCTGGTGGCTAAAGTTTTTGGCGGAAAAGAACATCGCCAGGAAATGTCAACATTCAATATTGGCAGGCGTAATGTCGTTTTAGCAAAAGAAATATTAGGAAGCCTGGGTATAGAAATTGTGGCAAGCAGCCTGGGGGGTGATTTAGGTCGAAAAATTCAGTTTTATACTGGTACTGGTGAAGTAAGAATGAAATATATTCAGAACGGATAAGCCATTATTTACAAGAGAATGAAAAAAAATTAAAACTAAATTTCAAATGCGTACATTGCCCTTATTAAATATCTTTCAGATTACAGCACTTATACCTTCCATTTGATCCGATGTTCAACAAAATTGCCATTGCTTTAGCCTTCTCACCGCGCTATGAAGCCATCTTGTGTGAAGCCAAGCGTTTTCAGGAAATTTTTAATTCCGAACTGCTCATCATTCACGTGGGTGAAAGCGATGCTAGCAAAAACAGACTGCTCAGTAAAAAGATGGATCTTCTTGGCTTTGATCAGGAGCACACCAAAGTAATCTGGGAGAAAGGAGATCCTGCCCGTAAAATTCTGGAGATTTGTCAACTTGAGGCGGTAGATTTGCTGATAGCAGGAGCCATGAAGCGTGAGAATATCTTTCGCTATTACATTGGCTCAGTAGCCCGTACTATACTCCGCAAGGCCGGATGTTCGGTCATGGTTTTGATCAATCCTACTGTCAAGCCTCGTCCTTTTCAGAACATCGTCATCAATGGTTGCGAAAATGAGCATCTCTTTGCGTCTATTTCTCAAGGCATCAGGCTTGGCAAGGTTGAGAAAGCCGCCCATATTCATATTTTAAGGGATATCAGGATGATGGGACTGGCTATGGCTGTAGCTGGTGAAGAAGGCAACGAACATAAATATGCTGAGACCCGCCGCAGGATGGTAGCCGATGAAATCAACAAAATTGAGCAGATGCTTTACAGGCTAGACACCGGTAATCTTAAAGTAAATGTGAAAGTGATATCTGGTAAGCCTGAATTTGAAATTGCCAAGTTTTCTCGCAAGGTAGGTGCTGACCTGCTTGTATTGGGTGCCCCTGAGCATAAACTCAACCTGATTGACCGCCTCTTCCCTCATGATATGGAGTACCTGCTGGCAGACCTGCCCAGCAACCTGCTGGTGATACACAAACACTAGTGTTCTTTCATATTCACTTTTTATTTTTATATTAAAGGCTTTACATCTTTCTGTATTGCATCTTTTTTATATGTAATTAGGCCTAATGGATAAACTTAACCATAGTGAAGTAATCAACCTGCTGATACAGCTCAGCCTTATGCTGGGAGGGGGTCGTTTGATGGCCGAAGCCTTCCGGGTTCTTAAGCAGCCTTCTGTGGTCGGTGAAATTGTGGCAGGTATCATACTGGGGCCAACCATATTGGGCATGCTTTCGCCTGATACCTTCGCCTGGCTTTTCCCTTCTCAGGGGGCTTCGGCACTTGCCCTGGATGGCTTTATCCAACTCTCTGTCATCCTGCTGCTTTTTGTGGCGGGTATGGAGGTAGAGCTTCATATTGTCTGGCAACAGGGCAAACAGGCTTTGCTCACCAGCCTCTTTGCTTTGGTGATTCCTTTTTCTTTGGGTTTCCTGATTACCTACTACTTTCCTGAATTCTTCCATCTGGGAACAAATGCTGACCACAGGCTGGTTTTTGCGCTTTTTATCGGTACCACTATGGCGATCACGGCCCTGCCGGTCATTGCTCGTATCCTGATGGATCTGTCGCTTTTTAAATCAGGTTTGGGTATGCTGATCATAGCTTCCGCCATGATCAACGACCTGCTGGGCTGGCTGATCTTTACCGTGGTACTAAGCATGATGGGCACCACCACCAACATGGCCGTATGGCAGACCATACTGCTTACGCTGGGTTTTACCCTGGGTATGCTGACACTTGGCAAAGGGCTGATTAACAAAGGGTTGCCATTCATAAATCGCAAGATGTCGTGGCCGGGAGGGGTTTTATCCATAGCTATGGCCTTCTGTATGCTGGCAGCAGCCTTTACCGAGTTTATCGGCATTCATGCCATCTTTGGGGCCTTTATCATTGGGGTGGCAGTGGGTGATTCTGAACACTTTACTGAAAGGGCCAAGGAGATTCTCCATCACTTTATCAATAACATTTTTGCGCCTCTCTTTTTTGTATCCATCGGGCTACATATCAATTTTATCAGCAGCTTCAATCCTGCGCTGGTGATTGTCCTGATCCTGATAGCCTTTATCGGCAAGGTAAGTGGTGCCTTCATCGGTGCCCGGCAGGGAGGTCTGCAGACCCCGCAAGCCCTGGCGGTAGGCTTTGCCATGAACACACACGGCACCCTGGAGATCATCCTGGGAGCCATTGCACTGGAGGCAGGGCTGATTGATGATGAGATTTTTGTGGGCATACTGGTGATGGTCATTTTCACCATTGTTACCTCTGCCCCTCTGATGAAGTACTGTATGCAGATGAAGCCTAAGCCTAAAGTGACACCCTCTATCCACAAGGCAGCCCCCGAACCTGAGCCTAAATGACTAGCTCCGGATAGCTTCCACCGGGTTCATGCGCGAGGCGATAATGGCAGGTACCAGACCTGAGACGATTCCCACAATTCCCGACACACTAAGTCCCAGTATGATGTTTTTGACCGATAGCACCAGATCAAGCGTACCTATCTGAATAAAACTGATCAGGTAAACCAGAAAAAGCCCCGCCAGTCCGCCGATCAGGCTCAGAAATATAGCTTCAAAAAGAAACTGAAAAAGAATGAAGTAATTCTTAGCTCCCAGTGATTTTTGGATACCAATCATAGAAGTTCTTTCCCTGACAGAAACAAACATAATATTGGCGATGCCAAATCCACCTACCAGGATGGAAAAGCTACCGATGATCCATCCTGCCACCCCGATCACATCAAAAATATTGCTGACCACATCGGCGAAGGCTTCCGGTCGGTTGATGGCAAAACTGTCTTCTTCCAGCGGGCGAAGGCCACGGCGGCTACGCATCAGTCCGATTACCTCCTGTTCCAGTTCTTTGAGCCCTTCATCCTGCGAATAACCTTTGATTGCGATAGTAGACCCTATACCAAAGGTACCCCGGCTGGCATAGAGTTTCAAAAAGCTGCTGTAGGGGATCAGGCAGGTCCGGTCAAGACTAGGGGTCTCAATAAAATTTTCTCCCTGGGCTTCAAACACACCTACTACTACGTACTTAAGACCCTTAATTTTTATTTCTTTGCCGAGAGGGTTAGAATAGGGAAAAAGGTTTTCGGCAATATCACTTCCGATGAGGGCTATATTACGGGCCAGGGTGATTTCTCGTGGCGAAAAATAACGGCCATAAGCCAGGGGTGTTTCAAATACCTGGTTATATTCGTAAGATACCCCTACGAGTTGAACATCACTGACGCTATTGCTTTCATGCTGCAGTAGGGCATTCTCTCTTTCGGCAAAAATGGTGAGACTGCTAGCCAGGGTGATGTTTTCCTGCAGAAAGTGGAATTCAGTCTGGGTAGGGTAGGGACGGTTAAAGTACTTCCACCAGGGATAACTATCCTGGAATAGCCAGGGCCATTTATCCACCCTGATCACCTGGTCACCCAGGAAAGAGAGACTGTCACGAATGCTTCTTTCCAGGGAGTCTACCACTGTGAAGACGGAGATGATGGCAAAAATGCCTACTGTTACTCCCAGTAATGACAAAATGGTACGCAATACATTGGCTTTAAGTGCCTGCCAGGCGAATATGAGGCTCTCAGCAACTAATTTGATAAATAACATGTTTACCTTTTCTGCCAGGTCTAAGTTTTAAAATTTGATTATGTACCGAAATCAAAACAAATGTTTAACTTTGCCATTTGTTTAACGAATAAGGCATTCCCCCAAGACGAATATACAGAGTAAGTAGTGCGTCAGATTTACTTTCAGTTTACGAAAATATAAGAGTCTGTTTTTCAAAAATTTATAAACTTTTAACCTCTGTCTGGTCCGCGGCGGTTTTAAATTGTCTAACTACTTAATTATAGCAAGCTAATTAATTCTTACTTTATCTTATGAAATTATCTGCATTTAAGTTTGATCTTCCTTTAGAACTTATTGCGCAATATCCTGCTGACGTGAGAGACGAATCCCGTCTGATGGTGATCCATCGGGATTCAGGAGAGATTGAGCATAAAGTCTTCAAAGATATCATTGATTATTTTGGTGAAGGCGATGTTATAGTCATCAACGATACCAAGGTTTTTCCTGCGCGACTGTACGGTAATAAAGAAAAAACCGGCGCACAGATAGAGGTTTTTCTGCTCAGGGAACTCAACACTGAAATGCACCTTTGGGATGTACTGGTAGACCCTGCTCGTAAGATCAGGGTAGGCAATAAACTTTACTTTGGCGATGGCGAACTGGTGGCTGAAGTTATAGACAATACCACTTCCCGCGGACGTACTATCAGGTTCCTTTATGACGGAGAGGATGAAGAATTTTACAAAATCATTGATAGCCTGGGAGAAACACCTTTGCCCAAACACATCAAACGGAAAGTAGAGGCCTCAGACCGCGAACGTTTTCAAACCATTTATGCACAAAATGTAGGCGCTGTGGCTGCTCCTACGGCAGGTTTGCACTTTACGCATCAGATCATGAAGCGTATGGAGATCAAGGGCGTTCATATGCCTCCCATCACCCTGCATATTGGCCTGGGTACTTTCCGCTCAGTAGATGTAGAGGATCTTACCAAACATAAGATGGATTCTGAAAATTTCAGGATTCAGGATAAGACGGCTCATCACGTAAACCAGGCGCTGGATAACAAGAAGAGGGTCTGCGCGGTAGGTACTACTTCCATGCGTGCGCTCGAGTCATCAGTGTCGGCCAATGGTAGGTTGAAGGCCAACGAGGGCTGGACCGATAAATTTATCTTTCCTCCCTATGAGTTTAAGATATGTAATGCCCTGGTTACTAATTTCCACCTTCCTCAGTCTACTTTGATGATGATGGCCTGTGCCTTCGGAGGGTATGACCTTGTCATGAAAGCTTATGAGGTAGCCGTCAAAGAGAAATACAAATTCTTCTCTTACGGTGACGCTATGCTAATTATTTAAAAATAATTCCGTGGAAAAATCCGCGATCATCGTGGCCGGTGGAAGCGGCATCAGGATGGGCAGTACTGTACCCAAACAGTTTTTGCTCCTAAAGGATAAGCCCATCCTGATGCATACCCTTCAAGCTTTTTTTGACTACGATCCTCAGCTTCGCATTTTACTGGTTTTACCTGCCAATGAGCAGGAGCGCTGGCAGAATCTGTGTCGGCAGCATCAGTTCACCATTCCTCATCAGGTAGTAAACGGAGGAGCCGACAGGTCCGCATCCGTACGCAATGGCCTGGCAGCTTTACCTCAATCTGACGGCCTGGTAGCCATACATGATGGCGTCCGTCCACTGGTCAGCCAGCAGATCATAGCCCATTCTTTTGAAATGGCAGCACGCATAGGGAATGCTATTACTTCTGTTGTGCTCAAAGATTCTATCAGACAGATAGACGGGGAAGAGAGTTGGGCAGTAGATCGCGCTACTTACCGGCTCGTGCAGACGCCTCAAACCTTCAGACTTTCCCTGATCAGGGAGGCTTACAGTAAGGCCGGTCAGGAAAGCAGGACAGACGATGCCTCTGTATTTGAAGCAGCAGGAGGAAAGGTACACCTTATTGAAGGTGATTATGTCAATCTGAAAATTACAACGAAAGAAGATTTGAAAGTGGCAGAAGCCCTTATGGAGACTTCTGCCTGACTTTCAGTTAAACTTTTGAATGGATTTGGCTGTACGCCATTCATGGGGTGAGAAAGCTTTACCTCAAAAACGAAAGTGACTTAGCTCAGATAGAAGTTATACAGTGCAACATTTCCGGTTTGTGGCTTAATGCTGACGTAGAAGTTGATCTGTTAATATTCGTCTTCGTTAAAGAAAAAGTCTTCTTTGGTTGGATAGTCAGGCCAAATCTCCTCGATGTTCTCGTAGGGTTGTCCGTCATCTTCAAGTTCCTGGAGGTTCTCCACTACTTCAAGAGGAGCGCCAGAGCGAATAGAAAAGTCAATCAGCTCTTCTTTGGTGGCCGGCCAGGGAGCATCTTCCAGGTAGGAAGCTAATTCAAGTGTCCAATACATGATCTAATCTTTTACTTTTAAACTAATTGTTCCAAATAATCCAATACAAGGAAATCAGCCAGGCTGTAAAACAGAAAGCTGATCTGACAGTACAAAACCGTAGGAATAAACCCTAAAACGGTAGAGAATGCCTGAGATAAGTAGCTTTTTTTGAAAGCAAATACCAATCAAATCCCTTACCACAGACAACACAGAAACTGTGGTTTTGCTTCAATTACGACTTAAATATTATGGAGCAAAAAAAAGTTCGAAATATCAAATAAATTTCAGCTTATTTGATAGAATTTAGATCTCTCATCAGCTCTTCCAATAAAGCCTTTTTTACGGCCACCTTTCGCTGCTGCGCCTTGAGCTTGGTAGCCACCTGTTGACCGGCCTGATACCTGTTGGAAGAAAATTTTTCAGCATTTTCTTTGTAAAGATCAAGCTCTCGCTCATCTCTGACGATGAGGTTGTTCAAAAGGTTGATTTTGATACTGATTTTTCTGTTTTCATCCTCCGTATCATAATCAGGATTTTTGGAACGTACCAGCCGGTTGAGAAAGCTTTTTTCGCTGGCCAGATCACAGGCACGGTTAAATTCATAGGTGACGCTGCCACCTACTTCGCGGGGTACCATACCGGTCCTTTTCCAAAGAAATTTTAGACGTTTTACGTCTTCTACTACATCTTCTCCCTCCCTCAGGGCAAGCGCCTGAGCCTGTGAGAGCAATTCCCTTTTTTTCTCCATGACCTGCTCCAGTTCCGCTCCGCTAGGTGGAGGAGCACTTGTGCGGCTGTTGAAGTTCTGACGGTTATTAAATCGCCGGTTAGACGAGGAAGAATAGGAAGAACCTGGGCGTTGTGCCGGTCGAAAAAACTTGGCAGTAAGGTACTTATAGTCTTTGAAAAAACGATGGTAAAGCTTGGGGGGAATCTTGCCGATTTCCTTCCACTCATTCTGCAGGCCTTTCACCTTCTCACGGGCGAGTTGCTTGTCATCTTCATGCATCAGCTTTCTGAGCTTAAAAATGATAGACCTGTATTGATCAATACGTTCATTGATCATGTTTTTGCGGTCTTCAAAGAACTGTTTCCTGCGCTGGAAAAAATTATCCAGGATCTCGGAAAAACGCCCTTCTATTTCTTCGTCATGCTCTTTGCCAACTGCCCCGGTACGTATCCACTTGTTTTTGATCTCCTGCAGCTCGTCGGTGGCGGCATTCCAGTCGGTACTTTGTTCGTACTGGGCTGCTTCGGCAAGCAGAGCCTGCTTGATCTCCAGGTTCTTGACCCGATTTTTGGAGATGATGTCTCTTAGGTCTTCTTCAATTTTGTCCAGGCGCTCATAAAGCGATACATAGTCGCCCAATGCATCAAAATTGGCGAGCTGGGTACGCATATGTATGAGCTTCATCAGGTAAGAGCCCTTGTTATCAGACTCTGCCACAGCGTTTTCAAGCGCTTTTACTTTGTTTTCCGCCATCTGAAAGCGGTCTTCAAAATACTTGATGGTTGATTCTTCACTTTCTCTGACTTCACCGATTTCACGCACGGGATAGTCCAGAAAGGCGTTGCGATAGATTTTACCCTCTTTGATAAAACCGTATGGATTTTTAGGCTCCACTGTTAGTTTAGATGTTAGGTTAAGATTGATTATTAGCTAAATTCTTCCCCTGAAGTCAGGGGTTTAATCTCTTACGATGATAATTAAATTTTGTGCTATGCGCAAAAATAAGTTGAATTTATAATTAATTTGTTATTGATTATGAGAACAAAATGCGGAGCAAATTTTTTACCGCCTTTGTCTTAGCCAGCGTAAGTGCATTTAAAAAACGGTAATTCACAAAATGTTTTTTCATTCAGACTGATCAAGTTGCTGGTGCAACATAAGGCGCCTGATTTGTTTTAAGAGATTTATAAGTAGTCACTATCCAAAAAAAAACACTCTATGAGTAACGAGAAAATCATTTTTTCCATGTCTGCCGTCAGTAAAGTGTACCCGCCCAACCGGCAGGTACTCAAAAATATTTACTTATCCTTTTTTTATGGCGCCAAAATCGGGGTGATCGGTCTCAATGGGGCGGGTAAGTCAACCCTGCTGAGGATCATTGCCGGTACCGAGAAGAGTTATCAGGGTGAGGTAGTATTCTCTCCCGGTTATACTGTAGGCATGCTGGAGCAGGAGCCCCAACTGGATCGTAATAAGACGGTCAGGCAGGTGGTTGAAGAGGGAGTACAGGAGATCGTAGACCTGCTCAAACAATTTGAGATGATCAACGAAAAATTTGCTGATCCTGAGGTGATGGAGGATGCTGACAAAATGCAGAAGCTTATTGACCAGCAGGGCAAGATACAGGAAGAACTGGACCGGGTCAATGCCTGGGAACTGGATGCCCGCCTGGAGCGTGCCATGGATGCCCTCCGTACGCCACCCTCCGATGCACTGGTAGAAAATCTCTCGGGTGGTGAGAAACGCCGGGTAGCACTCTGCCGCCTCCTGCTGCAGGAGCCCGACGTACTGCTGCTGGATGAACCTACCAACCACCTTGACGCTGAATCAGTGCTCTGGCTGGAGCAGCACCTGCAGCAGTATAAGGGTACGGTCATTGCCGTGACGCACGATCGTTACTTCCTTGATAATGTTGCCGGATGGATTCTCGAACTGGATCGCGGAGAAGGCATTCCCTGGAAAGGAAATTATTCAAGCTGGCTGGAGCAAAAGCAGAAGCGCCTCTCTGAAGAGGAAAAAACTGAATCCAAAAGACAAAAAACACTGCAGCGAGAGCTCGACTGGATACGGATGACCCCCAAAGGAAGACAGGCTAAAGCCAAAGCACGTCTGAGCGCCTATGATAAGCTGCTGGGTGAGGAAGCCAGAGAGAAGGAGGCTCGTCTGGAGTTGTTCATTCCTCCCGGGCCACGCCTGGGCAATAAAGTGCTGGAGGCAGAGCATGTGGCCAAAGCTTATGGCGACAATCTGCTTTACGAAGATCTTACCTTTAATCTGCCACAGGCAGGCATTGTGGGGGTAATCGGGCCTAATGGTGCAGGAAAAACTACGCTGTTCAATATGATCACTGGGCGTGAGAAGCCTGACAAGGGTACACTGGAACTGGGGCCTACCGTAGAACTGGCCTACGTAGACCAGGAGCACGATATGCTTGACCCTGATAAAACGGTCTGGCAGACCATTTCTGAAGGAAATGAGCTGATTGAGCTCGGAGGAAAACAGGTGAATTCCCGGGCATATGTGAGCAAATTTAACTTCAGTGGTGCCGACCAGGAAAAGAAAGTAGGTAAGCTATCCGGAGGGGAGCGCAACCGCGTGCACTTGGCCATGATGCTGAAAAAAGGGGCCAACCTGCTGCTGCTAGATGAGCCTACCAACGACCTGGATGTCAATACCCTGCGTGCGCTGGAAGAAGCCCTGGAAAATTTTGCCGGCTGTGCGGTCATCATCTCCCACGACCGCTGGTTTCTGGACAGGGTGGCTACCCATATCCTGGCTTTTGAGGGCGATTCGCAGACCTACTGGTTTGAGGGTAATTTTACAGAGTACGAAGAAAACCGCCGCAAAAGGGTAGGTGATGCAGAGCCGCGCCGTATCAAATACAAGAAAATCGCCTGAGGAAATTTTAGTCTGCTCAAGAACGTTAGCTTTAAAACCTGTGTAAGAAAAGCACTGATTGCCCATTCCTGGTTTAGATGAAATGTGCAAGATTTGGCCCCTGCTTTCCTGTAACTGTATGGTTCGGGAAAACAGGGCCCATGTTCCTGATTAACTTATCGGACAGTGTTTTCGCTTAAATGTTACCGAGTTATGAAAAAGCTACTCCTTTCCTTTGCCCTGCTGTTTTTGGTGCCATGCCTGTATGCCACAGATGATGTTCTTTATGACAAAATTGATGCACATGCGCGAAATGCTCCTGACAAGCTTGTAACCGACCTGGATAAACTTACTGCCTACCTCATAAAACCGGCTGCCAATGAACGGGAAAAGGTCAGGGCCTTTTATGTATGGATATCTCAGAATATTTCTTATGATGTAGATCTTTTTCGCAGATACCGGCCGGGTGTGTCACTACAGATTACCCCGGCTGATGTGCTCAAACAGAAGAAGGCAGTTTGCCAGGGTTATTCTGACCTGCTGAAGGCCATGTGTGAGATAGCCGGAATTGAGGCCAGGGTGATTCCTGGCTACAGTAAAGGTTTTGGTAACCAGAACCGAACGGACTTCAGCAATGCAGACCATGCCTGGAATGCTGTCAGGATTGGGGGCGAGTGGCAGCTGATTGATGCCACCTGGGGAGCAGGCGGGCTGGACGAAAAAATGAAGTATATATCTAAATTTAACGATAAGTATTTTCTCTCGGCTCCTGAAGAGTTTGTCAAAGACCACATGCCGCTCTACCCGATGTGGCAGCTGCTAGATTGCCCGGTTAGCATGCGCGCATTCGCCCAGGGTGATGCTGCCATAGATAAAGAACTGTCCGCACGCCAAAAAAACTGCATCAGATACCGTGATCAGATTGAAGCTTTTGACCAGATGTCCGAAGCTGAAAGTATGCTCAAACTTGCCGAAGCTGCCTATGTTTTCAACCCTGGCAATCACGTGGTGATGGCCAGAGGGTATATGGATTTTGCCCATTATATGATGAGCGGCATCAAGCGCGAATTACGCTCACGAGAAGAAATAGCCCAGGCGGTAAGCGTGCAGGAAGAAGCGCTGAAGTACCTTAAAATGGCTGACAGCGTACTCGGAAAAGTAAGAGACAATAGTGCTGACATGGAAAAGAGTTTTGTGAGCAGAAACATAAAAAACAGCGAGCAGAACCTGCAGTCAATGAAAAAGATACTCAAGGGATGAGAATCTAACAACAGTAAAAAAGTTATCTTTATGCCGGCTCACTGATGAATCATTGATCCGAATCAAAGTGACTTTGGATACAGGTTGAGTCTTTTGAGTTGATTATTTCTCTTTATCACAATTTCAATGTTGTTGGCGGTGGTATTCTGCAGGAGATCCTGTACCTCAAAAGAGGTGCGTCCCAAAGTTTTCACATTGTTGATCATCACAATTTCGTCGTCCTCAGCAAGGCCTGCCATGGCAGCCGGTGAGTCATCAAATACATGTTTGATGTAGACCTTTTCCATTTGCTGATCTGTTTTGACGACCAGGCCTGAGTAAGCAGCCTGAAACTCTTCCACAAAAGATTGGTTGGGCTTCCAGTAGGTAATTCCTGAGCGGTAGTCAAAGGCAATGTTAAACCGCTTCAGCAATTCATTGCCAATATGGCCGATACCATCCTTGAAAGCTTTTTTCATGTACATTGACCTGTTGAGCCGGATGGGAATATTGGTGAGGCGAAAGTTGCCTACATCTATGCCATTCAACCTGCCAGCAAGGTTTTTGTCAATAACCCCCGTAAAGTTCATGGTGTAGATCAATTCGGTTTTACCCACTTTGGAGAAAAGATCATTTTCATCTACAAAGGGTGAGTAGACCGTAACTGAAGAGCCCGAGCCATTGTCTATCTGAAAGCGCCCGGCCAGTATCTCGCCATTGCTAAGCTTTAGCGCTGCATCAATATAAGGCCTGCCTGAAATAAGTTGTACCTGATGGGCAGAAAAATCCTGAGGTGGTATGAATTCATCAGGATGATAGATTTCAAGCACGTAACGGTCATAATTTACCATAACCACATAATGGTTGAGCAGGTCATGCCCGATAATGCCATCCACCCGTTTCTCCATGACTTTTTCCAGATGATCAAGTTGAATATGAGCAATACGAACATCATTCAGTTCTAACTGGCCTAGTCTAAGCGTATTTCTTTTGGAGTAATAAGCCAGGGACGGCCCTTTGCTTGTTCTGACCGAAGTCATTCCGTCACTGGCCAGCCTGAGTTTTCTGGCCCTGTGCGAACTGATAGCTGTAGAAGCGGCTCCTGTATCGAAGATAAAATTAAGCTGTTCTGATCCGTTGACCCTGAGTTTAATGAAGATATGTTCTCCGTACAATTCAAAAGGAATCTCGGATACAGACTGTTTAGCCTTTAAAGAACTTAAAGGAGCCAGGCATACCAAAAAAATAAAGATGAATCTGTAAACAAAAACTATCATGATCTATACTTGATCCTCGGAATTTAAATTATCTTTTTAGAAATCAAATTCAAAATAATTAGATTCAATTCTTAGGAGGTCGCCAACCTAAACAGCTGTTTTTGTCAGCGAAAAATAAGAGAGTATCTACCGGTGTTTACTTTGGCCTGAATTATTACAAACGAAAGCCCATAATGCTTGTTTCAGCTTCTTGATTCTGCACATCTATTGATAAATTCTGACATAGTACTTAAGAGAGGAATTAACTATCGTAACTACATTGCAGGTGAACTGAATTACTGGGCATCTACAAGTGATGCAGCCCTTTCCATAGCATGCTTATCTTTTTGACTGTCAGTTACTTCAGATATTTATGAAAATGGTCTTATATTTCAGTTTGATAACCACAAAAAGCCAGAGCTGTATAGATTTTACGTTTTAAAAATGAATGCTTCATGAACTCGACTAATATGTTTTTTTTAAACAGGCTACTGCTGATCGTCACGTGGATTGGAATTTCATTAGCAGAACCAGTGATGGCGCAGGAAGAGAAGCAATCGGCTGCCATTGATGAGATATTTAGCCGTTACCATCAGTTTGAACATTTCCAGGGAGCAGTACTTGTGGCAAAAAAAGGAGAGGTTTTTTATAAAAAAGCCTTTGGGCTAGCCAACCGGGAGTGGAACATTCCCAACCAGCCTGATACGCGTTTTGACATAGCCTCCATCAGTAAGCAGTTTACCGCTATGCTGGTCATGCAACTGATAGAGGAAGGCAAAATCCACCCCGACAGTTCGCTCAGCACTTACCTGCCCGAATACAGGCAGGATGTGGGGAGCAGCGTAAGCATACATCACCTGCTGACTCATACTTCGGGCATTCCTAATTATACCAGTATACCTTATGTATGGTCTGATTCACTGGTCAGGCGGTATACGAGCAGTGAACTAATCCGTAAATTTTGCAGCGGCGACCTGGAATTTGCGCCAGGCACGCAATATAGTTACAACAACAGCGGTTACCTGCTGCTTAGCGTGGTGGTAGAGCGGGTTAGCGGGAAATCTTTTGAAGAAGTACTCCATGAAAGAATACTGCAGCCCCTCAGAATGCAGCACAGTGGGATAGATGACAGGTCCCGGATTATTGACAAACGAGCCTATGGTTATGTGCGGGAGGTTGATGGTTTCACCAACGCCAGTCCTATGGATATGGCCAACCTGCAGGGAGCTGGTAATATGTATGCTACGGTTGAAGATCTTTATCTCTGGGACAGGGCCCTGCACCAACAGAAACTACTTTCGCGAAGGGGGCACCTGGCGATGAATACTGCCTACACGACTGAGAGTGATACCTGGATATCACCTTACACAAACTCCTACGGTTATGGAGTGGGGCTGACCCGGCTACCAGGAATGGATGGTAAAGAAACACAGATGGTATTTCATAGCGGTCATATCACGGGGTACAGCTCATTTATGGCTCGTTTTGTAGAAGATGAACACCTGGTAGTAATATTGAGCAATATAGGCAACCTGAGCACAGCTCGCATGAATGAGATTGCCCAGGAGGTAAGGAACGTCCTGAATGAGACACCCCATGAATTGCCTGAACGTTCTATGCATCTCTTACTGGTCAAGGCTGCCCTCCAGGGAGGTGCTGAGTCTGCCATAGAGCAGTACTATCAGCTTAAGAATGATTTTCCTTATGAATTTACCGAAACAGAAAATGATCTCCTGCTGGCTGCCAATGACTTGAACAGCAATAATATGGATGGGGCTGCGCTGGAAATTCTCAAACTCAATATGCAGGTAAACCCGGGCTGGAAGAGCTTTTTCCTGCTGGGAGAAGCTTACTACCAGCAACAAAAGTACAAAGAGGCCGCAAGGCTTTACAGGAAATCCATGCGGGTTAACCCCCGCCAGTCTGAAGAAGAAAAGGATGCTTATACTGCTTCTGAAAAAGCCCTTAACATGCTAAACCAGTAGGGGAGCTTCTATGCTAGCCAGATACCTCATCGTTGTGCTCTACTTTCTGGTACTCTTCGCCATTGGATGGCTGGCGGCAGGTAAGGTCAAAAATATCAGGGATTATTATGTAGGTGGCAAGAGCCTGGGCTATTGGGTAGTAGCTTTTTCTTCCCGTGCTACCGGATCTTCTGCCTGGGCCCTGCTCGGCCTCACCGGTATGGGAGCAGTTTTTGGAGTTTATGCTTACTGGGTAGTGGTGGGGACAGTAAGCGGTGTGGCTGTCTCCTGGTTTTTGATGGCCAAACCATTTAAGAGGCTGACAGACGAGTACGACAGTATCACCGTACCTGATTACCTCGAGAGCCGTTTCCGTGCTTCATCTCACCTGCTTCGCGGCACTGCAGCAACGGTGCTTTCCATCTTTGTCATGATCTATGTGAGTGCCCAGATAGATGCCACAGGTACCGCCTTTGAGACCTTTCTAGGCTGGGACTATTTTACCGGCGCCATCACCGGTTTTCTGATCGTGGTAGCTTATATGTCATTCGGAGGTTTTGTGGCAGTAGCCTGGTCGGATGTTTTTCAGGGCGGGATTATGATATTGGGGCTGGTAGCGCTACCTGTAATATTTTTTATTCTTGAAGACAGTCCTGCCGAGATAGTTGAGGGAATCAGGAAAATTGATCCGGCCTTGCTGAACATCTGGGGAGATCAAGGCTTCAGCCTGTGGAGTGTCACCAAAATTCTGGGCTTCCTGATGATTGGGTTGGGATACTTAGGTTCGCCCCAGTTGTACGTGCGCTTCATGTCTATTCGTAGTGTTGAGCAGATAGATCGTGGTAAGTGGGTTTCGGTAACGCTTACTTTTTTTATGAACACGGCGGCTGTAAGTATTGGTATCATAGGTCGTTATTACTTCACCACCGCCGGGGACTCACCTACTGAAGTGCTAGGTAATGGCGGACAAAATGTGCTGATCATGCTGGTAGATGCCATTTTACCTGAACTGCTCAGTGGCTTTTATATAGCGGCTGTACTGGCGGCTATCATGTCTACCATAGATTCTCTGCTGGTGCTGGCTTCCAGTGCGGTAGCCCGCGATTTTTACCAGAAAATTTTCAAACCTGGCTTAAAAGATGAGCAGCTATCCTCTTTTTCTAAAAAAGTGACTTTAGGGCTTTCACTGGGCGCACTCCTGCTGGCACTTAGCGTGGCAATTATATCCCCTACACGTACCATTTTCTGGTTTGTGATATTCGGCTGGTCGGGCATAGCTGCTACTTTTTGCCCGGTAATCATTCTTTCGCTTTTCTGGCAAGGCTATACCGAAAGAGGCGCCATCGCTTCTATGCTGACGGGTTTTGTCTGTGTACCTCTCTTTAAGTTTGCTGCTCCTGCTTTGCCGGAAATAGGTATCTACTTTGATCATGTGGCTGAGTTGCTGCCCTCATTTCTTGTTGCTATGCTGGCGGGTTACCTTTTCAGCAAGTAGTAAATAAGAAGTAATTCACTGAAAAGCTGCTTTTTTTTCCAGACGCAGTTTTCCTGAGGGAAATACAAACTATTTAAAGTCATACATAAACTTAATTTAGCCTTATTTTTATACCGATTAGCTGCAAAATCATTAACGAAAATGCCTGAATATTACGTTTTTAATAATTATTAGTGCTTAATGTATATTTTATAATTGATACATTAGATTATTTCATACATATGTACTATTTTTGATTGAAATAGTTAAAAGTATAACCCCCTATGGATAATCTATATTCTTTCCACCGTCTCTCTCTGGAAGATAGAACTCAGTTCATTTTAGGCAATGGTACCCTGCTCTGCAGCAGATATTTTGCAGGAAGAAAAGTATTTCTGTACTATACCGGTAAATTTTATGCTGAGATATGGTTTGATACTCGCAAAAGTAAAGTTTCTAATATTATTCCCTTTACTACCATTAAGTGTCTGAAGCCTTACCTGGACCTGATCAACATCAATGATGCTTTCAGCTCCAAAGAGGATTAAAATCTTTTTACCTGCTGACGGCTAATCTACCTTTAACATCAAAGAACAAAGCGCCCTGATCCAGCATTATTCTACTAGCTGCAATCATAAGTCGCTCGTTTTCAGGCTGAAGCTCCTGTAGCAGTTGCTCCAGAGGTGTAGGATTATTACGGAGATAATTTAGAATCAGCTTGCTATACTCCTGCAGGTCGCCGGCTTGCCCGGCTTCCGTCTTACTTTGCTGCTTCTTTTCAACACAGATATCACAAACGCCACAAGGCTCATAGCTGATCTCATCAAAGTATTCCAGCAGCAGTTGTGTCCGGCATCGGTGCCTGTGTTGTACATAGTGTACCACGGCTTTTACCTTGTTGTAGTAAAGCTGCTTCTTTTCTTCCAATTCTTTACGGCTAATGGGGAGGCGCTCTGAATCCAGGCGAGGTGTCATAAAGGTAAGCTGAGGCCGGTCTTTCTGCTGGTCATAGGCTATGACTTCCATCTCAGCCAGTTTTCTGAGCTGGTTGACTATTTCCTGGGCCGGAGTTTTAAGATCTCTGGCCAGATCCTGTTCTGAAATGTTCTGATAATTGGTATACAGTTCACCTCCATAGAGCCTTAGTAATGATTTGGTGATAGCTTCCAGGCGGGCGTTAGCTACCTGAAACCTGTACATTTCAGTGTGGTCAATGAGGATATGCAGCCGTGAAGGTGCATAAAAAGCTTCGCTGAGTTGTATCAAACCATTTTCTTCCAGCCTCTTTAGTGCGTAGTAAGTTTCCGCAGTTTTCAGCTGATAAGTAGTGGTAAAATCCTTAAGCACAAAATCATAACTGGCCATATGGCTGCTGCCTACCGCCAGGCGATAATAGTTGGCCAGGTACTGGTACACTTTTTTGATCGCTTCAAGCGGAGGGTGGCTCTTTTCTACTCTTTCCAACAAACTGTCAACGTCATTCTGGTCATAGAGCGCTACGGCATAAGCTTTTTTCTCATCCCGTCCTCCCCGTCCAGCTTCCTGGTAATAAGCTTCCAGGTTGTCGGGCAAATCTATATGTACCACCAGCCTTACATCAGGCTTGTCAATGCCCATTCCAAAAGCGTTAGTTGCTACAATCACACGGGTTTTGTCTTGTATCCACTCTTCCTGCTTGCGAGCCCGGTCAGCATTGTTGAGACCGGCATGGTAGTAGTCTGCACTGATTTTATTTTTCCTGAGCCATGAGGCAATCGCCTGGGTTCGTTTGCGACTTCTTACATAGACTACCGCAGTTCCGGGTACCTTCCGGAGAATTTCCAGCAGCTTTTGCTCTTTGTTTTCTACCTCTCGTACGGAGTAGGAGAGATTAGGGCGGGCAAAGCTTTTCTGAAAAAAACGACTGTCGCTGAATTGCAGCTTGTCCTGGATATCCTGCTTTACTTCCCTGGTAGCCGTAGCCGTGAGCGCGATGATGTTTATGTCAGGACAAACTTCCCGGAATGCGGCAATTTCCAGATAGGGAGGACGGAAATCATAACCCCACTGAGAAATACAGTGCGCTTCATCTACTGCTATCAGGCCGATTTTCATACGCCGTGCTCGCTCAATAAACATTTCCGTCTTCAAACGCTCCGGCGAAACGTAAAGGAATTTAATGTTGCCATATACGCAGTTATCCAGGTTGAGGTCAATTTCTCGGGAACTCATACCCGAAAATATAGCTACTGCAGGAATCCTACGTTTTTTGAGTTGCTCCACCTGGTCTTTCATCAGGGCAATCAGGGGAGAGATGACGATGCAGACACCCTCCCGCATGAGGGCCGGTACCTGAAAGCAGATGCTCTTACCGCCTCCGGTGGGCAATAGCGCCAGCGTATCATGTCCGCTGAGCACAGAGGTAATGATCTCTTCCTGCAAAGGCCGGAAATGATCATAACCCCAGTATTGTTTCAGTATGGCAGTAGCAGACATGGGTAGTGATTTTCGCTCAATTATAAAAAAAGCAGAGCAAGGTACAAGTGCTTACCTCTCCTTTTCTTCTACGATAGCACCACCCGATAGTACGGAAGATACCTGGAAGAAACCCAGCGGCGCCCGGAGAGGGTCAGTTACATTGACGATATTGCTATCCGGGTTACGGGGCGGCGAGCTAAAAAGCCCGCCATCGTTAAAGAGTAGCTCCAACAGTTCGTTATAGTAATCAAAAACATCCTTATTGAGGCTGTACATCTCAATCCTGACGGTATCACCAAGCTCAAAGGCATAATTGGCCAGTTGCAGGGTGTCAATCTGCGCCCTGAGCAGTTCATCACTCTGTATCAGGTAGTCTTCCGGTTGATCATAAAGAGAGTCGTTTTCATAAATTTTGAAGCGGTAATAATTGATGCCCCGTTCTTTGGGTGTCCGGCCACTGAAGAAAAAATAGTAACCTGAATCGAGGAGAAGTGAGGCTTCACGGTACTTATAAGAGAAGGAATCCAACTGGGCTATGGGAAGTACGGTGCCGCTTGCTTCGTATTGTTCATTTCCGTAAGCCAGGTGCAGGCGGTAAGTACGTCCCGAGTCTATTGGCAGGCTGGTATTCAGGTAAGTGCCTGGTTCATCTTCTAGTGGTGGCAATTCATAGATCTGCCCGCTCACCACATCTTCAATTTCCACCTGCGCATTATTGACTGGGTTGAAAGTGTCTTCGTCATAATAATTCCCACTGGTGGAGACAACTACTCTGGCTTCATTTTTTTCCGGCTGGTCAGGCCAGTAGTACACATGCCCATCTATGACGAGCCGGGGATCTTCTACGGGTAGCTCAATGTCAACGATTTCCTGGCAGGAAGAAATGACAGAAACCAGCAAAAGCCACAGATATAATTGATTAAACTTCATTTTTGCTAAAACTTAAAGTTGTACGTCACCGAAGGGATGATACTGAAAAGATAAGTCTTGACTGCCGCCTGTCGGCTGCTTACAATTTCACCGTCTTCTGGTTCAAAGTCAGGATCTTCATTGTATACCTCTTCAAAGGTGATGGTAAATGGATTCTTTCGGGCATAGGCATTATAAACAGAAAAAGACCAGCTATCCTCCCAGCGGCGGCCTTCCTTCTTTTTACCCTCCAGTACCACCGAGAGATCCATACGATGAAAGTCAGGCATGCGGTAGGCATTTCGCCTGAGGGGATCGTAAAAAGGGATCGATTGCCCATCAACACGATACCGGCCCGATGGCAGTGATACAGCCGTCCCGCTGGAATATACCCAGGTGCCGGAAAGAGTGAGCCGGGGGTTCATCTGATGAGAAAGTACCAGCGAAAAATCGTGGGTGCGGTCATAGCGGGCATTGTAAGCTCTGCCCCCGTTGATGTCTTCTACCCGGCGCCTGGCCCGGGAGAGAGTGTAACTGACCCAGCCGGTGGTACGCCCCACATCTTTTTTGACCATAAACTCAGTACCATAAGCCCAGCCGACACCTTCTGATACTTCGGTTTCAATATTATTATTCAGCAAAATGTCTGAGCCGGATTTGAAGTCAATGATGTTCTCCATCCATTTATAGTAAACTTCTACAGAAGCCTCAATGGTATTGCTGGCAAAATTGCGGAAGTAGCCCGCTGCTATCTGATCGCCGATCAGCGGCCTGATGTACCTGTCGGCAGGTATCCAGCGGTCTATCGGCAGGCCGGCGGTGGCATTGGAAGCAATCTGCAGGTACTGCATCATGCGGTTGTAGGATAGCTTTACGGAACTCCTGGGATTGAGCAGGTAACGAGCGCCAAAACGGGGCTCCAGGCCGTCATAAAACTGTATGTTTTCTCCGGCATCATATTCCAGGGTATTGGTAATGGTTTCGTCCGAAAGGGGCTGCCCCTCTTCATACTCATACACCGTACCGGGTCCTATCTGCTGGAATACAGAGTAGCGCAGCCCATACTCCAGAGATAGCCTCTCATTGATTTGCTGCTGATTGCCAATGTATACAGCCTGCTCCAGTGCAAATTTTTCATCCAGCTCGAGTGGCTGAAAATTGGTACCTTCTCCGGGTATAATGCTGGGTGGGGCAAATGTATGGTAGATAGTCTGGTAGCCAAAGTCAATAGAATTTTCCGGATTCAGGAAATAGTTGAAATCAAACTTAGCGTTGTAAGCCAGCAAGCCAGACTGCCAGGTGAACTCTGCAATATCAGTATCAAAATCAAAACCATAGTCAAAGTTGCTGTATATCAGGGAGGTGTTGAGAAAAAGCCGGTCGCTGATGAGGTGGTTCCAGCGCAGGGTAGCGGTGGCATTGCCCCAGTTGAGGCCAAAGAGGTCAGAAATACCGAAGCGGTCTCTGCCAAAATAGCCAGAGAGGAAAAAGCGGTTCTTTTCACCTACACGATAGTTGGCTTTGGCATTAAAATCATAAAAATACAGTATGTTCTGATTGATATCCTCATCAGGTGAAAGGCGCAGGAAGAGATCAGCATAGGTGCGCCTACCCGACAGGATGAAAGAAGACTCATCTTTTTTTAAAGGACCTTCTACGGTAAGGCGGCTGGAAATAGAGCCTATGCCACCAGAAAGGCTTAACTTTTTCTTATTACCGTCTTTCATCTGAATATCCAGGATAGAAGAGATGCGTCCGCCAAAGCGCGCCGGTATGCCTCCCTTGTACAGCTCCAGGTTTTTGATGGCATCGGGGTTGAAAACAGAGAAGAAACCCAGGAAATGAGAAGGGTTATATACTACTGCTTCATCCAGCAGCACCAGGTTTTGATCAGAAGATCCTCCCCTTACAAATAACCCGGTAGTACCTTCACCCACCGTTTGTACACCAGGTAGTAGCTGTACCACCCGGAGCACATCAACCTCGCCAAAAAGAGCCGGAAGAGACTTTACTTTTTCAATTTTTAATTCTTCTCTACTCATTTTCACATCCTGTACGTTGGCCTCCGGCCTGTCAGCTGCTATAGTCACCTCTTCAAGCTGTACTTCCTGGCTGGAAAGTTCTACGTCCAGGCGGAGGTCCTGATCCAGTTCTACCTGCCGACTTACCGTTTCGTATCCCAGGTAATTGTAGTTCAGCTCATAGTTGCCAGCAGGCAGGGTAAGTGAGTAAAATCCATATACATTGGTGGTAGTACCTTTTGAAGGATTATCTTTTAGGGTGAGCGTAGCTCCGATAAGTTCCTCTCCATTAGCAGCATCTTTTATATAACCGCTGATGGTATAGTTAACTTGTGCTGAAAGCAGAAAAGGAAGGCAAGAGAAATATAGTAGGAGTAAGAGTTGTTTCATTTGTGGGTTCAATCGTTATAACTGAGCTTCTTTAGCAAATTCTTTTTATCGGGCTGTCTGCCTATGGGAAGAATATCTTCATCTGCGCCTTTTTCTTTACTTAAAAAAAAGGATGCTATTTCTTGTACGCAGAGAGGCAGAGAGAGATATATTGATTTTGAGAAAATCCGGACAGCTTTAATTAACTGATACTAAATACGCAACTTTGTTTAATGATTTATGCGTTTTGGCTCAATCCCGTACAGATGGAGAGAAGGTATTGCTATAAAAATAAATTGTACTTTTACAAGATGATGTTCCTTGATTTTAATGAGGCCATATATTTTGTTATCTTTACGTAGATATATGCAGGTATGTGCCTGATTTTCATAAATTTTCACCTTATTAAATTTATTTTTATGACTGTTGCACAAAGCGGAAATACCGTAAAAGTTCATTATACCGGTAAACTCAAAGATGGTACTGTGTTTGATTCTTCACTACAGCGCAACGAACCACTGGAGTTTACACTAGGACAGGGCAATATGATAGCTGGTTTTGAGAAAGCCGTCACTGGAATGGGAGTGGGTGATACCAAAGTGGCTGATATCCCTGTAAATGAAGGTTATGGCGAAAGAAGAGAAGATATGATACTGGAAGTGCCTCGCCAGGATGTTCCCGAAAACATCAGCCCGGAGGTAGGACAGCGCCTGGCTGTTCAGCAGAAAGACGGAAGCTCTATTCCTGTTACGGTAACAGATATTACTGACAAAAGTATTACCTTAGACGCTAACCATCCTCTGGCCGGGAAAGATTTGGTTTTTGAAATTGAATTATTGGAAGTTAAGTAAAATTGATCTATCATTTAGAATCAAGCCTGTATTTCGGTACAGGCTTTTTTTGTTTAATATTATTTGTTATAGATAAAACTTACTTAAACATAAGTAGGTATATTGCGTAAGCGATAGTATTACTTTCATTTATACCTTATATAAGTAATGAATACCCAATTGATTCCCGAAATCATCAGCTCTTTTGCAGAATTATTTAAGAATGAATACGATGCAAGTGAGTTGGAAAGACTCAACCTTAACTACCGGGTGTACACCAATGAGGAAATCAATGAGTTCATTTATGACCTGACTGAAACGGGAAATAATGTAAAGCTGGTATTCATTCCTAATACGCTGGAAGCAGCTGACCTATCGAGCTTCTTGAAAAACCTGGAATTTCCTATCCTGCTTTTTTTGAAAGAAGGTAATCAGTATATCCCATTGATGGTTTGGCTGAGCAAGGACAGGATAGCTGCCCGGGTATTTACTGCCGATGGAAGCAGTTCTTATGAGGGTTTGGAAATGCTCAAACCCGAAGATCTCCACCAGGATAAAGAGGGTAAAGTAGTTTTTCTGACTGCTTTTCCATTTAATAGTATGGTCAGCGAGAAGGAACATACGCCCAATACCCACCTGAGTCCGGTAAAGCGCCTTCTCAACCTGCTTGGTACTGAAAAGAGGGATATAGGCTATATCTATGTATACGCAGTGGCCGTTGGTATCATCAGTTTATCGTTGCCTCTGGGAACGCAAGCCATCGTAAGCTTTATTTCAGGAGGTATGTGGTTTAATTCAGTGGTACTGCTGATCAGTCTCGTCATCCTGGGTGTACTGATTACGGGGGGCTTGCAGATTATGCAGATTTCAATGGTAGAGATACTGCAGCGAAGAGTATTTGCCAAAGCATCCTTTGAGTTTGCTTATCGCATTCCTAAGATCAAAACTGAATCGCTGTTCCGTTATCACACCCCGGAGCTGATGAACCGCTTTTTTGATATCATGACTCTGCAGAAGGGCTTACCCAAGCTGCTGATAGACCTTTCTACGGCGGTTCTACAGATATTCTTCAGCCTTATCCTGTTATCATTTTATCACCCTTTCTTCGTATTCTTCGGGATGCTGCTCGTCAGCCTTCTGATTACCATCTTTTATTTTACAGGACCTAAGGGATTAAAGTCTTCCATAGTAGAATCCAAGTATAAGTACAGGGTAGCTTTCTGGCTGGAAGAACTGGCGCGTACCATCACTTCTTTCAAAATGGCTGGTACTACCAACCTTCCTATGAAAAAGGCTGACTATTTTATCAATAATTACCTTAAATACCGTAAAGAACACTTCTCTGTACTGATTAAGCAGTTTACTTATGTCATCTTATTCAAAACGCTGATCACCGGTGGTCTTCTGATCCTGGGTACCATACTGGTTATAGACCGGCAGATCACCCTGGGTCAGTTTGTGGCTTCTGAGATCATTATTGTACTGATACTGGGCGCGGTAGAAAAGATCATTATCAATATGGATACCGTCTATGACATGCTCACTGCCGTAGACAAGATCGGACACGTAACTGACCTACCGCTTGAGAAGAGCGGAGGTATTAAATTACCACCTCTTTTCTTTCAGAAGGGTATCGATATTCAACTAAAAGACCTGAGCTACAGCTACCAGGGAAGAAAAAATCCGGTACTGAAAAATCTGAATCTTCAGATCAAGGCGGGTGAAAAAATCTGTGTTGCGGGCTATCATGCCAGTGGTAAGTCTACCCTGATGAATATTATAGATGGTATTTACCAGTCATACGAGGGGGCAATAACTTATAACCAGTTCTCTCTACGTGATCTGGACCAGAATACACTGCGTGATCATATTTCAAAAAACGTATCTCATGAGGATATTTTTGACGGTACCGTACTGGATAACATCACGGTCGGCAAACCACGTTCTGATTACAAAATGGCCGTTGATGCGATACAGGAGGTAGGGCTCAGTGATGAGATCAACCAGATGCCTAATGGGCTCAATACTGAACTTGTGAGCGGCGGCAAAACACTCTCCAAATCATTGGTAAACAAGCTTATATTGGCAAGATGCGTAGCTAAAAGACCGAAAGTCATGATACTAAATGACTTTTTTCAGTTCTTTGAGCGTTCTGAAAAGGTCAGGCTTATTAAGTATCTGACTGACCCGAAGCATCAGTGGACGCTCTTGATGGTTACCAACGACCCCCTGATCATGAAATACTGCGATAGAGTCATCATTATGAAGGATGGGAACATTGTTTCTGATGGTAGTTTTAGCGAACTTCAGTCAGATCAATATTTACAGGAAGTAGTTATTACGGAATAATATATAATCAATATGCTTAACCTCTTTGATCCAGGCAAGCATGACTCACCTGCCACGTATCGGATAGAGTCAATGAGTGTGCTACAGTCTCCACGTTCAGGGAAAATTCTGGCCCAGTGGATGGGGGGGATTGGCATCTTTTTCTTCATGATCCTTTTTCTGCCCTGGCAGCAGAATATCATTGCTACAGGTGAAGTGACTGCCTTCTCACCTCGTAACCGTCCTCAAACTATAGAAACGGCCATACCCGGCAGAATAAGTGAGTGGTATGTGCGCGAGGGGCAACCTATAACGAAAGGAGATACTATTCTTACCCTTGCTGAAGTTAAGGACAAATTCTTTGACCCCGAACTGCTGTTGCGTCTCAGCGAACAGATGGATGCTAAAGAGTCCAGCATTGAAGCCAAGGATCAGAAAGCAAAAGCGCTGGAGAGGCAGATCAGTGCACTGAAAGAAGCTCTGTTGCTTAAAATTCAGCAGGCTGAGAACAAGGTAAAACAATCAGAACTGAAACTGGCCAGCGACAGCATGGATTTTATGGCTGAAAAGGTAAATTATGATATTGCCAAAAATCAGTTTGAGCGGCAGAGGGTTATGTATGATCAGGGACTGAAATCGCTGACCGAACTGCAGATGAAGGAACAAAAGTTTCAGCAGTCTCAGGCAAAATTACTCTCAAGTGAAAACAAATTTCTGGGCAGCAAAAATGAGTTGATTAATGCTCGTATAGAGCTAAGTTCAATAGAAGCTGATTACCTTGAAAAAATCAGCAAGGCAGAATCTGACCTGAGCATGACCCGCTCTGACCTTTTTGATGGTACCGGTAGCTTATCCAAGCTCAGAAACGAGTACGCCAATATGCGTATCCGCAGTGACCAGTACCATATTATTGCTCCTCAGGATGGTTATGTGGTCAAAGCACTGAAAACCGGTATTGGCGAGACCATTAAAGAGGGCGATGGCGTAGTGACGATTATGCCCCGTGAACCTGACATGGCAGTAGAGCTTTATGTCAAGCCTATGGATGTGCCCCTGCTTTCAGAAGGGCGCCATGTCAGGGTAGAGTTTGATGGCTGGCCCGCGCTGCAGTTTTCAGGTTGGCCCAGCGTAGCGGTAGGAACTTTTGGAGGACGAGTAGAAGTAATTGATTATGTAGAAACTACAGACAAACAGGGTAAGTACCGTATTTTGATCAAACCCGATCCCGAATTTGACGGCGACTGGCCTGAGCAGCTTAGAATTGGCTCTGGTGCCAAGGGATTCATCATGCTTGACGATGTACCTCTGTGGTACGAAATATGGCGACTGTACAACGGCTTCCCGCCTAGTCTGAATGAAGAGCCCGACAAAGGTGGGGATGTGTATCAAGCTAAACTGAAAAAGTAGCGTACCAATGAAGGTCATGAGTCTGAGAGTAGCGCTAATAGTTACGGTTTTTTTCTTCTTTTCTCAGCCTGTTCATGTTTCTGCGCAACCTGAACAGCCTGAATTACAGGGAGAGCCGCTAACTATTGCCGAGTATTTTGATAATATCGTCAAGCATCATCCTGTAGTCAGACAGGCGCGCTTTCTTTCTGATCTTGCTAAGCAAGAGTTACGATTAGCAAGAGGCGCATTTGACCCCAAGCTCAAGTCAGACTACAATGTCAAGGAATTTGGTGATAAAGTCTATTACAATACCTGGGATAGCAAACTGGATGTGCCCGTGTGGTTTAATACCGACCTCAACATCGGATACGAACGTAATGATGGAGAATTTCTAAACGAACAACTGTCCAATACCGAAGACGGATTGATCTATGCCGGCGTATCCCTGCCCGTAGGACGAGGACTTTTTATAGATGAAAGAAGAGCCGCAGTACGACAGGCCCGCCTTATGCAGGACATGGCTGAAGCTGAAAAGATCAGAGAGATCAACAAAGTATTGCTGAATGCTGCCAAAGCCTATTGGAACTGGTACAACGCTTACCAGGATTATGCCATCATCAATGAAGTGGAGGAACTGGCAAGAGTGCGCTACAATGGAGTGGTGCAGCAGGTGATCAATGGAGACCTTGCTCCATTTGACTCACTAAAAGCTTTTATTAATTACCAGCAGCGCGATGTGCAACGTGAGCAGGCCGAACTGGATTATACCAATGCGGGGATTGTACTTTCAAATTTTCTTTGGCTCTCTGAAGACGATGATGCCCTGGTGCCTTTAGAACTATCACGTACCACTTACCCGGTACTGCTAAGTCCTATTGATGCTGAAGAACTGATTAGTCTGCAGACCTTGCAAACCCTCCAGGATAGTGCTCGTATGAATCATCCCAAACTGGTTGAGCTTAATGCCAAAATCCAGCAACTGGAAATAGAGCAGAGGCTGAACCGCGAGTTTCTTAAGCCAGAAGTCAACCTTAAGTATAATTTCCTGACCAAATCCATCGCTGAGGCAGGTGGCGGTGCAGGAGGCAATGGTGCCAACGGTGGTGAAGGTTTCTTTATGAACGACTATAAATTCGGAGCTGAATTGTACTTCCCGCTTTTTCTCAGGAAGGAACGCGCTAAGCTACAGATGACTAATATCAAACTGGAACAGAACTTTTTTGATCGCCAGAATCAAAGCAGAAATATAGAAAATGAAATTAACACAGCCTATAATTCTATGCTTAACTTGGCTGAAATCATCAGTATGCAAGCTAGGATGGTAGAAAACTACGAGTCTCTGCTTGCCGGAGAAGTTATTAAATTCGAGAATGGAGAAAGTTCTATCTTTTTGATTAATACCCGTGAAACTGAACTGCTTGATGCCAGGTTAAAACTTGTATCACTACAGACTAAATATGAAAAGGCAAAACTGGAGTTGCTTTACGCTGCCGGAGTGCCTTACCTGCAGAACTAAGCGGTAAATCAGACGGCAACAATACTTTTTGTTTTGTTAAAAGTGTTGTTGCCAATTTCTACAATAAAAAAATTAGTTTTAAGCTGGGAAAGGTCAAATTCCTTCATAAAGGAGCCCCTTATTCGCACATTTTCCTCGTAAAGCAGGTTACCTATCACATCATACACACGGATAGATACCTTCGCCTTGGTATCGTTCAGAATGTTAACCTTAAATTTCCCATGAGCTACAGATTTAAGCTCAAAATCAAAATCCTGGTTTAGCAGAGAGCGGGAATATTTGATAGGGGTTTCGTTAATTTTGAGGCCAGGATTTGGCTTGATTGTAGTATCCGGTGCAAACTTGGGAGGGCGCAGGGCAGACAAATCCTGTGCTGATGCTCCCGGAGAGGGCAAAAGCAGGAAAACAGGCAGAGTAATACAGAAATAAAAGATAACTTTTCTGAACATATGCTTTAAAAATAGAGAAATTTAGTCATAAAGTTTCAATCCGGTATTTTTATTTCATCAACCCATCAACCCATCAACCCATC
>JBKHDR010000023.1:0-50660 GCA_046541235.1 Cyclobacteriaceae bacterium | reverse complement strand
GTACGGGCATTGGTGTTCACAGAACCGGCCGCAATGACAGAAACAGAATAGTTAATGACAGGTCCCAGTCTTTCCAGGGAGTCCTGGTACATGGCAAAGGCCATTTCCTGCTCGGCAGAAAGTTCGGCAATGTCAATGGCATTCTGAGCATCCAGTTGGGCAAGCGCAAGCGCATTGGCATTGTCAGCCGTATTGAGGGCTTCCAGGATTTCCTGCTGTCTTTCCAGGGCTTGTTCTTCGGTGAATTCGTCTTCACAAGACGTGAGCATGGCAGTAGCCATCATGCTGATACCCAGCACTTTAGAAAATAGATTTCTCATTTGTTAAAACAATTTGATTTAGAGATTTATAAAATGGATAGGATTAAAGAGCAAAACCAAGAGAGAAAATGAAGCTGTTGGACACAATGTCGGTGGCATCACGCAGCAGGTTGAAGGCATCAAAGCCATTGTTGACCGGGCTGAGGCCCATGCGGTAACGGGCATCAAAGTACAGCAGGTGGCTACCTACCACTACTTCAGTACCCAGGCCGAGATGAAGTCCCCACTGAATAGACTGAAATTCAGAGCGTACATTCTCAGTACCATCAGTGGTCACAGGAAATTCTTCAATAAAGAAAGTAAGATCCTGCTGCTGACGGGCAGCCATGTTGAAACCAAAGGAAGGCCCTACCACAATTTCAGGCTTAAAACCGGGCAGCAGGCCAGGTAAGCCGGCACGGATCAGCAAGGGTATTTCAATATTATGTAGCGTTACATTACCAGTGAGGACAGTATTTCCTCCAAGTATTGATTCTTTAAGTTCTACACGAGTGCCGCCCTGCTGCAGGTAAAGCAACTCAGCAGAAGCCGTAAAGATATCGGTGAGAGGATAGGTCACAAAGCCTCCGGCGGCTACGCCTGTGACATGACCCGTATGATCCCGGTCTTTGGTAGGAAATTCGTAAAAGCCACTGGAGGATAAGCCCACTTTTACGCCATAGCGTAATCCAGAACTGGAAGAAGAGGCACCGCCATTATCAGCATCCTGGGCTAAAACAGAAGGCCCCCAGAGTAGCAGTAGGCATAGCAGGCTGGCAAGTTGCAGAGGGTGGTACCTGCCGCCGGAAGAGCGCGTTTTCATAAGCAATTGATTCTATATTGTTTATATGTTTACTGTAAAAAAGCTTATGGATAAAGCATTTTAGAAGTGCTTTAAGAAAGTCAGGTTTGTGTTTGACTATCCCATCAGCAAAGCAACAGAAAAGGCACAGAATAATATTTGGCTTATTCGCTACCTTTCTACCGACGTAATAAGTACGGGCTTATGTCAGGTTATTTACCTAACCCTTGAGAGGGGAGTATTTAAATTTGGAGAGAGACTTATAGCAAAAAAAGTACCTGGAGGCTTCCTTTAAATGAAGCTAAAAAACAAATCTAAGTGCCATATTGAATTGTTTGATCAACCCATGAATGCCAAAGTACAAACAAAGAAAGAATTGATTAAGAAATTTGTAGATATTTAATCAATTTTAGGTATTTATTTGGCGATGGTAATTTTATTTATGAAATTATTTGCTTCAATACATTTATACACAAAATTTAGCAGAATATTTTGCTGCAAAAGCCGTAATTCCTTCCAACTGACCAAAACTTACATACACAAGTAAAAATATCTATGAACAGACTGATAAATGTGAGTAAAAATCAGGATCACTGATTTGTGTCAATGATCCTGTCGGTTCAAGTATTTTTTAAGCAGGCAATTCCATCTTCAGAAATTTGCCGGTAAAACCCACTTCCCGGGCAGCTACTTCTTCAGGCGTACCTTCGGCAATGATCTGCCCTCCGCCCCTGCCACCTTCAGGCCCCAGGTCTATTACATGATCAGAGACTTTGATCACATCCATGTTATGCTCTATAATAAGTACAGTATTGCCTCTGTCTACCAACTTATTGAGCACATCGAGCAAATGCTGAATATCCTGGAAGTGCAGGCCGGTAGTAGGCTCATCCAGGATGTAGAGCGTCTTGCCGGTATCTTTTTTAGAAAGCTCGGTAGCCAGCTTCACCCGCTGTGCCTCACCTCCTGAAAGGGTAGTGGCATGCTGCCCCAGGCTGATATAATCCAGGCCTACCTCATGTAAAGTCTGCACCTTACGAAGAATACGGGGCTGGTTATCAAAAAACTCTACCGCCTGCTCTACCGTCATATCCAGCACATCGGCAATGGATTTACCCTTAAATCGTACTTCCAGCGTCTCGCGGTTGTAGCGCTTGCCCTTACAGGTAGGGCAGGGCACATGTACATCGGGCAGAAAGTCCATTTCTATCAGCTGCATACCCGCTCCTTCGCAGGTTTCGCATCGCCCTCCTTTTACATTGAAAGAAAATCGCCCGGGTTTATAGCCTCTTATCTTGGCTTCGGGCAGCTGTGAAAACAAGGCCCTGATATCCGTAAACACACCGGTATAAGTAGCCGGGTTGGAGCGCGGTGTACGTCCAATAGGTGACTGATCCACTTCTATGACCTTATCAATATTCTCCAGTCCGTCTACCGATTTGTAGGGATGGGGTGGCGTATGTGAACGGTAAAAATGCTGGCTCAGGATAGGGAAAAGCGTATTATGAATTAAAGTAGATTTTCCGCTGCCTGATACGCCGGTTACGCTGACCATTTTTCCCAGGGGCAGTTTAAGATTTACATTTTTAAGATTATTGCCGCTGGCGCCTTTCACTACAATGGATTTGCCGCTCCCCTTTCTTCTTTCGGCAGGTACGGCAATCTCTTTTTCTCCCTTAAGGTAAGCCGCCGTGACGCCTCCATCTTTAAGAAACGACTGAGGATCACCTGCTGCAATCAGCCTGCCCCCATGGCGTCCTGCGCCCGGTCCGATGTCCAGGATATAATCTGAGTGTAGCATCATATCCTTATCATGCTCTACTACCACCACGGTATTCCCCAAATCGCGCAGGTCCTGCAGGGCTTTGATGAGCTTCATATTATCACGCTGGTGCAGGCCGATGCTGGGTTCGTCCAGGATGTACAGCACGCCCACCAGTTGGGTGCCTATCTGCGTAGCCAGGCGAATGCGCTGCGCCTCACCACCCGAGAGGGTTTTAAGCGGGCGATTCAGGTTCAGATAGGTAAGTCCTACATCTACCAGGAAGCCGATGCGCTTACGGATTTCCTTGAGCACCTCGCTGGCGATGATGAGCTGTCTTTTGTTGAGCCTTTCTTCCAGACCTTCAAACCACTGGCTGAGCACGTCTATGTTCATCTGGGCCAGTTCGGCGATATTTTTATCCGCTATCTTGAAGTGCAGAGATTCCTTTTTCAGCCGGGCGCCACTACATTCAGGGCATTCGGTGCTGCTTACAAACTGCTTCACCCACTTCTGGGTCTTGTCGGTACCGGTCTCCTGCTGCTTTTCCAGGTAACCTACTATGCCTTCAAATTTGATATGATAATCAGAGCCAGGATACTTGACAGATTTTACCGTAACCGTATCATCATCACCTTGTATGATGACCTTGAGCACATCTTTGGGAATGTCTTTGATAGGTGTGTTGATCTTCACCTTATGCTTCTTGAGTACGGCTTCCAGCTTCTTGAAAATCCAGATATCCCGGTATTCGCCCAGAGGAGCAATGCCTCCCCGGCTGATGCTCAGACTGTCATCCGGAATGATGGCATCCATGGCAAACTCCTCTATCACTCCCAGTCCATGACAGGTGGGGCACATCCCATAGGGTGAATTAAAGGAAAAGGTATTAGGCGCCGGTTCATCATAAGCCAGGCCCGTTTCCGGGTCCATCAGGTATTTAGAAAAATGCTGGGTATTACCCTCAGTATCCGCAATCATCATGATGCCTTTGCCATGATCCAGGGCGGTTTTAATAGACTCACTGATACGGTAGCGGTCGTCTTTATGTACCACAATCCTGTCTATCACAATCTCTATATCGTGTGTCTTGTAGCGGTCGGCCTGCATCTTGGGCACCAGGTCCATGATCTCGCCATCCAGGCGCACCTTGGCAAAGCCCATTTTCCTGATCTGCTGGAACAGCTCCCGGTAATGCCCCTTGCGGCCTTTCACTACCGGTGCCAGTATGATCAGTTTCTGTTCTTCAAAATTGTCAACGATATGGTCAATAATTTGCTCTTCTGACTGACGCACCATCTTTTTGCCGGTCAGGTAGGAGTAAGCTTCTCCGGCCCGGGCAAAGAGCAGGCGCATAAAATCGTAGATCTCTGTGACGGTACCTACCGTAGAGCGGGGATTTTTGGAGGTGGTTTTTTGCTCTATGGAAATGACCGGACTCAGGCCATTGATCTTATCCACCTCAGGCCGCTCCAGATTACCGATAAACGAGCGGGCGTAGGCAGAAAAACTCTCCATGTAGCGGCGCTGACCTTCAGCATAAATGGTATCAAAAGCCAGGGAGGACTTGCCGCTGCCGCTGATACCGGTAATGACTACCAGATGGTTACGAGGTATCCTGACATCAATATTCTTGAGGTTATGTTCGCGTGCACCGAATACCTCAATGGCTTCCTGCTCAAAAAAAGTATCCTGTTCTTTCTCCTGTTGTTGATTTACGATCTGCTCGTCGGTATGCTGCATACAAATTTCACATTAGGTAATTGGCCTATACACTAACTATTACAACCAATAAAAGGTGCTAAGTTATTACTTTTTTTAAGTATACGACACCGAAAGGAAGATGCTTGCCTCTATGAATTGCTCTTACAAAAGCTGTGCATGATCTGGGACAGTTCCGGGCAGAGCGGCATATATTCTCCCTGGAAATGGCAGGGCAGGCTAACATCTGGCTTCAGCTTCGTAGACAGAACGGATGTTAAGTGTTATTCACATTAACTTAACAAAAGCTTAACGCAATTACAGCTTATCTTATCCTCTTGGGGCTGGCGTATGCTGTATATTTGAGGCAGCCCTCTACAGAAAAAATACAGAGGTGAACAGGTCAGGCAGTTTGCCGAGGCTTGTAGTTTAGGCTCACTTATACGCAATCTCATGATGTCTCTCTTATCTGCTTCTGCCGGCCCTATCGACTGGCTGTCTATGGGGCTGGGCTTCCTGGCCGGACTGGTCCTTTTTATCTATTCAGTTACGCTTTTGTCGGACTGCCTGAAGGAAGTCGGGGGCGATCAGGTGAAAAACATCCTGAGCAGGTTTACCACCAACCGCTATACCGGGGTGCTTACCGGTGCAGTGGCCACCATAGCTATTGGTTCTTCTTCTATCACCATAATCACGGTGATCGCCATGGTCAATGCAGGCCTGCTCAGCTTCGTACAGTCGCTGGGTGTAGTGATGGGTTCTAACATCGGCACTACCTTCAGCAGCCAGATCTTTGCCCTTGATGCCGAAAAATATGCGCCATTGGTACTGTTAATTGGCTTTGTGCTGAAAATGATCCATAAGCAAGGACGCTGGCACCATATCGGGATGCTTACTTTTTCATTAGGCATGGTATTTTTCAGCCTGGGCCTGCTGGGCGATTCCATGAGCCCGTTGAAGGATTATGCTCCTTTCAGGGAACTGCTGAAAACGTTGGAAAGCCCCTGGACCGGTGTGCTGATCGGAGCAGGCTTCACCGCACTGATCCAGTCCTCTTCGGCTACAATGGGTATTGTGATCGTACTGGCCAGCCAGGGAATGATGACGCTGCCTGCTGCTGTCTCTGTCATGCTGGGAGCTGAGATTGGCACCTGCGGCAATACCCTGATAGCTACCATTAACAGAAGCCGTCATGCCATACGTACCGGTGTTTTTCACCTGCTGTTTAACATTGTTACGGTAATACTGGGCGTCATAATGGTAGAACAGATCATTGCATTTACCAACTGGATTTCGGGCGAAGCAAGCCTGCAACGTAAAATTGCCAATGCCCACATGATTTTCAACATAGGTGGTGTTTTGCTGGTCGTAGGTTTCAGTGCCATGATTGCCAGGGGATTGTTCTGGTTGATTCCTCAGAAAAAAAATCAGAAGAAGCAGACGCTTGCCTAAATTAATTTCGATAAGGCAACTCAAATTAGAGTAATATTTACTAATTTGTAGTAACTCAATTTCTTCACTATGAGAAAAACTCTGCCCAACCTGCTTATTGCTGGGGTGATGCTACTTACCCTCAGCTCCTGCCCCGGGGAGCCCTGGGAGCCGCTTTATACCAGTTTTCAACCCGTAATGATGAAACGCGCTGACATGGAAGCTGCGGTACAGTTAGAAGGGCCACGTGATATCGTCACGCCTGCCAAAATTTATACGCGAGAGCCTTATCTGCTGATCAGCGAGCGCTACAAAGGAATTCATATCATTGACAACCGGAACCCGGTCCAACCTCAGCCGCTGGGATTTATCCGTATTCCAGGTTGCGTGGATATGGCTGTAAAGGGAAACATCATTTATGCCGACAATGCGGTAGACCTGATTGCACTGGATATGAGCGACCTTTCGGATATCAAGGTGGTGAAGCGGGTCAAAAATGCCTTCCCGGTACTCTTGCCACCCGATTTGGGCGAGCTGCCGCAGGCTTATCAAAACCTGGAGGAGGATATGATCATCATTGAATGGAGACAGTAGCCAGCCTTTTCTTTCCATCTTCAAAACAAGCGAACATGAAAAATATACCCAACCTTCGCCTTACCTTCAGCCTGATGGTATTTTCGCTATCTGTGATGATTTTCAGCAGTTGCGATACGAGCGATACTGATGTCAGTCCTGTAGGCGAACACAATAGCGGTCAGGGTGGCTCTATGGCACGTTTTGCCATCAGCCAGAACCACCTGTATACAGTTGATCTCAATTCTTTACATGTATATGACATTAGTCAGCCTGATCAGCCGGTAGAACTCAGGTCTGTTTTTGTAGGAGTTAACATTGAAACTATTTTTCCAAGAGGTGAGCATCTTTTCATAGGCTCCCAAGATGGTATGTATATTTACGACATTTCTCAGCCAGCCAATCCGACGCAACTCTCCGTATACCGGCATATCGTAAGCTGTGACCCCGTGGTAGCCGACGATCAGTATGCCTACGTGACGCTGCGCTCGGTAGAAGGCATGTGCGGCCGCTTCACCAATCAGCTGGATGTGGTAGATATCAGCCAGCTGACAGCTCCTTTTCTGGTGAGAACCTATCCCATGACCTTTCCCAAAGGCTTGGGGATTGATAACAAAACACTATTTGTGTGCGACGATGGGCTTAAGGTTTTTGATGCTACCCATGCAGACAGCCTGCAACTTAAGCATCATTTTCAGATTGAAGCCAATGATGTTATCCCCTACAAAGGCACCCTGATGGTCATTGGTGATGATGGACTGTACCAGTATTTTTATGGAGATACGATACAGCTGGCCAGCAAGCTGCCCTTTGTCTCTGTACCACCTGCCCTATGAGAAAAATAGGTCTGTTGCTGCTCATCAGTTCGCTCTCATGGTCTGCCCTGGCTCAGTATGAAGAAGAAAAAGTATATGATCCTTTTGACGGGCGTACCATTATCGGCTTTAGTCCTCAGTATCTTCTGATGCAGGGAATCAGGTTTAACATTGACATTCCCTCAAAAAGAAACCACCTGCGTTACATTTCGCTGGCTCCTTATCTGTATTCAGGCGCTGCCAATCAGTATGAAGATACCCGGCAAACGGTAACTGGTGGCACTATTCGTCCGGAAGATTATGAAAAAGACAGAGTGAAGGGTATAGGCCTGGAGGTTATGCGCAAACACTATTTTGAGCGTGACAGTGAGTATGATTCTCCCATTTTCATCAGCTACGGCCTGGGATATCATTACCTGCGACTGGATTTTCCAGACTTTGGCATGATTCCTTTTGAGGAAGAAGGCCTTACCCTGTACAGGTTTGGCTATGCTGAACAACAGGAACGCATCCACCGGGTAGATGCTGTTTTTTTAATTGGTGCCACTACCAGTTCTAGAAATGATGTCCTGTTTTTTGATATTTTTCTGGGGCCCGTCCTCAAAAACAGCTTCATTAATTCCAGCCTGCCAGAGACAAGAGACCATAACCGTATGCTGAGGCACGGTTATGATGGTGTGACATTGAGAGTGGGATTTACCATTGGAGTAATACTGCCTTAAAGATTAACGCCTGGCGAACTTCTCGGTAGTATCTTTGGAAATCAACACCTCATAGGTATTGTTCTTCACTGTCAGCCTTTCGCGGCGCAGCCAGGGATTGTATCTCTTGAGAGTTTTATAGGTAATGCCCTGCTCGTGGGCAAATTCCACCAGGTCAGGAATGGTCTTCCCTATCATAACCGTATCAAAATCAGGCTGGTGGTAACGTTGCTCTACGGGAATGTTGAAGCCATAGGCAGCAGGATCTTCCAGGATGGCTTTGGCAGCCAGAATCCTGAACATGTAGCGGGCTGTCTCATCATTGAGCAGTACATCAAAATAAGAAACAACTCTCTGCTCCTCGAGGCGGCGCTGCAGCCCACGCATACCCACATTGTATGAGGCAGCTACGCTGGTCCAGCTACCGAATTTATCGTAGGCATCCTGCAGGTATTGGCAGGCTGCTTCGGTTGACTTGATAGGGTCATGACGCTCATCCACTTCTCCGTTAATCTCCAGGCCGTACTGCTCGCCGGTACCTTCCAGCAACTGCCAGAAGCCCACCGCATCACGATAAGAGCGGGCACTTTCTTCAAAGTTGCTCTCTATAGCCACGATGTACTTGAAATCATCAGGAATGTTGTTCTTTTTCAGGATTTCGCTGATCTGAGGCATCCAGCGGTGGGCCCGCTTGATCATGAGTATGGTATTAGAGTGCCAGTTGGCATTCACATGTATTTCTTTATCAAAACGCTCACGCAGGTCAGGATCCTGAAGCGGGATACGCTCACCGGCAAAAGTTACTTCAGCAGGAGTAGGTACAATAAAAGCCTGGTAATTGGGCAGATGAGTACTTCCTGCCGGTTCGGGTGAAGCAGTGGCCAGTTCCTCAGCAGCCAGAGAAGCTTCTTTTACCTTTCCTGTTTTGCTTTCACCAGCAAACTCCTTCCATCCGAGGTAGAAAACCAGTAGTAAGATAATAACAAATTGTACCTGTACCTGCGTCCTGAGCGTTTTCAAAGTGTACTAGAAGTTTGGTGATAACATATATTTAGAATAGAAGCTGTCAATAACCTCTACAGCCTCTTCGGGTGAGTCTACCAGGTTGATCAGCTTAAGGTCATCGCTGTTGATGTTTTTTTCCTGGGTGAGCACCGTTTGTTCAATCCAGTGGATGAGCCCCTTCCAGTAATCGGTTCCCACGAGCACAATCGGGAATCTACCAATTTTTTTGGTCTGAATCAGGGTCAGGGCCTCAAATAGTTCATCCAGCGTACCGAAACCACCCGGCATGACAATGAATCCCTGGGAGTATTTGACAAACATCACCTTCCTAACAAAAAAATAATCAAAAGTGATCAGTTTGTCGGGATCGATATACTGGTTATTCATTTGCTCAAAAGGCAGGATGATGTTTACCCCTACAGATTTACCTTTTTCTTTGCGGGCACCTTTGTTACCAGCTTCCATAATACCCGGTCCGCCACCAGTAATCACACCATAGCCATGGCGCACGAGTTTGGCGGCGATCTCCTCGGCCATTTTGTAGTAGGGATGATCATTTTGCGTACGGGCTGATCCAAAAATAGTGACGCAGGGGCCTATTTTGGCAAGTTTTTCAAAACCCTCTACAAACTCAGACATGATTTTAAAAACCGCCCAGGAGTCGTTGCTTTTGATCTCGCTCCAGTCTCTTTCTTCAAATATTTTTTTGATGCGTACTTCTTCTTCGGTAAACGTATGCTCCGGTAGTTGCTTGGGAGCATCATTGGTATCAATGGGATTCTTCATTCTTGTAATGTTGTTTTTTGCTAATCTTTCGGGTAGCTTGTTTAAACGATATCATGGGAAATCTAATTCAATAAATCGTTCAAAGCTGACTGTATATTTTTAAAATTAAATTCAAAGCCATTTTCCTGTACTTTACGGCTGGAAACGCGGTTACCACCTAACACAATTGATGCCATTTCACCGAAGGCCAGTTTGATGGCAAAGCCCGGTACATTAGGCAGAAACAGGGGTTTATGTAATATATGCGCGGCTGTTTGCGTAAGTTCTTTGTTTGTTACCGGCCCGGGAGCAACGGCATTGTAGACATCATCCATCTGCTCATGTTCCAGGGCATACACAATCATTCGGCACAGATCATCAATATGTATCCAACTCACATACTGCTGCCCGCTGCCCAGGGGTGCGCCCACGCCAAATTTTACCGGCTGCACGATACGAGGCAAAGCGCCTCCTTTCATGCTCAGCACCACACCTATTCTCAGTTTGGCCGTCCTGATGTTAAGCCTTTTTATTTCGTCTACCACCGCTTCCCATTGCCTGGTCACATCAGCCAGAAAGTCATCTCCTTTAGGGCTGGTCTCGTGGATTTCGGCACTACCGGTATCAGAACCGTAAATCCCTATGGCTGAAGCAGAAATGAAGGCTTTCAGCCGGTTTTCCCCCAAGTTGGCCAGCGTATCGTGCAGCAAGCGGGTAGATTCAGTGCGGCTCTTGAGGATTATTTTCTTACGGCTTTCGGTCCAGCGTTTATCAGCTACACCGGCACCTGCCAGGTGGATCACATAGTCAGCCTGCTGCAGTGCTTCCGGCTCTATTTCTTTTTTCTGTATATCCCAGACATAAGTCTTCACCGGACCGGAGTGGCCCGACCGGGAACGATCCGGCCTGGAACGGCTCAGGTGAGCTACTTCATAACCTTTATCCTGTAGCATTTGCGTCAGGCGTTGTCCTATCATACCAGTTCCACCGGTGATGAGTACGTTCTTGCTCATGTTTAACTGTTTGGTTAGCGCTTAATAAAAACGGAGGCCATATGAATATGTTATTGGTACATAAAGGATAAAAAAAAGCGGCGCTCAGGCCACTTCAGGAAAAGCAGTTGTACAGTTTTGATTGATATAATGAAATTATTTTTCATCACTTATTTCAACCAAATCCTCTCCTAAATTTAGAAAATCAATAGCTTCTGGCAGGGTTGAAGCCAGTATACTTTTCAAACGCTGGTTGTAAGTATTACCGCAGGTAATCCATATGATTTTGGGAGGAGTGCCATGCTGCTCAATCAATTTGACAAAGTCTATGTCTTTGGTCATTATACTGACCTTGTGCTTTCTTGCCTCAGTAAAAATCTCTTGATCTTGAGCATCACGTAAACCTAATTGCCTGACCGATATAGCCTTACACTTGGGAAAATGATCGTTGATCCAGGCAGCTATAGCCGGAGAAAGCTGAGCATCTATCCAGATAGTCATGCCGCTACGACGGGGTGGTCGAGTCTTTGACTGGCAAATCTCAAAGACGCTTCTATGTCTTCTGCTTCGAGGTCAGGCATCTCTTCCAATATTTCTTTACCGGATAAGCCCGCTGCAAGTAAGTCCAAGACGTCAGTAACTCTTATACGCATACCTCTTATGCAGGGACGTCCTCCACATTGTTGGGGATTCATTGTAATTCTGTCTTTCCAGTTTACCATCTTTCTGGGGATAACATTCGGAACATACTTTCCAAAGTACTTATTAATTGAATTGAAACTCAACTTCGTAACAAAATTTTCATTGCATTGGCTCATACTTATTAACCAAGCATAAAAAAAGCGGCGCTCAGGCCGCTTTTTGATGCGTGTTCGGTTGATGCTTACTGCCCTACCTTGTATCCCAGCGAAAGCACAAAAGTTCTGCCCGGTTTAAAGACTTCATTGTTATAAGTGGCATCCTGGTACTCAATAAAGCGGAAAGTTGAGGCGTCCAGGATATTTTCTACCCTGAAACCCACATTAAAGTTATCCAGCACTGTCTTCTGAATGTTAATCCGCAGGTCAGGGGTAGGGATTTCGCCATCTCCCTGCACCTCGTATACATCGGGCAGGCCGCCAAAACCATTGTAGAATAAGCGTTTGCCATACATATTGGCGTACAAAGTAGCTTCAAAGCCAGCCTCAGGATTAAAGTATGATAAATTAGTATTCACAATAAAAGGTGACTGGGCCTGAAAAGGACGTGTTTCGCTTGGATTAGGGTCACTTAACCTGAAAAATGACAATTCTTCTTCAGTAAGGTCAACTTCAGAAATGGTGTAGGTAAAGTTCGCACTGAACTTAAAGTTAGTCAGAAGCGGGCTCAGGCTTTCCAGGTTCTTCCTGAATTCCAGTTCGGCTCCGTACAGTATCCCTCTATCTACATTGATGTAACGAATTTGTCCTGAAGAGCCGGCGGGAATTAACCTGCGCTGTATGGGGTCAGTGAAGTCTTTATAAAAGGCACTTACGGCAAAAAGCTCCCCGGCGGTGGGAAATAGCTCATAGCGCAAATCTGCATTCCAGACCTGCGTTCTTTCCAGGTCCGGGTTTCCACTGTTGATAAAGCCTCCGATAAAATCAAAAGACACAAAAGGGGCCAATTCTCTCATGTTAGGGCGTGCCAGCGTACGGCTACCGGATACCCTCAAATTAGCTTTATCATTGATTGCATATATCAGGTTGAGGGAAGGCAACAAATCCAGTTCGTCTATCTCACCCACAGGATCACTGGGGCTTGCTGATATTACTTCAAAATCCGTTTTTTCCAATCGCACCCCTCCCACAGCTTTGAGTTGCTTATTCAGTTGAAAAACCCCCATCAGGTAGGTTGCCAATACCTGTTCAAAGCCTGTATAGGCATTGGAAGCTAGTGTCTGATTAGAGAAATAACCTCCGATATTGTAGCTACCATCTTCATTCTGACCTAACACACCCGTATTGTTTGGCCCAAAATAGGTATCAAAATCGCCAGCAGCCTCCCTGAATGTAGTAAATGCTTCGGTATTCCTCGCTTCTTCAAGCTGATAGCGCTGCTCGCCAAAGTTTCTTTCTTTACGGTTGCCCAGCAAGCCGAACTTGAGTTTGTTATTTTTTTCTTCGCCAAAAGGGATCTCTATATCCAGCTTGCCGCTGAACTGCGTATCATCCAGTTCTCTGAAGAAATGGAAGGGCCGGTCATACTCAGCCTGTCTGATTTCGTAGATGCCGCTGTTGGTGATGTTGTTGGCCATGATGCGGGTATCCGGTTCGCTCTGTGCTGAGGTTACGTAGCCAAGCACCCAATCTATCTTGGCAGCGTTGAGTGCAGGCAAAGAGTGTTTTCCATTGAGTTGTAAATTACTCAACTCTCTTTGTACATAACTGATGTTCCTTCCCTGGTAGGTATGACCAATTGAAATAGCACCCGGCCAGATGCCTTCCAGAAAAGCTGCGGAGGTTTCAGCGTCGTTGTTATAGGTATAGTTAAGAGAAAGTTCAGTATTGTTGCTGAGTTGGTAGGCCATCGTAGCAAATGCTCCCAAACCTACGGTTTCATTGCTTTGTGTACCCTCAGTTTGAAAGAAAGGAATAAGTAAATTGGAGTTAGTATTACCGGGTAAGGCCCAAACATTGAGTTGCCTGTCGGTGTAGTGGGTAAAGTTACGGCTATAATTAGCTCCTACGGTGTAGCCAAAATTTCTACCTAGTAAAGATTTACGATCACCGAAAGAAAGCTGATAACCGGTATTTAAACCAGGAGTTTTGCTGACTGGTATAAAAGAGCGATCTCCCAGGCCACGGGCGCCCCCTTCCAGTACACGACGGGCTTCATCAAACTCTGCCCCTGCATTATCTGCCCGGGAAGAAAGGTTATTGACCCGCAATGCCTCTCGGTTTGCTTCGTCCTCAAGAAACTCAGGCAGTGCACGAGAGCCGTCATCATATCCCAGCCAGTCGGTGCTTCCATTGATCGGGTCGGTAAGGAAATTATCATTAAAAGTAGCCTGTGTATTATACCCAAGTGATACATTGGCCGTCAGAAAGAACTCATCCGGTATAGAGCGCGTGCTGATGTTGACGTTTCCACCGGTAAAATTGCCAGGTTGGTCAGGCGTGAAGGTCTTGGTGGTGACAATATTTTCAATGATTGAAGTAGGAATCAGGTCCAGGCTGACACTGTTGCGGTAGGGGTCACTGCTGGGCAGGTTCACGCCATTGAGTTGGGAAAGGGAATAACGATCTCCCAGGCCGCGCATCACTACATATTTACCCCCTTCTACTGAGGCTCCGGTAACGCCTTTAACCGATTCGGCTGAGTTGCTGGCACCTATCCGGCGTATTTCGCTAATAGAAATACCATCCTGCACGGCAAATGATTTTTGCTGCAATTTGAGCAAGGATACTTCATTATTGTTGATCTGTTCTGCCTGTACGACTACTTCCTGTAGCTGCACATCTGACGATTCCAGCGCAATATCTACACGGGTAGCTTTGCCCGCCTCTACATTTACGCCTTCTACTGTTTTGGAAGCATACGATACGTAACTGTATACAAGGTTATAGCTGCCGGGTGCCAGCGAAAGCTGGTAGTAGCCAGATATATCCGTAACGGTCCCGGTGCCTGTGTTTTGGACCTGTACAGTAGCACCAATAAGTTCTTCAGCATTAGAGGCATCAACAATGGTCCCACTCACGGTACCAGTCTGAGCATATAATGTCCCGCTTCCTGAGAGAAAACTTAGGAATAAGACAAAGATTAAAACCTGATAAGAATGATTATTCATTTCTTGGACGATTGAATAAATATCATAGAATTGAAAAAAAGCGGACGCGTATATGCACGTCCGCTTCTGTTGAAATTAAGTTATTCATTAAAATCCATCGGTAGGATAAACGATACCAGTATTTTCGTCTGCATTGACTTCATCATAGTCCGGGTTTACGTTCCATACGTTGTTCAGCAGGCGGATATTACGGTTGATCAGTTGGTTATAGCTGTCCCCGTCTGTACCGGCCAGGTTTTCAACCTCTATACCTTTTCCGTTAAAGTCAGTGATGATAGAGTTGGCCAGCGTACCACCTGTGTTGTCACGCATCAGAATAGCAGGTGCGCTGGTATCACGGATAGTGTTGCTCTGGCCCAGGCCGATCATGGTTACGTTGTACAAGGTAGGGTTAGAGAAAGGTTCTGCATTATCAGGATTGGCACCATCCCACTCTCCTCCATGATCTGAATTATCTAAAGCTTCAGATTGTAAAGCGAACATAAACTGGGCTCTTCCGCTCCAACCATAATCATAGTCAAAGTTATCATCATCCACAAAGGCAGTGATGCCATATTTCATGTCTGCTGTACCGCCAAACCACTCAATGCCATCGTCGCCGCTGGAGAAGATATCAATGTATTCAAAAGTAGTTCCTCTACCAACACCACCCAGTGAAAGGCCCTGGATCTCATCACCGGGAGCAATACCCACACCTGAATAACGGATAGAGACATACCGCATGATCCCTGAGTCATCATCTTCGTCTGTGCCACCGTACTGACCTCTGGGTTCGTTAGGGTCAATACCTTCAATAGAGTTGGTGCCTTCAGTACCAAATCCTATAGGAGCAGTACCCAGTACGATTATACCACCCCATTCTCCGGCACCATCAGGTGATTTTGTTCCATCATCGTCTTCAGAAGTAAAGATGATAGGCGCTTCGGCAGTACCCTGTGCATCTATTCTGGCGTCAGTAGTAATGATCAAAGCAGAGGTATTTTCTCCTGTGCTCGGGGCTGATGCAGCCACGACCACGGTACCTGGCTCAATAGTGAGCGTTCCACCTTCCACATAAGTGAGTCCGTCCAGCAACCATACCTGATCGGAAGTAAGCGTTAAATCTTCGGTAACAGGGTTAGGAATAGGTTCAAATTCAGTACCTGCAGCAAAGGGAGCTTCAGGTGTGGTAGGGGAGCCAGCCAGATAACCCAGTTTCCAGAGAGAAGACCATCCGTTCATCCAGTTTTCACCGGCAGGATCAAAGGCACCTTTGTAAGAAACTTCATCAAAGAAAGGATCGTCGGGATAAGCTGCCAGGTTAGAAGTTACCGCTTCCGCACTGGGAACCGGGTTTAGCATCTGGTTAGCCGTACGGCTGATGCCGGCCAACTGAGGGTCAGCTATCATGTTATTGTTAAACTGCAGGTGACCACTTACCCAGGGAGCAGCATCACCTTCGGGAATATTGGCTCCGATAATTACGGCATCTACGATATGGACAACGCCATTGCCAGCAGTTACATCGGGCGTAGTCACCTGGGCGTTGTTTACAAATACGCCATCATCATTGGCAGTAAAAAGAAGACTTTCACCGCTCTGGGCCTCAGTAATCTGTCCGTTTTCAATGGCAGAAGAAGCTACCACAGAACCTATGATATGATCCTGCAATACAGCTACCAGTTCTTCATCAGATACATCGTCAAGAGAAGTATGGCCGTTGGCATCTAAATACTCTTCAAAGGCAGCATCAGTAGGCGCAAATACGGTGAGCGTTGCATCCTCATCAGCAGCAGCTGCCAGCAGGTCGGCGGCAGCGTCTCTGCTCAGGGCAGCCAGCAGTACGGAAAGGTTGTCAGTATCACCCGCCAGATCGGCAATAGTGGTTACCTCTTCATCTTCAGTCACTGTAAAAGTAGAAGCAGCAGAAGTTTGCCCGTTGGCAGTGACTGTCACATCTACGGCACCGGCGGTCAGTCCAGCAGGCACTGTAGTGGTTAAAGAAGTATTGGAAGGGCTGGTTACCGTAGCGTTGGTTCCCCCAAAACTTACTGTAGGGCTGGTACCGAAGTTAGTACCTGCGATAGTTACTGTAGCACCTACGGGTCCGCTGTTGGGTGTAAGGCTGGTTATGGTAGGGGTGGGCTCAGGATCTGGCTCATCCTCTTCACAAGCAGTAAAAAGCCCGGCCAGAAGGCCTAAGGAGATTAAAAGGGTTAGCGATAGTTTTTTCATGATCATTTTTTATAGTGTTTCTTCTAAAAAATTACACTGCAAAAGTGATCATTGATTGTTAACCTATAGAGTCTTATATGTTAATTAATGATTAAGGATAAAAGGGATTTATTAATTTAATGTTAAATAGGTGGTAACTTATACCCTCAGAAAACCCAAAGGTTTACCTATCTCCGGCACAGCTACTTACAGTAAAAATCAGCGGTTAATGGGTACCTTCTGCAATAAGGTCTTGATAATATCAGCTGTCCTTACTGCTTCTGCCTCGTAATTAAGCATAATGCGGTAGTTGAATACATAATGAGTCATTGCGGAAAGCTAATTATTTTATCTCTTTGTCCGCTTAGCCTTGCTATGAAAATACTAGGAAGTATAATTCGGTGATCAACCTTTACAGCTTAGCACTTATGTCCTTGATATTTGCAGACAAATCGTCTAAAAGGTAAAAGTCTTTATGCCAAGGAATAATTTGCCAGTCTTTACCTTTTTCGGCTAGCACTACTATTTCTAGATCAGTATATATCCACACTACTTTTTCCACACCGAAGTCCAGCAATTGAGTAGTTTTTTTATGGTAATAACCGAATGTATCTTTTACATCATCCAAAGCAGCTTTGGTATCTATTTCAACCACCAGGCGTGGAGGGACTTGCAGGTACTCACCACTTATCTTTTTATCCTTTATCTTTTTCTTTTCAACCACTGCCAGGTCAGCCGCCCGCCATGACTTTTTTGAAAATTGTATGCCTACTTCATTGCTCAAATAAAAAAACTGATCACCAAACCTGGCATGAAGCATCAATAGTATTTTTGTAATGATTGCCGACTGTAATACGCTGCTTCCCATAATATCTTCAATGGATTTTTCGCCTTTCAGGTACTTTTTATATCCCTGATAGTGGATTGGGCTACCATCTACCATTTCGTAAATGAGGGCATCCGGTATATCTTTTATCGCAGCATTCATATCTCATCCTTTAATGTGATATAACTCATTTTTTATCTGTTGATAGGCACCTTCTGCAATAAGGTCTTGATAATATCAGCTGTCCTTACACCATCTGCTTCCGCCTCATAGTTGAGCATGATACGGTGGTTGAACACATCGTGGGCTACTTCCTTAATGTCTTCGGGCAGTACATAATCACGCTGGTCAAAGAATGCTACTGCTTTGGCGGCAATATTAAGATTGATACTTGCTCTGGGCGATGCGCCAAACTGTATATAATTAGTAACCTCACCCATTTGGTACTGATTAGGAAAGCGGGTAGCAAAGACCAGCTCAATGATGTATTTCTCCAGCGAATCTGAAATACTTACTGCGTTGATCTCATCACGTATGGCAAAAATATCTTCTTTGGTGAGCACAGAGTCTACGCCACTGCTAAACGACATATTAGACATACGGCGCATGACCTCCAGTTCGTTTTCTTTGCTGGGATAGTCTACATGTACTTTCATCATAAAACGGTCAACCTGGGCTTCAGGCAGCGGGTAGGTACCTTCCTGCTCTACCGGGTTCTGGGTGGCAAGCACCAGAAAAGGACGATCCAGCTGATAGGTGGTTTCTCCAATGGTCACCTGTTTTTCCTGCATAGCTTCCAGCAGGGCCGACTGCACCTTGGCCGGGGAGCGGTTCACCTCATCGGCGAGGATAAGGTTGGCAAAAATGGGTCCTTTCTTTACTTCAAAATTTGCCTTTTGCTGGTTGTAGATCATGGTACCGATCAGGTCGGCAGGGAGCAGGTCAGGGGTAAACTGGATGCGGGCAAAATCCAGGTGCAGCACTTTAGCCAGTGTGTTTACCGTCAGCGTTTTGGCAAGGCCGGGTACTCCCTCCAGCAGTATGTGTCCGTGGGTAAAAAGACCAATCAGCAGCCGGTTGACCATGTGCTCCTGGCCTACTACTACTTTTCTTACTTCGGTGAATACTCTCTGTATTTTGTCCTGATATTCTTTTTTGAGTGCTTCGTCGGTAGCTCTTTCCATGAATAGATTTATATTTTCTCGTAATTAATATTCTACACCTGTGTGGTATTCTGCGCTTTACGGGCGGCAAACTGCTCAAGCCCTACCACCAGCAGTATGCCCAGGAGCATAAAAACAATTGCCTGCCAGAGATGTGGCTGTACTCCTGTTATTTGCAGGTATTCGGTCGGCCATACATTTTCTGTTACCAGCGGCACCACTTCACCTTTGCTGTTAAGACTGGTAGAAACCACCTCTTTCCAGGGCCAAATTTTATTCAGTGATCCTATCATAAAGCCAGCCAGCAGAGCAACTGCCACATTATGGTATTTGTCCAGCAGCCAGGAAATCACCCGCGCAAAGCTGAGCAGGCCCACTATACAACCCAGGCCGAAAGTGGCGATCACCAGCAGGTCTCTCTCATTGATGGCTTCCAGGATAAAGGTATATTTTCCCAGGATCAGCAGTATAAAACTTCCCGAGATGCCCGGCAGTATCATGGCACATATGGCCAGCGCGCCTGAAAAGAAAATAAACCAGGCAGATTCAGGCGTTTCGGCAGGTGTAGCCAAAGTTATAAAATAAGCGATGGCGATACCTATCAATCCTGATACGATCGAAGCCGTATTCCAGCGGCTGATTGCTCTTGATACTGAAACAGCCGCTATAATGATCAGTCCGAAAAAAAAGGACCAGAGCTGTATCGGGTAATTCTCCATCAAAAAGTGGATCAGCTTCGCCAGGGTAATGATGCTGAGGGCTATGCCACTGAGCAAGACCAGCAGGAAACTGCCATTAATATGCTGCCACAAGGCCTGCCAGCGGAAGCGGAAGAGCAGGCGCAGCGCTTCTATGTCTACTGATTTAATGGAATCCAGCAGCTTACCATAGATACCTGTGATAAACGCGATGGTACCCCCTGATACGCCGGGAACCACATCAGCTCCTCCCATGGCCACTCCCTTCAAAAAAAGCTGGAAATAATGCCTGAATATCTGCATATGACAGTTCAGTAAGCCTTAAAATAGCCTAGTTTATTGGTCAAGGAAATGAGAAAAAGTATCACCTCTGAGCCCAAGGCGGATGGTTTCCAGAGGAATTATTTCCTGAGGAGCTATATTACCGAGGTTGACATTGGGCCCCAGCAGTTTGATAAACCACACCTGCTGCTCTTTCTGCGGTGCCTCCCAGATGATCTTTTCAAAAGGGATTTTGGTCAGGATCTCCTCCACCAGGCCGGAGCGCACCTCTCCGCTGGAGCGAAACAGGCCCACGTTTCCGCCTTCCCGGGCTTCGCCTATTACCTTCCAGGCACCGGCATCCAGTTCGGCCTGCATCAGTTCTATCCATTTGTAGGGCGGCAGTATTTTAGCGGCGTCTTTGGAACCTACCTCAGAAAGAACGGTAGCCTGTTCGGACAGTTTGCTGATGTACTGGCACTTTTCTGCGTGGTTCATGTCGATTGAGCCGTCTGATACCTCTGCAAATGATACCTGGTACTTATCCAGTATTCTACGGTAATCTTCAAACTGCTTTCTTACGACAAAAGCTTCAAAGAGTGTACCCCCAAAATAGACAGGTATATCTGCCTCATGATAAATTTTGATCTTTTCCCTCAGGTTGGGAGTGACAAATGAAGTACCCCAACCCAGCTTCACGATATCAACATAGTTTCCGGCGACACTGATAAAGTCTTCTACTTCTCTCAGACTCAACCCCTTGTCCATAGCCATAGTATAACCGTATACCCTAGGCTTCAAGGTCCTTTCAGGAACCTGGCTTAATGTATAATTCATTAAGAGACTATTTTCTGTACTGATCAATGATTTTGAAAAGAGCTTTCTGCGTTTCCAGCCTCGGGAAGAACTCATAAAGAATTTCGTGCTTGTCAAAATTCAAAGTTAAGGCATTTTCAAGATAATTAAATGCCTCACGGAATTTACCGGCACAAATAAGGTAGGCAGCGGCATAATAATATAACTCAGCTTCATCAGGCATTTCTTCAATGCTGTCTTCAATCAGGTCCAGGGCTTTCTCATAATCTCCCTGCTCATAATACACATGTGACCAGTCAAGCCACAGCTGTACATTTTCAGGGTCAATAAGACTGGCTTCCTGGTAAGCATCCAGGCAGGAGACAATATTACCCGTCTGGTATTCAGCTTCTGCCAGAGTCTGCCAGTATTGCTGGTTATCACTGTTCAGCTTAATAGCTTTGTTGATAAAATGAGTGGCTTCAAACCATTTCTGCTGCTTGTGCAGGCAGGAGCCAATGCCAAACCAGGCTTCATCATAAAACTGGTCCATCCGGCTTGATTTCTGGTAGTATTTGATAGCCTTGTCGAATTTATCCTGTTTCTCGTAGGCAGCCCCTATATAGCAATACGTTTCCGGACTGGCTCCCTCTATTTTATAGGTCTGTTTATAAGCCTGTACGGCCTTCTGGTACTCCTTCAGGTTCATATAGGCGTTGCCCAGGTTAAAATAGGCCGAGGCAAAGGTCTCATCTATGGCCACTGCATACTCATAAGCCTGTACGGCCTTACTGTATTCGTTCAGTTTATTGTATACGATACCCATATTATACCACGCATGCTGCGAATAAGGGTCCTGGTCAATAAACCGCTGGTAGTAATCCAGGCTGTCTTCCAGTTCGCCCGTCATATCCAGGCAGTAGGCCAGTTCATACATAGCGTCTTCGTGGTGCAGGTTTTGTTCGATAGCCTGCTTGTAACATTCTATGGCTTTGTAGTAATCAGCCGCGTTCTGGTAGGTCAGCCCCATGTGGTAATAGATCTCATCCTTATCTTCGCTGAAGTTAAGGAGATGCTCAAATTCATGGATAGCATCCTGGTGGCGGCCCGAGTAGGTCAGTATATTGGCTTTCAGCATCAGGATTTCCGGATCGTGGGGCTGTAGGTTGGCTGCTTTGTCCAGCGTTTCCAGGGCTTCTTCATACTTCTCCAGGTTGCTCTCTATCTGTGCCTGGTGGATCAGCAGTTCGGCTGAGTAAGGGTACTGCCTCATGCCTATGTTACATATTTCCAGCGCTTTGTGGTTATCTTCAATCTGTAAATAATGGTCTATCAGGTCTGTGTAAACATTTAAGTCAAAGAATTGAGCGGCATTGTGTTCGAGCTGTTCTTCAAACCAAGCGGCTAATTTTTCTCCTTCCTCACTGCTTTTATAATTTTCACCCATATGTCTTGACATTCATGTTATAGTCTCAGAAAACATCGGTTTTGCTTACAATGAAAGCAAATGATGTGCTCTAAATATAGAAAATTGCTTTACGATCACCAACTGTACCTGTTTTTCTCAAAATAGCTTCAGGCATGGACTGCCTGCCTGTTTTTCAACTGCTCACAACTCCAGCGAATGGTATCTTTAATATCTCTGAATTCAAAATTGATTGTCTTTTTTATCTTCTCATTGGCGTAAATATGGCGGTTCTTGGATACCTGCTCCATTTCGTCAGAAAGCAAAGGAGGCCTGCCTGTGAGGGCCGCCTGTAGTTTTCCCAGCAGGATAGCCAGCCTAATCATTCCGCCCCGGGCATGGATATGAGGTGGCCGTTTTCCAAACTCCAGGGCAATCTGTTCAAAGAGCTCTTTGTACGTCATGCTGCCCGCATTTACGATAAAACGCTCACCTACATGATCAGATAACAAGAGTTGCACCACAATCTCTGCAACATCTCGTACATCTACATAATTCACTAAACCGTTAGTAAAAAAACGATGCTCATCCCACACATATTTGAAAACCTGTGTGCTGCTTTTGTGCCACTCTCCCGGGCCCAGCACGAGGGAAGGATTGATGATGATGGTTTTCAGTCCTTCCGCACTGGCTCGCCACACCTCCAGTTCTGACTGGTATTTACTTCTAGCGTAGGCGGTGGTTTTTTCCCCCTGCCATTTGGAATCCTCTGTAATGATATTGGCACCTTTGTCTTTGCCTATGGCAGCTACCGAACTGATATGAAGAAAGCGACTGATCCCCTTATCCAGGGCTGCATTGAGCAGGTTTGCCGTACCATCCACGTTCACCTGATACATCAGCAACTCGTCCTTGCGTTCATAAGATATTACAGCTGCACCGTGAATGATATCTGTGACACCCTCCAGGTACCCGGGCAGATCCGAGACGTTCATCAGGTCTCCTTCCACCCACTCTATCTGGTCCCTGATATCACTGACCAGTCCCATATCCGTAGATGCACGTTTTAGTGCCCTCACCTTATGCCCTCGTCTCAGCAATTCTCTGCATATAAAGCTGCCTATGAGCCCGCTTGCCCCTGTTATAAAAATCATTTAATGATTTATTAATATTGAATCTAACAAATTTACTTTGCTCCGATTTACTTTTTGGTGTACCATTTAATTATTACGTAAGCATACCTTGGGAATGCCTCAGCCACTTTAGCTGCCAGGCACAAATATACCACTTTATGAGCGAAAGAGACTATGAATCATTAGAAGGTAAAACTTCTGATAAACAATCTAAGGTAAGGCTCAACAAATCCAGTTTTAAAAGCCTACTCGGCATCTACCAGTTTATCGTTCCTTATCGCTGGCAATTCGTAGTAGGCATCGTTAGCCTGGTATTTTCCAGTCTTACCCTGCTATCTTTTCCCCTGGCCTCAGGAGAACTGATAGATGTTGCTTCGGGCAAGGACTCATGGATCGGAGAGGATATCAACACTATTGCTTTGCTGCTGCTGGGTATCTTCCTTGTTCAGAGTATTTTTTCGTTTATCAGAGTTTACTATTTCGCACAGGTAAACGAGAGAGCTATGGCGGATGTTCGCCTTGCCATCTATGGTAAACTTATGTCGCTTCCTATGCCCTTCTTTGACCAGAGGCGCAGCGGTGAGCTGATCAGCCGCATTACGGCAGATGTTTCCCTGCTGCAAAGCACTTTTTCCACTACCCTGGCGGAGTTTCTGCGGCAGATTGCCACTTTACTGATTGGTATCACCGTCATTATGATCATGGCGCCCCGGCTGACGCTGTTTATGCTGGCCACTTTTCCGGTCCTGGTTCTTCTGGCAGTGTTGTTTGGCAAGAGGATAAGAATGCTATCTAGGAAAACCCAGGATGAACTGGCTGATGCCAATATCATCGTAGAGGAAACCCTGCAGGCGATACAGGCGGTGAAGTCATTTACCGGCGAACTGACTGAGATCAAAAAGTACAACCATGCGCTTTCTGTCGTGGTAAACACTGCCCTTAAGGCCGCCACTTACCGGGGCTTCTTTATTTCTTTTGTCATCTTCGCGCTCTTTGGTGGCATAGTTGCCGTCATCTGGTATGGTGCCTCACTGGTGCAGGAGGGTGCTATTACTATAGGTGAGCTTATATCATTTATCCTCTATACCACCCTCATTGGCGGCTCCATTGCCGGGCTGGGAGACCTGTATGGGCAGATTCAACGAGCCGTAGGAGCTTCTGAGCGCGTCCTGGATATCCTCAACGAACCATCAGAGCTTGACCCTACCGAATATTACAAGGCTAAGCAGTCGCCTTCACTTCGGGGAGATATCAGCTTCCGTTCAGTAACCTTCTCTTACCCTACCAGAACCGATGTGGTCGTTCTTGATGATATCAGCTTCCAGATCAGGCATGGGGAAAAGATAGCTTTGGTAGGCCATAGTGGCGCAGGTAAATCTACCATCACGCAGCTGTTACTTCGCTTCTACCAGGCATCTTCAGGTACTATCAGCGTTAACGATGTAGCTGTTGATCAGTATGATCTCCTGCAATACCGCTCTCATATCGGCCTTGTACCACAGGAAGTTATCTTGTTTGGTGGAACCATCAAGGAAAATATTGCCTATGGCAAACCCGGCGCTTCCCTGGAAGAAATAGAGACAGCAGCCCGGCAGGCCAATGCTCATGAGTTTATTGAATCTTTTCCGGAAGGCTATCTGACCAAAGTTGGGGAAAGGGGCGTAAAACTATCAGGTGGGCAGAGGCAGAGAATAGCCATTGCCAGGGCCATCCTCAAAAATCCGTCTATACTCATTCTTGATGAAGCGACAAGTTCATTAGATGCTGAATCAGAACACCTGGTACAGCAGGCCCTGGAAAGGCTCATGCAAAACAGGACCACTATCATCATCGCTCACCGCCTGGCTACGATCAAAAAGGTTGACCGTATCTATGTGCTGAAAGCGGGTAAAATCGTAGAGACTGGCACCCATGAGGAGCTGTATACGCAGAGAGGTGATTACAGCAACCTGGTGAAGCTGCAGTTAGAAGCTGAGTAACAGGCTTGTAATCACTCAGGAGGTGGTTCGGTCATAAACAAACGGCCCCAAACTGATAAGCAAAGTGCTAGCAGAACGCATGGAATTCACTGTTGAAAAAATTACCACCCATGCAGGCACCAGAGCTGATGCAGCTAAAAAAAGAAAAAAGTACCGGGTATATCCCGGTACTTCGTTTCGGCCTTATCCTATCAGACTATACGTTCATCAGGATGAGACTCATCTCTAAATCAAATTCTTACTTAACTGTCTTCGCCCTCAGTTTTGGCTTCTGACTGTGCCTGTGGGTTCTGAGACTGCTTTTCAGCTACAATATCAAAGCCAAGGTTCACTGTATTGTAGATAAACTTATCCTGGGCCACACGTACAGGGTCTCCCTCATCATTGTAAGATACATTCCAGTTGGTACGGTCAATGTTAAACTTTGACTCAGCAGTGATCTGGTCTTCAGACATGTTGACACGGGCCGGAATTGTAATGCTGAGGGTAGTATCACGCATGGTAAGGTTACCAGTGATGGCATGAGTAGGGTTTTCCAGCTTGTATTTGCTTACCTCCTCTTCGTTTACCTCTAAGGCCATATTTTCATCTTCGCTGTCAGAGGCCTCAGCATCGCTGTTGTATTCTTCCACCTTGGTGATCTCAAACTTGGCAGTAGGATACTGCTCCACTGCAAAAAAGTCTTCTGACTTGAGGTGGCCGGTAAGCTTTTGCTTGTCTTCACCCTCCAGGTCAAGTACTTCAATTTCGTTCATGTCAAAAGTGATGGTACCACCTACAATCTGGTCGTTTTCTACGGATATGGTACCGTCTTCTATGGCAATCGTACCATTGTGCTGGCCTGTAGGCTTAAATCCATACCAGGAAAGCTCGCTTTCTGTAGCCTGTATGGCATAGTTGCTGGCAGCATCGCTTACTTCCTGCACCTCTTCGGCTGCAGATACTTCTGCTTCATCACTTTCCGGCTTCTGTGCACAACTTGCCACCAGAAAAACGGAAAAAACAATCAGGCTGTAATACTTCAGTGTGTTCATAATCGTGTTTGTTTAGTAGAATTTCGTTGTCTTTAAACAGAGATTATTAACTGTACCCACAATAAAAGGTTACGTGTTCCCACAAAAGATAAAAAAAATTAAGTTTTGCCTAAACCCTTGATTTTTTCCTAAGTAATACACATCATTTTCTCTCCTCAAATCAATTACACCTTGACTGAAAATGGGGAATGAAAGCTTTATATATCACTCTCCATTTCCTCTATACCTGTCCATTCGTCAGTACGGAAGGGCGAGGCTGGCAAAAATGACTCGTTGTACAGGTTGAGATCGGGGTTGTTTGACCAGCCGTATCTCACTGCCTCCGGCTGATCTACCCGGGAACTCCAAACTGACATCTCGTTTTCACTGATGATCCTGGCCTGGGCCGGATAAAACTTCTGATCTTCTCCTGAAATGGTAAAGCCCCTGATTTCCTCACCAGGTAGTACCATCAGCCCATCGCCCACTTCTTTGAAGGTGATGATGGCCGAATCTCCCTGCACCCGCATAGATTCGTACAAAGGTCCTGACCAGACATTATCCCGGCCGTAAGCTACTTTGAGCGCCGACAGAGCCAGCCTACGGCCTACATCCAGCTTGTTGCGGGGGTGAATATCAAGAGAGTCTCCTATGTCTATCGTTACCGCCATACCGGTATTGTCTAAGTCCAATGCCATGAGTTGTGCCTCTCGCAGTTCGGCCCAGTCGTCAAAATCCAGCGGGGGTGCAGGCTTGAAATTAGCCAGTTGTGTAAAAAGAAAGGGGAAATCCCCGATACCCCAGCGGTTGCGCCAGTCTTCTATCATGAGCGGAAAAAGGGTCTGGTACTGCGTTGCCCGACCTGCATTGCTTTCACCCTGGTACCAGATTACCCCTCTGATCTTGTAAGGAATCAGGGGATGAATCATGGCATTGTAAAGTACAGTAGGCTGTCTGGGATTCTTGCCCCCGGCAGACGTATCTTCCGGGCTTACTTCCTCTGGCATTTGAGCCAGTTTTTCTTCAAAATCTTTCATATCGGCTAATGCTTCGCGGCTCGTCCAGGCCTCGGCAGGGGTGCCTCCCCAGGTAGATTGCAGCAGGCCCACAGGCACGCCTACCTCCTGCTGTATTTCGCGGCCAAAAAAATAAGCCACGGCCGAAAAATCGGCCACGCTCTGGGGCGTCACCGGCTGCCAGTTTCCTTCTTCCAGTTGTTCTTCAGGCTGGTAACTGATGTCGTGCGCTACCTTAAAAATTCTGATTTCCGGGTAGTCAGCTTCGGCTATTTCCTTCTCCTGGTCGTCGATGCCACCTTTCATAGGCCACTCCATATTAGACTGACCGGAAGCCAGCCATACATCTCCGATCAGAATATCCCGGAAGCTGATGGTCGTATCTGCGCCTTCAATGCTCAACTCGTAAGGACCGCCTGCTTCCATCTCGGGAAAGCTCACCATCCATCTGCCGCTGCTGTCTGCCCGGGCGATCTCGCGGCTACCGGCCAGTTGTACCTCAAGGCTGCCGCCGGGATCTGCTGTGCCCCAGATATTGATGGAGGTACCTCTCTGCAGTACGGTATGATCTGAAAAGAGCTGATGTGTGCGCACATTTACGGCATCAGGGGTTTCGCAGGCAGCCAACAGGCAAAGTAAGAAAAGTAGGGTGAGCTGTGGTTTTTTCATCATCAGGCTTAGGTTGTAGGTATAATTTGTTAAATGTATGTCAGATGCCTATATTATGAAATACCCTGATGATTTAAAACCTATAAACAATTCAAGCCACTTGCCTTATACAAATACTCGTAATTACCTCACTGCCGAAAAGGGCGTGCACCTATTCTGGCAGAAATGGATTCCATCAGCACCTGTCCGGCTTACCCTGCTCATACAGCATGGATTGGGCGAGCATTGTGGGCGTTATGGTAACCTGCTGCAGGCTTTAGAAGGATCGGGAGTAGCCGTCTATGCGATGGATGCCCGTGGACACGGCCGCAGCCAGGGAAAAAAAGGGCACATTGCTTATTTTGACCAGTATGCTGAAGACCTGGACCTGCTGGTAGAAATTGCGTTGACCGACATCAGGCTGGAAAAGAGGCCTAAGAAAGTTATGCTGCTAGGGCATTCTTTGGGTGGCAGCATTGCCATTAGGTACGCATCTCTTCACCAGCAGAAGCTGGATGCTCTCATCCTGAGTTCAGCCGGCATAGAGGTACATATGAACCTTTACAACCATGTGGCTAAAAGGCTGGCTTCCGGCCTGGTAAAAATTTTACCAGGGCTGGTGCTCAGTTCCAACCTGAATGCCGACTATCTTTCTCACGACCAGCAGGTGGTGGATGCTTACCGAGTTGATCCGCTTACCCATGATAAGGCTTCCGTACGTCTGGGACATGACCTTTTTAATATTCACCGGCAGTTGTACCAGGATGCTCCCGGGCTTCGCCTGCCGCTGTATATCTTCCATGGCAGCGCAGATCAGCTGACCAACCCGGAGGGCTCCCGCAGATTTTTTGAAAAAGCAGCCAGCGCAGACAAAACCCTCAGAATATACGAGGGGCTTTTTCATGAGACCATGAATGAGATCCCTCTGGAGAAAAGCAGGGTCCTGGAAGAGCTGAAGCAGTGGATGCTGCTTCACTGAGCACCTACTGCCAGAGAGTTTGGTGAGTGTACTTGGTGAGGGCACCAAGCATGGGTCTTATGAGGGCGTTAATTGTTCCCTGGCTGGTGGAGGCACCAACCAGGTATCTTGCGCTTTTATTTGGTTAAGCCGGCTTATCAGAAAACCTGCGCTGCTACCTGCCCGACCAGTTCGGAGCGGCTCATGGTGTAAAAGTGCAGTACCGGGGCACCAAATTCAATCAGTTCTTTACACTGCTTCACGCACCATTCTACGCCCACCTCTTTTACGGCTTTGTTATCCTTACACTTTGACACCTCTCTGGCAAGTTCTTCCGGTATATCCAGGTGAAAAAACTGCGGCAGCAGCGTCAGATGCTTGAGGGTGGCTATGGGTTTAAGACCAGGGATGATGGGTACATGGATACCATGCTCACGGCATTTTTTCACAAAGTCAAAGTAAACTTCATTGTTAAAAAACATCTGCGTCACAATAAACTCGGCTCCGTTTTCCACCTTTTTCTTAAGGTATGAAAAATCAGTACTGAAGTTGGGCGCCTCAAAGTGCTTTTCCGGATAACCGGCTGCACCTATGCAGAAGTTGGTCGCTGTGGGATGTTCCAACTCGTCATCCAGGTAAATGCCCTTGTTCATGTCGGATACCTGCTTTACTAATTCACTGGCATAGCAGTTTCCATCAGGATGAGGCACAAAGCCAGGTTCTGACTTAATCGGGTCTCCTCTCAGAGCCAGTACATTATGAATGCCCAGGAAGTCCAGTTCTATGAGCATATTTTCAGTATCTTCGCGCGAAAAGCCTCCGCAGATTAGGTGAGGCACCGTATCAATATTGTACTTGGTCTGTATAGCGGCACAGATGCCCACCGTGCCGGGCCGCTTACGGGTGATCGTTTTTTTATAGCTGCCATCAGGACGCGACTTATACACAAACTCCTCCCTGTGGTAGGTCACATCTATAAAAGCCGGCTCGTATTCGAGCAGCGATTCTATATGCCCAAAAAGAGACTCCAAATTTTCGCCTTTTTTGGGAGGCAAAATTTCAATAGTAAAAAGAGGCCTCTCAGCCTTTTGTATATGTTCTGTTACTTTCATATTAAGTGCGAATTTACAAAACTACTGCTATGTAGCGTAATGGTGCAGCAGGTATTTTATTTGCCTGCACCGTGCAAATCCCGTACAAAAAAGTTGATTATTATTAAAACGTAAAACAGCCGTTACTACTGCCTGATGCTCATACTATCCCTGCTCCAGTAAAAGACAAACTCGTATCTTTTGTTTAGTTTTGCAGCAGTAGAGAATTGCTGAACCTAAACATCATATCATATTGAAGTTAGCCGCTATAGACATTGGTTCCAATGCCATCAGGATGCAGGTTTCCAATGTCATCAGTTATGAAAACAAGAGTTTCTTCAAAAAACTTGAGTACATACGTTTTCCTATCAGGCTGGGGGAAGATGTGTTTGAGATCACAGAAGATAATCCCAGCCGACGCATCGGTGAAGAGAGGGCTGCCAAGTTTCTCAAACTAATGAAAGCCTTCAAACTGCTGATTGAATTATATGAGGTGGATGACTACCTGGGCTGTGCCACTTCGGCCATGCGTGAGGCTGAGAACGGACCCGAACTGGTAGAACAGGTACGCAGGGAACTCGGCCTGAACCTGCAAATCATTGATGGCGACAAAGAAGCGGAGATTCTGAATAATGCCCTGATGAGCCTGCTGGAAGAAAACAGGAACTACCTGCACATAGACGTGGGCGGCGGCAGTACAGAGCTTAACCTGTTTGTCAATAAAGAAAAGATAGCGGCCCGCTCTTTTCCCATAGGCTCGGTAAGGCGGCTCAACACCCGCCGCTCGCTAGACCAGGTGTGGGCCGAAATACGGGCATGGATCACTCAGCATATCCGTAAAGATATGGGCAGAATTACCGCCATAGGCACCGGAGGCAACATCAATAAAATACACGATCTGGCCGGAAAAAAGCTCAACAAAACCATCACCCTCAGCAAAGTGATCAGCATACGTGATTTTCTGGCAGGCCACAGCCTGCATGACCGTATTAACAAGCTACAGCTCAATGCTGACCGGGCCGACGTCATTGTACCGGCTACAGATATTTACATAGCGGCCATGCAATGGGCCAGGGCCAGCAGGATACTGGTACCCGACTTGGGGCTGAAGGATGGCATCATGCAGATGCTCTACGAAAAGCACCTGGCAAATCAATGATCAGAACAACTGCACCTTCTCTACCTCGTCCATTGTCACCTTATAAAATTCTTTGTGGATGTTGAAGGGCGCTTTTTTCCCCCTGTCTACCGTCACATAATCGCCGTTCTCCTGCATATCATAGGCATTGACATTATCCTTCAGGTTATAAGCCAGGATATTGATGGCCTGTTTCTTCACTTTGGGGTCTACAAAGAGGAAAAGGGATTCAAGACGTCGGTCAAAGCTGCGTACCATGATATCGGCACTGCCACCGTATACTTTGGGGTCGCCATTATTGTGGAAATAAAAGATACGCGAATGTTCCAGGTAATCTCCTACAATGGAGCGCACCATGATATTCTCACTCAGCCCCTTTCTTCCCGGACGCAGGCAGCAGATACCTCTCACCACCAGCCTGATAGCTACTCCGGCCTGCGAGGCTTTGTAGAGTTCGTCTATCACCTCCCTGTCTTCCAGCGAGTTGATCTTGATCATGATACCGCTGGGCAGTTTGTTTTTGGCGTTTTCTGCCTCCTGTCGTATCAGCCTGATTAGTTGTTGTCGCATATCCTTGGGCGCCGTAAGCAGGTACTGGTATTCAGAAGGCTGAGAATGGCCGGTGATTACATTAAAAAACTCTGATACGTCATGGGCATATACTTCATTGGTGCTGAGCAGGCCCAAATCAGTGTAGAGCTTGGCGGTTTGTTCGTTATAGTTACCGCTCGACATATGCACATAGCGGGTCACGCTTTTGCCTTCTCTCCTGACGATGAGCAGCAGCTTGGTGTGGGTCTTGAAGTTGCTGATGCCGTATATTACGAAGCAGCCGGCTTTGTGCAGCTTCTGTGCTTCCCTCATGTTGTTCTCCTCGTCAAAGCGAGCCTTTAGCTCAAATAGCACGGATACGTGCTTGCCGTTTTCCGCAGCTTTCAGCAGGGCGGTAGTAATGCGGGAATCCTTAGCCAGGCGATAAATGGTGAGCTTGATGGCCAGTACACTCGGATCTTCGGCCGACTTTTCTATCAGCTCCAGCAAAGGATCAATATCATTATAGGGATGATGCAGCAGGATATCACGGTCTTTCAGTACTTCCAGGATATCATCAGTACCGGTTTCGGGGAAGGTTATCGGAGGTACGGGCGGATGTGGCTTGGGTAATTTATTTTTGAATTCGCCGTTACTGATCACCTCAAACAGGCAGGTGTAGTCAATTAATCCACCATCAGGCACTTCGAATATATTATCTTTATCAATGTTCCAGCGGTTGACCAGCAGGCGCATCATCCAGTGGCTGTAGCCCTCTTCCACTTCCACCCTTACCACACGTCCGGTCTTTCGGGTTTTTAGCTTACGCCTGAGCTCTTCTACAAAATTAGCCTCAATATCATCACTTTCATCCAGGGTAAAATCACTATTACGGGTAATCCTGAATAGGTTGACCGACAAAATATCAATGTTGCGGAAAAGCAGGCTCATATACGCCCGTATGATTTCTTCAATGGGTACAAACAGCAGCTCGTCTTCCCTGTCTATTTCATAGAAGCGCGGCAGGTTTTGCGGTATCTGTACAAAAGAGAGCTTTTTATGGTCTTTCTTATCCTGAGGGTTGCGGGTTACCACGCCAAAGATCAGCAGCTTGTTCATCAGTGTAGGAAAAGCATGGTAGCTGTCATACACCATGGGGGTAAGCATGGGGTAAATGGTGCGGTCAAAGTAGTCGGTGATTTTCTTACGCTCCGAGGGCGTCAGCTGCTCAAGGGAATTGATAATCCTGAAATGGTATTTGGCAAAAGCCGGCACCAGGTTACTGAGGTAATGATCGTTCTGCTCCTTAAAAAAAGTCTGAGTCTCCTGCAGCAGCTTTTTACGAAAAGGCTTCTCTCGCAGTCCCGAATAATCTATACGCTCCTTGCCATAGTCAATATAATTATAAAGGCTACCCACCCTGATCATAAAAAACTCATCCAGGTTGGAAGAAGTGATCGCCAGGAACTTGAGTTTTTCCAGTACGTTGCGGCTGTTTTTTTTGGCTTGGTCCAGCACCCGGTAATTAAAACGTATCCAACTCAGGTCTCTGCTGATATAATTACTGGTAGCTATGGAGGACTGTACTTTGTCTTTAACTAACATTCGCTTTACCGACATTAATATTCTTTTCCAGGAAAATTTCAATTACTTACAAATGACTAACGGAAAATAGTTTTATCTATCCCGAAGGTCTGGTATATTTTTTTGCAAAACAAAAACCTGCCTTGCGTAGCTCAACAAAAAAACCGCCTCAACCGGCAAACCTGCACATTATACACAGGAGTGACATCAATACTCCTCCATATGCGGCAATACCGGGCAAGACGGTCCTGAGTACAGGCTTCAGTACCTCAGAAGCTAAAGACGTTAAATGTCTAGATTAGCGTATTTAGCGTTCTTTTCGATAAATTCACGTCGGGGTGCTACTTCGTCACCCATCAGCATAGAGAAAAGGTGATCCGCTTCAGCCGCCGAGTCTATGGTCACCAGCTTCAGGCTCCTGGTTTCAGGGTTCATGGTAGTAGACCAGAGCTGCTCAGGGTTCATTTCACCCAGACCTTTGTAGCGCTGTACGCCCACATTTTCTATCTTGCCGTCGCCTGCCAGTTCTTTTGTGATTTTCTGGCGCTGCTCTTCATTCCAGCAGTAGCGTTCCTCTTTTCCCTTCTTGATCAGGTAGAGAGGCGGCAGGGCAATATACACGTAGCCTTTCTCTATCAGCTCACGCATGTAGCGGAAGAAGAAGGTCAGGATGAGGGTACGAATATGGCTTCCGTCGACGTCGGCATCAGTCATGATCACGATCTTGTGGTAGCGCAGCCTCTCGATGTTGAGCGCTTTGTCATCATCTTCGGTGCCAAAGCTCACGCCTAGTGCCGTGAGTATATTCTTGATCTCCTCATTGTCATAAATCCTGTGCTCCTGGGCTTTTTCCACGTTCAGGATTTTACCTCTGAGGGGCAGAATAGCCTGGAAGCGACGGTCGCGGCCCTGCTTGGCACTACCGCCGGCAGAGTCACCCTCTACCAGGTAGAGTTCGCAGTAGCTGGGATCGGTATCCGAGCAGTCAGCCAGTTTACCGGGCAGGCCGGTGCCGGAGAGTACATTCTTGCGCTGCACCATTTCACGAGCCTTGCGGGCCGCATGCCTGGCCTGCGCTGCCAGTACCACCTTGTTGATGATGATCTTGGCTTCCTTGGGATGTTCTTCCAGGTAAGTTTGCAGGGCATCACCCAGGCAGGACTCTACCGCGCCCATCACATCAGAGTTACCGAGCTTGGTTTTGGTTTGTCCTTCAAACTGGGGTTCGGCTACTTTTACAGAAATGACGGCAGTCAGGCCTTCGCGGAAGTCGTCGCCACTAATTTCAATCTTTACCTTATCCAGCAGTCCTGAGCGGTCTGCGTAAGATTTGAGAGTACGGGTAAGTGCCCTGCGGAAGCCCGACACGTGGGTTCCGCCTTCTATGGTATTGATATTGTTGACGTACGATACTACATTTTCTGTAAAAGAAGTATTGTAGGTCATGGCTACCTGTACTGGTACGCTTCCCTTCTCACTATCAATATAGATAGGCTCAGGAATGAGCTTCTCGCGGTTATTGTCCAGGTAGGTAACAAATTCAATCAGGCCACCTTCAAAGTGAAACTCCTCAGAAGCTGGTTTTCCCTCATCATCCAGGTCACGCAGGTCGGTCAGGCTGACCCTGATGCCGGCGTTCAGGAAGGCCAGTTCACGCAGACGGGTAGCGATGGTGTCATATTTGTACTCGGTCACCTGAAAAACCTCGTGGTCGGGCTTGAAATGTACGGTGGTACCTGTCTTGTCAGTATCGCCAATTTCTCTCACCTGGTACACGGGCACGCCCCGCTCATATTCCTGCTCGTAGACTTTACCGTTACGGTGTACCGTGGCGTGCAGCCTTACAGAGAGTGCATTTACGCAGGACACGCCCACCCCGTGCAGACCACCGGAGACTTTGTAGGTATTTTTGTCAAACTTACCCCCGGCATGAAGGACGGTCATGACCACCTCCAGGGCTGAGCGATTTTCTTTGGTGTGTATGTCGGTCGGGATACCACGGCCGTTGTCAGAAACTGAGATAGAGTTATCTTCGTGGATATAAACCTCAATTTTGTCGCAGTAGCCGGCCAGTGCTTCATCTATGGAATTGTCAACGACTTCATAGACCATGTGGTGCAGGCCTTTCATATTGACATCACCGATGTACATGGCGGGTCTTTTTCTAACGGCTTCCAGCCCTTCAAGCACCTGAATGTTATTGGCTGAATATTCCCCTTCCCTGGTCTTGGCCAGAGAATCAGTAGTAATATTTAAATCCTTAGTTTCGTCCATATTTTCAATTATCCATAAAACCCAAAACTACAACTTTTTGGCGGCATTTGCATGCTTTTTCAGCAATAGCTGCAGCTTTGCAGGAAAAAGAATCCTGCTCGGGAATTAGCACATAAATATCTGATTATCAACACTTAACAACAAGCATAAATAGCTAGTAAGTTCCTGTCTGTAGCATTACCAGCGTGCATCCTTCCACTACCTCTACCCCCTGCGCTTCGGCTTTATCCATAAACACCGGATTTTCGGTACCGGGATTGAAGATGATCCGTCGCGGAGAGAGGCTCAGCAGGTAGTCTATCCACTCCGGCTGATTTTGTGGGCCAATGTAGAGGGTGATAGTATCCACATCAGTGATCATAGGTTTTTCACGGAGGTCCATGATCTTCTCCTCGGCTACTTCTCCTCGCTTGATACTGAGCGGGATAATCGTATGGTCATATCGTTTGAGCAGGTGCGCTGCCCGAAAAGCGTAACGGGAGGGATTGGGGCTGGCCCCCACTACTACTGTCTTCTTATCTTTGGTCATTATTATGGATGTCTTAGGTTTTGCATCTTACGATACGATTAGTGGCCTTTTCCTCCTAGCTCACTGCAGGGTCATATCGGTATACGTTCTTAAGTAAAAGCGCCAAATCAGCTAAAAAGTTATCGACTGACCAGGTTCTCTTAAAAGGCATAACCTACGGTAGCGCCCAGGTAGATAGGGAAAATGACCCGGGAGCGCTGCAGTTCATTGAGCATACGGTCAAACTGTGGGTTATCTTCATAGGCTTTTTGAAAGAAGCGGTAGCCAATACCCAACCCGGCCGATAAGTCAAAAGTAAGGCCGCTCGAGCGCTGATCCCGGGTGATACGGGTGTTGATCATATCTGCATCCCTGATCAGGCGGGTACCTAGCAGCAGCACATAGCTGATCTTCTGCTCTTTTGCTACGATTTCCCTCACCCGCTCATTAGTAAAATTCAGGTTGGTATTGTGGTAAAGGTAGTCAAAGCCCAGGCGATGCCCGAAATAGAACATACCAGAGCGGGTGTCAGGATGATAAAACTTCTGCTTGAGTGCCACAAATCCTCCGCGGGTATAAATGCTGCCCAGGGCTACACTTTTATCTGAATAAAAGAAGGGAGCACGCTCCAGACCGATTTCCAGTTCATAGCCCAGGCGCTCCTGCATATAATATTCTATACTGAGCGGCAGCCTGTCCATGAGGAGGCCCAGGGGATTGATGCCTACGATTACGCTCTGCAGTTCGTTGATGCGGGGTTTAAAATAACGCAGGCTTTTCTTTCGGTACAAATAATCCGGATTAAGGGCAGTATTCTGCCCATCAGATTTACCCTCTGCTTTATCTGCTTTGTTCAAGGTGCGAAAGACGGGCTTATTGTCTTCGTAGATACTTTTGTAATAGCCAGCCAGCGTACCATCGGTTTTGTAAAGCTCCCACACCCCGGTACGCTCTCCCTCCTCTATAGTGCCTTTCATTTTGAGCGAACCATCGCGGTAGTAGCCCAGGTAAGCACCTTTGCCATTTTTGAATACACATTCGCCTTCCAGCTTACCATCAGGATAGTAGTACAGCCATTTGCCTTGGTTGATCCCATCTACCATATAGCCTTTTACTTTCAGGCTGCCGTCTTCGTAGAACTCACGGTAGGCACCTTCGCCTTCATTAAACACAGCTTCTCCCTTGAAGTCGCCGTTGTTGTGGTAAAGCTTCCAGTAGCCTTCTTTTACGCCGTCTTTTTCGGCTCCCTCGGCGCTTATTTTCCCGTTTTCATAATAATAAGTCCATTTGCCCACCGTGGAGCCGTCGATAAAATCTCCTACCGATGATAACTTGCCATTTTCGTGGTAAAACTTCCAGAGACCATTGCGCTCCCCTTCGTCGTATTCCCCTTCCGATTTGAGGCTGCCGTTTTCATAATAAGAGGTCCAGGTACCGATGCTGTTCTCGTTTATCTTCTGCCCTTCCAGCTTAATGCTGCCCGAGGTATAGTATTCCACATACTGTACGGTGTCTCCCTGGTAATTCTCTTCAGCCTTGAGAGCGGCATCTTCATAATAATACTTCCACTTCCCAATCTTCCTGTCTTCTTCAAAATAGCCTTCGCTCCTGATGGTGCCGTTTTCAAAAAAGAACTGCCAGGGACCGCTGCGGATGCTATCGTACAGGACCCCACGCATCTGAGGATGGCCATTTTCATAAAAATACTCCCAAACCCCATGGCTGGCATTGTCCTGCAGGGTGCCTCTCATTTTAGGGTGGCCGTTTTCATAAAAGTATTCCCAGTAGCCGGAAGCCTGCCCTTTTTCATAGCGGCCCTTGATGCGTATGCTGCCGTTGGTAAAAAAAGCAGTATAGGGCCCATCAAGCACAGAGGGGTTGGAGGAAAGCACAGTGAATGTTTCGCGGGGCAGGCTCTTACCGTTATCGTAATAAAGGGTAACTTCCTGCTGTGCCACGACAGCGCAGACAGGCAGGAGCAAGGCCATACACAAAAATAAAATTGCTTTATTCACACCACCGCAGTTTAGAAAATAGAACGCCGAATGTGGCTAAAAAATTGATAAGCAGAAGGTAAAAAAAGCCCTATAGCCTACATCAGTGCATACGGTCAGGGCGCACCTCCATATTTCTGATGATATCCGCTTCTATTTCCAGCAGCTCCTCCCAGCGGGCTTTTACTACCTCTTCGGGCATGTATTCCTTAGCCAGCTTGATAAAAGTTACATAGTGGCCAGCTTCAGAGGCCATAAGTTCGTAGTAAAACTGCTTCAGCTCCTCGTCCTGCAGGTTTTTCCAGAGTATTTTAAAACGTTCGCAGCTGCGGGCTTCTATCAGAGCGTTGATGAGCAGCTTGTCCATCAGTTGCCTTTCAATGCGCCCACCTTTGCGCTCGTGCTTGCCCAGCTCAACCGCATAGGCATCAGTTCGCTTCTTGCCCAGCTGGTATCCGCGCTTGCGTATCTGCTCAAGTACCCGGCTGAAGTGTTCCCATTCTTCAGCTACTATGGGAGTAAGCACCTCCACGAGTTTGCTCCGTTCGGGAAACTGTATGATGAGCGAAATGCAGGATGAGGCAGCCTTCTGCTCACAGTAGGCATGATCTACCAGTACTTCTTCCAGGTTTTCATCCACCAGGCTCACCCAGCGGGGGTCGGTAGGCAGTTTGAGTTTAAGAATGGTCTGCTTGGCTTCTAACATATGGCTTGTTTGTTGGCAAAGATACAATCCTGCGAGCTAAGATCACAAAAGCTGCTCTGGCTAGTCAAAGAACCGCCAGCGGATACCGAGATCAAGTGTACGCCCCTGCCCGACATAGAAGGGCGTAGTAAAATAACCATTTTGCGGAAAGCCCTGGTTCAGAAAAGGCACCCTGAGGTAAACGATAGCCGTACGTATCTTCATATCCAGGAAGAAGTCAGCCAGTGTCAGGCCGTTGAAACCGGTAGGATAAGGCGTTTCAAAATTATCCAGTACGGTATTACTGCCGTAAATCCGCTGCTGGGTGAAGAACTGCTGCGTAGCCACATCATAGTCGTAGGCCAGGTAAGAGGGCGTAAACTGCAGATCAGTACCTATACGGACGGTCACCTTGTCGTCAATAAAACTATTTTCGTAATACAGGCTCCCGCTGGTGTAGATGGTAGGGATAGAGAAGGCTTCCGAAGCCCTTCCTCCTATCAGGGTGTAGATAGCTTCTCCCCTCAGGTGCATACGCTTCAGGAAATCAAACTGAAAAGCCACCCCCGGCGACAATATCCTGACCCCTCCCCCGGCCTGTACCGGGAAAGCCTGTCGGCTGTTTTCTACACTGTCTCGGCGGTAATAGATCGGCTGATTAATGTTAGTGATGGTGGCAAAAGGCCTGAGATAAATATTAGGAAACTGGTACTCTATGGAGCCACTGAGCTGATCCATACCCACCGGTTCAAAATCATTGCGCCAGGCGTTGTGATTACCTACAAATCGCTCGGAGAGGTAGGTAGGCTGTTTTCGCATCCGGATATAGCTTGCTTTGAGGATAGGATTGGTGAATTCGGCCTCTACCCGGTAGTTTTGGGTAGACTGGTAATCTGCGCCTCCTGCCAGAAAAGTATTTTCACCCAGGTCAAGCCGCAGGTCAAAGCCTCCGTAGAGCTCCACGTCAGACCTGTCAGGATCATAGCGCAGCCCCAGTTCATCCAGGCCTGGTGTTTCTTCAGCTAGTGCAGGGTCAAAGCTGTAATCGATCTGAGGACGACGCAGCCGGTAATGAAAACTGTAAAATAACTGTCCCAGTGATCCTTTTACACCCGCTTCGGTATCCAGTATGTCATAAAACACCCTATCTGCCGTACGTGCCGTATCCAGGAAAATTCGCCGAAAGTAATATTCAGGGTCTATATCAGTACTGGGCTCATAGAAGAAGAAGACATTTTGATTGTTCCTGTCAAGTTCATGGTAAACCTGAAGCCGTTCGTTGAGCTGATACTCATGGTACAGATGATAGTTAATCCTGAATTCCCGGTTTTTGAATTCTCTCAGGTAAATTTCTGAATTGTTGTAGCGGAAGAACTCTTCCAGGCGATCCTCATCATTAACTTCTCCTACCACCCCTCCCGACTCAAATACTTCATGATTGAAGCGCGCCACCTGAGCCATCAGCCGGTACTTTTCATTTTTACTTTTAAAAAAAGTATGAAAGTCAAAGAAGTAAGATTCTACGCGCCTATCGTTTCTGCCCCTGCCTCCTACCTGGCGATCGGCAGTGACGGAGCGGAAATTAGCTCCCAGGTTCCAGTTGGGCGTCACGTTACGGGTAAAGGTTACATCCACCACACTGCGGTTGTTCCCTGCTATAGTCACATAGAGCTGCGTATAGGGAGAGAGCGTATTGTAATACTTAAGCTCATCGGGAGAAATGGTGTAAATATCGTAAGCATCAAAACCGGAAGTAATACCGCTTACTTCGGGTAGCAGCGGATACATAGGCGTGGTGGCTGTTCCCAGCGTGCCCAGGTACTGCAGCTTGCTGCCCAGCTGCTCTACCCGGCTGTATCGGTGGGCAAATTCTATCAGCGTATCCAGCGTATCGTACACCACCTGGTTGTACTTAAAGGCATCTTTGAAGGTATAGGAGGTAGTGGAAGGTCCATACTTTGCCGTATCCTGCGGACTGGCTTCCTCGTCTCCCCCGGGAATGACCACCCTCCCCTGCGCCAGTAATCCGGCAGGCAGGAGCAGGAAACCTATCACAAAAATATAAAGGCTGATGTAATGCTTATTCAATGTTCTTGTCTTTAATAGGAGAACTGAGCTGGCGCAGAATCAAGTCATCAAACTGCTGCCCCTCTGTCAGAAAATACGTACGTATGGGCAGGTAAAAGAGAGGCAGCTGTTGCCAAAGCTTTGCCTGTGCCGACTCCAGCAGCTTCACCATATCTTTTTCGGTAGTCAGCACGGAAGCTGCCTGTGCAGCTTTTACTTTTTCAAAATCTGCCTCTGCATACGTATGATGATCTTCCCACCTGATGTGTTCTTTTACTTCATAATGCTTTTTCAGCTGCTGCTCAAACAAGCTGCTGTCGGCCAGGCCCGAAAAGAGTAAAAGCGGCTCCCTGAGCTGCAGTGACGGCTCAAACACCGGCTGAGGCGCCTCGTAGCGGATACTACTGAAGAACACCGGCACTTCCGGACGGCTGTACCGCCTGATCCTGTCCCTGATGTTTTCCTGCTCCTTTGCAGAAAGACCCTCAGGGCATTTGGTTACTACCACGGCATCTGCCCGCCCTGCGCCCTTTCGGTACTCCCTCAGCCTGCCCATCGGTAGCACACTATCCTGGTAAAATGGCCGCTGAAAGGTAGTCAGCAGCAGCTGAAAATCAGCCTGAACCGACCGGTGCTGGAAGGCATCGTCCAGTAGTATCACTTCTACTTCAGGATGTACAAACAGTATTTCAGGTATGGCTTCTCCTCTCCGCTCAGCTACGGCTACCACTACTTTATGGTCAGAGGCCAATGACTGCTGCCCAAACTTGCGGTAAAACTGAAAAGGCTCATCGCCCAAAGTGGCTGCTGTGTCTTCTTCTCCCGCGATTCTTACCCCCCGCGTTTTTCGCTTATAGCCCCTGCTCAGTATAGCCAGCGGCTTATGTGCGCTGATCAGCCGTACCAGGTACTCCACCATAGGAGATTTACCGGTACCTCCTACACTCAGGTTGCCTACGCTGATGATCAGAGGCTCAAAAGTCAGGCTTCGCCGGTAGCCAATATTGTACAGGTGGTTGCGGAAAGCCATGATGCCTCCGTAAAGACCTGCCAGGGGAGCCAGGCCCCAGCGCAGCGGCCCGCTGATATTACTTTTGCTTGTTTCCGACAAATTCTCTATATCTTTTAGCGAAAATCACTGCGAAATAACATAAAAAACCCATGTAAAGCTATGAACAGGATTAAAGATGTAACGGCTCACCTGGAAAGTATTGCCCCCCGCGCCTACCAGGAGAGCTATGACAATGCCCGGCTGATCACCGGTAACCCGCAGGATGAGGTAAAAGGTATACTCATAAGCCTGGATGCCACCGAAGAAGTGGTGGATGAGGCCATCCGCCGGGGATGTAACCTTATTGTTTCTCATCATCCTATCGTTTTCCGAGGTCTCAAAAGCCTCACCGGCAAAAACTATGTAGAGCGTACCGTGATCAAAGCAATCAGAAATAATATTGCCCTTTATGCCATACATACCAACCTGGATAATGTAACCCAGGGGGTAAGCCGGAAAATTTGTGATAAGCTGGGGCTGCAGCAGGCCTGTATCCTCCTACCCAAAACACAGACGCTCAACAAACTGGTGGTTTTTGTGCCTGATGCCCATGCTGAGAAACTACTCAACGCCCTCAATACCGCCGGGGCCGGCAATATTGGTAACTACAAAAACTGCAGCTTTATGGTAAAGGGTACCGGCACCTTTCAGCCCAACGAGTTTGCCAATCCGCACATAGGCCAGCAGGGCCAGTTGGAAAAGGTGGAAGAACAGCGGATAGAGGTAATCTTTCCGGCGCATGAAGCAGGCCGGGTGCTGGCGGCTATGCGGGAGGCACATCCCTATGAGGAAGTCGCTTATTACCTGCATGCCCTGGAGAATGAAAACCAGGAAGTAGGTTCAGGCATGATCGGCAGCCTGCCCGAACCTATGGAGGGCGATACTTTTCTGGCCCACCTTAAAAATACTATGCAGCTAGACTGTATACGCTATACCCGTCCTCCTGCCCGGAAGATACAAAGGGTAGCCGTGTGCGGAGGTGCCGGCAGCTTTCTGCTGCCACAGGCCATCCGATGCCAGGCAGATGCTTTGGTAACGGCAGATTTCAAGTACCACGAATTTTTTGATGCCGAAGATCAGCTGATGATTGCTGATATCGGTCATTATGAAAGCGAAGTTTTCACAAAAGAACTGATTTTGGAATTATTGTCACGTAAATTTGTTAATTTTGCAGTTCATTTGGCCGAGGCCAATACAAACCCAATTCTTTACTACAAGTAATATGGAAAGTTCAACTGTCCAACCTAAATCGGTAGCCGATAAACTCGACATTCTGCTCACCCTCCAGAACATTGACCTGGAACTGGATGAGATACGAAAAATCAGAGGTGCGCTGCCTGAAGAAGTAAGTGACCTGGAAGACGAAATTGCCGGATATCAGACCCGTCTTGATAAATTTCAGCGCGAAGTGGATAGCATGGAGCAGGATATAGAAGACAATCGTGCCGCTATCAAGAAAGCTGAGCAGCTCATCAGAAAGTACGAAGAGCAGCAGATGAACGTGCGCAACAACCGTGAGTACGATGCCATCACCAAAGAAATAGAGTTACAAAACCTAGAGATACAGATTTCTGAAAAGCGCATCAAGGAAGGCTATGCCCGCATTGAAGCCAAAAAGGAAGAAATTGCAGGTACCAAAGAACTGATCGACCAGCGCAGCAAAGACCTGGACAGCAAGCGCGAAGAGCTTGATAAGATCATTGCAGAGAGCCAGGACGATGAAGACCGTCTCCTCAAAGAGCGCGAAGAGGTGGTGGAAGAGATTACCAATACTGACGAAAAACTCTACCGCTACTACGAAAAGCTCAGAACCAGCCTCTCCAACGGACTGGCCGTGGTGAAGGTAAGAAGAGGTGCCGCCGAAGGATGTAACATCATCATTCCCCCTCAGCGCCTGGTAGAAATCAAAGAGAAAAAGCGCATCATCTTCGACGAATATTCCGGACGTATCCTGGCAGACGTGGAGGAGGAAGAGATTGAAGAAGAAGCCAAACCTAAAAGAGGTAGCCGCAGAAAATAAACTGCTGCAGCATGTATATTCTGGATTGAAGGCCGTCCCCTGGGGATGGCCTTTATCTTTCGACATCTACTAAAAGATATACGATTGAGTTTGAAAGTTGATGATTATCTTCTTCTGTAAATGAGAAAGGCAATTGTATCACCGTGACGAAGAAGGTGCGTTTACACACCCATCTCATTTATCCTCGTCGGCGACAAGGATGATGAATTTGATTTTATATCAATTCTGTACCAGGACATGTGAAACGAATCGTTCCAAAGTCTTTTCACACCTCTTATTTAAGTAAACCTTTTGTAGTCAATCGCTGCAAATTGAACGGAAACGAACACTTTTGGCCGAAATCGTACACTTCAGCATAAATTATCCTGCGCAGGCCCTTTGTTTCAGGGAATCTATCAATGGCATATAAGTTGGTAATGCCCTGGTAAAAATACGCAATCTCTACTGTGTCAATGCCCGATGACCTTAACAAAATACATACTTCCTGGTCTTAGCCTCTCTGGTTTTATGCAGCACCTCTGGCTGCTGGCTGCTTTCTTTAAGAGTAGCGCTCAGCAAAAGGAGACGGAAGAGCAGCGTTTCCTGCTGGCTCTCAAGGAGCAGAACGAGGAAAAATTTATTGAAAATCTCTTTCGAACCTACTACAGTCCGCTCTGCCGTACAGTTTTCAACATCGTACACGACAGTGATGCGGCTGAAGATATCGTACAGGATGTGTTTGTAAAAGTATGGCGCAAAAGAGAACAGATGGATGCTGGCGGCTACATTAAGGCTTACCTGTATCGCTCCTCTATCAATACGGCCCTCAACTACCTGGAAAAAAACAGGCGTAACCGCAGCATGGACGACAGTCCCGATGCCCATGCCTCTTATAGCCACAACAGCACCGATGACATCATCAGCCAGCAGGAAGTGAGCAAAAGCATAGACCAGGCGCTGCAGGCGCTGCCACCCAAATGCCGCACCGTCTTCTCCCTCAGCCGTTTTGAGGAGATGAGCTATGCTGAGATCGCTGCGCAGCTGGATATCTCTGTCAAGGCAGTAGAAAAGCACATGGGAAAGGCCCTCAGACTGATGCGGGAGCACCTCAAAATATATTTTCCCGCCTAAAAAAAATCTTTTGGAAAGAGGTAGGGTAAAGCCTTACTCAGCTGTATCATCATTAGTTGGTCAATATCATGGGAAATGCTCAAGAAGATATCTGGGTACTGCTAGCCAGGGAGTTCAATGGCGAACTGACTGATCAGGAAAAGCATGCATTACAGGCATGGCAGAATGCGCATCCGGATAACCAGCTTACTTACCAGCAGATGAAGCAGCTATGGAAGGAAGCCCGCCCTCCGGCGCAGGCTTATGAGCCTGACCTGGAAAAAGGCTGGCAGAGGTTCAGCTTCAGCCTGGACAGCGAGCAGGGTACGTACGACCTGCACGCCCCGGCTGGAGAGAAAGAAGGCAAAACCGTTTACCGGCCTTACCTAAGTGCGGTGGCCGCTTCGGTGGTGCTGCTGCTGAGCCTGGGGCTATGGTGGTGGCAGGCCGATAGCAACACCATCACCCTGCGCACGCTGGCCGGAGAGCGGCAGATGATCTGGCTACCCGACAGCAGCCAGGTGTGGCTCAACGAAAACAGCTGGCTATCTTACGAGGAGGGCTTTGACACGGAACACCGGGTGGTGGAACTGAGTGGAGAGGCTTTTTTTGAAGTGAAAGAAGCTGAAGGCAGGAGGTTTACCATCTTCAGTGAAGGCGCCAAAACTGAAGTGATAGGCACTTCCTTCAACCTGCGGGCTTATCCGGGAGAGCCGGTCAAAGTGCAGGTGAGCAGCGGTAAAGTGGCTTTCTCACCGGCAGGCGAAGATAATTCAGTCTTCCTGACGCCCGGAGAAGAGGCAACACTGGTACCAGATGCAGCAGTAAAGGCTGAAGCAGTACCTATTGAAGATCCGAACTTCAGGGCCTGGCAAAACCAGCAGCTGCTGTTTGAAAACACCAGTCTCAAATATGTCATCAGCACCCTGGAAAAAGTGTACAAGACAGATATCAGGCTGAGCAACCCTGATCTGGCCAACTGCCGGTATACGGCAACTTTTGACGGCGCAAGCCTGGATGATGTGCTCTACGTGCTCTCTGTTACCGGCAACCTCCGGGTGGAGCAGCAGGCAGGTACTTACCTCATCTCAGGCAACGGCTGCCGCTAACTTACACCTTTAAAGAAAAACATCATGAAACTGGCTAAGATCATAGGAATGGTATGGGTGTGTATGGCATTTGCTATGCCGCCTCAGGACAATCTGCTTAACAAAACAGTAAGTCTCCAATACCAGAAAAGCTCCATAGAAAGCATTTTGCAGGACATACGTCAGTCCTACGGCATCCGCTTCTCTTATTTGAACAACGAAATACCACCCGATATCAGGATAAGCCTGCAGATGAAGGACCAGCCACTCTCTGCAGCGCTTGACGAGATCCTGAAAGAAACGCACCTTACTTACCAGGTGGTCAACGGACAGATCATCCTCAGGAAAGATCTCAGTAAACCCAGGCAGGCAGAAGTAAGGCAGTCCGGCCGGGAGACAAAAGCGGAACCTGTCCCACAGGCACCAACAAGCCAAAAAGCAGCAACAGCTGAAGAAGGCAGCGATACTTTGCCACAAGAAGTACAGACAGAGGAGAGCGACAGTACGGCACAGACACAGGAAAAACAGGCAGAAGAAGCTGTACAGGAATTGCAACTGCTGGCTTTACAGCAGACAGAATCCATCAGCCCCTCCGCTGACCTACCCTCAAACGAACCTGCTCCGACCAGACAGAATGTTCGTCCTTACATCCCGACTAAGCCTGCAGGAAGTAAGGCCAGCAAGAGAAAAATCCATCCTATCGGACAGGGCTTCCGGAAGCTGCTGGACGGCCTGCCCGGCGATGACGATGGCAACTATGAAACCAGGCCCTTTCACCTGGGCTTTATCTACCCGCTGAGCACCAATGGGGTGGATGCAGGTGAGTATGTCAACGAAATCTCCCTGCACGCATTTGCCGGCTACTCAGCCGGGGTAGATGGTTTTGAAGCTTCGGGCTTTGGCAACCTTACCGGTGATTTTGTGGATGGCGTACAGCTGGCGGGATTTTTCAATATCGTCCGAAACGACGTAAAAGGGCTTCAGTCTGCGGGCTTTCTTAATGTCAATGGTGGTGAGTTAAAAGGTGCCCAGCTAAGTGGCTTTATGAACACCAGCGCTGGCGGCACCAAAGGCGTACAGTCAGCCGGTTTTCTCAATATTTCGGGAGCTTACACTCAGGGAGCACAGTTGGCTGGCTTTTTAAACCTGGCCGCTCATGATGCCGAAGCCATACAGGCAGCAGGCTTTGCCAATATTAACAACGGCAGCCTGACAGGAGTCCAATTAGCGGGCTTTATGAACATAGCCCGGGGAGATATGCAGGGAATGCAGGCTTCTGGCTTTCTTAACGTTGCAGGGAATATGCAGGGAGTGCAGCTGGGTGTACTCAACATCGCCGACAGTGCTAGTGGAGTTCCTATAGGCCTGCTGAGTATTGTGCGCAAAAATGGCTACCGCCGGCTGGAAGTATGGGGCGGCGAAACCCTTCATGCCAATGTGGCTTTCAAAACAGGGGTGCAGAAATTTTACAACATCTTCGCCTTCGGATCACAGTTTGCGGATGAAAACCTGGCCTGGGGCTTTGGTTATGGCATGGGAAGCGAGTTTCCCATAGCCTCCAGATCAAGGCTGAACCTCGACCTGATCGGCTATACCATACATGAAGATAACAGGCGTCCGTTTGAGGATGCAACCCTCAATCTGCTTACTACCCTGAGGCTGGGTTACGCGCTGCAGCTCTCCAAGTATTTCAGCCTTTTTGCCGCTCCTACTTTTAATGTGATGGTTTCGCAGCTACAGAACGCAGAAACTACACAAATTGGTAGCCAGATTGCACCTTATACGATATTTGATCGTACATACGATAATAAAACCAATCTTCAGATGTGGCCCGGCCTGCAACTGGGTGTCAGATTCTGAGCTTGCTTATACATATTTACACATTTTACTAATCCTTTATTGATCATGAAAAGATTCACCTCCGTACGCCAATACCTGCTGATGGTCAGCAAGAGCTACGCCCGAGGCTGGGAAACTTCTGTCAGGTTATTTGAAGAAGAGCAAAAGTCCAAGGCGCAGCATAAGTTTCAGGGAAGTCACTGATCTACCCTCTTTTAGCCCCTGCTGATCCCATATTTCTAAGGCCCGCTTCGTTGCGGGCTTTTTTGTGGGTAAAGCAAACTGAAGACATCACTGGTAGTTAACAGGATATGAATCCATTTGCAAACAAAGTCGCTATAGTCACAGGAGCCGGACAGGGTATAGGCAAGGCCATTACCCAGGCATTTTCTCACCACGAAGTCCAGGTTTTTATTGCCGAAAAAGACAAGGAAGCAGGTCTGGAAACCCAGCAGTGGATCAGGGATAAAGGAGGTGAAGCTACCTTCATCCCCTGTGATGTCGCCAAGGAAGACGATATCAAAAATCTGATAGATGAGGTCATCAGTCAGGCCGGCAGGCTTGATTTCCTGGTCAACAATGCCGGTGTTTCACGCTTCAAACCTATGCACAACCTGAGCGTGGCTGAATTTGACGAGGTATTGGCTATCAACCTGCGCAGTGTTTTCATTGCTGCCAAATACGCTGCGCCACACCTGAAAAAAAGCAGCAGTGCTGCCATTGTCAATATTGCCTCTACCCGTGCACTGATGTCGGAGCCCGATTCTGAGGCGTATGCGGCCAGTAAGGGCGGCATACTGGCCCTTACCCATGCCCTGGCCATCAGCCTGGGTCCGGAGGTACGGGTCAATGCCATCAGCCCAGGCTGGATTGAAGTAGGCGACTGGAAAAAATCTTCGGAAAGGCAGGAGGTAAGCCATCGTGAAGTAGATAAAAAACAGCATCCTGTTGGCAGGGTAGGTACCCCCGAAGATATTGGCAGGGCTACGATATTCCTCTGTTCGGGAGAGTCCAGCTTCATGACGGGCCAGAACCTGGTGATAGACGGGGGCATGACGGTAAAAATGATTTACGCCGACTGAGAAAAATAACAATACCCCCTCCTGGCTGGTTCTTTGCGTAGAGTAACGTAATATTTTTTTAACTATATATTGTCATGACAAATTTCATAATTATATCATACTTTGAGGATGAGCAGGACCAGGCCTCCTTTGAACAGAAAATAAAGGATACTTTTCCTCGTCATACAGAAGAGCAGACCGATGAAATCCGCTACATTGGTTTTGCCTCTAAAAACCAGGCTGGGGTGGAAGATAATATTAAAACCATGCTTAACGACTACGGCATAGGCACCAAGGAGTATGTAGCTCTTTACTTTAGTCGTCCTTCTGATCCTGACGAGATACAGCGCACTATGCTGCTCGGACATAGTGACCTGATAGAGACGGATATTCAGAACATCAAACCGGAAGATCATGTGGATACCCTGAGTCGGCTGCTTAATTTTGACTATGTCAAAGAAATGCGAGACAGATAAATTGGCTCAACAAATAATCATATAGAAGTACAATACGGCCCTGATCAATTGGTACCCTGTCTTATAACTTACAAACCAGTTTTTCGGCTCCATATAAAGCATTACCACTAATTGGAAGCTCATCCTACAGATGGGCTTCTTTTTTTACTATTACCAAATTCCTCCTATTCCTTACAACCGTACCAAAGCAGGCGGTATCCCCAGCTTGGACTTATGGCTTTTGGCATAACTTTCCCGATAGGTACCTCATACAGCCATGGGAACAGATATCTTCCTTTTTTTCCTCAACAGCAGGCGGTTGTCTGTTTTAAGGTTCGTTCTCAGAGGTCTTACGGCAGACAGTTTAAGTACAGTCTCATGTGATATTAGTACCATTTATTACAGCCTCTCTTCGAACTATATGGGTGCTTTAATTAAAAATGAACATAAGAGGTATAAAAATTGAATTATTCCGGTCAATGCTCAGGCATAGCAGACGGAAATAATTTTTCAATGAAATACTTTACTCCAATGAGAAAGGAATACAAAACCACAGAGTTCAGTGCCCATATTTCACGGTCAAGGGTGCGCAGATATCTGCACCAGCAACTTAGCCAGCAGGAAATGCAGGAAGTAGAGGTTCATCTTAAAAACTGTGCGCACTGTTCAACACTGGCAGCCATTTATGTGGAAAACGAGGAACCTGAGCACCAGAAAACTCACATGAAAAAACTGAAAGGTGTACTGGTAGAAAGTGTTAAGCCTCGTGTGGCCCGTTTTAGTCGCGCCCAGCTTAAAGTCTTTCGTGCTGCTGCCGCAGTAGTGTTACTTTTTACTTTTTCCTTTTTTGCCCTGGAGAATTTTGTTGACAAGGATTTCAACCTGATCAAAAAGGCCGAAAAAGAGGGAAACGAACTCCCCGATCTCAAGGTAAGTCAAAAAAACAAGCCTCAGCAGGCCGAAAAAGCAAATACCTCCCTCCAGACAGAAACAAAGACATCTGAAGACCTGCCTAAACAGGGTAAATTTGAAGAGGAAGAAGATGTACCTATGTTGGCAGAAAACCAGCCCAAACCTGTTGCTAAGGTAACAAAACCTGCCGAAAAGAAGACAACCCCCACCAGGCCTGAACCCCTTGTGGAAACTAATCAGAAAGAAAATATAACAACTACTGAAGCCGCCAAACCAGCCAATACGGCAGAAAAGCCAGGCCCGCATGATGAGGTAGCTCAGAAAGAAGATCAGCAGGAAAAGGTGCAGCAGCCTGAAGAAGAAACATCAGAGGAACAAGCGGCCCCGAAGGTCGCCCCGCTTCAGAGAATACAGAAAGCAGGTACAGCAGATCAGGAGATGACAGTACCTCAGCAAAAAGAAATTCAGACAATACCTTCAACTACCGTCGGACAGTTCAGGCAGCAGTAAATGCTGCGCTTTTAAATAAGA
>JBKHDR010000022.1:0-50696 GCA_046541235.1 Cyclobacteriaceae bacterium | reverse complement strand
ATAATTATATATCTGATTATCAATCAGTCATCCATCATTATGATCAAAAACTACTTCATTGTCTACCGCAATTAGCTCAACTACAAAGCATTCGCTTCAGTCGGTGTACAGGATGTCAGTATCTTTTTTGAAATACCTAATAGCAACTTTGGCAACCGCTTTAACTTTAAGCGCAGCGATACCAATGAAGCATCAGAAGTAGGCACGCCCCTACTCAAAGTAGATTTCCGGTCATTATTCATTATCCGGCGGTGCTGAGGGTTTGTTTTTTAGGCTTAAACTGCAAATAGATAAAGGCAAAAAGTGCCAGTATGGCTCCCAGGCCATAAGTGTAGATAAAGTTGGCGTTGTTGTTGGCATAAATCCAGCCGGAAGAAAGCGCACCCAGCCCTATACCGGCTTCCAAAGCAATATACATGGTGGCCATCCCCCGCCCCCGGTGCTGCTCGTGGCTGAGGTCAATCGTCCAGGCAAAGATGGTAGGTGTGTTCATGCCCGACGCCAGCCCAAAAACTACTGAAGCCGCCAGGAACATGGTAACTGATTCGGCCATTCCCAGCATGAGCATGCCTATGGTCAGCATGACAGTAGATACCTTCAGTACCGCCGTACGTCCATAACGATCGGAAGCCTTGCCGGCAAAAAACCTGACTGAAACGGATGCTACTGTAAAGAAAGTGAAAAACAGTCCCCGGTTGACGATCCCCAGGTAATCGCTAAAATCCGGTGTAACGGTGAGTACAATACCAAAAGAAAAGGCAGTGAGCATCAGAACAATACTGGGAGCCAGTACCCGTGGCTCAAATATCTCACCTTTCTTAAGTTTGAGGTGAGAAAGCCGGAAGCTTTCGCTATTGGCTAAAGTTTCTTTCATCCCTGCCAGTATCAGTATCGAGAGGATAGCCGCCGCAGAAGAGGCATAAAACATCATATCCATAGAAAAGGCAGCCGCAATATAACTCCCTATCGCCGGACCGCTGGCCATACCCAGGCTGCCGGACAGGCCCAGTATACCCATAGCTTCTCCTCTTCGCGTAGCCGGTACCACATCGGCTACGTAGGCCGAGGTACCGGTTGGCTTAAAACCGGTAGAAAGTCCGTGAAAAAAGCGCAGGAGCAGGAAAAGAAAAACTCCCGAGGCCAGGGGGTAAAGAAAGCCACAGATAAAACAGATCACTGCGCCAAAGATCATCACGGGTATCCTGCCCCAGCGGTCGGCCAGTTTGCCGCTGAAGGGGCGGGAAAGTCCGGCCGTCAGGGTAAAAAGGGAGATGATCAGTCCTTTGTAATCACCTCCACCCAGTGATTCCAGGTAGGAAGGCAACTCAGGGATGATCATGTTAAAGCTTGAGAAAAAAAGAAAAGAGCTCAGGCAAAGCAGGAAGAACTGCCAGTTATAAATAGATGAATTAAGCGACATGAGCAATCCCGGAATTTACGGGGGTAAAGATAGTATTGAAATTAAGTTTACGGTTTGCAAACAAAAAGTTTTCCATTCTCATTTTTAGTTCAAAAAAAACCATTATAAGACAATTACAATACACAAAAATTGAATAACAAAACCGTTAAATTGATTAAAAAATCATTTTAAACTATTTATTTTTAATTAAATATACTACCAAACATGATAAACCATTTTTAGTTCTATAGATAGAAATGTATTTAGAATCAAAGAATATTTTTTGACATGGGTCAATTAGATAACAAAAGAATAGCCATACTGGTAGCTAATGGATTTGAACAGGTAGAACTAACCGGTCCTAAGGAAGCCCTGGAAAAAGCAGGTGCCGACGTACATATTGTATCTACTGAAAAAGAAAAAGTGAGAGGTTGGAACCACACCGACTGGGGCGATGAATTCCAGGTGGATGTGCCGATAGACCAGGCTGACGCACAGGATTTTGACGGACTTGTATTGCCCGGTGGACAGATGAACCCCGATTTCCTGCGTGTCAACGAGAAAGCCATTCAGTTTATCAAAAATTTTGACAGCCAGGATAAGCCGATCGGTGCTATTTGCCACGGTCCCTGGTCATTGATAGAAGCCGGATTGGTGCTTAATAAGCGCATGACTTCTTACCATTCTATCAAAACAGACCTGAAAAACGCAGGTGCTGACTGGGTTGACGAGGAAGTGGTCATTGACGATGGGCTGATCACCAGTCGTAAGCCTGATGATATTCCGGCATTCAATGAAGCCATTATCAGTGCCTTTGAGGAAGTCACTGCCTGATACAAAAAAGCTTAGTTTTCCATAAGCCATAGCATCTGCCCACAAGGGCAGGTGCTATTTTTTATACCTCACCCACCTGGCCCCATGCGCCGGCAGGCTGATCTTCTGGTCCAAGGGCAGATTCTCACCACTCACCGCATCGCTGGCACTACTGTACTGGTAGTAGTCAAAAGTCAGGTCCACTTCTTTTTCCTCCCCTTCATTTAAGAGAAAATAATGATCGGCTTCCGGACCTGCCAGGCGATAAACGATGGCATCCTCAGCATGAAAAGGCTGCTGCATCTCTCCCAGCGTGTACTTTAGCATCATTTCTTCCATTTCTTCATTTCCCGGCCTGAAGCAGGAGCGGGCGGCTTCATAACCGAGAATGACGGCGGTTCCCTTTCCCAGTTGATATTCGGTAATGGCCGGCTTATCATTGCTGAAAGTAGCCAGCACCTCTGCCCCCTCCGGACGCAGTGAGCCGATAGAGCCAATCAGCTTTTGCCCTTCCAGTTCCCAGTCACGGTTGATGCCGGAAAACTGGTATTCGCGCAGTACCGTACCAAAAAGCTCCTTAAACTCAGAGTCTGATCCCCGGGGCAGCAGGGCCGAATAGGTATCCATCCAGGCACCGGGCATATCCATCACCAGCCTGCCGCCCTGCTTCACATAGTCGGTCAGGATAGGGATCAACTCTTTATTCAGGGCGAGGATACCGGGCAGGTAAATGATGGGGTATCGCGCGGCCAACCCGGCCCTCATGTCATCGGGGTTGAGGTACTCAAAAGGCACATCAGCATTGATCAGCGCCCGCATGGCCCCCACCCTGGCCTGCATGGGCCTGAACATCAGGCTGTCCTGCCCCTTGAAGGAAGTAGCCGTCCACATGGCATCATTGTCCCAGTCAAAAAAGACACCTACCATGGGTTCCTTATGGGCAGCCCAGAGTTCTTCGCGGTATTTTTGCATCGCCTGCGCAATCTTGCCCACTTCCACTGCCCGTTCCGTCACTTCATTATGATGGTCCAGCAGGGCATATTCGCCTACCTCTCCCCCGGCGGTGCGCACGCTCCAGGCCCACAGCCCCCAGCCTTTGAAACCCGAAGCCAACATACTAAGGGTAAACTGCTGCATTTCGGGGGCATCCACTGTAAAACCTTTGTTATTTTGCCCGAATTTTTCACCGCCAAACTGCTGCGGACCACCGGTAGTTTCCCAGCCGCCGCTCCAGCCGCCTTTGAACATATCGTTGATATAGCTGGCCTGCATGTAAACGGTTGGGCCGAGTTCGTCTTTGACCTGGTCAAAATGCCAGGTAAAATGAATGGAAGGATAAAAAGAACCGGCGTCCTGCATCATATCGGCGATGCCGGGGAAGTCTACGCCAAAGTAAGCATGCGGACGGAAAAGCCCCAGCTCGCCTCCGGCCCTGAAAGGCGCATTTTCGTCAAATGCATGAAATTCCTTCACCTTTTTTTGGAGTTCCTCCATGCCATGGTCAGCTTTGAAGCGAAGGATATCCCGACGGATGCGAAATTCGCGATGGTTAAATTCTTTCCAGCGGCCGGCAAAATCATCCCATGAAGTAAACGCCTGCCCACCTGCCTGTAGTCCGTGATGATGCTGGTTATAGGCGTGGTTGAGCGTCTCAATATCTTGATAGCGTTCTTTGGCCCACTCAACGAACAATTGCTCCCCTTTCTCACTGAGGTCCAGGCCACGTTCACCTACGCTAGGGTCATAGGCAGTGCTACCCCCTTTGGGTGCCTGCTCACTCCCGGTTTCTTTTTTATAAGCAATGATGCGCTCTATGCGGTTTTTGAGGACATTCTGCTGATAAGCGATCATTTTCGGATGTCTGCGGATATCCTCCAGGGCCAGCTTCTGCAATCCCAGTTCTTTCACCAGTTCATCGGTAATGGGTTCCCAACCGCCTTCACCGTACCACCAGGGTACCAGTCCTTCTTCCAGGGCGATGAGCTGTATTTCTTCTTCAGACCAGGGCGGAATGGTCATGATCTGCTTGAGATTGGTAAAGCCCAGTTCTTTCATCTTACGGAAATGCCAGCGCATCTCCTCCTCTCCTTCTCCGGGCCTTTGTATATATACTACTCCTGCCGGCACCGGCGCTATCTTCCTGAACTTCTGCTGCATAGGTGAATCGTGCAGGGCATCGTATTTATCGTGCATGAAGTCATGACCTTCTTGGGCGAATGTTGTCAAGGTCAGAAACATTAAGCAAAAGGTCAGGTAGGTGTATTTTGTCATATTCTTAGGCGTTTATTTGTATGGCGTTTAGCGTTATTTAGTTCAAGGTTCAGACTTCTTAATCTTCCAATTTGAAATCTGTCATCTTTCAATCTTCAATTTTTTTAATTTTCCAATTTGGATTTTTCCAATTCAAAATTCCAGTCATACATATTCCGGCTTACGATGCGCATGGATTCTACCAGCGTCTTGTGGGGCTGATCGGTAATATCCATGATGCCTACCATCTGGTTTTCTCCATCCAGGCCTCTGCCGGTCAGCGGTTGATCCACATGCTGATACCAGTGCAAGCCCAGAGAGAAAGGCATCCTGGCAAAGGTCTCTACATAGCCCAGAAACATCTCCTGCCGCTTTTCAGGACTGAAGGTCCAGTAAGGCGGCTCTACCTGCTGGGGTGTTTTGAGAGGCAGATGGTGTTCGCTGATCAGGATGGGCCGCTGGCTGAGTTCGTGCCACTGCCGGATCTGCTCGGCATCAAAGCTGTAGACATTGACCGACACTACATCACAGTATTCACCGGCAATGCGCACAATGGCATCATCAGGCAGTTTGCGGGTAAAACGGCAGCCCAGATAAAGGTGGTTAGGATCATATTTTTTAAGTGTATTGGCGACGATGCTGAAATATTTCTCGGCAAAAAAAGCGTTGAAGGCAGCTTCATCTGCCTGAGCTGCTTCATTTTCCGGTAAATCCTCCGCTTTCAGGTCTTTCACTTCCTGCCAGTCGGTATAATTGGTATTCCAAGCCTGGTTGAGCTGCTCAAGGCTGCTCCTCTTTTGCTGCAGAAAATCCACCCAGGCGGTCCGCAGACTGATATCCAGCGGAGAATCCAGCAGGCGCGGATCGCGCCAGGATTTTTCATTGTCCACAAACCAGCCGATGGTCATGGAATCGTTTTTATGCGGGCTTACCTGCGCTTCAAAAAGCGAATCCACATAAGCGGCCCAGGCCGGGTTGAACACATCGGGAATATTGCCCCGCACCATCAGCCCATCTTTAGATGTATCCAGCGTACGGGTATGAGGAATGCGCCTTTGCTGCAGGAAGAGGGTGTCACTCCAGTTGCCGATAGTGTTGATGCCCCATTTTTCAAAGCGCGTCAGCACCCTGTCTTGCCAGGCGGAGAGATCGCCCCACTTGCGGAGGATGTTGTACTGGTAGAAACTGATAAAGTCACCGTTATAGACATCGGCATAGGGTCCATCTTTGGCAGGGAGTTCTTCAAAGAGTTCTTCTCTGCCAGCAACCAGGGTTACATCTGCCAGGGAGGATGTTTTGGGCCTCACGCCGGTTACGCCCAGCGACCAGAAGGGATAACCGGCCGGGTCTACAAACATAAACCTGCCGTAATTATCCTGAGTGATGCGAAAGAAGCCGCTGCTGCCAAAAAAGGAGCCTCCGGTATAGCCTCCATAAGCACTGCGTTGCGCAGGCAAATCCATCTGGCTTAGTTCCTCGGCTTCTGTAGCGATGTCGGCCCGCATCTCTTCTACACTACTGATTTTGTCCTCCCAATCCCGGCTGATGCGCTGCCCGAACTGGTCAGCGACCGGACGCACTTTGCTGGTATCGTCGGCATAATTCAGCCAGAGGTCTCGGATGATGAGCTCGGCACTGCCCTCAGGAAAAGCGGTAAAACGCACGGCAGTAGCTTCATAGGGAGGCCGTGCACCATTGGTCAAAGGCAAATCCTGCAGGTCAAGCGAAACGGTATGCGTCTCCTGCGGGGCCAGGAAAGCGGAGTTCTCAATATAGCCTCGTCCACCGGTAGCCACCAGCTTGAAGCGTAGCTGCTGGTCTGTTGTATTGGTAACAGTGGCAAGCAGAGCCTGATAAGGCCGCCAGTTTTTAGGCAGGTCAAAGGCTTCCACAATTCCTTCCACGAAAGAGGAATCTCCCTGGAAGGTGATCAGGAGGTCTTCCTCCTCTTCCAGCCAGCGGGCCTCCGCTTGGCGGTAGCGAACCGCCTCCCGCCTGACGATGCCGCCACCTCCGGCGCTGAAGCCTTCATAACGCTCCACCTCTTCTATGTCAGCATCTTTGTCCAGCATTTTGAGATAGGCTGAAGTATCTTTATTGTCTTCAGCCTGGCAGGCCATCAGAAATATGAGGCTAAATCCGATAAGTTGTTTCATGGTACCTTCTCTTCACTGACTTTGGGTTGATCTGAGGTAAAATCTATGGTATAGGCATGGCGGCCATCACTGATGTGCATGCGCTGTTCTCCGCTCCTGATATAAGGACTCAGGTAAGCACCGCCATCAGCCCACTTGTCAAAATCCAGTGCCTGTCCATTGATAAATCCTTGGCAGCGAAGACCTTCGGCCTGGTAGTGCATTTCCAGTTTCGGACCGGAAGCAGAAGTATAGTAGATTTTTTGCGCTCCCTCATCTACTGAAATTTTGCTTTTTTCCGTCGTCTGCCTGACAAAATCCTCCAGGCTGCTATAGCTGCTTTTCTCCGCCACCTCCAGGGCGTAGCCGGAGAATTGCCCGGGCACGACCAGAACTTTGTTGTCAAAAAGAATTTCCGCACGGCTATCTACTTCAGCGGCTGTCTGCACCTGCTCTTCTTCAGCATCCAGCCAGTAGTAGTTGGCAGAAGTAGGGGTAACGGCCAGGTAAGCCGAATCTGCGTCTATGAAAATCCGTCCGTTACGCTCTAAGATCTCATCTGCCTGCCGGGGTACAAAGAGCCAGGTAGCCGCCTGGTATGGGGCTTTTTTGAAGAAATCGCCCAGATCTCCGGCTATTGGTGCAGGTAGTTCCAACAAGTCTTCTTTGGCTAAGGAATTCTGGCGGCTGGCCTGTTCTTCTGTAGTTTTGCCCTGAGTTGTACGGGTAGGCGCAGAAGCCACCAATATCACATTTTCCTTCTGCAAAGTCTGGGTGTAGGGGCTATGCCCTCCCGGCGCCCGGTGATAGGGCTGCAGTCCGCCAAAGGTCATGGGTCCCTCTTCTCCTTTCACCACCAGCGACCAGACCACCTGCTGGTTGGGGTTGTCCACCCTCGTCATATAAACACTCCCGATCCCGAAATTTTCGCTGCCATAAAAATACTCCTGGAACTGGTTAGGCACATCCATATGGTAAAAAGGCCGGGCGATTTGCGCTTCAAAGGGGAGCTCCATGTTTTTGTGTACCAGGTTCCAGATCACTTCGTTAGGCCGGTAAGAAGAGGTGATCTGATGAATGGAACTATACAGGTCTTCAGCCTTTTCCTCTCCATGCGAAACGCCAAACCAGGCATAGAGGTGCTTGCGCATTTCGCTGGCATAGTTGACTGACTGGTTTCCCCGCTTCTGCGCACCGGCAATGGCACCATCGTACACCTTGAGGCCATAGGTAGCCAGGTAATAATCTAAGGTGAGCTTAGCCAGCTCACGGGTTTCAGGATCAGGCGAAAAATCGTAGAGATTCAGGTAAGCTTCTATAGAATGAGGATAATAAATCTGCGAATCGTACTCGCCATTGCCCATCGTGAGCATTCTTTTCAGATAATCTTTGAGAAAAAAGCTGATCTGAGATTCGGTTTCTTCCCTGCTATAACCAGAAATGAGACTGTTTTCCGGAAAAAGCTGGGCATACAGCAGGCCGGAGGTACGCCACATGGTTTTGTGGTTTTCGGTACCCCCATCTTTTTTGTTGCCGCCCAGTAATTCACCTTTTTCTCCTACCAAATCATGTGTGACCGATAAAGGCGCATACTGCCGCTCCACGCCGTCAGAAGGTCGGCGTCTTTCGCCATAATTTGCTACTGCCCGCTGAAAGTCAGCCTGCCATTCTTCACCCATTTGCTCAGCCAGCATGGGGTAAAAACGCGCCCAGTTTTTGGCTGCAAAATGATATTGCTGGTTCAGGTTGCCGGGGATGCTGAGGTAGGCTTGGGTGGTGCCATCTTCCGGATGCAAAAGCAGGTGCGCCATCGCAGAGGGTAAATCCTTTTTTAGAGGATCGCCGCCGAATTTAATAATTTCACCATTGGCATTTCTCTCCTTCGGACCAAAGTAGCCGGTTGGTCCCTGTACGTATTTTCGTCCGGTATAAGGAGAAATGATGGTATCTCCCTCCACCGCCCAGGAGCGGACCGGGTAGCCGGTATCTGGGCAGCGGGAGAAGGCTTTGCTCTTCTCTCCAAAAGATTGTGCAGCGATCAGCCGCATCATAGGGGCAATGCGCTGTTGATAGCCTGCCTCGTCAGGGTAGCTCTCAGCTGACCAATGCGACTGGGCAAAAGCTGTAAAAGACAAAATCAATAAAAGGGGTAAACTTAATCTTTTCATCCGGGATATGAATTAACGCCTCCCCAGTGCCGCTTCAAAACCGGGTAATGAAATCTCTTTATCTCCCACCCTAATCTTAGTTGCAGACATCTGCTTAACTTCGGGATGCGTTTTTGCGGCAGGCTGTAAACTGATCACCGCATACACGTCACCCTCACAGTACACATCAATGTAACGGCTATGGGCATAGCCCTTACCGCGGTACCAGATGCCCGAATTATGGCGATCGGTTTCTCCACCATAGCGTACTTTTCCACTTTCAATACGCAGTGGAGCCTCCGGTTCTAAAAATTTCACCTGCATGCTAGCCCCATTGGGCGCGGTGAGCAAAAAGCCATCCTTATGCTCAGTCAGTGTATTGAATTCAGGTGTGTTGATGCGCCAACGCCTGCCGTTGGCAGACCGTTCTTTGACTATTACTATGGCTGAAGCGTCCGTCTCCTCGCTGAAGCTGGTATAGTGGATGCGCTGGTGGTCCTGGGTACCTACGGCACTGCCGCTGCCTATGGCATAGGCATCGGGGTCTTCTTCCAGAAACTGGTAATCATGCAAAGTACCCAGCCCTTTGTCATCTCTTTCGGCCGTAGCCTCTTTGGCAGGAAAGAGATTGCTCTGTCCAGCAGTAAGGCCGGTTCTGCCGCCGCCAATGATCCAGGGTACGCCTTCCCCGATCAGGCGGAAAGTATTGGCATCCGGCCCGGCATGTCCGCGAATGCGGGTAGCCTTGGCATTGTAGGTGCTGACTACATCATTTTCATCCCTGAAACGGTTACGACTGATCACAATACCTTGCTGCGGATCGTGATAGGTAAGCCAGCCTATCTCGGCGGGGTTCTGTGCCTCAGTATCTTCGGGATAAAACAGCAGGCTGTAAATCAGCTGTTCTTCATCCTCTGTATAGTTTGTGGGTTCTATCAGGTAATCGTGCATCCACTTGAGAGCCCCCTGCTGTGCAGAAGGGTAAAGGCTAAACGCCATACCCAGCACGCCTCCGGTACTAAACATGAGGTCATCATCCGATAGGTCGGCCTGTATACCTTTACCTCCTCTGTGCGGGATATTAACCGTGGATGTCATGATGCCATGCAGGGTTTGAAGTGTTTGCGGGGCATATTCTTCCAGCTGAAAATTGGTGAGATTGTGCTGCAGGGCCAGCAGTGCAGGGCCTACAAACTTCCAGCCGTAGATGTGGTAAGACATACTTTCGCCGTTCCAGCCATGACTGAAGATAGACTGCTCAAGATGCTCTCCCAGCCTTTTCTGGGCGTCCCACCTGAGGGGCAGGGCCGGATTATTTTTTTCATCCTGCTCTGCTGGCGGATCATAGACATAAGAAGCCAGGATCACCGAGCCGAAACGAACGCCCATCCAGTTGCTTTCTATGGAGTAATTGGCTGATCTGCCCATACTCGCATTGACCGAGTACATCAGCTCATAGAGCTGATCATTCACATGCCTGCGCTGTGCTTCTGTCCAGGCGGGGTAGCAAAAGTCATAGGTATATGCGATTCTTTTCAGGAGAGCAGCACGCGTAAGTCCAAATGAATAGGGGTTTTGAAAAAAAACAGTATCAGCCATCACTTTTTCGGCTGTATGGTAAGCCTCCTCTGCCCAGCTATTCTCACCGGAGAGCAGGTAGAGAAAAGCCTGGCTGGCCATCAGCGAGCTATACTCGTAAGGGTTGTATTCTGTGCCGGGCAGTGCCGATTTTTTGTTGATGGCAAGCTGCTGAAGGTTTTCAAAAAGCGCCCGGTATGGCTGCCTGTTGAGCCTTTCCCTGATCTCCGGCAGATCATCAGAGCCTATGATAGAACGAGGGTGAAGCAGATTTGCCCTTGCATGAAAAGAAAGAAAGGTTAACAATAGCAAACCATAAAAAAATTTTGCTGACATAGCTGAGTGGTTAGTTTCAGGAACCGGCCCTTAGCCCGATACTTTAGTTATAAGCTAGCCTGCAAAATAATGCGCCTCACCCCCTCTTTCATCTTATTTTTTTACAAATGATCCTCAAATTATGATGGTCAGAAGGAGCGTTTTAAGCCACTGCCTCAGATATGAAGGCTTCTTTTGCGCAAGACACAATCCGGATGCCCCCTGACACCATAAAAGGAATAGAGCCGGTTTTCTTTGATCATTCCGGTGATTTTGTCGGTCATAAAATGCTGCTGGTCCATATTTTTCACAGTTTGTATGATGGTATCCTTCCAGCTTCCGGGGGGCAGGTGTGCATTCACATGACCAAAAATTCTCTGTTGTATTTCTTCTTCATTCATGGCAAAAAAATTTAAGGTTTAAAAAAATCAAGCGGATTCAGCGATCAGTTTAAGTTAAGGATTTGCTTTGAAGATTAGAAATTTTTAATTGTCCATTATCTAAAGAAAAAGCCATGAAGTTTGAAGAATTTGGACAAAGCCTTAAGCAGAAGAAACCTCCGGCCCAACTGCCCCCTTTGCTCAAAGCGATGTGGTACGATGCACAGCAAGACTGGGATAAGGCCCATGACATTGCCCAGGATATAGATAACCGGGAAGGCGCTTGGGTACATGCTTACCTACACCGTAAAGAGGGCGATGCATTTAATGCAGGCTACTGGTACCGTAGGGCAGATAAACCACCTTTTGAAGGTAGCCTGCAGCAAGAGTGGGAGCAGATTGTAAAAGCACTGTTATAATCTTCAGGCTGAAGGATCAGGTGTTCTGAATAAACCAGTCGCGGCTCAGGGAGGCTACTTGTTCTCTTTTACCAGGCTGCTCAAAGTCATGTTTGGCATCCTGCAACACCCGAAAGGCGTGCTCTGAATTGATGTGAGGCAGGGCTTTCTGGTTAAAGGTAACATTGGCATTGTCTGCCCCCCCGGCAATCAGCATGACAGGACACTGTAGCTTTTCCAGGTGATCCAGCACCAGGTCCGGACGTCCGCCGGCTGAGACCACTGCGTTGACAGAGGCATCTATCCTGGAGGCAGCAATAAGCGCTGCGGCTGCGCCGGTATTGTAGGCGAAAATCCCAATGCTAAAATATTCAGTATGAGGGTTCTGACCCAGCCACTTACGCGCATGAACGATACGCTCGGCCAGCAGGTTGATATCCAGTTTTTTTCTCTCTTCTGCTAGTTCATGCTCGGTGAGCAGGTCAAACTCAAGGGTGGCAAAGCCCGCCGCCCGCATTTCGGCAGCCAGAAAGGTAGTAAGCTGATCACCCCGGCTGCTTGCCTTGTCACTGATAAACATAATCAGCTGGCTGCTTTCTTCGGGTATCATCAGTTTTCCTTTCAGGAATAAATTTTCAGAGGTGATTTCTACATTTTCGTTGTAGTTTAAAGTATGATGCATAGGTTGTAAAGCTAAAAAAGTATGAAAAATGAAAAATTACTCAATATTTGGGTGGTAAAACAAAAAAAATGAAGTCGGTTGCCTCTACCTATTTCACTTTAGCAACTTCCGGAAAGTGACTTATGTTTGCAAAAAAAAGCTGCAGCATCCGTGATACTGCAGCCTGATTTGTGCTTGTCTTTTCTGCTTACTGATTTTTGAGGATGGTAAATTCTACGCGTCGGTTGATCTGCCGGTTCTCTTCAGAATCATTAGCTACTTCGGGTTTACTCTCACCGTACCCTTTTGCACTGACTCTTTCCGGATCAATCCAATGCTCTAGCAGATAAGCTCTTACTGATTCGGCCCTGTCCTGTGAGAGTTTTTCGTTGTATTCATCCGTACCCTGGTCATCGGTATGTCCGCCTATTTCAATCTGCAGCTTGGGATTTTCCTGCATAAACTCCACTATCTTATCCAGTTCAGGGAATGATTCTGTCCTTAGGGTAGCCTTGTTATAGTCAAAGAAGATATTGTTGAGCCTAACAGATACACCCACTTCTATGGGTTTGAGCATGATATCTCGGTACAGCGTGGTATCTTTGCTGACATCTTCCAGTTTGAAGCTATCAGTTTTGGAAAAATACCCTTCGGCGCTGATTTCCAGCGTATAAAAACCTGCTTCCTTTAAACTGGTTTTGAAGCCGCCGTTCTCCGCCTCAGTCTGCAGTACGCCTTTTACCTCCCTGTTCAGGCTGTAACGCACATGCGCCTCCACTGCTTCCCAGCTTTTCTCATTCACCACCGCACCTGCCAGCCAGAGCTTGGGCGGGTCTTTCTTGATCCTTCTGAGTGAAAAGATATCAAGATGTCCACCATCGGCCGACATAAAAGCCCTGGTGGTAAACACCAGCGTATCATTATTACCTTTGGCATAATAGGCATCAAACCCACTGGTATTCACTGGGGCGCCAATGTTCTCCGGTTTGGTCCAGTTGAGCCATGAATCATCTTTACGCTCGGTTTTGTAAACATCCATATTGCCCATACCGCCACCGCGGTTACTGGCAAAGTATAGCGTCCTGTTATCTGGTGCCAGATAGGGCCCAAATTCGTCCATATGGGTATTCAGGCAGGCAATCAGCTGCGGTCTGCTCCACTCCCCGGCCGCTTGCTGAAAACTTACGTAAAGATCGCTGTATTTGCTTTTGGGCTTCTCACTGAAATAGAGGAGCATCACTTTCTGGTCATAAGATAGGAAGGCCCCATTAAACTGCCCCTGGCACATATCGACAAAATTCTTGATCTCCTGGGCCTCGGGCTTCTGCCAGCTGCCAGCTTCTTTTCTGACAATGGAAAAGCCGGGCTTGTTCTTGTTTTTCCCGCCGCGGATCAGCAGCAGAGAACCATCAGCGGAAACGCTTTGTACCTGGTTGTATTGCTCCGTGTTGAAAGGCTTATCCATATGCACGGCCTCAGACCATTCGCCATCCTCTCCTCTGACCGAACACCAGATATCCTGGCTTTTGGCAGCTCCATAAGTATTTTCCGGATGATTGGTGATAGTGAAGTACAGGGTGTTTCCATCAGGGGTAATGATGGGAGATGAATCGTGGTAAATGCTGTTCACTTTTTTGCCCAGGTTTACCAGTTCATATTCTACTTCATCCTGCTGTGCCCAGGCCATATTTGCAATGATGCAAAAAATAAATAGCCAGTATCTTATCATCATTTTGTGCTGATTGGTTTGCGGCAGCTAAAGTACACACGCCAATGCTCAGCTCAGGCGCTCCGTGAAAGGATACCTTACATAGATACCTCCTGGGCTAAATTTAATTTATTTTAAAATAAATATGATTTTTCAAACTAATTCGTCTGGAGTATATATCAAAAGCACAGGCTGTCTGCCTAAAGGCTGCATTTGATCTCAAATTTCGTCTTGATTTTGCATCCAATTTTGAGCTTATTTGAGCAAGCCTATGTTGCACAACCATATATCTAACCTATTACATATGCATCGTTTACGCTCCTACGCCTGTTATCTTACCCTACTGGGTGCCGGAATATTAAGCGCCTGTCAGCCGAAAGAACAAGCTGAGCAGGATGTATCCGGTCATTCACTCAGTGCAAATGCCGACAGCATAGCCGCATGCAGTACTAATCTGCCGCCCCGGTTTTCCGGACTAGCCCATGAGCCAGAGGAGGCAAATGTCATTAGTGGCAGCGGCAATACCCAGGGCATGGTATGGGTGCCGGGCGGCACTTTCATGATGGGAGGAGATAATGAGCAGGCCCGTCCTGACGAGTTTCCCAAACACCAGGTGAGGCTTGAGGGCTTCTGGATGGATGCTCACGAGGTGACCAATGCGCAGTTTAGTGCCTTTGTGGATGCTACCGGCTATGTGACTACAGCTGAGCAGAAGCCTGACTGGGAAGAGATGAAAAAACAGCTGCCTCCGGGTACCCCCAAACCACCTGATGATGTACTGGTAGCAGCTTCGCTGGTATTTACACCAACAGCCAGTGCAGTGCCACTTCATGATGTAAGCCAGTGGTGGTCGTGGGTGCCGCAGGCCAACTGGCGTCAGCCCGAAGGCCCCGGCAGCACCATTGAAGGCAAGGAAAATCATCCCGTAGTACATATCTCCTGGTACGATGCCACTGCCTATGCCAAATGGGCAGGCAAGCGCCTCCCTACCGAAGCAGAGTGGGAATATGCTGCCCGAGCCGGTCAGCAGGATCATATTTATCCCTGGGGAAATGAGCATATAGACGAACACCGGGTAAAAGCTAATTCCTGGCAAGGACAGTTTCCTAACTATAATTCTGAAAGAGATGGATTTACCGGAACTGCTCCGGTAAAGAGTTTTGCGCCCAATGCCTATGGCTTGTATGATATGGCGGGAAATGTGTGGGAGTGGTGTGCCGACTGGTACCACTACGATTACTACAAAATGGCAGAAGACAAAAGCGAGAACCCAAAGGGCCCGTCTTCCAGCTATGATCCTATGGAACCCGGCATACCCAAGCGGGTGCAGAGAGGAGGGTCTTTTCTCTGCAACGATGTGTACTGTTCAGGCTACCGAGCTGCCTCCCGGATGAAATCAAGCCCGGACACAGGCATGTCGCATGTGGGCTTCCGTTGTGTATCAGATGCTCCTGCTCCGCAGGCTGATTGAGGTAAATTAAAAGAATTTGATCATACAAGCGCTGTAGCCCATGAGTTACAGCGCTTTTCTGTTTACAGCAAATTCAGCTTTACATCCATATTGCCATCAGTAGCCTTGCTGATCGGGCAGTTGGCATAAGCTTCCTTGAGAATCTTATCGGCTTCCTCCCTTTTTACATCGGGCATCTTCACATCCAGGTCTAAAGCAAATCTCAGGTCACCCTTTTCGGCTTGTACAGCCCGGATCGTAGCTTCTATTTCAGTCTTACTTATATCTACGTTTTTTGCTTCCGCAATATGATGGAGGGTCGCATCCAGACAGGAAGCATAAGAGGCAGCAAAGAGTTGCTCGGGATTCGTTTTCTTATGCTCATCATCTCTTACTCCTGTAGGAGCAAAAACGTCAATATCCAAGGCACCACCCTCAGCGGTCACATGTCCTCGAACACCTCCGCGGGCTGTTACCTTACTTTCATACATCGTTTTCATAAAGTTTTAAAAATTTATAGTGAAACCATAGCGCAATCTGACCAATATTGCTATACATATTCGGCAGAGTTGGATGAACAGGCCGTGGTAGCCTTCATTCAGACCATAATAAAACTGCCGGAAAAAAAGTATTCATTAAGAATAAGTAAAAGAGCGGGATATTGTTTGCAAAAGCCAGCCGCAGATGCAAAATCATTATCAATTGATTGTTGATTTCCTATAGCATGAGGGTTCCTGCTGCAAAATATAAGTTATCAAATATTTGTAAAAAAAATACGCGGCTTTGGAAAGCTCATTTAGGTGTAAATCTGACACAATACACAATGTAATAAAAATCCTCTGGATAGTACATTTTTATGTAGATGACAATGCCTGGCCGAATTACACATTCAGTCATCTCAAAATTATATGTACCTACAAATCATATATTTTTCAGTTTATTTTACCAAGCTGAGCCAGCTAAAAATTATCCTTGGCATGAGTATATATTGCAGAGCTATATGAGTATGCTTAATCAATTTGACAAAAAAGTAAGTTATCTGCTTTTTGGTAGCATTTTATTTTATATCTTTATATGAGTATAGTAAACCACCTTAAACGAGCAATTATAACTTTTCCGTTATAATTTCTAACAAACACTTGCAGCATATGATGAAGAAAGCAAAATTTTTGGCAGCGTCTCTGAGAGACAGAATTAAGATCATTCAGGAAGAAGGTAATTACCTGGCCACCCGGGTGAATGATCACTACTACATCAAGCTTTATACCTGGAGGGGGCACTACGTAGAAGTTTGGTCATCCAGCCATCTACCCTGGCAGGACGTAGTAAAAGTAAAGATCTTCAATGACTTCCGTTTCCTGGAGCCTTACCTTCCCAATGTGTTCTTCTCAGAAATGAAATACACCTAAACCACTCTTCATTCTATCACGGCACGTCCTGGGCCGTATTTTTTCAAGCTCACTGTCCTTATTAAAAACATTTTTGGGCAGTATTTTTTAAACTTTTCCATCCCATTTTTTCATCATCAAGCTAACCCTCAGGTTGGCTATTTTTTTGCTCTTTATCTCCAAAACCCCTCACAACAGGTACGAAAAGAAAAGTACATGAGCCAGTTGCTGTAAAACCGGAGAAGCCTGAGCTACTTCAAAGGTATTTTCTCTGGCCAGACCGGCCCAGAAGGGAGGCAGACAGTCAATACGCTTTGTCATTCCATCATCCGGACCGGGAGTTACATATTTGGTAGCCACACCCGCAATAGATAGCCTTACGAAACACATAGGGCAGGGTTCAGCCGAACTGATCACGGTTAGGCTACTGTCATACACTGCTTCGCCTCCGGTAAATGCCCAGCTTTTGAGGTACCTCCTAAATTTCTTTTTTTGCTCAAACTCATTCAGCAGGTTCATTTCACCATGCAGGTCAGAACGCTCTTTCTGTAGTTGTGCGTTATAGGCTCCGTGCAGCAGGCCTGCCTGCTGATGAAACATCACAGCCCCTATGCCATAGCCACCGTCCTGCGCCCCCTTCAGTGCCCAGAGCACACTTGCCTTGGCAGCGGCATCATCGGCATAAGAAGGAGATGGAACATAAGAAGAAAGGTATTGCTGTATCTTACTCAGCACCTGCGCTTTGTTGTCTTCAGGTCTGATATCACAGGGAAGATCTGCCAGTTTTTGCATCAGGGCATTCCTGTCGGCCGGAGCAGCGAAGTAGGCAGCAGGCAGAGCCTGCGCGACGGCAGACTGGGCGGATAAAAAGAGGCTGATCATGAGCTGCAGCCTTGTGAACAAAGGAAGGTTTCGCATAAGCATAGAACAAGGTAGGTAAAGACCCGAGGAGTGGGTAAATAATCAGGGATGTAGATGAAAAATGTTGAGCATTAAAGGATATTACGGTTTACTTTGAAAGCTGATGATTCAAGGATGATGATTGTGGTTTTATGTTAATTATAACTGGACATGTTAAATTAACCGTTATAAATTCCATTTAAGCTGGAATATCAAATTGATTTATAAAGATCCTTGAATAGTATGTTAGCAGCATGAAGCTTGTCAGTGGATAAGCCCAGGGTGCCAGGTTTGGTCAGGAAACAGGCATCACCCACCTGACTTCTTGGCTTTGTAGCCTTCCTTATGCAGCACCTCCATCACTTTATCCCTAAAATCTCCCTGGATGATGATTTCGCCCTCTTTGGCCGTACCTCCTGCTCCACAGGCAGACTTTAGTTTTTTAGCGAGTTCTTTCAGGTCATCATCCGTACCCACAAAGCCGACAATGAGGGTAACCTGTTTGCCCTTACGGGCTTTTTTGTCAAGCATCACGCGCAAATCCTGTGATGAGGGCGGCAAAGTTTCCTCCCCCGGCTGCTCGTTATAATCGTACTGGTAATCGTCACTGGTAGAGTAGACAATCCCCTCCCGCTTGTTCTTATTTTTCTTGCTCATAGTTATAGCTTAAGTTCACAGATATGTTACAGATAACAGTTAAACTCCAGACCACCCATTCTTATTATTCATCATTCATTCCTCATTTAAAATTCCCTGCCACTGCATCATGTTTATCATTCTGCGGAATTCTTTCTGAATATCAGCCTTCAGATGAATTTTTTTCTGGTTTACCGGATGTACTAAGCCCAGGCTACTGGCGTGCAACAGCATGGTATCCATCTGCCAGCGATTTTTAAACAGGGCGTTTTGTTTATTACAGCCGTGAGGCCTGTCGGCGATAATTGGATGAAAAATATGCGCGAGGTGCCGCCGGATCTGATGCATTCTGCCAGTACGGGGCTTCACTTCCAGCAGCGAATAACGTGAAGTGTCATGCTTTCCCACCGGCACGGCCAACTCAGCTCTGCCCAGCGTACGATAGGCGGTCACTGCCTCCTGTACTTTACCATTTTCCTTCTTCAGGGGGTAGTCTATCAACCCTTCTTCCTCGGTAAAGCCTCTTACAATGGCAAGGTAAGTCTTCTCAACAGATCCTGTTGCAAAGAGCTTCTGTACAGCTCTGCTGCTCTCTTCATCTTTGGCAAAAAGCAATAGGCCTCCCGTCTTTCTGTCCAGCCGATGGAGAGGGAAAACATGCTGCCCCACTTGGTCTCTGAGCAGCTGTAGCGCAAACACTTCAGCATCTTTGGCGATAGGAGAACGGTGAACCAGCAAACCATGCGGCTTGTTGATGGCAAGCAGTTGATCGTCCTGGTAAACAATTTCCAACGGTTCAGTCATGCTGCTCTCCCTCCTCAAGCAACGCCTCTGCCGCCTGCCTGATATTCTCCCAGGCTTGGCGCACATGTCTTTCTTCTACATGGCTTTGGCCAATCACAATCCTTAGCAGCATCTTTCCATGCAGGCGGGTATGGGTAAGGTAGAGTTCGCCCGAGGCATTGAGCCTCTGCATGAGTTGCTGGTTAAGTTCTTCTTCCCTTTCGGCAGCCGAAGCTTTAAGCCTGAACCCGATCAGGTTCATACGATGAACCAGCAGTTCAAAAGCAGGATGCTCCTGCATAAGTCCCACTAGTTCTTCGCTAAGCTTTACATGCTGCCTGATTTTTTGCTGTAGCCCTTCCACCCCAAAGCTGCGCAGTACGAACCATAGCTTGAGCGCCCTGAACCGACGACCTAATGGAATGCCCCAGTCGCGGTAGTCATTGACCTGCCCACGGGTGGCAGTTTTCAGGTATTCGGGCAAGATTGAGAAGGTATTGATCAAAGCCTGGGTATCCTGCACAAAATAAGCCGAACAGTCAAAATGGGTCATCAGCCATTTATGCGGATTGAAGACAAAACTATCGGCCAGTGCTATGCCCTCCAGATAGTGCCGGTACTCTGGCAGGATAAAAGCGGAACCTGCATAGGCGGCATCTACATGCAGCCAGAGCCGGTACTCGCGGCAAATAGAGGCAATTTCAGCCAGAGGGTCAAAGCCCAGGGTACCGGTAGTACCCAAAGCAGCCACTACCGCCAGCGGTTGATAACCCTGTGCTATATCCTGTTCTATCGCCTGAAGGAGCAGATCTGCCCGCATAGCCTGCTGCTCATCCACCGGAATCTTGACCAGGTTTTGCCTGCCAAGGCCCATGATCTTCACATCTTTTTCAATGGATGAATGTGTTTCAGTAGAGCAGTACACCCTCATGAGCGGCTGCTCACGCAGGCCTTTCTCATTCACTTCATAATTGCTCTTTTTTTCGCGGGCTGTCAGCAGGGCACTGAGGGTAGCTGTGGAGGCTGTATCCTGGATCACACCGCTAAAGGTGGCAGGTAAGCCCAGCATATCCCGCAGCCAGTTCATCACTTTTTCCTCCAGTTCTGCGGCTGCTGGGGAAGTTTCCCAGATCATACATTGTGCTCCCAGAGCCGACATGAGCATTTCGCCCAGTTGTGAGGGAAAGCTGGCATTGGCCGGAAAATAGGCAAAGAAAGCAGGATGCTGCCAGTGGGTGATACCCGGCATAATGATCTGACGGAAATCTTGCATGATGGCTTCCATGGTTTCGCCGCTAATTGGCGGAGCATCAGGCAGTTGGTCAAACACCTCCCGGGGCTGCAATTGCGACCTGACCGGATAAGCTTCTATATTTTTGTAGTAATCAGCAATCCAGTCAACCAGTTCATGCGCATATTTTCTGAATTCTTCCGGGTCCTGCATATTTTATTACTTTAAAAAGCAGCAAAAAAAGGGAAAAATCGCAGAAGGACAATGTAAGGAAGGATTTTTAAAGCTAATGAAAAAACAACTTAGGTCAGCAGCTCAGGATGTAAGCTGGGTATAATTTACTTTTTTATACAGCAACAGACGCTTATTTCCTGACAATACTCACGCCTACGGGACACTGCAGGCAGGCGGCCATCTGGCACTGATACGCATGCAGTTCCAGTACGCCCTGCGACTCAAGGGCACTTTTCAGGGGAAAACCCAGGGGGTCAAACAGGCGGGTGACGTGGTTCTTTTCGCCGGGCAGTTGTTGCAACAGGGCCAGGGCACTTTCGTTACATTCAGGCCGCTCGCTCCAGCTGCCATAAGCATACCTTAGTGTCACAAAAGCATTGATAATCAGGTTGTAGACGCTTTCCTGCCCTATTTTACCGCTTTGCTTGAAAATTTTCAGACTGGCCAGGGCTTGCTGCGCCTTTTCAAAAACAGCCAAAATAGCAGGAAGATCGCTGGTGTAAACCATCAGGTTCCAGAGATCAGCCTCTACATGCAGCAGGGCCGCCAGTTGCAGCAGCCTTCGTTCAGGCAGATTGGCTGGTCGGAGCCGACCTCTTTTGATGCCATATTTGGCAGGAAGAGTTGGCAGACTGAACTTCCGCTGAAGATGTTCATATTCCTGCTGCAATTTTGGCTGCACCTCTTCTCTTGTAAATTCAATCAAGCCTGCCGTTCCCAGCAGCAAAGCACACAACTGCTGCAGCGAGTCTCTATGCTTAAGCACTACGTTGTAGGGCAGGTCTTTGCTCATCTCAAAAAAAGCGGCAGCATTGACCTTAAAACCAAAAGACCGGCAAAGCCATTGGTAGGCTATTTCTGACCAGTTCATCTGCTGCTGCTGACACTGTAGCATCAGCTCATTACTTTTTCTCTGTAGCCGGGTGGCGGCAGCCCGCTCGAGCGCCGATAGCTTGGTGATTTCTGTCACCTGCGAGGCCAGGGGAGCACAGGCTGGCGTAGGGCCATGTGATGACCTTTGCAATAATTCAATTTTTTTCAGTAAAAGCGGGCTTATCCGTTCGCTCAGGCTAAGGGTAGGAATGACAGACCCATCCTGTCGCCTGATATCCTTGCTGTGTTGCCACACCACATGCAGAATAACCTGCTCATAAGCGCTATCTTCCTGGTGTTTATGTCTGTGCCAGTCGGCCGAATTTATATGGATTTCTACCGCCCCAAACCACATTATATCATTGATCATGATCTGCGCCTGTGTAAAGTCAGGGCCAGCATTGGTATTCAGACTGCCTGGATTGATGACATTAATGGGCTGTTGATCTGAAGTTTGCAGATCCGTTTTGTCAAAAGCCTGGTATTTCCAGAGATAATGAAGTAAATCCTCTTTCACATCAGTAATTTTTACTGAAGTTAAAAGAAGCTTTACTGTAAAGCATGACGGCTTGAGGAGATAATGAACGATAGTAAGAAATGCTACAATTCTTTACTGATTCAGCATTACGGCAGATAGAAAAAGAAAAAGGTGAATGCACACAGCTTCACCTCAAATGACGGATAAAAAAGTTATCTGGAACTGAAACGTTCTGTACTTATGTCAAAGGGAAAACCAAATTATGTAGAGTGCTACCATTTATTAGCGTTATCCAGATAAAGTTTGACGAGTTCTACCGTATTATTGACCTTACATTTCTGCAACATATTGGCCCTGTGGTTGGAAACTGTTCTTTCACTCAAAAAAAGCTTTTCGGCAATCTGTTTGGAGTTGTACCCTTCTATCAGGAGAGCAAGTACTTCTTTTTCTCTTTTAGAGAGCACATTCATTGGGTTCTGGGTATCCCCTTCCTTCTGCTTTCTGTTTTTAAAACCTTTGACAATGATCTGGGTAATCGGCTGACTGTAGTATTCATCACCTTCTGCCAGGGTAGTAATGGCCCTTACCAGTTCGTCTTTTTCTACATTTTTGGTGATATAGCCGGAAATATGTGAATTGAGTGCCTTATAAACATAATCAGGCGAATCATGCATGGTAAATACCAGAACCTTAGTGCTTAAGCCTTTCTGATAAATATCATCAGAAATATCAAAAATAGAGGTACCGGGCATAGTAATGTCAGAAACAAGCACATCCGGTTCCAGGCTTTCAACCAGTTGATGAGCCTGCTCTCCATCAGAAGCCACGCCAACCAGTTCAATAAAATCGTACTCAGATAGAATAGAGGCTGTTCCTTCTGTCAGAATAGCGTGATCATCGGCTAAGGCTACTTTATACTTTGTCATTGGGTAGTTTGTGTATTAAAGGTGTTGCAGGAATTTTTAAAAATGTCATATTCGGTATTAGAAATACAATAAAAGCTATTGTATATAACCTGAGAAAACTTATTCAAATAATATAATACAAAATACTTATACATTCACCTTTCTGTGTCAGAAAAAAAGAAAAAAATAGAATCCATTATGAAAAAATTTAACGCGATTTTATGACAAAAGTAATTTTACCTGTAGCTGTAGGAGAGGGACGCAGGTTATCAGCTGTCCTGCTAAAAGTAACACGGGATACTGCTTCCCTGTAAATTCTCTCTATAGCAGGGCTCACAGTTCTCTCCAAAGTACGAACACCTATCACTTCACCTTGATCATCAATAGTGATTTGGAACACAATCCGGCCGCTTTCATCAGAGGTATCATCCGGACGGGGTATGTAATCCCAGTTCCAACCTTCCATCTGGAGCGAGGCTCCTTTGCTGGAACCTTTTGCACCATAAATAGCGCGAGCATCTACCGTACCTTCTTCCTTACCTTTGTCGCCGGTCTTATTTGTATCATCACCCTCGCTGGCTGACTGTGTTTTTTTGGCAGGCTGAGGAGTAGGCTGCCTGGGTTGCTCAACTGTTTTTTCGGGTGCTTCCTCAATCACCTCGGCAGGCGCCTCAGACACTTCCTCCACCACATCAGGACTAGGTTCAGGCTGTGTTACAGATTCAACAGGGCTTACCTCTTTGACAACCTCTGCCGGCTCAATTTCCGTAATCTCTTCAATTTCAGCTTCTTCAATTTGTTTGACATCCTGCTGCTCTACTGCAGGTGTAGGTTGGGGCTGGGGCGTTTCTCCACTGCCCTGATCTTCAAGTCCAAAATTGAGTTCAATGCCATATTCAGGAATAGGGGGATCGGGCTCACGCCAGGCAGGGATAAAAAATAATATTACAAACAGGAGCAAATGCAGGCTTATAGTGACTGCGAGGCTTATTTTGCGATTTTTTTCTTCGTTTACTCCTGCCATAAATACTTGACTTGTCTCCGGATAAAGATATTAGTGTGCTGATTTTTAAACAAAGAAGAGCCAAAAAAAATTTACTCCGGCTTGGTGGCGATGGAAACTTTTGCCTTAAGGGCGCTGGCAATACCCGCTACATTCACCAGGTGTTCTACCGGCACTGACTTGTCTACATTGAGTACCACCACCCCCTCATCAGCTCCTGAAAGAGCGTTGGCAATTGCACTTTCCAGTTGCGCTACCGGCGTAAGCTTTTCATTTACATAAAAGCGGACATCAGGCGTAATGGTCACGCTCACCCTCTGCATCACAATATTGGATGATTTGCTGGATGGCAGGTTCACCGGCAGGCCCGATGGGGTCACAAATGAAGAAGTCAGCATGAAAAATATGAGTAGCAGAAAAATAATATCTGCTATAGAAGAAAAATTAAAAGAGGTATCTACCTTATGTTTTGACTCCAGGTTCATAACAAAAAATTATCTTGGCTCCTGTAAAAGATCAATGAAATCAATGGATGTATATTCCATTTTGTGTACGATTTTATTTACCTGAGATACCAGGTAATTGTAGCCCAGGTAAGCGATGATACCTACCAGCAGGCCTGCAGCAGTAGTCACCATAGCTTCATAGATACCGGTAGAAAGCAGGCGTGGGCTCACATTGCCTTCTTCCTGCGCTATGGCGATAAAAGCCTGAATCATACCGGTCACCGTACCCAAAAAACCGATCATAGGAGCGGCACCGCTGATGGTAGCCAGCAGGTTGAGATTCTTTTCCAGGCGGTAAAGCTCTATTTTGCCTACGTTTTCTATAGCTGCCTCTATGGTTTTGAGCGGGCTACCGATACGGGTGATGCCTTTTTCTATCATACGAGCAATAGGTGTATTGGTCTGAGAGCATATGAGCCTCGCACCATTGATATCGCCTCCTGCCACCAGGCTCCTGATTTTGTCAGTAAACTGCTCAGGCACTTTGGAAGCCTGCTTGATGGTTAACACCCTTTCCACAAAAATATAAATTGCCAGAAAAAGCAGCAGTATCAGTGGTACCATAACATAGCCTCCTTTGAGGAGCAGGTCCCAGACGCTTACGACTTCAGTGCCAGTTTCAAGGGCAGTAGTATCTAATTCAGTCTGAATTTGTAGTATGAGCATAATTGATATAAAGATGCAAAATGAATTGGGTCTTAATATTTGAGCACCCAGCTTTTTTCACCGTAAGTAGTGCGGAAGTTTTCCAGGTCTGCCATGGCAGCTTCAAAGCTATCATAATCAGCTACTGCTACCCTGTGCATCAAAGGAGCACGCTGTGTTGGAGCGAGGATGCGTGTGCCGACTCCCTGTTCCAGCATCTGCTGACTAAAGTCCATGGCCATGTCGCTATCCACAAAGCTGCTGACCACGATGTAGGAACGCCCTGCGGGCTCTGAAATTGTAACAATATCATCATAGGGTGCCAGTGGGTCTACTTCAGGCTCAGAAGGTACAGGTTCGGGGTCAGGCTCAGGCTCAGGCTCAGGTGTAGCTTCAGGTTCTACCACTTTTGTTACGGGAGCAGGTTCAGGCTCGTCACCCCACCCCAGTTGCGCCAGACCGTCAAAAAGAAACAGATAAACGCTCAAACCAGCTAGCAATACTATCGTCAGGATACCAGCAACGATCCAGCCGGCCTTACTGCTGCTTTCCTCTTCCTCTTCTTCATAATACTTGGGCTCTTCAAAAGCAGGCGGATCTTCATCCTCACGATCAATGGGCTCGTACTTCACTTCCGGCAATCCAAAATCGTCATTTCTGTCCTCGGAGTAAGACGTTTGTTCTTTGTCTTCCATCTTGCTTGTTAATCTAAATGATTTCTAAAATTAGATGCGAGTTAAAGCAGAAGTTTTAGAAACACAGCTAAAATATTGAAAATTAGTTACGTAAGTATATTGCCCCGGCAAAAACAGGCGTAGCAACTGCTTAAAAACTGTAAGTAACGCCTGCCATTATCATGAAGCCCCGAGTGGGATAGTTGAGGTAACGTTCATAATTCTGGGCAAAGATATTCTTAAATTGCAGAAATGTAGAAAATCTAGGTGAAAATATGTAATCGCCTTTCAAGCTCAAATCAGCGAGAGGCTCTAGCTCAGTCACTGTGCCACTCTCCAGATTTAGACCCTGCAGACCGCTCATAAGCATAAATTCGGCATTTAGCAGCAATTTGTCATACACATTGTAGCTGCTTAACACACTCAGCTTCAGCTCCGGCCTGTGCCAGGCTTCAGCTACCTGCTCTGTACTGTAAGCAAAATAATCTGCCCTAAGCGTAGTGCGGAAACGATCCCTGCTATTGAGGTTTACTTCCCCAAAAAGGTTGAAAACGAATACATTTTCCTGATCATAAAGCACGTCAAAACGGGTAGAATCCAAAGCACTATTTACAAAGAAATACAGGTTTTTGTAGTTTCCAGCCGATAATCCTGCATTAAATCCCAGAAAACTACTTGCCCTGCCGCTGATTCCTCCGCTTAAAGCCAGCGTTCTGTTGGTATGAAACACCGGTGCATTGGCAGCCAGCCAGGGATTTTCGTTGGTAAACTCTCGGTAGGTGTTCTTTTCAATATCACCATCCAGGCGGCCGTAAACATTCAGGTTTTCGTTCAGGTGATAAGTGGCCGACAGATAAGGATAAAAGTGCAGGCGGTCAGCATTGCTGAGTGTATCGTTCTCATAGGCCAGGTTAGCCCCTACCCTCACCTCTATCCCCTGCTGCGGCTCCTCACTGCTGCGGTAGGCAAAATAGGGGCGAATCCGAAAGAGCGTCCGCTGTATGCTGCTTTCTTCTTCTGGCTGATCAAAAGGAGCATCGGTACGATTAATCAGATAGAAATCACTCTCCAGCCGCAATTCAAGGAGTTCGGAGATATCAACCGCCGTGCTGAAATTGACGGCAAACTCATTTTCAGAGGCCTGGTAGGCATCACCAATAGCATGAAAGCCGAGTTGCAGGCGGTAATCCAGGCTGGCATCAGCGTCATTCCTTTCCACGCCTCCGTTGGCAGAGAAAGTGTTAAAGATCTGCCTGATGTCTGCTCTTTCAGGCACTGGCTCAGTTTCGGGAGCATAGCCATAAAAGTGATAACGCTCCCGCTGGTAGCTGACGTCACCAAAGAGCGTATGGCCGGCTGCAAAATATTTTCCGTTGAGCCCGATCCTCGTATCACTGTTACCTGAATTGGCCCCGTCTACCGGGCCATTGCGGGAAGAGAGGTGGCGAAGATGCAATCCGTAATTATAATCTTCATTGCGATTACTATTGGTAAACACCTCCAGGTAAGGGGTGATATAATTGCCAAAACCTGCCCTCACATAATTGGAATATAACTTAGGCAGAGGTGGCTCCTTGACCTTAAGCACCCTGATAGGCGGATTGAGTTGCTGCAGTTGGGGTACAATTTCACGGTACTGATAGCTGATGTCTAAATCAGGCTTTTGTACCGGTAGCGGGGGGACACGCTCAAAATTGCGGTTAGCCTTGGGCAGTTTAATCTCCCTTTCCTTTTCTATGATAACTTCAGCTTCTTCTATCTCCCCTTCTTCTTCCCAGGAAGGCCGCTGCTGTGCCTGACTCGTATGCTGAGCGAACAAAAAAGTACCGAATAGGAGCAGCAGTATGCTTTTTCTCATGTGTAGTACAAATAAAAATATGGATACTGGCCGCAGTGCGGGCGTATTGTATGAATCTAAATAAAAAGCTTCAGGTAGTAGCCATTTGGCAAATCAACGCTCAAGGTTAAGAAAACGTATGCACACTGGCAAGAATCCAGCCCAACAAAAAGGCCGTTGGTAAATAAACCGGCTGCTGCAAATTTAAAAAAGATCCTCTTCACGCTCCAGCATCAATATAGAGTGCTGAGGCACCACAAAATACTTTTCTCCTTCGTACATGACTTCAAAAGCTCCTTTCTGTAGAAAAATGGCCAGGTCACCTTCACGGGCCTGCAGAGGGATATACCGGATTTGCTCTTCACGCTCTTTCCAGGGTTCATCCTCCTCGGTAGGCAGGGGGATGGGATAACCCGGACCGGTTTTCATTACATAACCATACTGTATCTTTTCGTTTTCCTGTACGCCGGGAGGCAGGTAAAGGCCGCTTTTGGTTTGTTCAGAAGCCTTGCGGGGTTTGATCAGTATTCTGTCGCCCACAATGATGAGCTTTTTCAGTTTATTATCGGAAGTCAACTCCATTAATTTATGATTGAACATTGGTTTTCTGCATAATCAACATCTGTGCCCGTAGCAGGGTTCTGACACAATGGCACAAAAAAAGCGAAGAAGTCTCCCTCTTCGCTTTGCTTATCTCTCTTCCCTTGTGCTTTACCAGCGGAAGATCGCTGCCATTTCTGCGTTCTCGGTCTGTTCAGGCAGGGTTTCCTTGTCTACAAAATAGGTATGACCTCCGTTGAGTACGGTATCTACTGCCGCCTTGCTTACCAGGTTCATATCATTTTCATGGTACTCTTCATGGACCTGAACGCTGTTGTCATCCCGGTTGATACGGCCCCACATCTCGGCACCTTTCACAATAAAGAGTGCGTTGATACGACCGTCCAGTGCAGCAGGCGCGATGTCGTCTATAGAATAAGAGGCTTTTCCCGTGCCAGCCAGTTCCTGGTACTGCTCCAGCCATTGCTTCATCTGTTCTTCCTGATGTGGCCTTATCAGGTCCTGGCTTTTCTGATGCAGTTCTTTAGGCTTTTCATCTTCATAGTTTCCGGTGATGCCCTCTTCGTAAATGTTGTAATAGCTATTGGTGCGTTTAAAAATTGGATGCAGACGATCCACAGCCATCAGCACTACCGGTATCCTGTCATTAGGAATGTAGTCGCGCAGTTTATCCTGCACGTTGCGGAAGTACTCTTCCACCAGGTGATCATTGTCATTACTGCCTCCGTGTCCGTGCCAGGTAGCGCCGCCCATGTTTCCTGAAGGATTAGGACCGCCGCCACCCTTAGGCACCGTACCGGGTCCTGGGTAGCCCCCACCCTGGGTGCTTGACTGGTTGAGGATGCCTTTCTCAAAATCATACTCTTTGTATACCTCGCTGATACCTTTTTTGAGCTCTTCGTCAAGCTCTACTTCTTTTACATGATAGTGGGTAGCTTCCAGCAACCTTACTTTATTGAGGCTAATATTGAGGATATAATACAGATCATCATCGCTAAAATGAGGCATCAGCGGCAGCAGATGAAACGAATTGCTCACCAGGCTGTATTCATCCACTTTATAGGGAAGTTTGAAGTATTCAAAATGGTCTTCTCCCAGGAACACAGCCAAACCGGAAGACTGATGACGCCAGAACTGACCGTCTTCTATCAGTTTTTTGATAGGTGCCAGGTAAGTGATCACTTCGTTTTCTGGAATATTTTTTACGTCTTTGATGTGGTTCTTAACCTTCTGATAATGATTTTTAAGTAAAATGGAATCGTGACCTTCGTTCACTTCTTTTCCTTTTACGTGGGTAGGTATGTAAATGCTCACGGCATTGGTTCCCTGAAATGCCGCCAGTTGCTCAAGTTTGTCTTTGGTAAGTACGCTCATATGTTTAAAAAATAATTTTTTAAAAAAATATGTACCTCTTTAACCATTTCATAATACGACTTGTTTAGATCCATCCAAATTTCGTTTAGTATTCTTTTTATAAAGTGTGAGCGGGTCTTGATGCTGCTGAAGTAAATAATTTCATCCCCTTTGGGAATCAGTCGCTTTGCTGCTTACTTTGCGTTAAGATGCTGAATTTCCTTATCTTTCTTCCCCTGCTGCTCACTTATACGGTATTTGCCGTCTATGCTGAGCGTAAAGTGTCTGCCTTTATACAGGACCGTCTTGGTCCTATGGAGGTAGGTAGTTATGGCCTGCTTCAGACGGTGGCCGACCTGCTCAAGCTGCTGCAGAAAGAAGATATCAAACCACTGTCGGCCGACCGTTTGCTCTTCCTTCTGGCTCCCGTTGTCATCTTTGTAGCCATATTCGCCGGCTTTGCTGTAGTACCCATCAGCGCAGGGCTACCGGGTTCTACGGCTGAAACCGGAGTTTATTACCTGCTGGCCATTGTTTCGTTGGATGTGATAGGCATCCTGATGGCTGGCTGGGGCTCCAACTCCAAATTTTCACTTTTTGGTGCTATCCGTTCGGTGGCCCAGATCATCTCTTATGAAATTCCGCTTGGCCTCAGTGTCCTTTGTGTGGTCATGATTTCACAGTCGCTTAGCCTGCAGGAAATCTCGTATCAGCAGGGGATTTTTTGGCAGGATTATACGGAAGAAGCAACTAATTACCTCTTTGGGATCAAAGCCCTGGGAATAGAAACCAGCCAGCTGGGCGGCATACTCACCTGGAACATCTTCAGGGTGCCTATCCTGTTTTTTGCTTTCGTCATTTTTTTCATTGCCTCCCTGGCAGAGTCCAACCGCGCCCCTTTTGACCTACCCGAGTCGGAGTCAGAACTGGTAGGCGGCTACCATACTGAGTATTCAGGCTTTCGGTGGGCGCTCATTATGCTCTCCGAATATGCTATGATGCTGCTGGTGAGCCTGCTGGCCAGCATTCTCTTCCTGGGAAGCTGGAATACACCCTTTCCCAACTTTGGCGATTTCAGGCTGGCTGACTGGACCAGTGGAACGCCCGGCACGCTGACTTCGCATCTCTGGGGAGCTTTCTGGCTCTTTTCCAAAGCACTGCTGCTGGTACTGGTGCAGATGTGGATACGCTGGACCTACCCCCGCCTCCGGGTAGATCAGCTAATGGCCCTCTGCTGGAAATACCTGGTGCCTGCTTCCCTCCTGCTGGTGTTACTTTGCGGTATCTGGCGACTTTTGATGGTGTAGCCATGCCCAAGTTTAATCCCTACCTGGAAGTCCTTTGCGCCATACTGATCATGGGCTCATCGGGGGCCTTTATCAAGTTCCTGGCACTGCCACCCCTGACTTTATCCTTTTTCAGGCTCTTTATTCCGGCCGCGTTACTGTTTACTTATTTCAGCATCAGCGGGGTGAATCTTTTCCGTTACCCAGTCAGGCTGATGATCATCGGCTCGGTGCTGAATGCGGCGCGCATCTTCTTTTTTATCAATAGCTACTCCTACACCAGCATTGCCAATGCAGTCATTATCCTCTACACCTGGCCGGTTTTTGCCACTGTTTTCAGTATGGTCTTTCTGGGAGAAAAAGTACCCCGCCGCAATCTCTTTTTGCTGCTTCTGCCTATCATCGGCATTGTGCTTATGTTTGTCAACCAGCCCTTTTCCACGCAGAACAATGACTTTATCGGAATGAGCTCCATGCTGCTATCGGCTGTCATTTACGCTTCCACCATCATCATTTTTAAAAAAGAATCGCATAAATACAGCGGTTTTGAAACGGTATTCTTCCAGAACCTGGCAGGGGGTTTTATCTTCCTGCCTTTTGTGCTCAACAGCGGCCTTGACATCAGCTGGTGGCAGGCAGGAAGCATATTTGTATTTGCCACTATGGTGGGCATACTGGCATTCGGACTTTTCTTTTCGGCCCTGAAAAAGATCAAAGCCTCCACCATTTCATTTATGACCTACCTGGAGGTACTGGTTGCCAGCAGCTATGGGGTGCTGCTTTTTGATGAAACACTGAGCTGGAACATCATAGCAGGAGGCAGCCTCATCCTGGTTTCCACGCTATTGCTTAAAAAGTCGTAAACAAGCCAAAGGTCTGTAGAGGCACAGACCCTGTAGGTAGTATGGGTTTTGTAAGAGATGCTGACTTTGGAAGCGCATTTTAGCGGAAGGAAAAAGGTTGATTATTAGTGAGTTTCATAGACCATTTCGGGTTCTTCTACCTCTACCAGGCCTGTGGCATTGATGTGGCTCAGTTTCACCTTTTTCAGTTCATTGATCAGCAGGGGATCGTATTTGGCTGTCACCCTGACGTAGTTTTCGGTGAAGCCCTGCATCTGCCCTTCGGCAATATCCTCTTCAAAAAGAACTACGGCCTCTCTTCCGATATTTTCTTCATAAAACTGACGGCGTTTTTTCTCCGAAAGAATGCGGAGCATCCTGGAGCGGCGGTTGCGTTCTTTCTGCGGCACCACGCCTTCCATATCAGTGGCTGCGGTGTTGGCCCTTTCCGAATAGGTAAAGACGTGCAGGTAAGACACCGGCAGTTCGTTCAGGAAGTGATAAGTATCCAGAAAATCCTCTTCCGTTTCGCCGGGAAACCCGACGATCACATCCACCCCTATGCAGCAGTGCGGCATCAGTTGCTTGATCTTCTCCACCCTGTCCACATAAAGTTCGCGCAGGTAACGGCGCCGCATCAGCCGAAGTATTTTGTTGGAACCTGACTGCAAGGGGATATGAAAGTGGGGTACAAACCTTCTGGACCTTGCTACAAATTCAATGATCTCATTGGTAAGCAGATTTGGCTCTATGGATGAAATACGGATGCGTTCAATACCCTCTACGGTATCAAGCTGGCTGACAAGATCACCGAAGCGCTCCTTTCTCTTACCTTCCACGATGCCAAAATCTCCAATGTTGACACCGGTAAGCACCACTTCTTTTACCTCAGTGGCCGCAATTTCACGAGCCGACTGCAGAATACTTTCTATAGTGTCGCTGCGGCTTTTGCCCCTGGCCAAAGGGATGGTGCAGAACGCGCAGTGGTAGTTGCAGCCATCCTGTACTTTGAGGAAGGTACGGGTGCGATCGTTGATAGAAAAGGAATGCTGAAATGTATTGGCTTCATTGACTTCAGAAGCAAAAACCTGGGGCAGGTCGGTCCTCCGGAAGCCATCCAGCAGTTCCAGCAGGCGGAACTTCTCAGCGGCGCCCAGTACGGCATCCACTCCGGGAATCTCCGAAATTTCACGGGGCTTCAGTTGGGCATAACAGCCAATGATGCAGATGTAGGCTTCGGGAGACAACTTTCTGGCCTCCCTGACTACCTTTCTACATTTTTTGTCTGCATTGTCAGTTACCGAGCAGGTATTGATGATATAAATATCGGCCGGTTCGTGAAATTCTACCTTGCGGTAGCCTTTCTGCTCGAACATCCGGCCGATGGTTGAGGTCTCAGAAAAGTTGAGCTTACAGCCCAAAGTATAAAATGCTACTGAACGGGATTGCTTTTCCATGCCGCAAAATTAGGCAAATTGACGATAGGTTAAAATAACCTGTGAAAAGCTGCATAAGTTCGGCAACACTGCTCACCATTTGTCCAGGCTCACAATCAGCATCAGCACATTGACCAGCAGAGAAAATAGGAGGGTATATAATTTAGTTTTCATGGCTTCGTAAGTTTTGTTTCTACAGCCATTGGATACAGCGCAGATATAAAGGTTTAATATTGGTCAAACTAAAATATGGAAAACTAAGCGGTACTTTTCCAGATGTTAAAGAAAAACAGCAACAGGAAAATATATTATACACTTACAAAATTACAATATTTTATACGGAATATAATTCAATATAATAACTATAAAAGAATTATATTTTAAATTATTTTGAAATAAAGATAACATTAATTTCAAGCTGTCAAAATGTAAATGATATTTTATCAAAATAAACCAATAAAATAGTATATTTGCATAAATAAAATTAATCTACTGTAAACCAATAAAAAATGGCACAAACAAAGTTTGAGTACATCTGGCTGGATGGCTATAGGCCTGAGCCCAACCTGCGCAGCAAAACTAAAATTTTGAACCTGGATGCTTTCGCCGGCGACGTAGCACAGGTTCCTATGTGGTCATTTGACGGTAGTTCTACCCAGCAGGCAGAAGGCCATTCTTCTGATTGTTTGCTGAAACCAGTGTCTGTCTATCCTGATTCAGGTCGTAAAAACGCCTGGCTGGTCATGTGCGAGGTACTTAACCCCGACGGATCCCCTCATCCCTCCAACGCCCGCGCCAAGTACGATGATGATCCCGGCTTCTGGTTTGGTTTTGAGCAGGAATACACTTTCGTAGTAGATGGCCGTCCGCTGGGCTTTCCCCGCAATGGTTACCCGGCTCCTCAGGGCATGTACTACTGCTCGGTAGGTGATGGCCGCGTCACCGGCCGCCATATTGTGGAAGAGCACCTGGATGCCTGCCTGGAAGCGGGGCTTTCAATCACAGGCATCAATGCCGAAGTGATGCTGGGGCAGTGGGAATACCAGTGCTTCGGCAAAGGCTCCAAAAAAGCCGCAGATGACCTCTGGATCTCCCGATACCTGCTTTTCCGGATCGCTGAAAAGTATAATGTGCACATTGAGTTTGCTCCCAAACCCATGAAGGGCGACTGGAACGGCTCAGGCCTGCACACTAACTTCTCTACGCCGGCCATGCGTGAAACTGGCGGCGAAGAGCTGTTTAAAAGTATCTGTGATGCCATGGGCAAAATGCACCAGGAGCATATAACTGTATATGGTTCCAATAACCATGAGCGCCTAACTGGCCTGCACGAAACCCAGGCCATTGACAAATTCAGTTATGGCATCAGCGACCGGGGTTCTTCTATCCGTATTCCTATCGCAGTCATTGAAGACAAATGGAAGGGCTACCTGGAAGACCGCCGTCCGGCTTCCAATGCCGACCCCTACCAGATTGCGTACCGCATCATGACTACCCTGAAAGAGGCGGCTGTTTATTAAGACTTGCCGCTTTCTCATACAAGAAAAGGCTGCCATTGCTGGCAGCCTTTATTTTTTCAAATATTAGTTTATCCTGTCATGTATCAGTGCTCCTCATACTTCAGGATACTCATGCCCAGGGGTGGCAGGGTCAGGTTAACTGAACGTGCCCTTCCATGCATGGGAATAGGCAGGGTTTCCAGTTGTCCCTGGTTAAGCACACCGCTTCCGCCGAACTCCAGGTCATCTGAATTAAATATCTCTCTCAGGTACCCTTTATGAGGTACGCCAATACGATAGTTTTCATGAACCGCAGGAGTAAAGTTAATGACCACGTAGAGGTTATTCTGCTCCTGATGCCCTTTCCGCAACAGGCTGATCACTGAATTCTGGTAATCGTTGATATCAATCCATTCAAAACCTTCCGGTTGGAACTGTCGCTCATACAAGGCTGGTTCGGAATGATACAGCTCATTAAGCTTACGTACCAGGTTCTGCATTTTCTGATGAGGCTCGTATTCACAAAGGTGCCAGTCAAGACTCTGATCATGGCGCCATTCCTGGGTCTGCCCAAATTCGCCGCCCATAAAGAGCAGCTTGGTTCCGGGATGTACGTACATATAAGAATATAAGGCACGCAGGTTGGCAAAACGCTGCCATTCATCACCAGGCATCTTATCAATCAGAGGTCCTTTGCCATGTACCACTTCGTCGTGCGAAAGGGGCAGCATAAAATTCTCGGTAAAGGCATACATCAGGCTGAAGGTAATCTCTCCCTGATGGTATTTGCGATAGATGGGATCTTTGGACATGTAGTCCAGGGTATCGTGCATCCAGCCCATCATCCACTTCATCTCAAAGCCCAGGCCGCCAATCTGTGTAGGACGTGATACCATAGGCCAGGCAGTAGATTCCTCAGCTATGGTATGTACGTCTGGAAATTCAGCATCAACGGCATTATTAAATTCTTTCAGGAAGTTGATGGCGTCCAGGTTTTCGCGTCCCCCGTATTCGTTGGGAATCCACTCCCCTTCTTTGCGGGAGTAATCCAGGTAAAGCATGGAAGCCACGGCATCTACCCGGAGGCCATCTGCATGGCATTCTCTGAGCCAGAACATGGCACTACTGATGAGGAAGGATCTTACCTCATTACGGCTGTAATTGAATATATAGCTATTCCAGTCAGGATGGTAGCCCTGACGAGGATCCTCATGCTCAAAGAGATGAGTGCCATCAAAATAATGCAGGCCGTGCAGGTCATTAGGAAAGTGCGAAGGAACCCAGTCAAGGATGACGCCTATATTTTCATTATGCAGCCTGTCAACCAGGTACATAAAATCCTGGGGAGTACCGTAGCGGCTGCTGGGCGCAAAATACCCCGTACACTGATAACCCCAGGAGCCATAGAAGGGGTGCTCCATCACTGGCAGAAACTCCACGTGGGTGTAGCCCATGTCTTTAAGGTAGCTACATAATTCGTCGGCCAGTTCCCTGTAGTTGAGGAACTGCTCACCTCTTTCTCCTTTGCGCTTCCATGAGCCAATGTGCATTTCGTATACTGCCATTGGCCGGTCTTCGCCCATTTTTTTCTTACGCTCGTCCAGCCATTGTCCGTCGGTCCAGTTGTAACTCCTGTCCCATACTACAGAGGCGGTTTGGGGAGGCTTCTCCCAATGTACAGCAAAGGGGTCTCCTTTTTCGGCTTCGTAGCCATTGAAGCGGGAGCGGATAAAATATTTATAGCGTGTGCCGTGGTTTACTCCCGGAAGAAAAGTTTCCCAGATACCGGAGCCATCCCAGCGCGGCTGCATGGTATGGCTGCCTCTATCCCAGTTGTTAAAATCTCCCACGACCGAAACTCTCTCTGCGTTAGGTGCCCATAGAGCAAAGTAAGTACCTTCAACGCCATCGTGCGTCATCGGATGCGAACCCAGCTTATCATACAGGTTGTAATGCTTTCCTTCTTTGAAAAGATGTATGTCAAATTCAGTAATTCGGGTTGGGTGTACTGATTCCATAGCTTGGTGTTCTAGGTTTTTTAAACTTGTAACTCTTTGTCCGGGATTATTATGTGTTTCTTTTTGACTCATCTTCGTAAAATTTCTTCATAATATATTTGATACCTCGCATGGGTATGCTGGCCCAGCCGGGACGATTATTGAGTTCGTATCCCAACTCGTATACTGCTTTTTCCAGCAGGAAGGTATCCAGCAGGATCTGAAGGTCTTCTTTGTTAGAAGGCAGATAGCCTCCACCCTGGCTGCGCTCAATATAAGCCTTCATGAATACTCCGCTTATGTAATGATACCACTGCTCAGCCCAGGCATCCAGGTATTCGGCTTCGCCTTTGGAGAAGCTCTCATTTCTGAACAGGCCATTGTAGGCAGCATAATGAAAGGATCTGATCATACCGGCTACATCGCGCAGAGGGGAGCGTTTGAGCCTTCTTTCGCTATAAGCTCTTGCAGGCTCTCCTTCAAAATCCAGTATGACGAAGTCTTTACCGGTAAAGAGTACCTGGCCCAGGTGATAGTCGCCGTGGGTTCGGATTTTCATGGTATCAATCTTATGTTCATAGATTTTCTGCATGCACTTCAGTATATCTCTGCGCATGTCTCTGATCTCCTCGGCATCTTCACGTATTTTTTCGTCAAGATTTTTCATAGTCTTTTCCAGTACCTGGAAAGTACCCCTGACCTGAGATTGTAGCGATGAAAAAAGCGATCGCTGGTAATGCAGGGAGAATGGTTCAGGAGAGAAATCAGGTAGGTTGGCAGCTGAGGCCAGCCCCAGGTGCATCTCTGCTGTCCGGATACCCAGCAGCGCCGAACGCTCTAAAGCAGCACCTCCCATAAAGTGCATGACCTTATCCGGTATCTTATCATAATCAGCCGGATTAATAAGGGTTCCCTTCATAGCGGGGGGATTCTTTTGCTCGCTTTGCTCAGTGAGCACACGCTCAAAGTAGCGCTGTATCACATCAGCCATATAAGTCCAGGCGTCGCCCTGGTTTTCTACCAGCTCCTGCATCATGCCCAGTACCATGGTGTCTTTTTTCTGGGTATCCAGTTCAAGGCTACCCACATAACGAGGCACGTTGGGAAACTTAGCCTCTTCGGTCAGGAAGCGGGTAATCTCCAGGTCAGGATTAAGCGCGGCGTCCAGTTTGCGATAAAGCTTAAAGAAAAATTCTTTTTCGTAGATAATGGAGGTATTACTTTGTTCAGCACTGAGCACCCTGGAGCTAATATCCATTTTTTTCTTTTTCCAGAGCTTGGAGGCATTTTTATCGGCACTGCCCAGTAGCTGAGCGCCGGTTCCTTTTTCTACAGAAGCCTTCTTTCTGCTGGTCATCACCTGGAAAAGGGTGGTACGGAAAGCCTCATTGTAAACTGCATCGTAGAGGTAGCCATTCTGCCCCTGTAGCGAAATAGGCGCGATGATGCTGGCAGGAAACTGCCTGCGCAGAAATTCACTGAACTCTTCGGCAATAAATGATACGGGCAGCTGATAAAGCTCGTCCAGACCCTCATTGTAGCTTACTTCAATGATGACAAAAGCACCCAGGCTTTTGTCCATAGGCATATTGGAATGGTGGACTACCTTTACATTTTGTATCACCCGGGCTTTACCGCCAAACCAGCGGCATTTGTTCAGGTAATTGGGCAGCACCGCCTCCAGGTTTGCCAGCGATTTGGGCTTGAGCAGGTCAGCCCAGTCTTTAACCGTTACTATGTTCTTTTTTGGCATATCAGACTCTACCTCTTCCAGCATTTCAGGTTTTTTGAGCAGAAACCACTCATACCCATGCGAAGCCAGCGTAAACAGATAAAGATCCTCTTTGATACGGGGAAATTTGTTGCGGCTAAACAGCTCAATTGGTATATAATCCTTAAAATCGCTCAGGTCCAGTTCTACCGGCTGTGAAAAGCGAGACAGGTTAGCCAGTACCAGCACGGTCTCATCTCCATAGCTGCGGGTAAAGGCCAGTACCTTGGCATTTTCGGCAGGCAAAAATTTGATGTCGCCCCGGCTGAAAGCCTTGTGCTTTTTGCGCATGCTGATGTGGCGCTTCATCCACCAGAGCAGGGAGTTAGAGTTATGTTGCTGGGTTTCCACGTTAACCGCTTCGTACTGGTATTCAGGATCCAGGATGACAGGCAGATAAAGCTTTTGCGGATTGGCATCAGAAAAACCGGCATTACGGTCGGGGCTCCACTGCATAGGAGTACGCACCCCATCGCGGTCTCCCAAGTAATAGTTATCACCCATACCAATCTCATCTCCGTAATAGATCACTGGCGTACCGGGCATAGAGAAGAGCAGGTGGTTCATCAGCTCTATTTTCTTTCTGTCATTATCCAGCAGCGGGGCCAGGCGATGGCGGATTCCCAGGTTGATCTTGGCCAGCGGGTCTTTGGTATAGACTTTATACATATAATCGCGCTCCTCGTCGGTCACCATCTCCAGGGTAAGCTCATCATGGTTTCTGAGGAACATGGCCCACTGGCAGGTTTCGGGGATTTCGGGCGTCTGATCAAGGATATCGGTGATCGGGTAGCGGTCTTCCATACGCACTGCCATAAACATGCGGGGCATGATCGGGAAGTGGTAATTCATATGACACTCATCACCATCGCCGAAGTAAGAAGCTGAATCCTCCGGCCACATATTGGCTTCGGCCAGGAGCAAAGTGTCAGGCTTCTTTTTTTCCACATGTGACCGGAGTTTTTTGAGGAACACGTGCGTCTCGGGCAGGTTCTCGCAGTTGGTACCGTCACGTTCAAAAAGGTAAGGTACGGCATCCAGGCGGAAGCCATCTACCCCCATATCAATCCAGTAGTCGAGCACCTTGTAGATCTCTTCTACCACCATGGGATTGTCATAATTGAGATCAGGCTGATGGGAGAAGAAGCGGTGCCAGTAATAAGCCTTGGCTACCGGGTCCCAGCTCCAGTTGGAAGGCTCAAAATCCTGGAAGATGATGCGGACATCCTTGTATTTTTCGGGCGTATCACTCCATACATAGAAATCTCTTTCAGGCGTACCTGGTTTGGCCCGGCGGGCACGCTGAAACCAGGGGTGCTGGTCTGAAGTATGATTAATAACCAGCTCGGTAATTACTTTCAGCCCCCTTTGGTGGGCTTCTTTCATGAAGCGCTTGAAGTCTTTGACGTTTCCGTAGCTGGGATTGATATTGTAATAATCGCTGATATCATAGCCATCATCCCGGAGGGGTGATGGGTAAAAAGGCAGCACCCAGATGGTGTTCACGCCCAGGTCCTGCAGGTAATCAAGCTGGCTGAGCAACCCTTTAAAATCTCCTATTCCGTCACCATTGCTGTCTTTGAAAGCCTTGATGTGTAGTTCATAGATAACGGCATCCTTATACCAGTGCAGTTTATCGTCTAATTGGACTGTTTTTTTTGACATAAAATGTTGTGTAGTTTTACTATTGTTCCACTCTGAAAATATGGGCAGGCATCTGATGAGGGTTCAGTTCTATATAGTTCCATTCACCATGCCAGGTATAGCGGCTATAGCTGATCATGTCATAAACCGTATAGGGCGTGTGAGGATTGATGCCCAGTTGCTCCACGGGAATACGCACATGTGCTGAATGTGCATTGTAGGGGTCCATGTTTACCGCCACAATTACCCTGTTACCCGATGCTTTGTCATATTTACCAAAGCACAGGATGTTATCATTTTGTACCTCGGCAAAATGTATGTTGAAGGTATCATGAAAAGCAGGATTCTCTTTTCTGATTTTGTTAATCCTGATAATGATTTCCTTGATACGGGTCTCTTTAAACCAGTCCCAGTCTTTGATCTCAAACTTCTCCGAGTCAATATATTCTTCCTTGCCGGGGTAGGGTTGGCTGAGCCCGAATTCGTATACCGGCCCGTAGATTCCATAACTGGAGGAGAGCGTGGCTGCCAGGATAAGGCGGAAAATGAAGGCAGGTTCACCGCCGTGGGTCAGTACCGGGGGAAGAATATCGGGCGTATTAGGCCAGAAATTAGGGCGGAAATAATTGCGCATCTCCGTCTTGGTCAGCTCTTCCATGTACTGACGCATCTCGTAAGGATTGTTCCTCCAGGTAAAGTAGGTATACGACTGGTTGAAGCCGATCTTAGCCAGCCTTTCCATCACTCTGGGCCGAGTAAAAGCTTCTGCCAGGAAGATGATATCAGGGTTCTTCTGGCGAATTTCACCGATGGCCCACTCCCAGAAAGCAAAAGATTTGGTATGCGGATTATCCACCCTGAAAATGGTAATGCCTTTATCAATCCAGAATTCTATGACGCTTTTGAGTTCTTCCCATAAGTTCTCCCAGTCGTCGTTCTCAAAATTGATAGGCAGAATGTCCTGGTACTTCTTGGGCGGGTTTTCAGCATATTGTACCGTACCGTCCGGTCGCCACTTGAACCACTGCGGGTGCTCCTTGACATAAGGGTGATCGGGCGCACACTGAAAGGCAATATCCAGTGCGATCTCGATCCCCCGCTCTCCGGCAGCCCACACCAGGTCCTGAAAGTCTTTCATAGTACCCAGTTCAGGATGGATAGATTTATGCCCTCCCTCCTCTGAGCCAATGGCCCAGCATGAGCCAGGATCACCAGGGTTGGCACTGAGGGAGTTGTTAAGTCCTTTGCGGTGCTTTCTGCCGATGGGATGGATAGGCGGAAAATAAATCACGTCAAAACCCATGTCGGCTACCTGGGGCAGCAGGCGATGTACATCTTTGAAGGTGCCGTGTTTGCCAGGCTCCTGGGCCGCTGAACGGGGAAAAAGTTCGTACCAGGTGCTGTAGAGGGCTTTTTTCCGCTCAACTTCAATCCGGCGTTTTTCAGGATAAGTGGTGGCATCACTGCGATCGTAGTGCTTAAACATAAGATGGGTTACATCATCGCTCAGGCCCAGTTCTACCGCCTCGGCGATAAAGTCCTGGTGATCGTGCCGACGCAGGGTGTTGGCCCATTCCATTAATTTTTTGCCGGCATTATTTTTTACACGCGCGGCAGTTTTTTCAATCATCTCTGCCCCTATCAGCAGGTCTACTTTGATATCCTGGTTTGCTTCAAACTTTTTGCGGATACTGTACTGCCAGCTGGCAAAATGGTCAACGTAACCCATGATGGTATACTCGTAGAATCCACGTTTGTCAGCCGTAAAAGAGGCCTTCCAGCGGTCATTCATGATGAAATCCATGGGCACTTCGGTCATGTTTTTATCATCGACATGCCGGTAAAGCAGGATAGCCTTCACAATATCGTGTCCGTCGGCAAAAACATCTGCCTGGACTTCTACAATATCGCCCAGGGCTCTTTTCGCAGGAAACTGACCATTTTCAACTTGGGGTGAGAGATGCTCAATGATAACTCTTTTTCTTCCTTCTGATTTTTGCAAGGCGTTAGAGGTTGATTAGTTATAAAAATAAAATGCTTAAGAAAGCTACAAGAAATATCTACCAAACAGCTCATTCAGTCGATTGTTATCAGGTACGGGAAAGCTGATAATCTCACAAAAAATTCAATGGCAGGCGCTGTTTTGATGCCAACAAGTTAGGCATCATCATCATAATTCGCAATAAGACCCTGCTCTGCTTACGATATTTTGTTAACTTCGTGGACAAGTCATTCTGAATAACCCTACGTATTTTACTAATGCATTTTTTACCTGTTGCTTCTGGCAGCACTATTTTTTTTAACATGAAAACACAAGTTGGCGCTTTCTACGATAACGATGGCTGTACTTTCAGGGTCTGGGCTCCTTTTCGGAAAAATGTCTCGCTCCTGCTCAATGATGAGCGGCGGGAGCCTATGCAAGCCCTGGAAGGTGGCTACTGGGAAGCTAAACTTAATCATATCCATCCTGGTGACACTTACCTTTTTGAGCTGGATCAGGAGTTGCAGCGTCCCGATCCTGCCTCGCTCTCGCAGCCCCATGGCGTACACAAAGCCGGCGTGGTAGTGGACCGGCAGTCCTTCTCCTGGCAGGATCAGCAGTGGCAGGGCATCGCCATGGAAGAAATGATCATTTACGAACTGCATGTGGGCACTTTTACCGAAAAGGGCACCTTTGAAGGCATCATTGGTAAACTGACATACCTACAGGAACTGGGCGTAAATACCCTGGAGATCATGCCGGTGGCGCAGTTTCCCGGAAGCCGCAACTGGGGTTATGATGGTGTCTATCCTTATGCCGTACAAGACAGCTATGGAGGCTACGAAGGTCTTAAAAAGCTGGTCAACGCCTGCCACCAGCAGGGTATTGCCGTGTTGTTGGATGTGGTCTACAACCACATGGGTCCTGAGGGTAATTATCTGTATGATTACGGTCCTTATTTTACTGACAAATATCACACCCCCTGGGGCAAAGCCCTCAATTTTGATGATGCCTATTCAGACCAGGTACGCAGCTTTTTCCTACAAAATGCGCTCATGTGGATGGATGAGTTTCATATAGATGGGCTGAGGTTGGATGCCGTGCATGCCATCAAAGACCTGGGAGCGCGTCACTTTCTACAGGAACTCTCTGAAGAAGTGCAGCAGCTTGAGCAAAGACAGCAGCGCAAGCTCACCCTGATTGCCGAATGCGACCTCAACGACCGACGCTTTATCATCCCACCCGAAAAAGGTGGTTATGGCCTCAGCGGGCAGTGGATAGACGAGTTTCATCATGCCATCCATGCGCTGGTAACAGGAGAAAATAATGGCTACTATGCAGATTTTGGGCAGCTTTCTCACCTACACAAAGCTTATGACAAAACTTTTGTGTACGACGGCGTTTATTCGCCTCATCGCCATAAAACCTTCGGCAACAGCGTCAACGACCTGCCCTATCACCAGTTTGTAGTCTTTGCGCAAAACCATGACCAGGTAGGCAACCGCATGCTGGGTGAGCGCCTGTCGCAACTGGTTTCCTTTGAAATGCAGAAGGTCTGTGCAGCGGCTTACCTGCTTTCGCCCTATGTACCTATGCTGTTTATGGGAGAAGAATACGGAGAGGAAAAACCCTTCCAGTACTTTGTCAGCCATACCGACCCCGACCTGGTAGAAGCTGTCAGGAAAGGGAGAGCGAAAGAATTTGCCTACTTCCAGAAACGGGGCCTGGAGACGCCCGATCCGCAGTCGGAAGAAACCTTTGGCCGCTCCAGGCTGAGCTGGGATCTTGAAAAGAAAAACTACGGGCAGATGCTCGCCTTCTATAAAGAACTGATCAGGCTCAGGAGAGAACTGCCCGCCCTACAGGAATTCAGCCGGGAATGTACCCAGACATTTTCAGCAGGAGAAAGACTGATTGCCCTGCGGCGCGAAAGCAGCGGCGGACACCTGGTGTATGTGCTGATGAACTTTGGCAAAGAGGCGGCAGATTTCAGCCTGAAGGAAGAATCCTCCCAAAATTTGTTTAGCTTGCTTGAGTCAGGTGATCCTGCTTATGGCGGGCCTGCTACTACACAGGATACGACAGGCAGCAACAGCAAATACGATAACATTTTGGGGGATGAAAAACTCAGCCTGAGAGGCGAATCCATGCTGCTGCTTTCAACTCAGTATTAAATTCAGATTGCTAAAAATGAGTAAAAACAAATTCGTTTGTATACACGGACATTTCTACCAGCCACCTCGCGAAAATCCCTGGCTGAACTGGGTGGAACTACAGGACTCTGCTTATCCCTTTCACGACTGGAACGAGCGCATCACCCACGAATGCTATTCGCGCAATGCAGTAGCCCGTATCCTGGGCCATAAAGGCCGTATCATAGACATTGTAAACAATTACAGCCGCATCAGCTTCAACTTTGGTCCTACGCTCATGCTGTGGCTCAAGTCGAGAGATCCTGAAGTCTACCAGGCCATACTGGAGGCTGATAAGCAAAGTATGAAGCTTTTTAATGGTCATGGTTCAGCCATAGCGCAGTCGTTCAACCACATCATCATGCCCCTGGCCAATGCCCGCGACCAGGAGACGCAGGTCATCTGGGGGATACGGGATTTTGAGCACAGGTTTAACAGAAAGCCTGAAGGCATGTGGCTGAGCGAAACCGCCGTGAGTACGGAGGTGCTGGAGGTACTAGCCAAACATGAGATTAAATTTACCATTCTCTCTCCTTACCAGGCCCATTCGTACCGTAAATTCGGCCAAAAGGACTGGCAGGAGGCAGTAGGTGCCAGGATTGACCCTCGCCGACCTTACCTCTGTAAGCTCCCTTCGGGCAGAAGCATTACCCTCTTTTTCTATGACGGCCCCGTATCCCAGGGTATCGCCTTTGAAGGACTGCTCAACGATGGAAAAGTATTTGCCGACCGCCTTACCGGGCAGTTGGATTTGCATGATGACAGCGGGAAGCCTCAGATTATGCATATTGCTACCGATGGTGAAACCTACGGACACCACCACCGCTTTGGTGAAATGGGGCTGGCCTTTTGCCTGCAGTATATTGAAAACCACAGCAGCGCAGATATTACTATCTACGGTGATTACCTGGAGAGATTTCCTCCTGAATACGAAGCCAGGATCATAGAAAATACTGCCTGGAGCAGTACGCCCCACCTGGAGCGCTGGTCAGACAATGGAGGAGGCAATACCGGCGGTCATCCCGACTGGCACCAAAAGTGGCGCAAGCCTCTGAGAGCGGCCTTCGACTGGCTCCGCGATAAGATGATCGTGCTTTACGAAAAAGAGTTGAAAGAGCTGACCAAAGACCCCTGGCATCTGCGTAACGAATACATAGATGTGGTACTGGACCGCTCGTATGAAACTGTAGAGGCCTTCCTCAGAAAGCACAGCAGTCGTAAACTGAGCAGGGAAGAAGAGATCAGATTTCTCAAACTGCTGGAGATACAGCACCACTGCATGTTGATGTACACCAGTTGCGGCTGGTTCTTCGACGAGGTAACCGGCATAGAAACCCTGCAGGATATCATGTACGCTGCCAGGGCCATACAGCTGGCCACTGACATCACTGGCGAAGACTATGAGCAGCCTTTCATCAGCCTGCTGGAAAAATGCCCCAGCAACCTGCCCGAATACGGAAATGCAGCGGTTGCCTATGAGAAAGAAGTAAGACCCTCCATTGTGGATATGCACCGAGTGGGGGTTCACTATGCAGTATCGTCTCACTTTGCCGGTTATCACAAACGTGCCCGCATTTACAGCTTTGATGTTATTTCTGCTGATTTTGAATACTTTGAAGCCGGCAAATATACCATGTCCATTGGTAAGGCCACATTGAGATCGGAGGTGACCTGGGAGGAGAATGCCTTTACCTATGCCATCATGCACCTGGGCGATCACCATCTTTTTGGCGGGGTCAGGGAATTTGATATTGAAGAAGCCTACCTGGAGATGAGAGAAGAGATAGCCGACTCCTTCCAGAAAACGCGGGTACACGAGGTAATCGTGCTGATGGATAAACACTTTGGCACGCACAACTATTCCTTCTGGCACCTTTTCAAAGACGACCAGAAAACCCTGCTGGAGCTCGCCATGCGTAATACGCTGTACGAGGCGGAAGATGCTTTCCGCAAAATTTATGAAAACAATTACTCGCTGATGCAGGCTATGAATGAGCTCCGCTTTGAGGTGCCCAAGCCGCTCAAGTACGCTGGTGATTTTACCATCAATTCGCGACTGAGGCATCTCCTGGATCATGATGATATTGACCTGAAGGAGCTGAATATTCTTACAGAAAGTATTGAGCGGCTGTCTGTGAAGCTAGACCTGGTCGGCCTGACCTTCCAGACCGAGCAAAAGGTGCAGAAGATGATGCAGCACCTCCACAAAAATCCTCAGGACACTATCCACATGCACCTGATTGTCAAATACCTGCAGGCTGCCAAAAAGATCAAGCTGCAACCTGACCACTGGATGGCCCAAAACATTGCTTTCAGGATTCAGAACAACTACTACCGCGATCAGGCAGAGAGAGCCGCCCGGGGAGATGAAGAAGCCAAACTCTGGTGCCAGCTCTTTGCCGATCTTTTTGATGAACTCAATATCAAGGTCAATGAAGAACTCGCCATCAGACGGAAATAAACTTCCGACCTGATGCATTTTTTAAACTTTTAATCTAAATCATATGCATTTTCCACGGGCTACTTACCGAGTACAGCTTCATAAAGATTTTAAATTCAAAGACTTACAAAGGATCATTCCTTACCTCAACAAACTGGGCATTTCCACCATTTATGCAGCTCCTTTTTTTGAGGCTACCCCCGGCAGCATGCACGGCTACGATGTGCTTAACCCCCACCGCATCAATCCCGAGATAGGTACGCTTGATGAGTTTAGAAAGATAGCCAACGACCTTAAAGCCCTCAATATGCAATGGCTGCAGGATATTGTGCCTAACCATATGGCTTTCAGCGCTGAAAACCCCTGGCTCTACGATATCATGGAAAAGGGGCAGCACTCGCCCTACTACCGTTTTTTTGATATTGACTGGCTGTATCCCGAAAAAGAATTTTATGGCAGGCTCATGATCCCTACACTCGGCGATCCGCTACAGGAAGTATTAGCCAAAGGAGAACTGAAGCTGCGCCTGGGCGAAAAAGGATTTGACTTTACCTACTACGATAATTTCTTTCCTCTTAACATCTGCTCTTACCCTTTCCTGCTCAACACCCACTCCGACAGCCTGCCTCAGAAAACAGATGACCAGAACCTCATCACTGATTACCTGTCTTTGGCTGCTGAGGTGGAAAAATTTGTCAGTGAGCTGCCCGAGGCCGAAAAAGCGACAAAAGACTGGAAACCACTTAAAGCCAGGCTAATGAAGATGGTAGAGCAGCATACTGTCATACGTGAGCTGTTGGAAGAAGCTGCCGAGAGCCAGAACCAGAAGCCGGAACGGGTGCTTCGTATCCTGGACCAGCAAAGCTACCGTCCGGTCCATTGGAAGCGTACCGAAACGCAGATCAACTACCGGCGCTTTTTTACGGTCAACGACCTGATCTGCCTCAATATGCAGGAGCAGCCGGTATTTGACGAATACCATCGCTTTATCAAAGAGCTGCTGGACGAAGGCCTGATCCAGGGACTGAGGGTAGACCACATTGACGGCCTGCTAGACCCTACCACTTATACTGAAAGACTAAGAAAATTGGCCGGGGATGATGTCTACATCGTGGTAGAAAAAATACTTGAAGCCGAAGAGGAAATGCCCAACTTCTGGCCTATAGAGGGCAGCAGCGGCTATGATTTCCTGGCCAGGGTCAATCAGCTGCTCACCGACCGCAAAGGCGAGGAAGCACTGCTGGCGCTTTACCAGAAAATTGCACCCCAGTATCCGGATTATCATGAACTGGTGTATCGCAACAAGAAGTTTATCTTAGAAGAACGCATGGCCGGCGAGTTGGATAACCTCATCCGCCTGATGGAAGATCTCTCCCTCATTCCTTATGAAAATGTAAAGCCTGATAAGAAAAAACTCAGAGCAGCGCTGGGTCATTTCCTGATCGCCTTCCCGCTTTATCGTATATACGCCAATAAGTTACCCTACCCGGATGAGGATATGCAGGTCATCAAAGATACCTTTGAAAGGATAGAGCAGCAATTTCCAGAGCTGGATATCTATTTTCAGAATCTACACCTGGTATTTAATGGGGTGGACGACGGTAGCGAGGAGGAAAACCAGAATAAGCTCTATTTCAATATGAGAGCTATGCAGTTTACCGGTCCGCTGGCAGCCAAAGGCGTGGAAGACACTACTTTTTACCAGTACAGCCCGCTCATTTCCCACAACGAGGTAGGCGATTCACCAGATAAGCTGGGTATGCGGCCGGCACGCTTTCATGAGCAGATGCAGATTCGCCCGATGTACAATATGAATGCCACCGGTACCCATGATACCAAGCGCGGGGAAGATGCCCGCATGCGGCTCAACCTGCTGAGCGAGATGCCTGGTAAATGGGCGGAGACCTTTAAAAAATGGCAGTACCACAACGAAAGGCATTTTCATAAATCTGCTGAGGTTCGTATGCCGGATGAGAATGACGAGTATTTTCTCTATCAGACGCTGATCGCGACTTATCCCTTTCACCGGACGCCACAGGACGCTGACTACCAGCCCCGCCTCAAAGACTACATTCTCAAGGCCGTCAAAGAAGCCAAGCTGCATACCAGCTGGGCTGAGCCTAATGAAGAATATGAAGAGGCTACCATGAACTTTATTGACCACATTTTGGCTGATGAGGCTTTTATGGATCATTTTACCAGCTTCGCCCATGATTTGGCCTGCAAAGCGGTGGTGTATTCGCTCAGCCAGACCCTGCTGAAGCTGACCGTACCCGGTCTGCCCGATGTCTACCAGGGTAGTGAGTTCTGGGACCTGAGCATGGTTGACCCCGACAACCGCCGTCCGGTAAATTATGAAAAAAGACAGGAAATGCTGGCCCATCTGGAAAAGAACTGGCAGGAGGACCCTCTGGAGATCATTGCCCAGTTAAAGGCCGATCTCATTAAGCCTGATATCAAAATGTTTACCCTCTACCAGGGCCTTAAGCTAAGACAACAGTTTCTGCCTATCTTTGCCAGGGGGGAGTACCAGCCGCTAAAAACAGGAGGCAAAGCCGGAGACAAGGTATTTGCCTTCCTGAGAAAGAGTGGACAGGCTGCTGCTTTGGTGCTGGTGCCTCTGCATGTACAATCATTGCTCAAAGATGAGTATCTGCCTCTGGGCGAAAATTGCTGGGGCGACACCTACCTGGAGTTGCCCGGGCTAAGCGGTGAGTGGCAGTGCATATTCACTCGGAAAGTGTACCAGTTGGCTGATCAAATCAGCGTAGCTGAATTACTTTCCGATTTCCCACTTTGTCTTTTAACCAAAAATTAAATTATGCTCAAAAAAAGAAGCAGCGGCATACTGCTGCATATATCTTCATTACCATCAAGATTTGGCATTGGCGACCTGGGGCCGGAAGCCATCCGCTTTGCCGACTTCATGCACCAGGCGGGGCTTTCCTACTGGCAGATTTTGCCCCTCAACCCCGTGGAAGGGCAGAGTGGCTACTCACCCTACAGTGGGCTGTCTGCCTTTGCCGGTAACCCCCTGCTCATCAGCCCCGACCTGCTGGCTGATGAAGGCTATGTGCAGGAAAGTGACCTGCAGCTGGAGCATGGATTCAGAGAAGACCGGGTAGACTTTGAACACGTAGTCCCTTTTAAAAAGCAGCTGCTGGAAAAAGCATTTATCAGCTTCAGAAATGACCCTACTCAACGGCAGGCAGAGCTATTTGAAAAATTCTGCAACGAACATGGAGAGTGGCTGGATAATTTTGCCGAATACATGGCGCTCAAAAATCATTTTGAGAGGCAGGCATGGTTTCAGTGGCCTGTGGCTCTGCGCGACCGCAATCCTGCTATCCTGTCCGAATACCGGGAGAAACTCAGGGAGGAAATCCTCAGGGAGAAGTTCCTGCAATTCGTCTTCTTCCAGCAGTGGGAAACCCTGAAAATGTACTGCAAAGACCGGGGTATTCACTTCTTTGGCGATGTCCCCTTTTATGTAGGTTACGACAGCGCCGACGTGTGGGCCAATGCCGAGATTTTCAAACTGGATAAAGATAAATCTCCCGTAGCCGTAGCCGGTGTGCCTCCTGACTATTTCAGTGAAACCGGCCAGCTATGGGGTATGCCTGTTTTTGACTGGAAAAAGCTCAGAAAGAGCAAATATGATTGGTGGATACGACGTATCACGCATAACCTGCTCATGTTTGACATCATTCGGCTGGATCACTTCCGTGCCTTTTCCGACTACTGGGAGGTGCCTGCCGGAGAAGCTACTGCCATCAACGGCAGCTGGCAGGAGGGGCCAAGAAGCAAATTCTTTCAGAAACTCAAAAAGAAATTTCCCGAACTACCCATCATCGCCGAAGATCTGGGTGATATTGACCAGCCGGTTTATGACCTGATGAACGAGTTTGGCCTGCCAGGCATGAAAGTACTGCTCTTTGCTTTTGGCGAGGGCATGCCCAAAAACAGCTACATCAACCATCATCATACGGAGAATTCGGTCGTATACACCGGCACACACGACAATAATACGGTCAGGGGTTGGTACGAACAGGCCAGAGATACGGAAAGGCAAAACCTGCAGAACTACCTCAGCCGCTCCCTCGGTCCTGATGAAGTAGCTCCCGCCCTGGTGAGGATGGCTATGTCGTCGGTGAGCAGGCTATGTGTAATCCCCATGCAGGATTACCTGGGCATGGGCCGGGAAGGTGTCATGAACATCCCCTCCACTGCCAGCGGCAACTGGGGTTGGCGTATGACACCTTACGCAGTGACCGACGAGCTCATTCACCGTATCAGGTCGCTCAATGAGTTGTACGACCGCTGTTCGGAAGCCGCTAAACTGGCGTAAAATGGGTAGATGCCTGCCG
>JBKHDR010000021.1:0-53310 GCA_046541235.1 Cyclobacteriaceae bacterium | reverse complement strand
TAGCCATCACCGACGAGCAGGGCAAGCCTACCGAAATACAGGGGGTAGGCTATGACATTACCGATAAAAAGAAGCGTGAACAGGAACTTCTCCGAAAGCAACAAGAACTTGCTAACATTATTGACTCTCAGACCACTTACCTGATCCGTACTGACCTGGAAGGGTACTTTACTTTTTCTAACCCGTCCTTCAAAAATAAATTTCATCAGTTTGAGGATATCATAGGTACGTATTCCCTGGAGACCATCATCCCGGAAGACCACGAGAAGACCTACAAGATGGTGGAAGAATGCCTGACTCATCCGGGAAAGATGGTGCCCATTGAAATCAGGAAGCCTGCCCCAGACGGAGGCTATTATACCAACTACTGGGAATTTGTAGCCATCACCGACGAGCAGGGCAAGCCTACCGAAATACAGGGGGTAGGCTATGATATCAGCGATCGTAAAAAGTCAGAACAGAAAATAAATACACTTAATGATTTTAACCGCCTGCTGCTGGACATCTCCACCCGATTTATCAACCTGAACTACAGTGAACTGGATGAAAGGATCAATGAAGCTATGGCAGCAGTGACTGAGTTTACCGGCTTTGAGCGTTCTTTTGTTTACCTGTTCAATGAAGAAAAAACATTAGGACATCTGACCTATGAGTATTGCATGCCTGGTGTACCTCCTTTAGGTCCCGAAAACCAGGTTTTTCCTGCCGAGCCTTTCCCCTGGTGGATGGGTAAGGTACTTTCAGGCCAAACCATAGAGGTGCGTGACCTGAAAAATTTGCCTCCTGAAGCAGTAAATGAAAAACAAGTCTTACTTTCTGCGGGAATTAAATCGGTAGTGGCGGTGTCCATCATTTACCAGGATGATTTTTTGGGCTATATCGGTTTTAGCAGTATCAGCGAGCATAAAAGCTGGAATGGTGAAAGCAGCAGCCTGCTCAAATTGCTGGGGGCTATTTTTGCCAATGCCGTCTATCGCAGTCGTACCGGGCAGGCACTCTTAGAAAGCCGCAATGAGTACAAACTTCTGGCAGATAATATCACCGACATGATCAGCCGCCATGATGAGGATACCAGGACTCTCTACGTAAGTCCCTCCTGTGCTGAACTGCTCGGCTATCAGCCTGAGGAGATGATTGGTAAGTCTGCACTTGAATTTGTTCATCCCCATGAAAAGGAAATAGTCATGTCAGCCGTGGAGGATGCCATCCGGCATGGTGTTGGGCATTTTACAGCAAGGCTGCTCCGCAAAGATGGTTCCTATATCTGGACGGAAACCTATGGCAAAAGGGTAGGTAATGAGAATACCGTAGAACTCATAGCCACCACTCGCAACATACAAAAGCAGCGTGAGGTAGAGGTAGAAAAGGATCAGTTATTACAGGAAACCCAGGCGCTCAATGAGCAACTCAGTGCCAATGAAGAAGAACTGCGTCAAAACCTGGATACCACTGTTGTACTGAACGAGAAACTAGTCAGGAGCGAGCGTAAGTTTAAGGGGCTGCTGGAGAAAAGTTTTGATGCTATTGTAGTGTATGACGAGCACGGCTTCGTGACCTATGCCTCGCCCTCTGCCGCAGTCATTACCGGCTACGAAGAAATGGTGGGTATGCACAGCAGTAGCTTTGTGCTTAATGAAGACAGGCCGGAAGCAGAAGCCCTGCTGCACCGTATACTTGAAGGGCAGGGAGAGCGGGTTAATTTTGAGCAGCGTCTGAAAAAAAAGGAAGGTACTATCATCTGGATAGAGGCTATTATGACCAACCTGATGGATGATCCGGCCGTTGGAGGGCTGGTTGCCAACTTCAGAGATATCACTGATCGTAAGCTGGCTGAGCAGAAAATACGAGATAATGAAGCCTCCCTGAAAATAGCCCAGAAAGTAGCCAAAATAGGCAGCTGGGAAGTTAATCTGGTAAGCGGAGAGGCAGAATGGTCTGAAGAGTTTTATCGTATCATGGGCTTCAGACCCGGAGAACATTCTCCTGCCAACACTGACTTTTATGCCTATGTACATCCGGAAGATGTAGAACATGTACTTAGCTGCTCTGAGGAGGTTTTCAGCCAGTATAAAAATATGCATATTACTTACCGTATTTACGATACCTATGGTAAGCTGAAATACATAGATGCTCATAACATCATTATGTTCAATGATCAGGGGCAACCTGAAAAAATACTGGGCACCATACAGGATGTCACCCGCGAGACTGAACTGGAACGCCTGCTGGATGAAACCAGTCAGATAGCCAAGGTAGGGGGCTGGGAGGTAGACCTGGAAAAGCAGCAGTTGACCTGGACAGCGGAAACTTACCGTATCCATAACTTATCGCCAGAAGAAGAAATAGATGTAGAGCGTGCTATTGATTTTTATGCACCCGGCGATAAAGAGGTAATCAAGGTTGCTTATGAACGGTTGGTAAAATACAGAGAACTGTACGATCTGGAGCTGCGGATCATTTTAGACGAAGGAAACCTTAAATGGGTACGAATCACCAGTGGAGGCTATGACATCAAAGATGATAAGGTAGTCAAGGTTAGAGGCTCATTTCAGGATATTACCAGCAAGAAAGAACAGGAAGAAGCCTTATCTAAATACTCCAAACGTCTTATGCTGGCGGTACAGACTGCCCGTATCGGCATCTGGGAACTGGATATGGAAAGTGGGGAACTGAGCTGGAACGAACAGCAGCACAAAATATACGGTATCTCGCCTGAACAGTTTGCGAAGGACATAAATTATTGGAAATCCCTGGTTCACCCTGATGATGTCGCCAGGGCTGGGGCAGAAATGGCTAAAGCTTTAAATGGGAAGGAAGTTTTCAACGTTGAATTTAGAATCATTCGTCCGGATGGAGAAGTCCGCTACCTGGATGCCTCAGCCCGGCCCATCATTGACCAGGAAGGCAGAGTGGTCAAAATTATTGGCGTAAATCTGGATGTAACTAATATCAAGCAGAGCGAGGAAAGACTGCTGCGAAACAACGAAGAACTGCGAAAAGCTAATTCTGAACTTGATCACTTTGTGTATAGCACCTCGCATAACCTGAGGGCACCTCTCACTTCTATCATGGGAATTATTCAGGTGATTCGGGAAATAAAAAAAGCTGAGGAACAGGAACGATTTATCAACCTGATAGAAAAAAGTGTTCATAAACTTGACGAAACCATCCAGGAGATCAGCGCTTACTCCAAAAATAACCGCCTGGAAATAAATGCAGAGGCCGTAGATTTTCATACTATTATCCATGACATAGCCGATAGCCTGTCTTTTATGGAAAACGCTAATGAACTCAGGCTTAACGTCAGTATTCCGGATGATCTCCAGTTTTATTCTGATATCAGCAGGCTAAAAATCATTTTCAACAACCTGCTTTCCAACGCGGTGAAGTATTACAATCCGAATCAGGAAAAGCCGGAGGTGAATATAGAAATAGAAACCCAGCCCGGAGGTATCAGGCTGTTGGTGAAAGATAATGGAATAGGCATCAGCCAGCAGTACCTCGACCGTATATTTGATATGTTTTTCCGGGCTACCAACAAAGCCAGTGGCTCAGGCCTGGGACTTTATATTGTAAAAGAGGCGGTTGAAAAACTGGGTGGTAATATCCTTATCAGCTCTGAACTTTCTGTAGGCACAACTTTTACCATATACCTGCCCGACCTGGATAAGCGGGGATAAAAAAAGGAGCCTGAGGGGCTCCTTCAATACCTTGATGCTAGTTTTTTAGAGTGACTGGTTTTCAATGGAAGCCAGTTGTACCAGTACTTCGTACTCTTCAGGGGTGATATCCTGGTAGAAGAAGTAGATAGGATTTACCTTCTCACCATCCTTGATGATCTCGTAGTGCAGGTGAGGCGCAGTAGAAGTGCCTGAGTTACCTACATAGCCTATACATTGCCCCCGTTCCACTGTCTGTCCCACTTTTACATTAAAGTCAGACATATGGGCATACTTGGTAATATAACCAAAGCCATGGTCTATCTCTACCTGTTTGCCATAACCGGCAAAGGCACTTTTGACCGTAATTACTTTACCGGCACCGGTAGCGTAAACGGGCGTGCCCTGAGGGGCAGAAAAGTCTATCCCCGGGTGCATCATTTTTACTTTGTAGATAGGATGAACCCGCATGCCAAAACCTGAGGCCAGCCTTCTCAGCTCTTTGTTGGAAACGGGCTGTATGGCAGGAATAGCCGCCAGCATGGCATTTTTGTCTTCAGCCTGCTTGAGCAGTTCGTCATAAGATCGGGTCTGTATGTAAAGCTGTCGCTTAAGCTTATCCACTTTTTCGCGGGTCTGTACGATTAGTTCTTCGCGCTCTAGACCTTCTTCCAGCAGCTCCTTGTAACGTTCTACGCCACCTACTCCGGCACTCCTTACAGAGATGGGTATAGGCTCGGCTTCAAAAATAGTACGGTACACATGATTGTCGCGAGCCTGCAGTGATTCCAGCATCTCGTTAGCACGCGCCATATCCTTGTTGAGCATTTCGTAGTAAAATTCCAGTTCTTCGTTTTCCTTTTTAAGACGGGCAGCTTTGGGAGATTCAAAATATGTATCAAAAACGATAATAAGACATATGCCTGCAACCAACACCAGAGACACGAATCCCAGTACATTGAGAAACACATCCCATTTGCTCACACGGATACGTTCATATTTGCAGGTTTCGGTATCGTAATAATATTTTATCTTTGACATTGTTAATGCTGGTTTCTAATCTTTAATTTTGCCTGCCCGGTCAAAATCATTTTGGATGTCTGGATTTTTGAACGCAATATCTCAACTTTTGCTTACTAGCCGGATCGCAAATCGGACGAAAAATTACATATTATATGAACTCCCAGGAAATAAGAGCAACATTCATACAATTTTTCAAAGACAAGGGACACCAGTTTGTGCCTTCTTCGCCTATAGTGAGCAAGAATGATCCTACGCTGATGTTTACTAATGCCGGTATGAACCAGTTTAAAGACTTTTTCCTGGGCAACCGGCAAGCCACTAACCCACGCGTAGCTAACAGCCAGAAGTGCCTCAGGGTTTCTGGAAAGCATAATGACCTGGAGGAGGTAGGCATAGATACTTACCACCATACCATGTTTGAAATGTTAGGAAACTGGTCATTTGGTGATTATTTCAAAAAAGAAGCCATCAGCTGGGCCTGGGAACTGTTAACAGAGGTATACAAGCTCCCCAAAGAGCGTCTGTATGTGACCGTATTTGAAGGTGACAAAGGTGATGGCTTACCTCTTGACCAGGAAGCTTACGATTTCTGGAAGGAATTTATTGACGAGAGCCGCATTCTCTACGGCAATAAAAAAGACAACTTTTGGGAGATGGGTGATACTGGTCCCTGTGGGCCCTGTTCAGAGATTCATATAGATATCAGGCCGGAAGAGGAGGTAAAGAAGAAGCCCGGCAAAGAGCTGGTCAACATGGACCATCCGCTGGTTATTGAGATCTGGAACCTGGTGTTCATGCAGTTCAACCGTCAGGCTTCCGGCGAACTGAAGCCCCTGCCTGCCAAGCACGTAGATACCGGGATGGGGTTTGAGCGCCTGGCGATGGCCATACAAAAGAAGACTTCTAACTACGATACTGATGTATTCACGCCCCTCATTGAGCAGGTAGCAGGGTGGGCCCAGGTGAAATATGGCGCCGCCCGAGAGACTGACATTGCCATGCGCGTAATCGTTGATCATATCAGGGCGATCTCCTTTGCAGTAGCCGACGGCCAGCTACCCTCCAACAATAAGGCTGGCTATGTGATTCGCCGTATCCTGCGCCGGGCGGTACGCTATGGCTATACCTTCCTGCATTTTAGAGAGCCTTTTCTTTATAAACTGCTGCCGGTACTGGCCGCTCAGTTTGCTGATATTTTTCCTGAACTGAAGGCTCAGCAGGACTTTGTGGCCAAAGTGATACAGGAAGAAGAAGCCTCTTTCCTGCGTACCCTGGAGGTAGGTCTTAAAAAGATGGAGCAGATCAAGGCTGACTACCAGGAGCAAAAGCTCATTCCCGGGGCCGTTGCCTTTGAACTTTACGACACCTTCGGCTTTCCCCTTGACCTGACTGCCCTGATCGCCCGTGAAAGCGGATTTACGGTAGATGAAAAAGGCTTTCAGGAAGAAATGGCCCTGCAGAAAGAACGCTCTAAGGGTGCGGCCACTGTTAGTACCGGCGACTGGACAATCGTAAGAGATGAAGATGAGGTGGACTTTGTAGGTTACGATCAGTTGACGTCAGATGCGCGTATCCTGCGCTACAGAGAGATCAGCGAAAAAGACAAAACTTTTTACCAGCTGGTACTTGACCGCACACCTTTTTATCCTGAAGGAGGTGGACAGGTAGGGGACACCGGCTATATAGAAGCCAATGGCGAAAAGGTAAGCATCATAGATACTAAAAAAGAGAATGAACTCATCATCCATTACACCAAAAAGCTGCCTCCAAATCTCCATGCGGAGTTCCGCTGTGTAGTGCGGGAAGACAGCCGCCGGCTGACGATGAACAACCATAGCGCCACCCACCTGCTGCATGCTGCGCTCAAAGAGGTACTCGGAGGACATGTACAGCAAAAGGGTTCACTGGTCAACGATCAACTGCTGCGTTTTGACTTCTCCCATTTTACCCGTATGACTGAGGAAGAAATCCGCCGGGTGGAGCATATCGTTAACCAAAAGATCAGGAAGAATATTCCGCTGGAGGAGATGCGTAATGTGCCCATGCAGCAGGCCAAAGATATGGGAGCAACCGCACTTTTTGGTGAAAAATACGGTGACTATGTACGCGTGATTGCTTTTGACCGCGCGTATTCTTTGGAGCTTTGCGGAGGTACCCACGTCCCCGCCACTGGTCATATTGGTTTGTTCAAGATCGTTTCCGAGAGCTCTATTTCTGCTGGCGTAAGGCGTATAGAAGCTATTACCGCGGATGCGGCTGAAAAGCTGCTCTATGAGCAGGAGAATACGCTCAATGAGTTGAAGGAAGTTTTGAAGAACCCTGCTGACCTAAAAAAGGCTGTAGAAACCCTGCTCAACGAGCGCAATCAGTTGCAGAAAGAATTGCAATCGCTACAGCAAAAGGAGGCGCTGAACATCAAAGGAGAGTTGATTGAAAAAGCTTATCAGCAGGGAGAGGCAAGCGTTATCATAGATAAAATCACTCTGCCTTCGGCTGATGCACTCAAGAAGCTGGTTTTTGATATCAAAAATCAGGTAAAGCAGGTGGTGCTGGTACTGGCAGCAGATATTGATGGCAAACCGCAGATAGCCATGGCGGTAGATGAAGCTTTACTTGAGAAGTACGACCTGCATGCCGGTAATGTGGTAAGAGAACTGGCTCGCAATATTAAAGGAGGTGGAGGAGGTCAGGCCTTCTTCGCTACTGCCGGTGGCAAGGATTTGGGTGGACTGGATAAGGTGATTGAGGAGGCAAAAAAAATAGTAGCTCAAAAACTACCATAGTTGTTATTGCAATTGCGGAAATAAGCTTGATTTTGGTGCCTCATGCGAAAGCCTGAGGCTTTTTTTATTCTTCATTAAAACCTATCTGGTCAACTACATATGTGCCGCCCACCTGTTTGATCAGCGTAAAGACGCGGAAGCTGCCCCTGTCGTATGTGTAAGTACCTACTGTGTATTTAATGCCTTCTTTGGAGGAACCCTGGTGTACGTAGCGGAAACCCTGAGGAGGATATTTATTAAAAAAGTCTTTAAGAACAAACTCGGCCTGGTTGCGGCTATAGCTGGCTTTTTCTCCATTGATACTGATCTCAACCGTATTATTCAGGTATTTGCTGATCTCTCTGGAACTTCCCGTTTTTAAAGCATCCCGGACATTATTGATTACTTCGTTCTGAGCCTCCACATGCCCAAACCCCATCATCATACAGCAGACCAGAGTAATTGTCAACACCCTAATGATCTTGATATTCATATTTAGTTAATACAGATTTCATGTTCTGTTTACCAAAACTGTGCCAAGGGAATGTTTCTTTAAAAAATTCAATTTTATCATGCTTAGAGCTATTTTTGAGGCTCTGCTTACTTAAAATTTCATGTAATGTATGACTCAGAAATCAAATTGTTTGCTGCAAGGGCTATTTTTCAGGAATAAAATCTTGAAAGTCAAGATGACAGACAAAGACGTTATTTAACCGGAATGCAGTAATGAGAGAACATTATGTTTGAAGCTCCTGTTTAAAAAAATAACTGGAAAAGTATAATACTGAAATAAATTAGTAATAATAAAGCTTATGGACTAATTATTTTTCCAAATTACTAATTTATGAACAACATCCAGAGAGGTGTCGCTTTTGTGTTAAATTTTTTTCTCAACGTGCTACAGCTATTTTATGGTGTGTTCTGACAAAGGTATTATTTTGACTAATAAGTCAGTTTTGTTCTATTATACTCAAGCTATCATTTTAGCATCTATGTATTATATTCTTACTACCGTAAACCATATTTTCAACCTTCAACATTTTATTTTCAGGGCTTAATGGATACCGATAGAGCCTTCAAAAAACGAAGTGCACATAAGCTAAAGCTAAGGCGCATCGTGCTGGGAATATTGTTGCTTATTTTCAGTATTATCATTGGAGTAAGTGGTTTTATGCTACTGGAAGATTTTCGTCTGTTGGAGGCTTTTTATATGACGGTTATTACTGTTTCTACTGTAGGTTTTACTGAAGTTAGGCGTCTTTCTGAGGACGGTAAGCTTTTTACTAGTTTCTATATCATTTTTAACCTTGGTATATTCGCTTACGCAATCAGTCTCATCACCACCTATATAGTAGAAGGTGAATTCAGGGATGCGTTTCACCAATACATGGTTAGCAAAAAATTAAAGCGAATGGATAAGCATGTCATCGTCTGTGGCTTTGGAAGGAATGGCTCTAAGGCTTGTGAAGAACTTTACAATAGTAAACGGCCTTTTGTACTGGTTGAACAGGATGCAAACCTTGTTAATTCACATCCTTTTGATCAGCATTTTAAGTATATTGTAGGTGATGCTACTTTAGATGATACCCTGCTATCGGCGGGTATAAAGAGGGCTGAGGCGCTGATCACCACCCTTCCCAGAGATACAGACAATGTATACATTACTCTGACAGCCCGAGAACTCAATTCCAAAATGTACATCATTTCTCGGGCAACCGAAGAGAATGCAGCCAAAAAACTCTACCGGGCAGGAGCCGATCAGGTGGTCATGCCTGATGCCATCGGTGGTATGCATATGGCGCAACTGTTGACTAAACCTAAAGTTATTGAGTTTCTCAACATGCTTACAGGCGTCAGCAGCGAGCATCTGGAACTGGAAGATATTCGTTACGACGAACTCCGAGAGGAGTTCCAGCAGCAGAGCATACGAAAACTCAACATTCGGCAGCGTAGCGGTGCTACTGTGATAGGCTTTAAGAGCCAGCAACAGGGTTTTATCTTCAATCCCTCTGAAGATATACAGATCAGCAGAGGTGATACCATCATCATCATAGGGACGGGCGAAAGCCTTAAAAAATTCAAGCAGGCCTATTGCTGAGCCAGCAGCATATCGCTGTAGGAAACCTCCAGTAAATCGCTATCCGTAATATCAAATAGGTGCAGGTAAGTATCCAATTGCTGACGCAGCTTTTCTTCACCTATATTTCCCTCATAGTCTATCGCCTCTATCTCCACAAAACTGCCCAGCCCTTCCACCCGGTCAAGATGGAATTTGACATTATCTATGAAAAAGATTTTTCTCTTTTTGTCTACTACCACCAGTACGTCCAGGGCCTGGCTCAGCACCTCCTTCAACTCTTTGGCAGCTTTACTTTTGTAGAGGCTGATATCCGACTTCTTGGGCCCGGCCAGGTTTTGTCTTTCGTAAGCGATCAGCGCATTTTCTATCTTGCCTTCCCGCAGTTTGAGCCGCCCTTTCTGTACCTTGAAGTAGGTGTCTACCTGATGATCCTCTCCCCGAAAATCAGCCAGCCTGCTGTGCAGCAAAGCCTCAATTTTTGCCTGATCCCGGCAAACCGCTTTAATTTCTATATTGATAAAGCCCATTGGTAAATGTTTGTCGTGAAGGTAATAAAACTTTGGTTCAGGTAGAGCATGCCACAGCATGCAGAACTTAGGAGCCAGCGGCCTGCTATTTTGTTTTACAGCAAAATGAGGTAGCTTTGCAGCATTTCAATTTACCTCCCAATGACAGCAGAGGAAGCTAAACAGCGTATACAATTTCTCACCGATCAGGTTAATCATTACAACCAAAAGTACTACCAGGAAAGCATTTCCGAAATCTCAGATTATGAGTTTGACAAGCTACTGGAAGAGCTTGTAAAGCTGGAGCACGATTTTCCCCAGTTTCGCTATCCTGATTCTCCCTCACAGCGAGTAGGAGGCACGGTCACCAAAGAATTTGAGACGGTAGAGCATGATCATCCTATGCTTTCGCTTAGCAATACGTATAGCCGTGAAGAACTGCTGGATTTTGACCAGCGTACTTCCAAAGGGCTAAGCGGACAGGAATATGCCTATTTCTGTGAACTCAAGTTTGACGGAGTCGCCATCAGCCTGCTGTATGAAGACGGCTATCTGGTAAGGGCCGCCACCCGGGGCGACGGTAGCCGCGGTGATGATATTACCTTCAATGCCCGCACCATACGTACTCTCCCGCTTAAGCTTCAGGCCAGTCAGCTACCTGCCCGCTTTGAGGTAAGGGGCGAGGTTTTTATGCCCAGAGACGTCTTCAACCGCCTCAATCAGGAGCGGGAAGAGAAAGGAGAGGCGCTCATGGCAAATCCCAGAAATGCTGCCTCAGGAAGCCTCAAGATGCAGGATTCAGCCCTGGTAGCCAAGCGCCAGCTTGACTGTTACCTTTATGCCATGGTGGGGCAGGATTTGCCGGTAAGTACCCATGCAGAAGCTATAAACCTGCTTGAGGAGTGGGGCTTCCATGTGTCACCTACTTACCGGCTGTGTCATACGATAGAAGAGGTATTGGATTATATAGCTATCTGGGAAAATAAAAGGCTTGAACTGCCGCTTGATACGGATGGCATCGTGATCAAAGTCAATAATCATGAGCAGCAGCGTTTGCTGGGCAGTACGGCCAAAAGTCCTCGCTGGGCTATCGCTTATAAATACAAAGCCCAAAGTGCCGCTACTATCCTGAAAGATATTGACTACCAGGTAGGCCGTACAGGAGCCATCACTCCAGTAGCCCATTTGCAGCCCGTACAACTGGCCGGTACGACAGTGAAGCGGGCTTCGGTGCATAATGCCAATGAGATCGCCCGTCTTGACCTGCGTATAGGAGACATGGTATTTGTAGAGAAAGGTGGGGAGATCATCCCTAAGATTACCGGCGTGGATGCCTCCAAAAGGCAGAAGAACAGCCAGCCTTTGCAGTATCCCGAGCATTGCCCGGCCTGTGGTACCGAACTGGTACGCCGTGAGGGTGAAGCGCAGCACTTCTGCCCAAATGTAAAAGGATGCCCTCCACAGATTAAGGGGCGTATTGAGCACTTCATCCAGCGCAAAGCCATGGATATTGACAGCATGGGAAAAGAGACTGTGGCTTTACTTTATGAAAACGACCTGCTCCATAGCCCTGCTGACCTGTACAAATTGCGATATGAAGATGTGTATGCTTTGGAAGGCTTTAAGGATCTTTCTACGCGCAATTTGCTTAAAGGCATAGAAGCCTCTAAAGCGCAGCCTTTTGAAAATGTACTCTTTGCAATCGGCATTCGTTATGTAGGAAAGACGGTAGCAGAGAAACTGGCAAACCACTTCAAAAGTATGAATGCCATAGAGCAGGCTTCTTTTGAGGAACTGACTGATGTTCCTGAAATAGGCGAACGTATTGCCCAGAGCATACAGACCTTCTTTGCTGATCCTGAAAATCGGAGCATTGTAAAAGAACTGAAAGAAGCAGGCCTGCAGTTTGAATTGAAAGAAACAAATGAAAGTCTGATAAGTAATATTCTGGAAGGAAAATCTTTTGTAATATCCGGTGTGTTTCAACAATTTAGCCGTGAGGATCTCAAGGATACCATCAGGGCTCACGGGGGGCAGCTGGTTTCGGCCGTTTCGAGTAAGGTGGATTACCTGCTGGCTGGCGAAAATATGGGGCCGGCCAAGCGAAAAAAAGCCGAAAGCCTGGGTGTAACTATTATGACTGAAGAGGAATTCCTGGATATGCTCTCTACCAAATAAATATTAGTGTCTATGTTTAATTTCATAACTAAACAGATCATACGCTTTCAACTGCCACGCCTGGTAAGAAAAAGCACTATCAAACATGGCACAGTAAACTATGATAAAGCCAAAAAAGTAGGTGTGCTTGTTACCTTTCATGATCATGAGAAGCAGCATGCTGTAGATGAATTTATTGACCACCTGGTAGCTGATAAGAAAGAGGTGCAGGTCATGTGCTATGACAAGAGGAGAGCCCGCAACAAAATTTTTGGTTACCTGCAGTTTACAGATAAGGATATTTCCACGTTGGGGCGTATCAAATCAGAGCATGTGATTGATTTTGTCAACAACGATTTTGATTACCTTTTCCACCTTGACCTGGAAGCCAATGTGATTATGAGCAAACTGCTGGCCCTGAGTAATGCCAGATGCCGCATCGGGGTAGATGTAGAAGAACATCGCCCTCATTTTGAACTTATGGTGAAGGCCGATACCCTGAATCAGGCCTCTTCTCTGATGATGCGATATGTAAAGATGGTAAGTGTCAAAGAAGAAAAAGTGTGAAATTTACTCATCTTTTAAATACAGACAGGGCTTTTTAAGTGTAGATGCACAAATGAAGTAGTAGGACAGATAAGCCATAAAAAAGAAAGGCAGCAAATTAGCCGCCTTTCTTTTTAAATATTTTTGAAAAAAGGGATCAGGCTTTATTTTTCATGTCCTGAACCTCAATTCTGATTTCCTGGGCAAGGTTTTTGAGTTCCTGCATGCCTTTTCTGACACGAGTACCTGCGGCCTGATTTTGCTTGTCGTAGAACTTGTCAAAGTCGCCTTCGAGTGACATTACTAAATCTCTGAGTTGATCGAATCTTTTCATAGTTAAGTCTGGTTGAAATTCAAAAATTGTTGTTTGTGGGCAATATAGCTAATATGAGGTACATACAGCAAGTATTTACCACGATTGATGAAATTTTATTGAAATGCCGCAGCAATTTCTCCTTTTTTATATACTCCTGATTCCAGTTTATGTTTGATCGCTTCAAAAGCTTTTATGGTTTCTTCCACATCAGAGATCGTATGTGCTGCAGTAGGTATCAGGCGAAGCATGATCACATCCTTAGGTACTACCGGGTAAATGACCACTGAGCAGAAGATGCTGAAATTCTCACGCAGGTCATAGGCAAGTGCCGCAGCTTCACCCACACCACCGCTCAGAATCACAGGAGTAACAGGTGTTTGCGTAGTACCAATATTAAACTCACGCTCTCTGAGTCCATTTTGCAGCGAATCTACTACCTTCCAGAGGTTCTCACGCAGTTCGGGCATGGTACGCAGCATTTCAAGCCTTCTCAGTCCGCCTTCTACCATAGGCATAGGTAGTGATTTGGCAAAGATCTGAGAGCGGGTATTATAGCGCAGGAAGCGGATTACCTGCTCATCACCAGCCACAAAAGCGCCGATACTGGCCATAGCCTTGGCAAAGGTAGAGAAATACAGGTCAATACCCTCCTGTACGCCCTGGGCTTCACCGGCACCGGCTCCATTTGGCCCCATAGTACCAAAACCATGTGCGTCATCTACCAGCAGTCTGAATTCGTACTTTTCTTTGAGCGCTACAATATCCTTCAGGTTGCCCATATTACCCGACATGCCAAACACACCCTCAGTGATCACCAGTATGCCTCCTCCAGTCTCTTTGGCTAGTTTAGTGGCACGGTTCAGCTGTTTCTCCAGGTTATTGATATCATTGTTAGGAAAAACAAACCTTTTGCCCATATGCAGTCGTACTCCGTCAATGATGCAGGCATGTGATTCACCGTCATACACAATGATATCCTTTCTGTCTACCAGTGCATCAATGACAGAAAGGATGCCCTGATAGCCGTAATTGAGCAGCATGGCGCTTTCTTTCCCTACAAATGAAGCCAGGTTTGCCTCAAGTTCATCGTGTTTGTCACTGTTACCCGACATGATGCGGGCTCCCATAGGATAGGCCAGTCCCCAGCGGGCAGTGGCTTCTTCGTCTATTTTTCTGACTTCAGGATGATTGGCTAGTCCCAGGTAATTATTGAGGCTCCAGGTAAGGACTTCACGACCTCTGAATTTCATGCGTGGCGCAATGTTTCCTTCTAATTTGGGGAACATGAAGTACCCCTCTTCAACTCCGGCATGTCTGCCCAAAGGGCCCATGTCAACCGTAAATTTCTTAAATAAATCCACGTTTGCTCGTTTTTGTAAAAAATTGAAATCTTTTATAAGATTATCGCGCAAAGTTAACATTAAAATATTCCGCTACAATGATCATATCATTAATTTTACCAACTTAGTGTCATTACTTTTAGTAAAAAATCATGTTTTTTATAAATTTTTTATAAAACAACCGAACTTTGCCCTCCAATTATGCAAAAAATCAATAAACTACTCGTTGCCAATCGGGGAGAAATTGCGCTCAGGATCATGCGTTCAGCACGTGAAGAAGGAATACCCACTGTGGCTGTTTATAGTGAGGCAGATAGAAACGCGCTCCATGTTCGCTATGCAGATGAGGCAGTATGCGTAGGCCCTGCACCCTCTGCTCAGTCTTATCTCAAGATAGATCATATCATGGATGCCTGTAGACAGACCGGTGCCAATGCCATCCATCCGGGTTATGGTTTTCTTTCAGAAAATGCGGCCTTCGCCCGCCGGGCTGCTCAGGAAGGGATCATATTTGTAGGTCCGGGTCCGGAAGCCATAGAAACTATGGGTAGCAAATTGGCAGCCAAAGCAGCCGTCCAGAAATTTGGCGTACCCCTGGTACCCGGTACGGCTGAGCCAGTCACCGATGTGGCCGAGGCAAAGAAAGCCGCTGCCAAAATTGGCTATCCTATATTGATCAAAGCCAGCGCAGGTGGTGGAGGCAAGGGCATGCGGATTGTTGAGCACGAAAAAGATTTTGAAGAACAGATGGAAAGGGCTGTAAGCGAGGCAACCTCTGCCTTCGGCGATGGCTCAGTATTTATTGAAAAATTTGTGGTAGGGCCCAAGCATATTGAAATACAGGTGCTGGGTGATCAGCACGGAAACTTAGTCTACCTATTTGAGAGAGAATGTTCTATTCAGCGGCGCTACCAGAAGGTGATTGAAGAAGCGCCCTCAGCGGTGGTAACTCCCGAAATGCGCCGGGCTATGGGAGAAGCCGCCCTGGGCGTGGCGCGCGCCTGTAATTATGTAGGGGCCGGTACTGTAGAGTTTGTCGTAGGGCAGGATCTGAATTTTTACTTCCTTGAAATGAATACCCGCCTGCAGGTAGAGCACCCGGTCACCGAAATGATCACCGGCATTGACCTGGTCAGGCAGCAACTGCGCATTGCGCAGGGTGAAAAGCTCACCTTTGCGCAGGAAGATCTGCGAATCAACGGGCATGCTATGGAGGTAAGAGTTTATGCCGAAGATCCTGCCAACAATTTTTTGCCAGACACAGGCAGGCTGAATACCTACCGCCGCCCTCAGGGACCGGGCATCCGGGTTGACGATGGCTTTGAAGAAGGAATGCAGATACCTGTATACTATGATCCTATGATTGCCAAACTGGTAACCCATGCCCATGACCGGCAGTCGGCCATTCAAAGGATGCTCCGGGCTATTGATGAGTACGAGATAAGTGGAGTGGAGACTACCCTGGATTTCTGCCGCTTCGTACTGCAGCATGAAGCCTTTATTTCTGGAACGTTTGATACCAAATTTGTAGACAAATTTTTCAGACCTGAATACCTGAAGCTTACCACCACAGAGGATAGTGAAAAACTGGCGGCGGTAGTGGCAGCTCACCTGCTGCAGAAGCAGCAAAATACGAGCAAGATACAGACAGATATCGGCGCAGAAAAACCATCTGCCTGGCGAAAAAGAAATTTTCGCTGAAACCTTCCTCCTTTTTTTCGTTTCAATGGTATGGCTAAAATAAGAGCGTTGCGGGCGTGGAGGTACCAGGATAAGCTTGCAGAAAACATAGGAGAGCTAATCTCTCCCCCATTTGATGTAGTATCGCAGAAGCAGCGGGAGGCGCTGTACCGCAATCCCCTGAATAGTATTCACCTCTCGGTACCTCCAGGTAACAGGCCTGCCGAGCATGCGGCAGATATGCTGCAGAGGTGGAAGGCAGAAGGTATCCTCCAGCAGGATGAAGAAGCAGGTGTGTATGTATATTACCAGTACTTTAAATTACCCGGCGAAAGCAGGGAATACTGCCGTAAAGGCTTTATCTGCTTTATAGAGGCGGCTTTTTGGGAAGAAAGAGTAGTGCTGAGGCACGAAAATACTATTCCGGCCTCGGTAAATGACCGAATAGAGCTGCTGGAAAATACCCTGCTTAATGCCAGTCCTACCCATGGACTTTATACCGATGAGCAGCATCGGCTGGAGAATTACATGGATGAATGCATGCAAAGCCCTATTTATCAGGTAGAAGACTACCAGGGCGTACGGGATGTGATTGGGGTGATACGTGATCCTGAAATTATCAGCATCTTTATCCGAACGATGGCGGATAAACAGATCATACTGGCTGACGGGCACCATCGCTACGAAAGCTCACTGGCATATCGCGACAAGTGCATACAGGCTAATCCTTCACATCACGGTGAGGAGGGCTATAACTACCACCTCATGTACCTGACCAATACTGAGACCGAAGACCTGAAAATACTGCCTACCCACCGGCTACTGCAGGATCTGCCTCATTTTAATCCTGAGGATATTCTGAAGCATTGCAGCGAATATTTTGACATGCGGGAGCAGGATAATCCCCACGATCTGCTGGAGGTAATCGCCGGTAAGGTACAAACTTTTGGCTTGGTGATGGAAAATCAGGCGTTCAAAATACGGCTCAAACCGGCTTTACAGCAGCAGATCAACTGGTCGCTGAGCGAAAGTGTGAGAGAACTGGATATTGTTACCCTGCACTACTTCTTCCTGGAAAAGATCATGGGTATTGCCAGGGAGGAGCAGCGATCGTCACCCCGCATCAGTTATGAGCGTAGTTTTGCCAACTGTCTGTATAAGGTAGCGCGAAAGGAAGCGCAGATGGCATTAATTACCAATGCGGTTACGATCGGACAGGTAAAAGATATCTGCTATAGCGGACAGTTGCTTCCACAGAAATCCACCTTTTTTTATCCCAAAGCCATCTGCGGCTTCTTATTCGGCTCAATACAGGAACATGAATTTCAAACTCATATTGGCGTCTAATTCACCTCGCCGTCAGCAGATCATGAGGGAGTGCGGCTTACGCTTTGACATAAGGGTCAAAGAGGTAGACGAAGATTTTCCGGCAGACCTCCCGGCAAGAGAAGTGGCCCGTTACCTGGCTGAGAAGAAAGGAAAGGCTTATCAGCAGGAAATAGCGGCAGATGAGTTGGTTATCACTGCTGATACCACGGTGTTGATACATGAACAAGTACTTAACAAGCCGGCTAATGAAGAAGAGGCGCGGCAAATGATCAGGCTACTGTCGGGGCAGGTGCATGAAGTCATTACCGGGGTGTGCATCAGCCGGCAGCAGGAGCTGCATAGCTTTGATGAGCGCACGAAAGTAAAATTCAGAAAACTGGATGAGGAGGAAATCTCCTATTATGTCAACCATTACCGTCCTCTGGATAAAGCAGGCGCCTATGCTATTCAGGAGTGGATCGGCATGGTTGGCATAGAAAGGATTGAGGGTTCTTACTTTAATGTGATGGGCCTGCCTATCAACAGGCTGTATACTTATCTGAAAGAAATCGGTGTAGCCCGACTTGGCTAAAGCTCTCAGTTTTTATGAAGGCGGTAGCTACGCTTAGACCTGATGTCTCTTACGTATTTGTCAAAATTTTCCAGCGCTTTGGCCCATCCGTCCAGATAGCTTCTTGATATGCTGCCTTTATCCTGGTAGTATTGAATTCCGGTTCTTTCTGTTTTCATGACGATTCGATTTGATATTCACTCTTTAGACTAGCATTTATGATTATGCTAAGGTAATTCAAAAAAAAATTTATCTGTTGCAACGTAAAGGACAAAGAATTGTTGTATTTATAACAAATTAGTCGCTTGTCTGCTTAGAAAAATTTTCCCTGATAACTTACTCATCTTTAAGTAAGCACATTGATACTCTTAACTTCCAGAAAAAACCATACCATTTGTTACATTAAACCTACATTTTAATAAATTTAGTAATGCCTGTTTTCTCCCTTCAGGCCTTTGCTTGTTCAGTGATGCGATAGCTACCAGATATCGAGTTCCTCTTTTCTGTGTCTGCGAATGACAAGACGGTAATCGGCCCATTGAATAAGTGTAAACATTAGCATAATAAACAGTAACGGCCAGCGCCCCTCATTCAGGATATGCTGCAACTGAAGAGTAGCTCCAGAAGGAAATACAATGAGGGCTAATACACAGCAGATCACGATGAAAACCATCAATAGCGCACTCTGTATCCATAAGCGTCTCTTCTGCCTGGTCTCCCTTTGCCAGTAGGCAACTTTGCCGACCCTTTCGGCAAACTGATAAGGCAGGCCCTCTTCGGGAGTTTCAGAAAGGGCTTCAAAAAGCAGACGATAGGTTCTTACATCTTCATCTTCTGCTTGCTGCTCATGCTTCAGAGAGGCTTCCAGCATCTTCTGAATTTCTTCGTCCGTCAACTTTTTCATCTCAATTCTTCTTTTATATAATGTTTTTCGAGCATCTCCTTCAAAAGTTTCCTGGCTCTGAACAGATAGTTTTTTACGGTGCCTTCAGGCTTACCACTTACCTGTGCAATCTCGTGATAGGGCATTTCTTCCAGGTGGTAGAGTGTCAGTATGCTGCGGTAGTGTAATGGTAACTGCTGGATCATTTGATGGATATGTCGGTGCAACTGCTGGCGGTCTATATACCGATCAGCTGGGAGTTCATGGTTTTCGTGTACCAGGGCGACTTTTTCCAGGTCAGTTTCCTGGTATTTTTTGTGCTTTTTGAGATCATTGACCGACATGCGATAAGCGATACTGGCGACCCAGGTAGAAAGTTTAGATTCAAAACGAAACTCATGGATCTTGCGAAACACCTTTATAAAAACCTCCTGGCATAGGTCTTCCCGGTCTTCAGGCCTGTCAATAAGCCTGCTGACAATATGGAAAACCAGCTTCTGGTGTTTACTGACAAATTCAGTAAAAGCCTGCTGCTCTCCCCTTTTTATGCGATCTATGAGATTCTGATCTTCATTCATCAGCCCATGAGACAAGCTTTTTCATTTAAGGTTGCAGTTTTTTTTCAAAGAGCTGCAACATATTTCTGCTACTCTTGTCAAATGGGGCAAATTAACTCAAAATATAAAAACTATGTACCCTTTTGAATTCATTGGACCCGCTATTATTATAGGTACTATACTATTTGGTATAGCCGGCATCATCAGAGTAATCCTGAATCATTCTTTGAGAAAAAAGATTCTTGACCGTAATAACCTGGATGAAACTACCCTCCGGGCGCTGCGCCTTGAAGAAAACCGCTACGCAGCTCTCAAGTGGGGTATGGTGGTGCTGTTTGGAGGTATAGGCCTGATATTGCTGGAGTTTATCCCTTACGATGCTAACTCCTCTTTGCCTTACGGTCTTGAGGCGGTGATGATCTCAGCCGGTTTTCTGGTTTATTATTTCATGGTAAAGAACGAATCTGTTTCACGCTAAGCCAGTAGACAAAGGAACCGCCACTATACGGCGGCTCCTTTGCTGCTGATTTACCCCAACTAATGCCGCTGGTATCTTAGCACAAGCAAAAGTTCTTTTGGTCTGCGCATCCTTTTTGTTCCTGTATTCTTCATCAGCGGAGCCTGGCCTACGGGTGAGCCGATCAATGATTGATACCCTCACCAACTGGAGTGCAGTAGTACCTAATTATTATTTTCTTTTTCCTGCTTCCTTTGGCTGTTCTGATTTTTTTGAACCGCCACTTCAGGTATAAAGAAAAAACGGATTCTCTTAAGCCGATTTTCTTAAATATTATTTGCATCTAAACAATAAAACCTACTACTTTGTATTACACTGTACCTAACATTAGTTAGTACTGTACGTATGAAAAATTTCAAAAAGCAGTGCAACTATTTTAGCTGCATCTGCATCTCAAAACCAAAGCTGAACCAAAAACCGACTGCATCATGAAAATTTTTTTGAAAAATAAGCTGCCCATCCAATGTAAAGGCGAGTTATCTCAGTCATGTGTAGCCATGGGAATTACAGACTGGGGCAGTCTCATTCATTACCTAAGGTCGCTGCCTTATGGCCGGATTTCTAACAGCCGTAGCTTAGAACTGGTGTTCAGTGAAGGAAGAGGTACAGACAGTATTAAACATGCTTTGCTGGCTAAGGTAGCGCATGAAAACGGGATAAAAGACCTGAAACTGGTACTTTGTACCTACCATATAGACGAGGCTTCACATCCCGAAGCTGGCCAGGTACTGAAGCATTATTGCTTACCGGCTATACCTGAAGCCAGATGTTTCATCAAGTACGATGGCAGGATCTGGCATTTGATGCAGGATGATGCTGCCAGCAAACCGGAAATCATTTCTGAAATCGAGATCGCTCCTCAGCAGATTGGAAACTTTAAAAAACGCTACCACAAAAAATACATACAAAGCTGGCTGCAGATCGAACACCTGCACAAGCACTGGAATGCTGATCAGATCTGGAGTATACGCGAGGAATGTATTGAGGCTGCTGAAGGCAACTGGGAAAGCTGTATGCAGCTGCTTTGCTGCGCATAACAACCCCCTCCCCAAAAAAAGATTACCTTAGCCAGTTGAAAAATTCATCTGCTGACAGGAAAAGTCTGTGTTAAGGTTGAGCAAAATACCAGGTAATGCAGAAAAAAGCTGTCGTTTACCGACAGCCTGCGTGTATCACAAATAGGACTAATCCTGCAGTATGCTGGAAAGCTTCTGGCGGCTCAGAGGCTTGGTGATGAATTCCTGTACACAACTGAAACTCAGCGCACGCTGCTTATCCCTGTCACTGTTAGAACTGCTGAGCATAAAGACCTGGGTATTTTTATGATTCTCCCAGAACTCAGCCTCAAATCGTTCCAGAAACTCAAAGCCATCCATCTCAGGCATATTAATATCTACAAAGATGCAGTCAGGGAACTCAGAGGTTTTATCCTTTTCCTGAAGGTACTGCAGGGCAGGCCATCCGCCGTCTTTGATTTCAAAATGATCGATGAAATCTATTCTACTGAGCATAGCTTCAATTGTGAAATTATTGATCTCATCATCATCAATTAAAAGTAATCTTTTCATGAATTTATACTATCAACCTGAGATTTTATTTACGTAAACAGCAAATGTTGCCTGCGGTAAGGTATGGGTGTATTTTGATTTATGATACCAAAGTAAGATATTTTCCCTTCAGAATATGAGATTGTTGCAGTTTTTAATGAAATGAATATGTAAATATTGCATAATACCGCAGAAAAAAGTGAGTTTCGTAAAATAATATTACTATCTAAGGGCTGTCTCGTTCTTTCCTGTATGAACTGTTTTTAGTTTTGATGGCCCAAGTTTTAGTTAAAAATAATTAGTTTTTTTGTGATGACTAGTATTTTTTAATCAAAATCAGTTAAAATATTTTTTTATAAATCTGATAATTATTACACGAGCTATAAATCAACCTATTGATGACAAAAATTGCTTCGCTTTGTGTTTTTGCTTTGTCCTTCGTAATGACAGGATGTACCACAGAAGAGAATGGAGATATGGAAGCCAAACTACTACTTGATCATAAAGCCTTACTGGGAGAGGGGCCCATCTGGAATCATGAAACTCAGCAACTCTACTGGGTTGATATTGAGAAGAGGCAGTTGCATCTCTATACCCCCGAAACGGGAGAAGATACTTTTTTTAGTACCGGAGAAAGAATAGGGACCGTGGTGCCGGTAGAAAACGGAGGTGCTCTTGTAGCTCTTCAGACTGGTATCCACAGCATGGATCTCAGCGACGGCAGTATGGAACTGATCGTTAATCCGCTGGAAGAAGACGTACGCTTCAACGATGGTAAATGCGATCCCCTGGGGCGCTTCTGGGTGGGCAGTATGCACCTGCAGGCCAAACAAAATAAGGCGGCTCTTTATATGCTTGACCAGGATCAGCAAATAGAACAGAAACTGGATAGTGTGACCATTTCTAACGGCATCATCTGGTCGTTGGATAACAAGATCATGTATTATATAGATACGCCTACCAGGCAGGTGAAAGCTTTTGATTATGACATCGAAAACGGTGAAATCAGCAATTCACGGGTGCTGATCAGTATACCTGAAGAAAGAGGTGCCCCCGATGGCATGACCATAGATGAAGAAGGTATGCTGTGGATCGCGCATTGGGGAGGTTCTATGGTAGGTCGGTATGACCCGACGAGCGGAGAATTGATACAAACCATTAATGTGCCCGCCCTGAATGTGACGGCCTGTGCTTTTGGGGGCGAAAAGCTGGATAAACTGTACATTACTACAGCCAGTATCGGCATGAACAACGAACAAAAGCAGCAGTTTCCTGAGGCTGGAGGTTTATTTGTAGTAGAACCGGGTGTAAGAGGCGTTCCTACAGATTTTTACCGTGGCCTGCCCAATAAATAATATGATGAACAAAAAAATATTCCTGATCGCCGGGCTGCTGACAGGCAGTTTCGCTTTTGCACAGGCACAGACAGAAATTTCTTTTGAAAACGATTTTGCCCAGGATTTTTACCCTGTATGGCAGAGAGCAGGAGCTTACATGCTGGAAACGGCCGAAGCCATGCCGGAAGAGTTGTACAGCTATCAGCCTTCAGAAGATATCTTTACCTTTGCCGAGCAACTGATGCATGTGGCTGCTAACCTTCATTTTCTGAACGCCTCTTACGTCAGTGAAACCGAACTGCCCGAGATTGATACTGATGCCGAGGGCAAAAGTAAGGAAGAGATCATCGCCATCCTGAGAGATGCCATTCATGAGGTGGATTTGTCTTACCAGGCTCTGACTGCCTCAGAAGATGAGGCGGAAGTAAATCTGTTCAACCGCACGCCTACCAACAAACGGCGAGTGCTGATGCTCATGCGCGATCATATGACGCATCACCGTGGCCAGCTGGTAATCTATCTCAGACTCAACGGAATAGAGCCGCCCCGCTACGTAGGCTGGTAGTGACTTAGTCAGTGCTTAATACAGTAAAGTTATGCGCCAGCGTATTACCCTGATCATCTACCAAAGTAATGCGATGTGATCCGGGTGCGGGCATAATCCCCATCTGGTGGGTCTGCTGGGTTTCACCGAGGTAGGTATCATCCAGGTGCCAGAAGATGCGGCTCCGGGGGTTGCTGTGGGCTGCCTCAAAAATAGTTCTTCCCTTTTCCCCATCCAGTTCTTTGGGTACATAAATTTTAGCCCCTTCGTAAGGGTATATCAGCTGTAGCAAGGGCTGCAGGTGAGTAGGCGTGCAATCAGCGCGAAAAGTGGGGAGAGGCTGGTAGGCAGGATGCAACTGTTGGTAATACCACTCCTGCAAAGGGGGAAGTACAAACCAATTCTGAGTTTGCATACGGCTGATGGGCTCACATTCGCTGTGAACCCTGAATTTACCCGTTTCATCAAGATTGACCTGCTGATGATAGTTGCATAAAGGTGACCTGATACCAGCACTGGGTACTTCCATAGCCACTGCATCATTACAGTAGCGGTCTGCCCGGTAGCCGGTTTTCCTGCTCACCGACAGGCGGGTCATATCACTGCCGGGGTAGTCAAACCATTTTCCTTCAGGCATCAGTTGTACGATATCAAAAAGAAGGGGTGCGGCGGCAGTTAATCCGGTATGCCCGGCACGGCCTTCTCCGTCGGCATTGCCAGCCCATACGGCAATGACATAATCAGGCGTCAGGCCTATCGCCCAGGCATCGCGGAAGCCAAAGCTGGTACCGGTTTTCCACGCAAGTTTGCGCGATGAATCAAAATACTCCCAGCCAGATGAATTTTCAGGTCTTCTTACCTTGGCCATCGCCTCAAAAGTATACCAGAGTGCCCCGGCACCTAGCAGCCCTTCTTTCTGTAGCTTCTGCTGCTGTTTTTCTTCAGGGAGAAGATAGTCAGGCAGATGATAATCAGCCGCATTGTATCTTTTAGGCTCGGGGTATTTAAAATAATGCCGCATGCTCCTGGCCAGGCTGGCATAGATGCTGCCTATCTCCCAGAGGCTGGCCTCGGCACCTCCCAGGATGAGAGAAAGGCCATAGTGACCGGCGGGTTTGTCAAGGCTGTACATGCCCATGCGCCTGAGCAGAAAATGAAATTTTTCCACTCCATACTCCCTGAGCATATGCACAGCAGGTACATTGAGCGAGCGAGCCAGGGCTTCGTCGGCTGCCACTACTCCGTCGTACTTCTCATCAAAATTTTTGGGGGCAAAGCCGTCAATGTAAGTGGGTATGTCCGGGACCAGCGCATAGGGTAGGATAGACCCTTCGTGCAGCATGGCTGCGTAGAGCAGGGGCTTCAAAATACTGCCGGTGCTGCGTTTGGCTGTGATGATATCTACCGAAGCAGCATGCAGATGTGGGTTACGGGGCGCCGTATTGCCTACGTAAGCTAGTACCTTGCCGCTTTCTGCCTCCAGCACCAGGGCGGCGGCATTATGTACGCCATTGGCACTCAGTCTCTCATAGTGTTGCTGTACTATTTGCTTTACATCCTGCTGCAAACCTGCCTTCAGGCTGCTCCTGATGCGCTGGCCTTTTTTACCTTCCTGCATGCTGCGGCTTAGCAGGTGGCGGGCTTCGTCGGGCAGGGGGAGAGGGTGACCGGGTAAAGGCTCAAGTTTGGCAAGCTCACAACCTAAAGAGTCTATCAGTGCTTTTTGCCTGAGTTTATCCAGCAGGCGATTGCGCTTTTTTCGGAGTTTTTCCTCATTCTTTCCGGGATATACCAGGGAAGGGCTGTTGGGAAGTACAGCTAAGGTAGCCACTTCTCCCCAGGAAAGTTGTTCAGGCTGGCGACCGTAGTAGCGCCAGGCAGCAGCGTCCAGGCCTACTACATTGCCGCCAAAGGGCGCATGTGCGGCATAAAGGGTCATGATTTCTTCCTTGCTGTATTTGAGTTCAAGGCGTGTTGCGAGGATGATCTCCAGGATCTTCTCCATGATGGTACGGGCTTTTCCCTGCCGCGAGAGGCGGATGACCTGCATACTGAGTGTACTGCCACCGCTTACGATGCGTTTCGCTTTTAAATTCTGCCAGGAGGCTCTGAACAAAGATAAAGGATTAAAACCGGGGTGCTGGTAGAAATAATCGTCCTCAAAGCTGATGATGGCCTGCCTGAATTTATCAGGGACACTGTCGGAGAGAGGAAACCGCCATTGTCCGTCGTCTGCAATGGAAGCACCCAGGAGTGTACCCTGCCGGTCTTCCAGCACGGTGGAGTAAACGGGACGAAAAAGAGGATCGGGAAGCGCGTAGTAGTAGGCTGCTATGGCTGACAGGATCAGCAGCGAAATGCTCAGCCGGATTAACCTTTTACTGTATTTTTGCTTTATTTTCCACATGCGCTTCTCATCTAACGAAATCAGATGCAACCTATTGGTTCATTCAGAGGGTTAAATATAGCGGCCTCGTACGACTTAATTTATGAATCAGGATAAACATACTGTACCGGAAAAAGAAAACCTAAAAGAAACCCTGTTGGAGCGGCTGAGGCAGCAAAATAATCCCCTGCTGCTCAGGCGAATCAGGCAATTGCTCGATGAGGCAGATACGTATGAAGAGCTGTACCAGATTCCTGAGGTGAGGCAGTGGGTAGAAGAAGAAGAGGAAGAAGACCTGGAAATCCGCAGCCATCAGTCATTGCCTTCCGGCAGCGCGCTGGCACGCTATGATCAGAAAGCAGCGGGCCCTATGTTTTATCTGGCTACGGTAAGCCTGCTGGTACTGGGTGCGTTGGTAACCGCTATTACTGAAGAAGAACTCTCTGAAAGATTGAATGCCCTGGTACCCTGGTTGAGTGGTATCATGGGGTTGTTGTATCTTTTTTTTGTGGCTGATGTGGCGCTGCTGTTTTATTTTCTGCAAAAAGGTGAACAAGAAGTAAAAAAAAAAGAGAAGTACTTTAGGCTGCTGGCCCTGCTCTTTCCGCCCATCAGGATTGGCTCAAGGGATATTGTCAGTGCAGAATACATCTGGATTCCCCGCTGGCAATGGTGTAAAGTAAATGCCGGTCTATTCAGAGAGCTGAAGCGCAGGTTTGTTCTGCCGATGATCGGTATTGCCCTGCTCATCGTGCCGGTGCTGATCATTGAATGGAAGCTGATGGATTGGGTAAAGAGAGAATTTCCGGATCTGCAGATCAGACCTATTCTGGAAGGCGTACAAACATTTATCTGGTCGGCTTTTACCTTTGAATTTCTGCTGATGATCTCCATCAGCGAGCGTAAGCTGCATTATGCCAAGAAGAACTGGATTGACCTCCTGATTATTCTCCTGCCTTTCGTCTCCTTTCTACGTACCCTGCGTATCTCGCAGATCACCCGCCTCAAGTATGCTACTCGTTCTTTCAAGCTCAGAGGGGTAATTACCAAAGCTAAACAGGGGCTGATATTTGCTGATTTTCTGCAGAGAATATTCCGTCTTAAACCTGAAAACGAAATGAAAAGGCTCCACAGACTACTCAAAGAAAACCAGCGGGAAAGAGAGGATTTGGAACGTAAGCTCAAGGAAACCGCCCGCCGAATCGGGCTGCAAAACCAGAATAAGAAGGCCTGATACCTTCTTATTCATGTATATCTGTAAAATCAGTAATACTAATGCTGCTGTTTTTTGGGAATTATTAGCATAAGGTCGTTTGGGCAGCAATTTTATTATTATATTGTAAATAAAATTGTTTCTGGCAACCATATCATTTTTATCATGCACAACACTAATAATTCGCGCAGAGATTTTATTAAAAAAGCCGCTTTCAGCACGGCTGGTCTGGGGCTGGCGTCCACTTTTTCGGCCAAGAGTTATGCCCGCATCATCGGGGCCAACGACCGTGTCAATGTGGGCATCGTTGGTTTTTCCGATCGTGCCCGGGGGGCTTTGATACCTGCCTTTATGGAACATGCCAAAGAGTTGAACTTCCAGTTTGTGGGCGTTTCCGACTTGTGGAACCGTCGCCGGGAGGAGTGTCAGGCTTACATGAAGGAAAAAGGCTTCAACGAAGTAAAAGCTTACCGAAACAATGAAGAACTCTACGACAGCAAATCAGTAGATGCAGTAGTCATCAGTACAGCTGATTTTCAACATGCCATGCACGCCAAAGAAGCAGTAGAAGCAGGCTGCGATGCTTACGTGGAAAAACCCTTTGGCGAAAATATGGAAGATATCAAGGCTGGGCTGGAAGCCTGCGAGAGCAGCGGAAAGGTAGTGCAGATAGGCTCACAGCGCCGCAGCGGGAAAAATTATCATACCGCGGCTAAGTTTATTGCCGATGGTAAATTCGGAGACATTACCATGGTAGAAATGACCTGGAACGTAAACCAGCCCGGCCGCTGGCGTCGTCCCGGACTGGTAGCTGATATCCGAAAAAGTGATACCGACTGGGATCGCTACCTGATGAACCGCCCCAAAGAAGCCTGGGATCCCCGCAAGTACCTGGAGTACCGCCTCTTCTGGCCTTACTCTTCAGGCATACCCGGGCAGTGGATGTCGCACCAGATTGATACCGTACATTGGTTCAGCGGTTATGACTTCCCCCGCAGCGTAGCGGCCAACGGAGGCGTATACGTATGGAAAGACGGTCGCAGTAATGCCGATACCATGACGGCTGTTTTTGAATATGGCCCTCAGGATAATCCTGAAAAAGGCTTCCAGGTGCTCTACTCTTCCCGTATGCACAATTCTGCAGGAGGTACAAAAGAAATTTACTTCTCCAATGGGGGTACGCTCAATCTTGCTAAAAATACTATCTCTCCTGAGGGAGGCTTGCATGAGCGCCATGCCAGTGCCATGGGTATGGAGCCTAATCTGCTGCCTGAAATGTCGCTTGATGATGTGAAGGTTGTCACTGACGCCAATACCGGTGCCGATAATATGACTTCAGCGCATGTGCGCAACTGGATGGAATGTGTGCGTGACCGTAACACTAATACCAACGCGCCCGCCCGGGTAGGTTATAATCATTCGGTAGCCAACATCATGACCACTACTGCCCTGCACACCGGCAAAAGAGTGACTTTTGACGATAAGCAGCAGCAAATTATGGTAAGCTGATTTTTGGTATTACTGGCCCCGGATACTAAGCCGGGGCCAGTATCGTTCTCACATACATTCCTCATTACCTAAACCATGAAACTTTACTTTTCTTTTTTTGTACTGGTGATCCTCTTTGCCGCTGTTAAACACTGGCCTACTCCTGATCAGGAAGAACAAATTTTGGTAGAAAAGACGCTCAAACCCAAAGTGCGCCTGCTACATCATGAGGAGGAGCGTAAGGTAGATGTAATGATCGGGGATCAGCTTTTTACCTCTTATATCTTTCCTCAGAACCTGGAAAAACCTTTGCTGTATCCTGTCTACGCTCCCGGACAGGTTAAAGTCACCCGTGGTTTCCCGCTGGAACCTCGTCCGGCAGAGCGGGTTGACCATCCGCATCATGTGGGTATCTGGTTTAATTACGGGGATGTAAATGGGCTGGACTTCTGGAACAACTCTTATCAGATACCCGAAGACCGCAAGCAGCACTACGGCTCTATAGAGCATAAAGAAGTAGTTAAAATGTCGGACGGCGATCAGGCTGTACTCCAGACACATGCGATATGGCTGGCGCCTGACGGCAGCAAACTGCTGGATGAGTACACTACTTTTACCTTTAGCCAGCAGGGAAACGTGCGTATGATAGACCGTAGCAGTCGGCTGAAAGCCGCTTCACAGGAGGTGCGTTTTGATGATAACAAAGAAGGCATGCTGGCGGTGCGGGTCACCCGCGAACTGGAGATGCCCTCTGAAAGCCCGGTACTGCTTACCGATGCCAGCGGCAAACCTGCTTCGGAAAAAGTGATTAACAATGAAAATGTCAATGGCGATTACCTTAGTAGTGAAGGTATTACCGGAGCCCAGGTGTGGGGTACCCGCGCCCGCTGGATGAAGTTGCATGGTAAAGTAGAAGATAAGCAGGTAGCCATTGCTATCATTGACCATCCGGATAATCCCGGATACCCTACCTACTGGCATGCTCGTTCTTATGGTTTGTTTGCTGCCAACCCACTCGGGCAGAAGGTCTTTTCCGATGGAAAAGAGGAGATGATGCTCAAACTGAGTCCCGGAGAAGAAGCGGAGTTTAGCTACAGGATACTGATTTCCGGCGGGGAGGAACTGGAAGAGAAAAAGATCAATGCCCTGGCTGATACATTTGCCAAAAATAAAGACCTGTAAAAATTAAAAGAGCGTGAACCTTCCTGGCATTTTACTTGTAAAGTAGCAGTAAGACGTTCTTAAAAATATTGAAGATTACCCGCTTGGGTGCTGGACACGTTTTCTAACTCCAACACTTAGATAAATACCGAGTGAAGTCCTTTGTCAAAACCGGGCCTCAACCTTAGCTCTTGCTGAGGTCTTTGGCTTTAGGCCAAAGTTAACAGTGGATTGTTGCGATGAATGGACAGCTCAAAACCTGTCTTTTAGGGGGTTAGTAAAACCCTCCAGACTCAAGTTGGGTTTTCTTTAGTTTTGACCCTTCCTTATTTTAATTTACCACTCCCTTTGTTATCTTTTGAATCTAAATGCAGAAACCATTTTTTTTATTGTTTACTAGCTGACTAAACCCAGCGAATTGTTATTTAATTTCTCAATAATTGAAAAATGAATACAATTACCATAAAAGCTCCTACTAAAAAAGATGCTGAACTGCTTAGGCAGATGGCTGAAAAGATGGGTTACGCTGTGTGGGTTGATTTTGAAAAAGATACTTCTGAAAAACAACCGCTTGTAGATGAAATTACTTTGATGTCTGAGCCTTCATTATCAGAAGCCTGGCTTAGTTCTGAAGACGATGTCTACAACGATTTATGAAGTATGAACAGGGAGATATTGTATTGATTCCTTTTCCTTTTACTGATTTAAGCCAGTCAAAAAAAAGCCCGCTATCATTCTAACCAATGAAAAGTCTAATACGCAGGGAGACTATCTTTTGGTACAGGTAACATCCAAAAGCAATTTTGATTTGATACTGGAATTAAAAGAAGCCGATTATAAGGGACACAGCTTGCCAGTTAGCAGCTATGTCAGGTATAATAAGATATTTTGCCTGAGTGAAAAATTAATTGAGAAAAAAATAAGTGCCGTCACAAAAGCATTCAGTATAAAAATAAACGCACAAATAGCAGCTATTATTGACAGATAGAGCCACTTTGCACGTAGTAATCCTCTAAGGAAAATTATTCACCGCCTGCCTCCCTCAGCCGCTCAGCTTCTTCCACCGCTTCCTTTACCGTTACCCTTTTTCCATCAATTTTGGCAACGATAAAAGCATCCTGAATGCCCATCTGACGGATATCCCGGGCAAAATTTTTGGCCGTCTCCAGGTCCCGAAACTTTCCCAGGGTATACTGGTCCAGATCGCCGCTGTAATCTATATTTAGCTTAGCTAGTCCTTCCTTGTACTTATCCAGGTCAAAATTTTCAAAAGCCCCAATCTGCACCTCGAAGAAAACTCCGGTATAGTAAGGCGACAACTCGATCAACATGCTGTTGACACGATTCAGGCTGTCTATTTCCTTTTCCAGGTTAGCTTTTTCTATAAGCAGGTTTTCGTAACGCTGCGTCAGCTCAGGCCAGCGGCCGAAGAAGGGAGTATAAAATTCTATAAATATGATGTAGCCCAGGGCAAGCAGCAGCAGCAGTCCGAAAATGCGCAGCCACTGTACAAGGTACCTGTTACGTCGTTTTAGTTTGCTGTTTTTTTTACTTAGATCCTGATACTCTTCGGCCAGCGTATCCATGCTTGTGGTTTAAAATTTTCGTCAATTTGAGAAACTAGGTTTGAAAAATAAAGACTGCCTTCTATATTTGTTACAAATGGTAAGAATTAGCAGGACATTTGTAAGTATCAACTGGTGGTGGCGCCCTCAATACCTGAGCGCGAACGGCTAGTTATTACCTTGTCTTTTTCTATAAAGCATGATTCTCAAGCCTACTGTTCGCGCGGTAGGCTTTTTTGTTTTTAATTAATTTATTCAAACTTATAACATCCTGAACCTATGCAGACTGAGCAGGCCCAACGCAGCTATCATCTGGTGACCGAGCACAAACGTATGCTCGCCGACACTATCACGCCGGTAAATATCTACCTGAAGATTCGCGATCGCTACAATAATCCTATTCTGCTGGAGAGCTCCGACTACCACAGCAGCGACAATAGCTTTTCGTTCATCTGCTGTGATCCGATCGCCACGTTTTCGGTAAAGAACAAAGTGGTGAAGCAAAAATTCCCGGATGGCGCCCAAGAAGAAACTGAAGTAGCCCAAAAAAAGGATGTAATCGGCCTATTGAGCCGCTTTGCCGCTTCTTTCCGCTCCGAGGAAATGGGCTACAAGTTTGTCACCAACGGGCTTTTCGGCTATATGGGCTATGATGCGGTACAATATTACGAAGATATTGACATTGCTCCCGATACAGAGAAAGACTACGGCATTCCGGAAATCCACTACGCAGTTTACCGCTATGTGATCGCCATAGACCATTTCCGAAACGAACTCTACGCCTTCAACCATGAACTTTTGGGTAAAGAGCCTTCCAAAAGTAAACTGGACGATCTGATCTCCCTGATCAACAACCGAAATATCCCCAACTACCGTTTCCAGCGGCAGGGGGAGGAGAGCAGCAACTACACCGATGATGAGTTTATGGAGATCATCTCTAAGGGCCGTGATCACTGCTTCAGAGGCGATGTGTTCCAGATCGTGCTGTCGCGCCGTTTCCAGAACCACTTCAAGGGCGACGAATTTAACGTATATCGTGCCCTGCGCTCCATCAATCCTTCTCCTTACCTCTTTTACTTTGACTACGGCAGCTACAAGATTTTCGGCTCTTCGCCCGAGGCCCAGATTGTGATCAAAGGGGGTGAGGCCAGCATTTTTCCTATTGCGGGTACTTTTAAAAGAACGGGTAATGATGCCGCCGATGCCGAACTGGCTAAAAAGCTCCTGGATGATCCAAAAGAAAACTCCGAGCATGTCATGCTGGTGGACCTGGCCCGCAATGACCTGAGTCGGCACGGCAGCAATGTGTCCGTGGAGACTTTTAAGGAAGTACAGTACTTCTCTCATGTCATTCACCTGGTATCTAAAGTGACCAGCAGCCTGAGTACCGAAACCTCTCCCATACAGGTAGTGGCCGATACCTTCCCGGCAGGTACGCTCTCCGGCGCGCCTAAGCACATGGCCATGCAACTCATCAACCAGTACGAAAGCACCAAACGGGGCTACTATGGCGGTGCCATTGGCTTCCTGGGCTTCGGCAGTGAACGTGAATCTGCTCAGTTCAATCATGCCATCATGATCCGCTCCTTCCTGAGCCAGAACAATACGCTATACTACCAGGCGGGTGCGGGTGTGGTCGCCAAATCTGAAATTGAAAACGAACTACAGGAAGTTAACAACAAACTCGCCGCGCTCAGACGGGCTTTGGATGTGGCTGAAAATATTACAAATTAAATATTGAAAAATTAAAAATTACAGATTATGGGGAAGATTGAGCGCTTTGAGGATCTGCCTATCTGGAAAAAAGCCGCTGAAATCAGTCTGAATGTTTACAGGATTTCAGAAAAGGGTAAGCTGAAAAATGACTTCAGTATGAAGGATCAGATCAAAAGAGCAGCCATCTCAATCTCCAGTAATATTGCAGAAGGCTTTGAATATGGAAATAACAGTGATTTTGTCCGTTATCTCCGTTACGCTAAAGGCTCTGCTGGAGAACTCAGGAGCCAAATGTATATTATAAATGAAATGGAACTGGTTGAAAGTGCAGATTACCAGAAAATAAACGAACAGTTGATTGAGGTTTCCAAACAGATATCTGGTTTCATGAAATATCTGCGGGAGCACAGACAATTTTAAATTTTCAATTTTCCAATTTGAAATTCACCAATGAAAATACTAGTCCTCGACAATTACGATTCCTTCACCTACAACCTGGTGCATATCCTGCGGGAACTGGGCTATGGGGAACAGATGGACATTTACCGAAATGATAAGATCAGCCTGGAAGATGTTGATAAATACGATAAAATTTTGCTTTCGCCGGGGCCGGGCATCCCTGAAGAGGCGGGCATCATGATGGATGTCATTAAAACATATGCACCCAAGAAAAGCATCCTGGGCGTCTGCCTGGGCCATCAGGGGATTGCTGAGGCTTTTCAGGCAAAGTTGTACAATATGCCCACCGTACTGCATGGCTATGCCGATAAGGTAAAACTGGAAGACGAAGGTGAGTATCTTTTTAAGGGGATTCCACAGGAATTTAGCGTATGCCGTTACCACAGCTGGGCCGTAGAAGCCAGTTCAGTAAACAAAGATATCCTGATCGTGACAGCCCGTGACCCTAAAGGTGAAGTGATGGGGCTGCGCCACCGGAAATATGATGTACATGGCGTGCAGTTTCACCCGGAATCCATCCTGACTCAGCATGGCAAGCAGATGATAGAAAACTGGTTGAAGGGGGAAGTAATGGCTTAATTGATGAATGGCTAGATGGTTGGTATGGATAAGAAGTATTTATCGTTGAATGATATTGAAGCTTACAAAATTGACTGCCATCTGAGCAATAAGGTGTGGGAAGTTGTGATAGTGTGGAATCATTTTGAAAAAAATACCATCGGACAGCAATTTGTCAGATCTGTTGATTCAATTTCTGCAAACATCGCAGAAGGCTTTGGCAGGTTTGGGAAGAAAGACAAAACCAAGTTTTATCGCTATGCAAGTGGTTCACTGTACGAATCATGGGATTGGAATGAGAAAGCAAAAAGCCGCAAGCTCTTGACTCAGGATGAATATGAATTTATTTTTCAGGAACTAAAAAACTACCCAAAGCCATCAACTCACTCATTAAATATACAAATGACAAACTTCAGCTATGATTCATTTATTCAACCATTAAGCCATTAAACAATTCAACCATAATGCTAATAACCAAAGAAGTAGTAGACAGGCTACAGGCTAACAAGCCTCTGCTTTTTGAGAAGTATCCCATCAGGTCTTTGGCTATTTTTGGGTCTTATGCCAGAAATGAGCAGATCAGCGCAAGTGACGTAGATGTGATGGTGGAATTCCATGACAAAATAGGCTTGAGGTTTATTGATCTGGCAGAGGAACTTGAAGTAATGGTTGGAGAAAAAATTGACCTGGTTTCTAAAAATGGTATCAAAGATAAATACTTACAGGCCATTCAATCGGATCTGATTTATGTCTAAAAGAACCCTTAGCTTATTACTGGAAGACATGGTGGAAGCTTGTCTTAAGGTAAAAAAATATACCGCTGCGTATGATTTCAAGGCTTTCACTGAGGATGAAAAAACAATTGATGCTGTAGTGAGAAATTTTGAAATTATCGGTGAAGCAGCTAATCGCATAGATGCCTCTTATAAAGAAACTCATGCTGAGATCGCCTGGGACAGACTAAGAGGCTTACGCAACAGAATCGTAAATGAATATTTTGGCGTTGATCTGGAAATCATCCGGATCATTATAAAAGAAGATCTTGATATGCTTGTAAAGTAGTTTCAGACTCTTCTGGCATTAGAGAAGAGTGAATAACCCTTGAATAAGCACTCTAACAATCTAGCAACTTAAACATTCCACCTACTCTGATGAAAGACATTCTCAACAACCTGATAGAATACAAATCTCTGGACAAAAGTACGGCCCAGCAAATACTGACCAAACTGGCGCAGGGTGAATACAACCAGAGTCAAATGGCGGCTTTCCTGACGGTCTTCCTGATGCGCAGCATTACAGTGGAAGAGTTGGAAGGCTTCCGCGATGCCATGCTGGAGCTTTGTGTACCGTTGCATATTGACGAGTACGATGCCATTGACCTCTGCGGTACCGGCGGCGATGGTAAAGATACTTTTAACATTTCAACCACCGCTTCTTTTGTGGTAGCCGGAGCCGGGCAGCCGGTAGCCAAACATGGCAACAAGGGCGTATCTTCGGTAAGCGGGTCTTCCGACCTGATGACCCACTTTGGCTATGAATTTACCAATGATGCTTCAAAACTGAAGAAAAGCCTGGATGAGGCTAATATCTGCTTTCTTCATGCCCCTCTCTTTCACCCGGCCATGAAAAATGTAGCTCCGGTACGGCGCGAACTGGGCATGAAGACCTTTTTTAACATGCTGGGGCCTATGGTAAACCCGGCGTTCCCTAAGCGACAACTGGTCGGGGTTTTTAGCCTGGAACTGGCCCGGCTCTACGGTTATCTTTACCAGAAAACCAATAAGCGTTTCGTCATCCTGCACTCATTGGATGGCTATGATGAGATCTCACTCACCGGTCCTTTCAAAATGATTACCCGTGAAGAAGAAAAGATCATGCATCCGGAAGATCTTGGTTTTTCTACCCATAAGCCCGAAGCGCTGCACGGTGGCGAATCAGTAGAGGATGCTGCCCGAATTTTTATGAATATCCTGGAAGGCAAAGGTACCAAAGCGCAGAATGAAGCCGTACTGGCCAATGCGGGTATGGCCCTCTACTGTGGCAAGCTTGGCCTCAGCCTTAAAGACAGCATAGCAGCCGCCCGAGAATCATTGGCATCCGGAAAGGCGCTGGATACGTTCAATAGGTTATTGGAACAAAATCAGACCTAAACTTTGCTTTACTGGCTTAACAATGATCTTTCTTTCCCTCCTGTTGAGGAGGCCGAAGACTGGGGTGGCCTTGCTCTCGGAGGCGACCTGTCCACCGAAAGGCTGTTGCTTGCCTATCGTTCCGGTATTTTTCCCTGGTACGAAACAGGGCAACCCATCATCTGGCATGCGCCTGACCCCCGCTTTGTACTTTTTCCCGAAGAGCTGAAAGTATCCAGAAGTATGCGTCCGATCTTTAACCAGAAGAAGTTCAGAGTTTCCCTGGATACGGATTTTCATAGCGTCATACGTGCCTGTCAGCAACAGCCCCGCTATGGCCAGCATGGTACCTGGATCACCGAGGAGATGCTGGAAGCTTACTGCTATCTGCACAAACTGGGCTATGCACACTCAATTGAGGTTTATAAGGATGATGAACTGGTCGGAGGGTTGTACGGTGTGTCTCTGGGTAGTATTTTCTTTGGGGAATCTATGTTCTCAAATGTCAGTAATGCCTCCAAGGCTGGTTTTATCACACTGGTGCGGGAGCTACAGAAAAGAGATTTTAGCCTGATAGACAGTCAGGTGCATACCCAACACCTGGAAAGCATGGGTGCCGTAAACATCCCCCGCAGGACTTACATGCGCTTACTATCGCAGGCTCTGAAAGCGCCGACCTACAAAGGGAAGTGGACATCCTGGCTGGAATAAAAATGATGAAGGCTGTCTCCTGTTTGACAAATCCGGAGACAGCGCTTCAGGAGGAAATTATTCTTGTTTGCCCTGTCTGTGTTTTTTCGCTTTCCTCTTTTTATGGCGTCCTTCTTTCATTTCATCAAGCTTCTGGAGTTGCTCCTCCGTGAGGATGCTGGCCAGATCTCTGTGCATGGCCTCTTGATGCTCTTGTCTGATACGCCGACGCTCCTCCAGTTTGGTAACCTCCTCCATCTTCGTTCTGGTGGCTTCCATATGCTGCAGGTGCAGCGCTCTTACGCTTTGCTGTTGCTCCTCGCTCAAGTCAAGTTCTTTGGTAAGACGAGCCACCATCCTGTCAGCTCTTTCTTCGGCAGTGAGCCTGCGATGTACCTGATCCTGTGCCATAGCAGGGGCAAGAGATACTATGGCCAGCGTTAATATTGTGAGAATCGTTTTCATGGTAAATTTATTAGGTTTGGCTATTAGACCCAAGTGGCAGCAGTGGGTTTAAGGCAGAGAATAAAAAAACCTTCCCGTTTTAAGAGAAGGTTTTAGTGACATTTTGTAATCTGTTTGAAAACTTTACTGGCAGGCAGTATCTTCAAATTTGCTGTTCCAGCATTGCCATTCATTGCTGTTGAAGTCCTGCTCACTCCTGATGCTTCCTTCTTTTGTTTCTGAATTGTAGCGAATTTCAATCAGTTTATCTGCAGGAAGATCATTGTTTTGAACAAAGAACAGATTGTAGTAAAAATTGAAAGCTCCTTCAGTTTTCACGCCATACTCTACATAGCTGCCTTTAGGGATACGAGATCCTTCACTTACATCCAGGCTGGTAAAACGGATGTTCAGGTTATCCTGTGCATCTTTTGACCATACAATATCAAGATGCTCTTTGGGGGCCTGCGAGTCTCTGTAAATCTTCCAGGTTCCGCCTTTTTCATCAAAGTCAGAAGTGCCACTGAACCACAGTACATCCTGAAATTCCTGGTCTCCCTCTTTAGAGGCATACATTTCCCAGAGAAAAGCCTCTTCGGCAATAGTACCAAAAAGCCGGGCGCTGTATGTGTCGCCTCCTGCTTCCACACTGTAAGCCCATACCCAGCGATCGTTAGCCTCATCATAAGTTACATCATGATTAAATGATTCAGCAAATGCCGCTACCGGTAAAGCCATATCAATGCTCAGCAGGGTATTCCAGACTACATAATTGATATAAGCGATAGTGGCATTAGGAAGAAAATTAGCAGTACGACCATTGTTCGGAGTACCTCCATCTGTTTCCATGTCCTCAAAAAGAGAAAGATCAGGCAGCATGGTTTCTACCGAAGGTAACGTAGGTTCTTCAGGGATTACTGCGTCATTTTCCTGTTCACAGCTGCTAAAAAACAAGGCTCCCGCCAGACAAAAAGCAAGTATCTTCTTTGGATAAGTGTTTTTGAACATAAGAATTAAAGTTAATGTAAAATGCTTCTATAATTCAAAAAATAAGCCATAAAGTGCAAATTTTGTAAATTCTTTATTTCAGATTACCAGTAGTTTTTAACAGAAATACCTCTGCCATCATGCAGCGGGCACTGCCGCCACCGCAGGTTTCTATCGTAGTAAGCGGGCTGTGCAGGATACGGGTATGTTTCTCAATCTGGCTGACCTGCTCCGGCCTCAGTGAGTGATAGGCCTGCTCCGACATCACGAGGATTTTCTCGCCCGCCTGGCTTTTGACCTGTAGCATATTACCTGCAAAGTGATTGCATTGCTCCTCGCTGATGTGAATAATCTCCTTACCGGTAGCTTTCAGTTTTTCATTAACCATTTTCCTTTCGTCAGCATTGCGGATAGCCTCATCGCAAAGGATGGCAATATTTTCGCCCACGCTCATCATTACATTGGTGTGGTAAATAGCTGAAACCCCTCCTTCAGCGGTAGTTTGTGAGGCAGTAAAAATGACCGGGCTGAAACCAAACTCCCGGCAGAATTTGCCAAAAAGCTCTTTGTCGGTACGGGGAGAGACGCAGGCATAGGCAATCTGGTGTGCTCGGTCCAGGATCATGCTACCAGTACCTTCCAGAAACTGTTCATTGGCTTCAAAATGTGCGTAATCTACCCGTTTGCTTACCTGGTAACCCTTCTGTTTGAGGGTATCAATGATATCCTCCCGCCTTTCCAGCCGGCGGCTTGGTGCCCACATGGGGTAGGTGACTACTGTGCCATCCTGGTGAGTGCTGATCCAGTTGTTGGGAAAAACCGAGTCGGTTTTGGTAGGCTCATCTGTATCATCTATTACAATGATATTTACTCCGGCATCTTGTAGTTTTTGCACAAGAAGATTAAACTCCTGCAGGGCTGCAGCCTGTATATCTGCGGGTGTTTGGGCATCCAGTTTTTTCTGGTAAAGGTTGTTCTCAGCCGTTTCGGGATTGTAGCCGAATTTTATCGGCCTGATCATGAGAATTGTATCTGTTAACTGGCTATTCTGCATAAAATATAAAATTGGAAAGTATCAGATGCTACACTTAGCATGAGCGGAATACATTGAATTTACCGTCTTTTATTAAAATACTGTAGTTCCTTAAGGCCTTGGTAACCAGCGTTACGTCAGTATTTCGTGTATTCCTTTTTTGATTTTTAATCTGTGTTAAGATCTAAACCAGTACTGAAGTATCATCTCGGAGCAGGGGCATGCTCATACAGTGGGTGCCACCTCTGGCACGCGAAAGTTCGGCAGAAGGCAGCAGGATAAGCGTATCTCCGGTCACTACCTCGTCTATATCTTTGCCAGCTTCTACCTGCTCAATAATTTCGGCAGAACGCATCACGGCAAAGCCCCTTTTACGAAATTCTTCTTCTGTTTTGATGTTACGATCATAGCCTATGATCACGCCTTCGCGTATAGCCAGAAAGTTGCAGGCGTCTGTCCACTGTTCACGTTCAGAATAGGGAAACTCTCCGCCCGCACTGGGGATGATCTCGCAGCTGGGCATGCCAAAATCTTCACGGCTGATCTGCTCCAGCAGCTCATCAATATAGTTGAGCCGGTTAAGACTGACGCTGAAGTTGCCGTCTGCTTCTTCTATGCGGATAAACTGGGTAATTTCCACATTGTACACCGGCTCAGAGTGCTGCTTGGAGAGCATCCCTGCAAAGTCAAACTTACTGCTCTTGGCAGCCATCTCCTTACGTGAAAAGGGGCTAAACAGTATCCAGGTGTCTTTTTTCACCTGCGTAAATACGGTATCAATATGCATATAAGCCCGTCGGCGGGGAATCTTGATCACCGAAACTTTCTGGATCAGCTTACGACGAAACAGCTCCTGAATCAACTGGTCGGCTGCCGATACGGAGGTACGTTCGCTTAAGCCTACCAACAGGTGGCCGGGGCTGATCATCATCACGTCTCCGCCTTCTACGGTTACGGTTTTTTCCTTGGTCTCTTCTTCACTGGAAAGGAAAAAGAGGTTAGGTTCCTGCAGTTCTATCACCTGTTGGGCCAGTTCATCTGCCTGCTGGCTGGTTTTCTGCTTCAGCAGCTCAAAATGCGCGATGTACTTAAAAAGCAGAGCCTCACGGTCGCGGGCATTCTCATAGGGTTTGCTGAGCAGGATGTGGTCATGGATGGTGATGCCAATATCTCGGGTAAAGATCAGGTTGGGCACAGGCGAAAAAATAAATTTCTCTTTCCCGTCCTCTTCTACTATAATGCCGGTAATAAGGGTGGTAGCCAGTTCGGCTGGTTCCATTTCCAGCAGGCGCTTCTGCATCCTGAGCCCCAGTTTTTCAAGAGCGCATACCGAAGGCACCAGCAGATACTTGATATCTTCAGAGCGCAGGATACGGGTCAGCATTTCTTCTACCTTGAGCACATAATCAGACTCAAAATGGTTATTGCGGATAGCTTCCTGGTAAGCCGGATCATTGGCTTTTCCTTTGATCTTGTCCTGATCCAGAAAGCAAAGCAGGATTCTGAGGTACTCGCCGTATTCCTGCTGCATTTTTTCCAGGTACACTATATCGTCATAAAGCAGCTGCTCTTTGATACGGGGCACGATTTTGCCTATACCGGCATCCGGGCTGTGTACCAGCAGGCGCCTGAGCCTGCCTATTTCTGAAGTGACTCGGATATTATGGTTAGTCATCACTCTCGGGTTAACGTTTGTTGTAAAGTCTGCAAAGGTAAAAACTTTCGGGAAGAGTTCTTAAACCGCTGCTGATACTTCTTTTTGCTGTGTGTACGAGACATTTTGTTTACCTTTGGAATCAATTAAGAAAGTATTTCATGAATATTCTGGATAAGATCGTAGCCCGAAAGCAGGAAGAAGTGGCTCAACGAAAGGGAGAAAGAGCAGAGTCTTTACTTAGAGAAAGCAGCACATTTAGCAGAAAAACAATTTCGCTCTCTGGCTCCCTGAAGAAGAAACAGACCAATGGTGTACCTGCTATCATTGCTGAATTTAAGCGCAAATCTCCTTCTAAAGGTGTCATCAACGCTAAGGCTGATGTGCGGCAGACTACCACCGGCTATGTGAACGCAGGTGCGGCGGCTCTCTCGGTGCTTACAGACATTGATTTTTTTGACGGTAGCGATGAGAATCTGAGAATGGCCCGCCGCTACAATGACTGCCCTATCCTGCGCAAGGATTTTACCATTGATACTTACCAGATTACGGAGGCAAAAGCCTTAGGTGCGGATGCGGTTCTGCTGATTGCTGCAATCTTACATCCGGAAGAAGTACAGCAACTGGCGGCCTGTGCCCGTGAGCTGGGGCTGGAGGTGCTGCTTGAAGTACACAATGCGGAAGAACTGGAAAAGACTGCCCTGGATAAAAATATCGCTCCCTATATCAACGTGGTAGGCGTAAATAACCGTAATCTCAAAACTTTTGAAGTGAGTATACAAACTTCCGTAGCATTGGCTGAAATGATGCCGCGGGATATGGTGAAGATTTCGGAAAGTGGCATCAGTGATCCGGAAAATATCCGTACGCTGATGCAGCATGGCTACGAAGGCTTTCTGATAGGCGAGACTTTCATGAAGGAAGCAGACCCGGCAGCCGCCTGCCAAAGGTTTATCTCGCAAATCCTGGCCTGAACTGAACCCCCTTTAACAGATCGTAGTTGATCATAAAATGAGCAAAAGAGATATCAAACTGAAGGTGTGTGGAATGAAGTTTTTCCACAATATGCTGAAGGTAGCCCAGCTTAAGCCTGACTACCTGGGCTTCATCTTTTATGAAAAATCAAGGAGGTACATGCCGGATACGCTGAAGCCCGAAGATCTGGCAAAACTTCCCAGGCGAATGAAAAAGGTCGGAGTTTTCGTTAATGCCAGTTCGGAAGAAATGATCAAGCAGGCCAAAACTTATCGCCTGAACCTGCTGCAACTGCATGGTGATGAGAGCCCTGAGCAATGCCGTGAACTGAAGCAAGCCGGTCAGCAAATAATCAAAGTTTTCAGTATTGGACAAGACAATTTTGACTTTAGCCAGTTAAATTCCTATAAGCCCCACGTTCAGTATTTTCTCTTTGATACCAAAGGTAAAGAGCGAGGCGGAAACGGCGAGACCTTTGACTGGAGCCAACTCAGGCGTTACGACCAGGAGGTGCCCTTCTTCCTGAGCGGAGGCATCAGCCTGGACAATGTAGCCCTGCTAAAAGAAATGAGCTTTTTCAACATACATGCACTGGATGTCAATAGCCGCTTTGAACTGGAGCCAGGTATTAAAGACCTGGACCTGCTGCAAAAACTGAAGGGTAAAATGTATGCCTAACTGGTTTAGAAACGATTTGGTACAAATAAATATGTGATGAGAATGATTTAGCACATCAATTTCATTCCAAAACTGGCCTTTTGGCCCGGACACATTAATTTTCAATCTGTAATTTGCCATTTGAAAACATCCTGACATGGAAAGCAAGACGATAGAACACAGCCCCTATAATGTCAACGAAAGAGGATACTACGGACAGTTTGGAGGTGCCTTCATCCCCGAAATGCTGTATCCCAATATCGAAGAACTTAGAGAAAATTACCTGCAGATCATCCGGGAGCCTGAATTTCAGCAGCAGTTCAGGAAACTTCTCAAAGACTATGTAGGTCGTCCTACACCCCTGTATTTTGCCGAACGACTGTCTGAAAAATTTAGCGCTAAAATTTATCTCAAGCGTGAAGATCTCTGCCATACCGGTGCGCATAAGGTCAATAACACCATAGGGCAGATACTGCTGGCCAAACGGCTCAACAAGAAATTTATCATTGCCGAAACCGGGGCTGGTCAGCATGGAGTAGCTACGGCTACCGTATGCGCCCTGATGGGTATGCCCTGCAAGGTGTTTATGGGGGCAGTAGATATGCAGCGGCAGAAGCCCAATGTGGAGCGTATGCGTATTCTGGGCGCTGAAGTGATTCCTGCCGAATCGGGTAGCAAAACTCTGAAAGATGCTACCAATGAGGCCATGCGCCACTGGATCAACAATCCAAAAGACAGCCACTATATCATAGGTTCGGTAGTGGGGCCGCATCCGTATCCTGACATGGTAGCTCGTTTCCAGTCAGTGGTCAGCGAAGAGATGAAATGGCAGCTGAAGGAGGCTACTGGTTCGGAGAATCCTGACTATGTGGTGGCCTGCGTGGGTGGAGGTAGCAATGCCGCCGGTGCTTACTACCATTATTTTGATGATGAAGAAGTGAAATTGGTAGCCGTGGAAGCCGCCGGTGAGGGCGTAGCCTCTGGCCGATCTGCTGCCACTACTGCCCTGGGCAGGCCGGGCATCCTGCATGGCAGCCGTACCCTGCTGATGCAGACCGATGACGGACAGGTAACCGAACCACATTCCATTTCTGCCGGACTGGATTATCCGGGTATAGGACCTATGCATGCCAATCTTTTTGATACCGGCAGGGGAGAGTTTTACAGTGTGACCGACGATGAAGCGATGAAAGCAGGCGTGCTGCTCAGCCGCTTGGAGGGCATTATCCCGGCTATAGAAACCGCCCACGCCATTGGGGTACTCAACCAGATGAGCCTGAAACCTGAGGAGGTAGTAGTAATCAGCCTTTCCGGTAGGGGTGACAAAGACCTGGAGACTTATATCAAGTGGGGTAAATACTAAGGCTGGCAGGCCAGGTTTTCCGCTACATGGGCGAATACGATAAGATCATCAAAGAGAACATAGAAGCTATTTTGCTCAATTGGGTAAAAAGCTGCTGGGGTTTGAGATCAGAAACCCGGTAGATCTACCGGAGAAGCTGCAGACCACGATAGAGCGGGAACCGGATTTTCTGAAAAAGATCAGCCTGGAAGATGACTCCGAAGCCATTCTCCATCTTGAATTTCAGACGAATGATGAAGCCGGGATGGTGTACCGGATGGCAGAGTACAAGGCCATTCTACAACGAAAGTTTGAATTGCCGGTCAGGCAGTTTGTGATCTACCTGGGAACAGCAGAGCCCAGGATGCGTACCCGCTTGTCTGAGGCTGACAGTCTTTCCCGCTTTTCTACCTTTTCTGTTATTTATCTTTTTTTCTACTATATAGAACATGTTAAGCTGCGCTTTTCTGAGTATGGATAGCCTGGAAGGCTACGTGAGCTACGATCACCTGGCGATGGATGCCCTGAGGCGATTAGGCTGGCAGGTGGAGGAAGTCTCCTGGCGCAAAAAAGATACAGACTGGAACCGGTATAACATCGTTCTGATTCGTACGCCCTGGGATTACCAGCAGGACCCGGAAACTTTTCTCAAGGTGCTGGAAACCATAGATCACTCCTCAGCCCGGCTGGAAAACAGCCTGGACCTGGTGAGGTGGAACCTCAACAAACGATACCTCAAAGAACTGGAAGAAAAAGGTACGCTGATCGTACCCACCCTTTGGGAGCAGACTTTTTCTGCTGAGAATTTCCGTCACTGGTCTGAAAAGTTTTCCGGAAAAGAGATCATCGTCAAGCCGCTGGTGAGTGCCAATGCAGATTACACTTATCGCCTGCCGACTGATACAACTGATGAACGCCTTGCTGAACTGGTCCCGATATTTGTGAAGCGTCCCTTCATGGTGCAGCCCTTCATGCCCTCAGTCATTCATGAAGGCGAGTTTTCTGTTTTCTTTTTTGGAGAAAGGTATTCTCATACCATCCTGAAAAAGCCCAAATCCGCTGACTTCCGGGTGCAGGAGGAGCACGGTGGCATCATCCGGGCAGTAGAACCTGAGCAACATCTGCAGGAAACGGCCAAAAAAGTGCTCAGGCTTATCAGCCCTCAGCCGCTTTACAGCCGCATTGACCTGGTCAGGACCGAAAAAAATCAGTTTGCGCTCATGGAAGTTGAGCTGATTGAGCCATCTTTGTATTTTTCCTACAGTGAGCCTTCGGCTGCTCTTTTTGCCAGTACCGTGCAGGAGTGGGTGCAAAAAGGGTAGGTATAACTCAATAAGTAGAAATAATTGATTCATATTATTTGCTTATCCTAGCAAAAGTAAAAGAGAAGAGTTTAGTTATGATCCAGATTACCAACCGCCTTGACCAGCTTTTTCAGCTGAAGAAAAAAGACATTTTATCCATTTACTATACAGCCGGCTTTCCGGAATTGCACGACACCCCGCGTATTGCTGAATATTTACAGCAAGCCGGTGCCGATATCGTTGAAATTGGTATGCCTTTTTCTGACCCCCTGGCTGATGGCCCCACCATACAACAGAGCAGCCTGAGGGCGCTCAACAATGGGATGACCATCAGGTTACTCTTTGAGCAGATCAAAGACATACGTCAGAAGGTAGATATTCCCATCATCCTGATGGGCTACCTGAACCCCGCCATGCAGTACGGACTGGAGCGCTTCTGCGAGCAATGCCAGAAAGCAGGTGTGGATGCCCTGATTCTGCCCGACCTGCCGATGCAGGAGTACCTGGATGAGTACAGGGGTCTTTTTGAGTCTTATGGGCTGTATAATATCTTCCTGATCTCTCCCCAGACATCCGACGCGCGCATTCACCTGATAGATGAAAACTCGCACGGCTTTATTTATATGGTTTCTTCAGCCAGCATTACCGGGGCTAAATCAGGCATCACAGATGAGCAGGTCGCTTACTTTAAGAGGGTAGAAGATATGGGTTTGAAGCACCCTACCCTGATTGGATTCGGCATTTCTAATCATGCAACTTTTGCTAAAGCCTGCCAGTACAGCAGTGGCGCGATCATCGGAAGTGCCTTTATCAGGGCGCTGGAAAAAAGCCAGAACCTGCAGGAGGATGTGCTGCAATTTGTGAAAGGGATACGGGAAGGTGCGTGACTTTACTGTTAGCTCAGGCTGTTTTATAAATTAAGGTGCTGTCTTTGGTTTTGAGAAACCTACTTGTTTGCAGATGAATATGAGCTTGTTTTTGTAACAGGATTCAAATACTTAGCTGCCACTCCTGTAGGTGTCATGACTGCCTGTTTTTATAAAATGAGGATTTAACTTACAGTAGGTCGGTATGCTGCTTTATTTCATTCGCTATCGCTGCCTGATGGCGGCTTAAGTATCTTTCTTTGTGCGGAAGCCTGGCTACAGTGGAGCGATAAGTTCCGCACTTTGAGGATTTATACGCCGCCTTTACTTACCGTAATGAAAAACGGGCTTATAAAAATGATAAACCTAGCTTTTTGCCTCTGGTAAATTCAAAAAAAATAACATGGGAAAAAGCTCATTTTTAGTAGTGAATTATCTTCTATATAGGGCTTTGAGAGCTTTTTGCCAATAAATATTGCCTATGTTTATCAATCTCAATTCAAATATCAGCGTTTTTTTTTTCATCGTTTACGCAATTTTTGCTTAAATATTGTGGTTGCACTTTTATAAGTAATTTCATACCAAGGTAAAAAACTGTCAATCAATAAACGAAGAGTTATTATGAATCCAAACAAACTGAAATGGATGTGGGTAATGCTGATGTGTATTTCAGTGAGCTTCGCCTTTGCCCAGGACGAAAACGCAGGTTCTCTGGATGAACAGTTTGAAGAACTAAAAAGCTCTTCCAATACCTACCAGGAGTATAAAGTGATCCAGATTGAAAAGCTCAATAACTTCTGGAAGAATGTACAGAATTATTTGGCTTCCTCACGCCGGGAACTTGAAGCTACCCAGAACAAGGTGGAGGAACTGAATCAGGAAGTTGCTCAGCTGAGCGAAAAAATTGAACAGCAGCAGGTGATTGTCGACCAGAGTGAGCATGCTGCCACTCATATCAATGTGTTGGGTATTGACCTGCCCAAAGATAAATTTGTGGCCGCCTTCTGGATCACTACCGCAGTACTACTGCTTTTGCTGGCCGCCGCTATTTACCAGTACAAGCGCAGCCGAAAGGTTACCCAGCGTACCCGCCTTAATTTTATGGAATTGCAGGAAGAAGTAGAGGAACTAAGAAGAACATCCCTTGAGAAAGAACGTCGCCTGCGCCGTGAACTACAGACTGAAAGGAACTCCAAAGATGAACATATGCGTTCATCAGGCTTCAACAGATAAGAAAATCAGCTTTAATCTTACCCGACCGCCTCATTGCAGGCGGTTTTTTTATGCTGTACAAATCTGAGTATTACCTTAGATTTGTGTATGCGAGCATTTATAGGTCTTTCTCTCCTTTGTCTTCTGGTATATCCCGCCTGTCAGCAGGAAACTGCCTATAATTTTATACAGCAGGGCAGCGCCTCCTATTATGCTGATCTACTGGCTGGTAAGAAAACAGCCAGTGGTGAGCTTTACCATCCCGACAGCCTGACAGCAGCTCACCTGTATTTGCCGCTTGGCACCGAGGTGCTGGTGACTAACCTAAAGAACAAGCGACAGCTTCGGGTACGTATCAATGACAGAGGCCCTTACCACAAACAACGCATTCTTGATCTCTCCCGGAAGGCCGCAGATTCACTGAGTTTTCTCAGAGAAGGTATCACTCAGGTTGAAATCCGGGCTATTCTTCCCCAGGCTACAGCGGATAGCTTGAACGCATATTTTTTTGGAAGTTGAAAATTTAAAGTAAACGCAGCTTTTGCCTCAATTCTTTGCTAACTGATGAAGGAAGTAATTATTCTGTTTCAAAAAATGTAATTCTTTTTTACTATACCATCCCTGTTTGTTATTAACAATAAATTTTGTTTAATTTATAAAATGTGAAGTTAAACAGTTTTAACTATTTCATGTTTATAATAAAATTATTGTTCAACCCTCAAATTCCTATGCTATTATGGAAACTATAGACAGCATCTTTCTCGTAGAATCCTTTCCGAAGGATGATCCTGTGGCCTTCACCTTTTTCTCAGGTTACATGGCCATGTTTGCAGCAACCATTTTCTTCTGGCTTTCCATTCCTATGGTGTCAGACAAATGGAAAACTTCGCTGATCGTATCAGGACTTGTAACTTTTATCGCTGGCGTGCACTACTTCTATATGCGCGACACCTACATGGCTACTGGCGAATCTCCCACCGCTTACCGTTATATTGACTGGACACTGACCGTGCCCCTGTTGATGGTAGAATTTTACCTGCTGCTCAGACCTGCCGGAGCAAAGCTTGGTTTGTTATGGAAACTTGTATTTGCTTCATTATTTATGCTGATTGCAGGTTATATAGGTGAGGCCTTCTACGCTGATAACGGTGGTATGAATATTCTCTGGGGAATCATTTCCACTGTATTTTATGTATATATCCTTTATGAGGTATATGCAGGCGAGGGTAAAAGACTTGCTCAGAATTCAAGCTCTTCTATCCAGTCTGCCCAGACCAAGATTACCTGGTTTGTGTTCGCCGGTTGGGCCATTTATCCCATCGGTTATATGCTGCTGGATGGTAACCTGCTTGCCGGGCTAGCTGATACGCTACCTATAGACCTGGTCTACAACGTAGGTGATGCCGTGAACAAAATAGGTTTCGGATTGGTGACTTACTCTGCTGCTATGTCTATGACGAAGCAGGAAAGAGAGCAATTAGGTGTCACTGATAGCATTGCAGGCGGTCGCCGTAAGGAAGCAGTGGTAAACTAAACAGGATTTTGTAAGTGACGATTTAAATTTCATTGCGTTTAGAAAGGCTGTCCTGATCAGACAGCCTTTTTTATTTCCTAAATATTATAGTTCATTTTGAAAGCTAATCATCCTCCTCTTCACAGAAGAGGATGGAGGTGAAAGGCGATAGTATCATCGCCGTGCCTGAAATAAGGATGATGGTGCCTTCCTCATCAATTTGATGCCATTAGTTTTCAAACTAACCGTAATAAAATTTATTTTTTGAGCCTAATCTCGTTGGTGAGCTCTTTTCCCTGTTCAAATTCGCTCAGATTCTGCATGGTAGTGTCTGCAATATTGCTCATGGCGTTGCGCGTGAAGAAAGCCTGGTGAGAAGTAATGAGCACATTGGGAAAAGTCATCAGGCGGGCAATGTCATCATCCTGTATGATATGCCCGGAAAGATCCTGGAAAAAGAGATTCTCTTCCTGCTCATACACATCCAGGCCAAAGTAGCCTATCTTACCATGCTTCAGTGAGCGTATCACCGCTTTGGTATCTACCAATGCTCCGCGGCTGGTATTAATCAGCATGACATCATCCTTCATCTTATCAATGGATGTTTCATTGATCATGTGATGCGTATCTTCTGTAAGCGGGCAATGCAGAGATAAGATATCTATCTGCTTATACATTTCATCCGGCGAAACATACCTGGCTACGCCTTCTTTTTCAAATTCCTCATTAGGGTAAGGGTCATAAGCCAGTACCTGGCACCCCATGCCGTACATCAGCCTGGCAAAGATACGGCCGATGTTTCCGGTGCCTATTACGCCCACACAGGTACCGTTGATGTCAAAACCCATCAGTTTTTCCAGCGAAAAATTGCCGTTCCTGATACGATCATAAGCAAGATGTGTCTTGCGGTTAAGGGTCAGGATCATGGCAAGGGTATGTTCTGCCACCGCATAAGGCGAGTAGGCCGGCACCCGAGCCACTTTGATTCCCAGTTCCTGAGCCGCCTCCAGGTCTACATTGTTGAAGCCGGCTGCCCTGAGGGCGACAAGTTGAACGCCTTCCTGCTTCAACTGCTCAAGAGTTTGTCTGTCTGCCTGGTCATTTACAAAAATACAGATCGCCCGGCACTCACTGGCCAGAATAGCTGTGTTGCTATCAAGCTTGGTATCAAAATACTTTAGTTCAAAACCATGCTGCTTGTTGGCGCGGTCCATAAACTCCTTATCGTACGATTTGGTACTGAAAAAAGCGACATTCATGTTAAAAAACTTAGATGGTTACGGATATGTAAAATAAGTTCCGGAAAAAAAGAAGCAAAATCCTCTTCAAAAAACAAAAAGTTTTCCTGAAGGTCAACTACCGATTGCTCCAGGTAAGAACGATATGCCGTGCGCCGGCTGATGCCTTCCAAAGCTTTTCCGATACCTTTGATCTCACGGTAAGAATAAAGCCAGTCATGTTGGCGCATATACCTGAGCACATAACGGGCATTTTCTGGAAAATAAGCCTGGTGCTTTTCCAGTATCTGATAAATATGAGTAGAAAAATCCTTTAAGGGTAAATCAGCATATTGGTTCCAGGCAGAGGCCAGCAAATGATCATAAAACATATCTACCGCCACGCCTGCGTAGTGTCCATAGCGGCTATGTAGCCTGCGCTTACTGCGTCTGTGCAGCCTGTGCTGATCAGTAAAGCTGTCTATTTCCCGATGTAGCAGTATGCCCCGGCTAATGGCTGGCTGAAACTGCTGATACTGCCTGCCCTTGATAAAGTCTCCCAGGAAATTGCCTGCAGTAAGAGCTTCGTCAGGGTAAGACAGGTAAAAATGGGCAAGTAAGTTCATGCTATTTCTTAACAGCTACAGCTTTATATGGTTGCAATGGTAGCTTAGTATTCATATAAGGGATAACATGAATGTATCTTTTATGAATATTGTTATCTTCAGTCACGTTATCACATACAACCTACGCACATCAGCTCGTCAGAGGTTGTCCAGTGCTAAATATTTCTTTTATGCCGCCACACCTGCATTTAGTGCTTATGTGCTTACTTCTTCTTCCACTGGCTGGTTTCGGCCAGGAGGATAAGGTAATCATTGCCGGAGTGGTGGTAGATGCCGACAGCCTGCAGAGGCTTCCTTCGGTGCATCTCAGGGTCAGGCATTCTTCCTTAGGAGGGGTTACTGCCGAAGATGGCAGCTTCAGGTTTAGTGTCAGCCCAACAGATACCCTTGTATTTTCCAGTGTAGGTTACCAACCCTATACCTTAGTGCCAGCCGATAGCAGCGCGAGCCGCCTGCAGAAGCTGGTCATAAAAATGCAACCGCTGGTCACTGTGCTGGATGAGGTCAAAATCAAAGACTACCGTGACATCAGCCGCTACCTGCAACCTAAAATTGACAGTACTATTGACATGCGGAGATCGGTAGGCAAGCCTATTTTTGAAGAACAGGAGGTGCGCAAACGTGAGTCAGTAGGCATGGTGGGTGGTCCTGATGGCGCCCGGCTGGAAGGCGGCCTGACAGCGCTGGCCAACCAGTTTAGCAGCGAATACCAACAGAAGAAAAAACTCAAAGAATTACTGGAGGAAGAAGAAGCGGCTAACCGAAAGAAAAGTCTGCAGAAGCGTGCCCTGGAGCGGTTCGAGCAGATGCTCCTGTCTGCATCCCGCCTGGGTGAAGCCGACCTGAAAATCTTTACCGACAGGTATCTGCCAGAGCCCTACCTGGTGATGCAGATGAGCGACTACCAGCTCATGGCTTACATCCAGAGCCGACTGAAAAAGTATAAAGCTGAAGATAAAAAGCTGCAGGAACTGCTGGAAAAAGGTAAGTTTGAAGGCGATGAGCGGCAGTCTGTCAAGCCACCGACAATAAAATGAGCCAGCTTCATTCGGGCAATACATCATAGCTTACCTCCTTTACCTCCAGGTGGTACCAGGTGTAATCTCCCTCGGCTAGCTTCCAGGTGACGGAGGCTCGGGTAGGCACAGTGATACCTTCAAAGCTCCGATAGCTTTCCGGGTCAACCTCAACATACCAGTTTTCCAGGGTAGCTTCCTTGTCGCGCTGGTAAAAGCGCGCTGCCTCAAAGCTGACCATTTTACCGTATTCATTAAAGCTGAAGGTACCCGAGGCGCTTGCGCCCTGGTAGCTCATGCTGGCCCTGGCCTTTCCGGGTCCGGCTGCTTCCCAGCGAAGGTAGGGCGCCAGCGCGGCAGAAGGAAACCAGATGATCTCCGACAGATAGCGAACCAGGGTCCCCTGGTTGATCTCTTCTCCCTGCGCATTGACGGCTGTAATAAGTCCATGTACTTTAATAAGCATATGGCCCTTACCCTCCAGGTACATATCACGACCTGAAAATTGCATCAAGCTTCCTTTTCCTACCTCAGCTGTCCAGATAAAGCCTGGCTCCGGCACCCTAAACCACTGCTCAGCCTGCACAGGCATCCAGGGGCCATCGGGCGAGGTACGCATACTTCCTGCCTGGTAGAGGTGCGCTGTGCTGATCATGGGCTTACCCACTATCCCTGAAGCGCTAAGCCAGGTACTGACCGGCTCCGGAAGGTCTGCAAACATTTCTTCCTTCACAAGCTGCTGATCTTTTAGGCTTTCAGGCAGCAGGACGCTTGTTTCAGCTGCTGAAGTATGAAGGAAATGCCACTGTCCGTAGGCCATGACACAGGCGATCAGGGCAAGCAAGTTGGGAATGGTGCCAAATTTAGCATCCTGCCAGTAAAGGAAGATCAATACCTGAGAAACGATGAGTGCCGGAATAGCCAGCATCCACCAGACCTCCTTTCTGATAAGAAAGAATACCATGGCCACAGCGTAAAGCAGGCCAGCCAGCAGCCAAAGCAAACCGCGGGTTTTGGAAATGGACTGGGAAAGCTGTGAGAACTCGGCCAGACCAAAGGCCCTGGCAAAACCCATCAGGTGGATCAGGCCATGAATGATCAGGAGAGCAGCAAAAGCAAATCGTAACATGCTGAAGATGTAAGATGACACGATCAGCCTGAAATTAAGACTTTGTGAGCAACAGTGACAGGGTTTTCCTGTATAATTTTAATTCCGGAAGAGATCCGGGGAGATAAGAGCAGGGCTTTGAATGTGCTACAGTTATTCGCAGCAGGTAGTCATCTGCCGGGAGCACGGGCGGTTTTTATTTTGGCTGAGTACTACCAAATTTACCCTATGGCTTCTATGATCTTCTCTTTTGTGAGAGGTTTGTTGAGTATTTTGCTGAAGTTAAAAAAGGCCAGCCGGTTGACATCTTTGGGATTGCTGGAAGTGGTAAGAATGATGATCTGAATGTCACTTTTTTTAAATTTAGATAATTTGCCGAATGCTTCCAGGAAATCAAAACCATCAAAAACGGGCATCTTCAGATCAAGAAAGATGACGCTGGGGGAGTGGTCTTGCAGATAAGTTAATGCCTCTTCAGCATCACTGATTGCGATGACCTTAGAGGCCAACTGAAGTTCTTCAAGTAGGTTGTGGTTGATAAAGTTGGTGATTTCATCATCATCAATGAGGAGGATGGAGTCAAATTTTGGCATTATCAGCGAATAAGTAGTTTTGCATTTATAGACATTTGTGGACAATGATTGTTTATATCTCTCTC
>JBKHDR010000020.1:0-53838 GCA_046541235.1 Cyclobacteriaceae bacterium | reverse complement strand
ATCAGAATGGTAATAAGCAGGGTAAGCAGCGCAGAAGTAAGAAAGCTGATCAGCCTGATGTCTGTTTGGTAAACGAAGCTCTGCAGCCAGTTATCCATAAAATAGAAAGCTGCCGTATCTGAGGCAAAACCTCGGCTGAAATTTTGGCCTTGTACCATCTTTAGTCCTAAGGCATCTGCATAATCATAATCTGCGAAGAAAAGATTGACACTTTTCTCCTGGCTTCCCTGCCCTTCACTTTCTACATTCATGATAACTTTGCCAATACCCTGCCCCGGCTTGGCACTGGAAGAAGCCACCTGCTGCACCTGTGGCACCGAGAGCAAGCTGTTTCTGAGCACTTCAAAATTACGCTGGGTTTCCTCTTCCGACATTCGCACCGTCACTACATGATTTTTATCAAAACCCAGGTCTTTACTCCTGATAAACTGCAGCTGATCATATACAAACCAGGTACTGATCACCATAGTAATAAAAATAGCAAACTGGGCTACTACCAAAACCTTGCGCAGACTGGCACTGCCAAAACTGCTGCCTTTCTGCCCTTTGAGCACCTGCCGAATTGCGAGTTTAAAAAATTTTTTGAGCCTGGCAAGTTGGTTTTTGGTTTTAAAGGAACTGCAAAAAGGATAATTTAGCTGAATAGGATAAACTGCCGACTAAGGGCAGTATCTATGTCTACTAGTCTTGACAACTTGATCAAATGCTACTGAAACTGCAAAAAAAAACGGCCGAATTTGTTCTGACCGTTTTTTTCTTCTCAAGTATTGACAGCAAATTTAAACGTGAAATTTCTCTTTAATATTCTCTGTCACCACCATACCATCAAACAGGTTGATCACCCGGTTGGCATAGGTAGCGTCATGAGGTGAGTGCGTCACCATTGCAATCGTAGTACCGGCCTTGTTGAGCTCAGAGAGCAGGTTCATTACTTCTTCTCCGTTGGTAGAGTCAAGGTTACCGGTAGGTTCGTCAGCAAGGATAAATTTAGGGTTGGCCACGACGGCACGGGCAATGGCGACACGCTGCTGCTGACCACCGGAAAGCTGCTGGGGGAAGTGGTTGCGGCGGTGCATGATATTCATATGCTCAAGGGCCGCTTTTACTTTCTTCTCCCGCTCGGCAGAAGGCACTTTGAGGTACAGCAAGGGCAGCTCCACGTTCTCATGCACAGTAAGCTCATCAATGAGGTTGAAGCTCTGGAATACGAAACCGATGTTTCCTTTGCGGAGCTGAGCACGCTGTCTTTCAGAGTATTTTGACACCTCGTGGTCCATAAAATGGTACTCGCCACTGCTGGGGTTGTCAAGTAATCCCATGATGTTAAGGAGGGTAGATTTACCGCAGCCGGAGGGACCCATGATGGCTACAAACTCCCCGGTTTTGATCTCAATATTAATATCGTTGAGGGCGGTTGTTTCTACTTCATCCGAGATGAAGACTTTCTTGAGGTTATGCGTTCTGATCATTGTATGTAGGGATTTGGTTTTAGAAGTTGGGATTTTAGGAATTAGGGTTTGGCAGTCAGGAAGCGGGAGACCGAAAGCCGGACTAAAATTTTTGTTGTCTTGTCTGTATCAACTTATAAATCATAGCTGAAATTTGCCTGGTTTTTTCAATGTATTGTACTACCGTTTCTACTTCAAAGATACCTATCTCTTTGCTGATGTAAAGTTGCGTTTTTAATCTAGCGCAAGACGACAAAGCTTTATAAAGAAACCTGATAAACTCTTTAATTGAATTTCTCTCAAAGCCTTCTGCTATATTAGATGGTATTGAAACTGAAGCTCTTCGGAACTGATCTTTTAAACCGTAGTCTTTGCAAGACTCTTAATTTTTATAAAGGAGATTAGATAGCTTTATACTTTCTCTCCAAACCTCCAGGTCAATATAATTTAAATCTAACGATAACAAATGACATTTGCTGAAAGACGAAACCGGTATTCAGTTTCCAGTCTCCTGCTTCCTTTCATCAGAATACCAACACCTCATTGGTTCCGAAATTCTCGTAAGAGGAGGTAATCACTTTTTCGCCTGGTTCTATGCCTTCCAGCACTTCGTAGAACTCTGAGTTTTTGCGTCCGAGGCGAATTTCTCTTTTGAAGGCACGGCTGCCGTCATTGTTCATCACAAAGACCCAGTTGCCGCCCGTATCCCTGAAGAAGCCGCCGGTTGCCAGCAGGGTAGCTTCTTCTGAACTGCCCAGTTCCAGCCTGATTCTGAGCGACTGTCCGCGACGGATGCCCTCTGGAACTTCTCCGATAAACCGCATATCCACTTCAAAATTGCCTTCAGAGACGGTAGGATATTTTTTGTAAATCTCTAAACGATACTCCTGTCCGTCTGACAGGGTTCCGGAAGCCTGCTGCCCTACCTCAATGCGAGGCAGATAAAGTTCATCTATAGCCACTCTCACTTTGAAGCTATCCAGCAAAGCCACCTGTCCGAGACGAGAACCAGGCGATACTGACTGTCCAGGTTCCCAGTCGGGCGTAGTCAGCAGACCGGCGGTAGGAGCTTTCACCACTAGGTTATCCAGCAATTTGGATACAACTTCCATGCTTCTCAGCATACGATCCTCTGACTGGCTGATCTGGTAGAGCTGCATAGCCCGTGAAATGGAATCTGATTTATAAGCCGCATAGGTAAGATTACGACGACGGAGATTGTATTCAAATTCTTCTTTCACCTCTTCCAGTTCACGCTGAGAAATCAGTTTTTTGCCGGCCAGCTCCTTAAAGCGTTCATACTGAGGCCTGAGCAGCTGTAGCTGATAGTCAATTTCAGCCAATTGGGCCTTTTGGTTAAGGTCGTTCTGATCCAGTTGCAGACGAGTGGTACGCAGAATGTTAAGTTGCTCGTAAAGCTGGGCTTCACGGTTCATGACATCCAGCTGCAGGTTAGAGTTGGACAACTGCATCACGGTATCTCCTTTTTCTACCAGGGCACCTGACTCCAGCATGATTTGTTTTACTACCCCGCCTTCCACGGCATCCATATAAATGGTCTGGCTAGGCATAACGATACCGGTTTCAGGAATGTATTCCTGGAAAATATCTTTCTTGACAGTAGAGATGGTGATCTTTTCGCGGTCTACATTCAGTTTGGAGCGATTGTCGGCAAAAAGAAAACTGTAGAGGATAAAGGAGAGCAAACCTACTCCTATTACAAGCCCTACAATTCTGCCACTTGTCCACTTCTTCTTTTTTATTTTGCGATCCATTCCCATATGCTGAAATTTTTTTGCCGGTTTGCTGATGCGCCGGAGGTCAGTGTGATTTTGGTTTGCTGCTTTGCAATTTCTTTATGCTGGGTTTACGAACACTGTGCCAAAGAAGAAAAGTTGCTCATTTTAAAGCGAATGCACATTTTTTAAAACTGAAGTGTACGGATACGAACATTTTTTGTACGTTTGTGTACGTTTGAGGTAAAAGCCATTCTCACACAAAGAATTTAAGATTCAAAGAAAAGACCGCCTGATTAACTGGAATCGCCCCTTAAGCAGGAATGGCTCATCCTAAGCTTCATTCATAAGGTAGCCGGTACAGATTTTGAAATTTAGCTGACGGATATAAAATTTTAAAAATTTTAATATGAGCAGAACAACCAATAAAACCGGAAAGATCCTTATCATTGATGACAATGAAGATGTACTGCAGGCCGCCAAGATTTTCCTGAAAAGGCATTTTCTACAGGTTGATACCGACAAAAACCCCGGCGCCATACCTGCCCTGATCAGCAATGAGCAGTATGATGTGATACTGCTGGATATGAACTTTACCAAAGACGTAAGCAGCGGTAAGGAAGGCTTTTTCTGGCTTGACCAGATCCTGGAACGCGACCCCTCAGCCGTGGTCATTATGATCACTGCCTATGGTGATGTGGATATGGCCGTTAGAGCCATCAAAGAAGGCGCTACTGACTTTGTACTCAAGCCCTGGAACAATGAGAAACTTCTGGCTACCGTGATGGCAGCCATGCGCCTGCGCGCCTCCCGGCAGGAAGCCAATCAGCTGCGCTCGCGTCAGGAGATCATGAACGAAGACATCAACTCCAAGTTCAAAGACATCATTGGCAGCAGTTCTGCAATGCTGAAGGTTTTTGAAACCATTGAACAAGTAGCCTCCACCGATGCCAACGTGCTGATTCTCGGGGAGAACGGAACAGGTAAGGAAGTCATTGCCCGGGCTATCCACCGCCGCTCCAAAAGAGCTGATAAGGTATTTATCAATGTAGACCTCGGTGCCGTAACAGAATCATTGTTTGAAAGTGAGCTTTTCGGCCATATGAAAGGCTCCTTCACCGATGCCAAGCAAGACAGGATAGGCCGCTTTGAGGCTGCTGCCGATGGTTCGCTTTTCCTGGACGAAATTGGCAACCTCTCTCTGCCGCTGCAGGCAAAGTTGCTCACTGCCCTGCAAGGCAAGAAATTCACGCCGGTGGGCAGCAACAAGGTCATTGAGGTAGATGTGCGCTTTATCTGCGCTACCAATATGCCGCTCTACGATATGGTCAAGAAGAATGAGTTTCGCCAGGACCTGCTTTACCGTATCAATACCATTGAGATTCACCTGCCGCCGCTTCGCGAGCGTATGGATGATTTGGAGCCGCTGGCTACACACTTCCTGAGCATGTATTCCAAAAAGTACAACAAGCCCGTTCATTCCATAAGCCCCAATGCCATCAAACGCATGCAGAAGTACACCTGGCCAGGCAACATACGAGAACTACAGCATTCAGTAGAACGGGCCGTGATCATGAGCAGTAAACCTGTGTTACAGGCAGAAGACTTCTTCTTTAGTGCAGATGGCGCCCGGCAGGCTGACAACCAGGAAGAGTTGCATATAGAGAAATATGACCTGGAAGAAGTGGAGAAGTTGTTAATCAGGAAAGTTCTTAAAAAACATAACGGCAATATCTCCAAAGCAGCCGGGGACCTGGGACTAACCCGCGCTTCTCTGTACCGGAGACTGGAAAAATATGATATATAAAAGGTTTGAATTTACGCTGCTGGTCCGCATCCTCCTGCTGGCCATCAGTATGGCTGTAGGATTATACTTTCTTTTAATTGCCGACCGTATTGCCAGCGGAATTATCATTTCTTTGCTGCTGGCTTACCAGATTTATGAATTGTATCAATACGTACTGGAGACTAACCGTAAGTTAACGCGCTTTCTGGAAGCCGTCAAATATTCAGATTTTACGGCAGGATTTAACAAAGACAGCAGCCTGGGCGACAGTTTCGCCGATCTCAACACCATGTTCAACGAGGTATTTGAAGCCTTTCGTAAAGCCCGGGCTGAAAAGGAAGAAAACTGGCAGTACCTTAATACCGTCGTGCAGCATGTCAACGTAGGCTTATTGTCGTATGACGAAAGGGGTAAGATAGAGTTACTCAATAACACCGCCAAACGTTTCCTCAAGGCTAATCAGCTCAACCGAATTGGTGACCTGGCTAAAATTAATTACGAGCTCTACAACATCATCACCAAGCTGCCGGCTGGTACTAAAACCCTCTTCAAGCCCGGCCCCGACATGCACCTTTCTATCAATGTTACCGAACTGAGGCTCAGAGGAAGTATGTACAAACTGGTTTCTTTGCAAAATATCCTTTCTGAACTACAGCAGCAGGAAATAGAAGCCTGGCAAAACCTGACTAAAGTGCTCAGGCACGAGATCATGAATTCTATCACGCCTATTGCCTCCCTGGCGGGTACTGCCATTGAGATCTTCCAGGAGGATGTGGTGTGGGAAGAAGACGATGAGCTTGCCTTTAACCGTGAATCTTACGATGATATCATGATGAGCCTCAAGACGATAGAGAATCGTTCCAAGGGACTGGTGACCTTTGTGGAAGCTTACCGTAATTTTACCAGTATACCTCAGCCCGAATTTGAGCGCGTACCTATAGACGCCATTATCAAAGAAGTGATGAGGTTGATCAAAGCCGGCGTGGCCAAAAAGCATATTAGGCTGGAGCTTGAGATTAACCCGCCCAACCTGATTGTACGGATTGACCCCAAGCTGATAGAAATGGTGCTGATCAACATTCTCAAAAATGCCTGTGAGGCGCTGGAAGAAAAAGAGGACGGACTCATTACGATCAGCATACATACCGACCATGAGCAACATGTCTACATTGATATCCATGACAATGGCACCGGCATAGAGCCTGAAGCGCTTGAAAAAATCTTCATTCCCTTCTACACCACCAAAAGTAAAGGTTCAGGCATTGGCTTAAGTCTTTCGCAGCGAATTATGCAGATGCACCACGGTAACCTTACTGCCCGGTCGGTGGTGGGTGAAGGTACTACTTTCACCCTTCAGTTGTAGGCTGGTCCAGGCGTTTGATCCAGTACATCAGCTGCTTTTCAGTTTCTTGGGGTTCGTTGACGTCCTTCCATTTCAGCCTGGTCTTTACACCGGGCAGCGCATGGTAGCCGCGTTTTTTCCAGAAATCATCAAGAGGGCGGTAATCATTCGGTCGGAGCGGATGATCTTTGGGCCGCTGCACAGCACAAAAGGAGGCATATTTTTTATTGAGCAGGCGTCCGTGTTCTTCCCTGAGCCGAAAAAACTCTACCCCTATTCCTCTACCGCGGTAGGCAGGCCTGAGCACAGATTCACCCAGGTACAAAACTTCATCCAGCGAATATTGCGTAGTTGAGAAAGGAGCTTTCAGTTCATCCGTTTCTTCAGAAAGAGGCAGGCAGGTGGAGGCTCCCACCACCTCATTTTCATCAAAAACAAGAAAAGCCGCACTTCCGGCGGCTTTTACGTAGGTTTGCAGATATTCTTTTTCGTATCCCAGATCACCATCGTAGAGATAAGGGAAGTCCCTGAATACCTCTATCCGCAGCGCGGCGAGTTCATCCAAGTATGTTGCTAAATCTTTTCCGGTGACCTTACGGATTTCCACTTCAGCCATTTACTTTAAGTAAAAAATAATTCTTTTTTCCTCGCTGTATAACCAGGTACTTACCCAGCAGCAACTCGTAATTTACAGCCTCGTCTTCACTTTCTACTTTTTGTTTGTTAATACTTACTCCCCCCTGCTTGATCGTACGTCGGGCCTCTCCCCGTGAGGGAAATACCAGCCCCTGGGCTTTATCAGCCAGCAGGTCTACCACATGCTCGGCACTTTCATAATCGGTACGGCTGATCTCCTGCTGGGGCACGCCTTCAAACACTTCCAGTAAAGTTTTTTCATTGATTGACTGCAGATCATCCAGGGTAGAACCGCCAAAAAGAATGCTGGAAGCTTTTAGTGCCCTCTGGTATTCTGCTTCTGAATGTACCCTGATGGTAATATCTTTTGCCAGTTCGCGCTTGGCTTCATTGGGGTTGGGTAGGCTTTCCAACTCTTTCACTTTTTCTTCGGGAAAGAGCGTGAACACCCTGAGCAGGCGAGGCAAATCCTCGTCAGAGATGTTGAGCCAGAACTGGTAAAATTTGTAGGGAGAAGTAAATTCAGGATCCAGCCAGACATTACCTTGCTCCGATTTTCCAAACTTGGTACCATCGGCTTTAGTCACCAGGGGAGCCGTCAGGGCAAATGCCTCGCCTCCCTCTTTACGACGGATAAACTCCGTTCCGGTAGTTATATTACCCCACTGGTCAGAGCCTCCCATCTGCAGTTTGACGCCTTTGGTTTTGTAGAGGTGGTAAAAATCATAGCCCTGCAGGAGCTGGTAAGAGAACTCAGTAAATGAAAGGCCGGTTTCCAGGCGCTTCTTCACCGAGTCTTTAGCCATCATATAGTTGACAGTCAGGTGCTTGCCTGCATCCCTGAGGAAGTCCAAAAAGCCGATTCCTGAAAACCAGTCAAAGTTATTGACAATTTCAGCGGCATTCTCACCGCCATCAAACTCAAGAAATTTTTCTAACTGTACTTTAATTGATGCCTGGTTATCTCTGAGAGTTTCCACATCCAGCAGGTTACGCTCAGCTGATTTGCCAGAAGGGTCGCCAATCATGCCAGTCGCGCCACCCACCAGGGCGATGGGCTTATGACCAGACAACTGCAGATGCTTGAGCAGCATAATGGTAGCGAGGTTTCCGATGTGGAGTGAGCGGGCCGTGGGGTCAAAACCTATATAGGCGCTTGTCATCTCTTTGGCAAGTTGTTCTTCGGTACCCGGTACCATATCGTGTATCATGCCTCTCCAGCGGAGTTCACTGATAAACTGGCTTAGATTGGCAGAAGTTGTCGTGTGACTCATTTGGCTTCTTCTTGTTAATATTTTTTTCAGGGGGCAAATATAGAAAGATCCGGAGTGGAATTAAACCTCAGTTTCCAAAACTGTCGGAGTGTTATCTGTATAAAGACAAAAGCAGGCAAATAAAAAGGCCACCGAAACAGAAAGCAGGCCCTGGAAAATGCTACCATCTTCGGTAATAGATTTCCTGCCAATCAATGAGAACGTCTCCCCTCTCGCTGATGGCTTCTTTATCTTTCTCAGAAAAATTGATAAAATCTACCGGGGCTGTTCTTTTTCTCTTCACCTGAGAAAGAGCGTCAAGAATGATTTTTTCAAAAAACCTGGGATTGGCTTCCCACTTTGAAAAACAGAAGTGTGTTTCCCGGTACTTTGAAAGCAGGGTCTGAATTTTTTCAAGGCTTACCTCACCGCATTCTCCCCAAAAAAGCGCCTTACCCCAAAGGTCTGTAGAAATCAGGTCTGGTTTATAGCGGTGTTCTGCCGCATAACGAACTTCAATTTTTATATCTTCATACAAAGGTGTATACAGCTTAGCCAGGAAGATCTTCATCAGTACATGTACTTCTCTTTCTTCCGGCCGCTTCACCAGTATTATTTTTTGCCCATCAATCCGGAATGACCATTTTCTGCTTAAATTCTCCATATTGAGATGATAAAAAAACCGCCCTCAGAATAAAGGCGGTTCATTGTATTTGAAAAACTCAGCTTTATCAGCGTGAATGTTCAACTTCCTCTTCCATTATCTCTTTGATTTCTTTCGGCATCTGGGCAAAGATATGCTTCACCTGTCCTTCAGAAAAATATTTGCGCAATGCAATAAAGGTACGCTTGATAAGTTCTCCGGTAGGTTCGCTCCACTGGAAATCTCGTTCTCCCATCCTTGCCTGTTCTTCTTTTACCAGCTGCGCAAATTCCTCCATAGTTTCAAACTTGAGAGGCTTTTCACGGTATTTCCACTGCTCTACATAAACCGCTTTCAGGAACATGGGAAGCTGCGCCAGTACGTCCAGACTTTCGCTGATAGTTATGCGGTCTCTGAGCACATGGAGTACTGATCTCAGCAGACGAGAGGATGCTTCGTCTTCTCCGGGATGTCCTAACTGATCACTGAGTTCATGTATAAATGTAAATCCTTCCTGGGCAAATTTGTTGATATTAAAACTCATAATTATAAGCTTGTTTAGGTTAAAAAATTCATTCGTTACTCTATAGTTCTAACAGTGAGCACCTACCTATGTTATTAAAAATCAACATTTTACCTACAATTTAACCAGCATACCCGCGATTGTTCCCGTCATCATACATGCAATGGTGGCTGCCAGCAGAGCCCACAGCCCCAGGCGTGACAGATTAGCCTGCTGGTTGGGTGCAATACTGCCTATACCTCCTACCTGTATGGCGATAGAGCTAAAATTTGAAAACCCGCAAAGCGCATAGGTGGCTACTACCAGCGCCTTCCCGCCCAGCGTCTGTTCTGTCTTCATTTCGGCCATACTGAGATAGGCAACAAACTCGTTGATGACCGTTTTCTGTCCAAGCAGACTACCCACCAGCAGCGTTTCGCCCCAGTCTACGCCCATGATAAAAGCAAAAATCCGAAAGACCTGTCCGAGGATATATTCCAGTGAGAAGCCTTCAAATTCACCACCGGTAGTGCTGATCACAAAGGCATTGAGGCCGCTCAGGTCACCCAGCACATCTTTCAAAAGATAATTGATTGCTGCAATCACAGCAATGAAAGCCAGCAGCATACCTCCCACGTTGACTGCAAGTTTGAGCCCGTCAGAGGCACCTCTTGAGAGTGCATCAATCATATTGACTCCCAGGCTGTCGCTGCTTACTTTCATTTCGGAATTTACCGCTTCCGGCTTTTGTTCAGGTATGATGAGTTTGGATACTACGATAGCGGCCGGGGCATTCATGATGGACGCACTGAGCAGGTAAGCGGCAAAACGGGTTCGTTCGGCAGGGTCATCTCCTCCCAGAAACGCCACATAGCCGGCCAGCACGCCTCCTGCAATGGTAGCCATACCGCCGGTCATCAGGCACATCAGCTCAGAATAGGTCATGCGGGGAATGTAAGGCCTCACCAGAAGCGGAGCTTCAGTCTGCCCCAGAAAAATATTACCGGCGGCTGACAGGCTTTCGGCTCCTGAGAGACGCATGGTGCGCGTCATTACCCAGGCTATGCCGTACACGATTTTTTGCAAAATGCCCAGGTAATACAAGCCAGCAGAAATAGTTGAAAAGAAAACGATGGTGGGCAAGACCTGAAATGCAAAGATAAATCCGAAAGAAGAAGCATCCACCAGATTTCCGAAGAGAAATTCAGCACCTGCCTCCGAGAAGCTGAGAAATTTGACAAAGCCTTCGCTCAGGCTGCTGAAGATTCCTGCCACGAAGGGTACCCTCAGGATGAGAAAGCCAGCTACAAACTGCAAACCCAAGCCGGTGATTACCAGTCGCCAGTTGATCGCCTTGCGGTTTTGGGAAAGTAAAAAAGCAAACGCCACCAGCAGGGCAATGCCGACAAATCCTCTTATATAGTCCATTGGGGCCAAAACTAAGACTATTTATAAAAACAAAAAAACCTTCTGCGGGCTTTGCAGAAGGTTCTTATCAGTAGAGAAATGCCTAGTTTCTCTTCTTGAGTTCGTCTCTTATTTTGGCGGCCTTTTCATAATCTTCATTCTTAAGCGCTTCATCCAGCAGGGTTTGTAACCTGTCTGAAGAAAACTCTTTCAGCTGTTCAGAAAAGGGTTTGCTCGCCTGGGGTTCACTGCTGCTCATAGGGCGGACTTCCTTTTCTCCTTCTTCTTCGGTAAGTACGATACCAGCCTCAGAAAGCACGGTTTCGTAAGTAAAGATTGGAACAGAAAAGCGCAGGCCTATGGCAATGGCATCTGAAGGACGGGCATCAACCTCTACGGTAGAAGTGCCATTACTACATACAATTTTGGCAAAAAACACCCCCTCTTTCAGGTCAGAGATCACTATTTCTTCCACAGTGTAATTAAAATTCTGGGCGAAAGCCTTGAAAAGATCATGTGTCATAGGACGGTTGGGCACGATCTTCTCAATTTCAATAGCGATGGCCTGCGCCTCAAACATACCTATGATGATAGGCAAACGCCTGTTTCCGGAGGTCTCTCCCAAAACAAGGGCAAATGAACCTGACTGAGACTGACTAGAAGATAGTCCTAAGATTTCCAGCTCTATTTTATCCACAATAAAAAATTAAGTTTAATTCTGAGACGCTTTGATGGCCTCGTTCAGTTTTGGAACAATTTCAAAAGCATCACCTACTATACCATAGTCAGCTGCTTTAAAAAAAGGTGCTTCAGGATCCTGATTGATTACTACAATATACTTTGAAGAATTTACACCTGCAAGATGTTGTATTGCCCCTGAAATGCCAACGGCTACATACAAAGTAGGGCTTACTTTTACGCCTGTCTGCCCTACGTGTTCATGATGAGGCCGCCAGTCCATATCAGATACAGGTTTGCTGCACCCGGTAGCTGCCCCCAGAGTTTTGGCCAGGTTTTCTATCATACCCCAGTTTTCAGGCCCCTTAAGTCCGCGTCCTCCTGATACCACGATATCAGCTTCAGGAAGAAGGACATCGCCTTCGGCTTTTTCAGTTTTGGTGATTTTTCCGACAAAGTCACTTTCGGCCAGGGATACCTCCAGCGGCTCAACGGATGCCTCGGCACCATCCTCTTTTATTTCTATGGCATTTTTCTTGATCGCCAGTATTTTTTTATCAGCTTTGAGGCTGATCCATTCAAATGCCTTGCCGGTATAAATGCTCTTTTTTACTTTAAAGCCTTCAGAAGTATCAGGCAGGCCTATTACATTAGCTGCAAGAGCTGCATTAATTTTGACTGCCACACGCGCAGCCACGGGGTCACCCAGCGACGATTTGGCCAGGACCATGATATCTGCAGCGGTTTTTTCAAAAGCCTGAGAAATAACGCTGGCGTAAGCCTGGATAACACCCTGGTTGAGCTCTTCCTTAGCCACATGCAGCACTTTGGTAGCACCATATTTTCCCAGTTCTTTCATCCTGTCTTCGCTCAGGCCGGTGCCCAGCAGCAGGGCGATGATATCACCACCTCCTTGTTGCCCGGCAAGGGCTGCTGCGTAGGAAACAGCTTCCTTTGAGGTCTTCTTCACCTCACCATCAGCACTTTCTATAAAAACTAATATTGACATAAATCTTGTTTTTTGGGGTTAATTATAAAACATTGACCTCATTTTTCAGCGCCTTCACCAGTTCGTCAAGCTTGGCGGGATCAATCATCTTCACAGCACCTTTGGGAGGCGGCATCTCATAACGCTCAGTTGCTGTCATTTTTGTCTGGGCAGAAGGCTCTCGTACCTCAAGTGGCTTTTTACGGGCCGTCATAATTCCTCTCATGTTAGGAATTTTCCAGTCGGCAATTGGTTCCTGGCATCCTGCAATGAAAGGCAGTTGCACCTCCAGGTATTCTTTACCTCCTTCAATTTCACGGGCCATTTTAGCCGTATTTCCTTCAATATCAAGTTGCATGACGGGTGAAAAAGAGGGCAGCCCCACCAGCTCGCCTACCATACCATGTACCTGGCCACCATTGTAATCAATAGACTCACGGCCCATCAGGATCAGGTCGTACTGACCTTCTTTGACTACGGCAGCGATTTCTTCAGCAACAAAAAAAGCATCAACCGGCTCAGCATTGATGCGAATGGCATCGTCAGCACCTATTGCAAGCCCCTTTCTGATGGTAGCTTCGGTCTCGGCACCACCTACATTCAGGAGGGTTACGCTGCCCCCATGCTGCTCTTTGAGTTCTACGGCCCGAGCTAGCGCATAATCATCATAAGGACCAATGATGAACTGCACGCCGGCAGTATCTAACTTCGTATTATTGTCTGTAAAAGCTATCTTTGAAGTGGTATCCGGGACATGTGTTATACATACTAATATTTTCATAAAAATGGGATGATATAATTTACATATGTAACCTAAAATGAAGCGTGAAGTTACGTAATAATCAAAGAAATAAAAACCAAGCAGCATGAGTCAGGAGCGATTAAAACAGCTTTTTAGCTTCCTTAAGGAAGATCCCAATGATCCTTTTATCCTTTATGCGATAGCCACAGAATATAATGTAAATGAACCAGATAAGGCGCTCCCTTATTTTGAAAAATTACTCCGCGATCACCCGGATTATGTGCCTACTTATTACCACGCAGCCAAGCTCTATGCCGATAGGGACGAACCTGAAAAAGCGGAGCAGACTTTTAAAAGAGGGATAATTAAAGCAGAACAGAAAAAGGATGAACTAGCCCTCAGAGAGCTTAAAAACGCATATCAGGAATTTCTGTTTGATCAGGATTAACTACTACTCTTCAGGCTTCCGAATACTTTACGGATGATCTGCTCTCCGTACTGGAAAGGATTATCCCTGATCTTTTGTTCTTCCACGGCTACCAGTTTAAAAAGGCCGTCCATGGCTCTGTCGGTGGCGTATTCTTCCAGCACAGGAAGTTCGTTGACCTCTACCTCCAGTTGCTGCACAAAGGGTGTTCTGTTGTACTTTCCAATAGCATTTTTCAGTGAACTGTAATAGCGCGTAGCTCCTACATCGTCCAGGGCATCTTTGAGTACAGGCTGAAATTTAGCCTCCAGTTCATTAGAGGTCGTTCGCCTGAGGTATTGCGTGGCAGCCGTACTGTCGCCTTTCAGGATATTCATCGCATCGCTGATGGTCATGGAGGTAATGGCATTGATAAAGATCGGAGCAGCTTCGGCCGCCGCTTTTTCAGCCCCCTCATTCATCGCCGTGATCAGGTTATCCACCAGTTTGTCGCCGATAACCGGTACCCTGCGGATACTTCTTTCTGCCTTACGCAGTTCAGGAGGCAGCAAAATTCTGATATCAACAATGGGATTGTTAAAATAACCATTCTCCTGGGAGGCATTCTTGCTGGCAAAACGTGCACCTTCCTTAAGAGCTGCCTTCAGCCCCTGGCTAACTTCAGCATTGGTAAGTCCTCCAGGTTGGCCCTGCCCATAATCGTTCAGAATGCCCGTCAATACATCGCAGGAAGAAAAATACAGCATGGGAAGGAGGGTAATGACAAACAAAAATCTTCTAATGTGATTTGGTTTATGAGTTAGCTTGAAATGCTTCATATCTTTGATGATTCAAAATTTATTCCACAATTACTTTGAGTGATCATAAGTGTGATCAGATGCATCAGGCATCTTCTTTACCCTTTAACCAATGATTCTTATATGGAAAATGTTTTTGCCGAGGTAATCACCATTGGCGATGAAATACTGTATGGTCAGACATTAGACACTAATACCCAGTGGATAGGCACTAAACTCAATGAAATAGGTGTCAGGATACGGCGTAAAGTATCTGTGCCTGATCTGAAAGAGGAAATTCTCAAGGCGCTGGATGAAGCTGCTGGTAGAGCCGACATCATTTTGATCACAGGCGGGCTGGGTCCTACCAAAGATGATATTACCAAGAAAACCCTGGCAGAATATTTTGACACACCTCTGGTCAGGAATGCAGAAGCCCTGGCGCATATTACGGCTTTGTTTGCCAGCCGAGGCCGTCAGATCACACCTACTAATGAGACACAGGCGGATCTACCCCAGAGTTGCACCATGATCACCAATACCATGGGCACAGCACCCGGTATGTGGTTTGAGCAAAGAGGGAAAATCTTTGTTTCTATGCCCGGCATACCTTACGAAATGAAAGCCATGATGAAGAAGTCTATTCTTCCCATGCTTAAGAAATTATTTGTCTTACCGGTGATTCATCACCAGATGATTCAAACCGTGGGCATAGGTGAATCCTGGCTATCCGACAGGATAGCTGCCTGGGAAGATGCCCTGCCTGTCCACATTCGCCTGGCGTATCTGCCGAGCTTTGGCAATGTAAAGCTGAGACTTACCGCAACCGGGGAAAATCTTGATTACCTTAAAAAAGAAGTAGATGCTGAGGTAAATAAACTTTTGCCTTTGATAGACAAATATTTTTTCGGATTGGGAGACATCAGTCTGGAAGCCGCCATAGGACAGCTTTTACTGGAAAAGAAAAAGACAGTCGCACTGGCCGAAAGCTGTACCGGCGGGTTTGTGGCTCATGCTCTCACTGCTATTCCGGGGAGTTCGGCGTACTTTCGGGGAGGTATCATCCCTTACCACAATGACCTGAAGGAAAACGTACTGTTGGTAAACAAAAACACCCTGGTAGAACATGGAGCGGTAAGTGAACAGACCGTCAAAGAAATGGCCCTCAACGTACGCAAACTGATGAAGGCGGATTACGGCCTTGCCAGCAGCGGTGTTGCCGGCCCGGGAGGAGGTACCCTTGAAAAACCAGTAGGCACAGTCTGGATAGCAGTCAGTGACGGTGAGATGACCCATACCCGTAAACTCAGCCTGACCCAGGATCGCATGCTCAATATCAGGCTTACCAATGTAGGCTTGCTGAACCTGCTGCGGCTAACTTTGACAAATAAGCTTGATATGCAAGACTAAAGCCTTAAATTTGGCTGATTTAAAATTTAACCCAAAATATGGCAAAGGTCGAAATGGTAATGCCCAAAATGGGCGAAAGCATCATGGAAGGTACCATCCTGAAATGGCTGAAGCAGGAAGGTGACTTTGTGGAACAGGATGAGTCAGTCGTTGAAGTTGCCACTGACAAAGTAGATACTGAGGTTCCTGCCAGCCACAGTGGCGTGCTCAAAAAGATACTCGTACAGGAAGGTGAAGTAGCTGAGGTAGGCAAACCTATCGCTCTTATCGAGCAAGAAGGCAGCAATGGTGAAGCTGAATCCATAGAAACTTCTTCATCTAAAGAGACTGTAGTAAGTTCTCAGGCAGAAATCTCGTCTGAGGCCTCTTCTGAAAAAGAACCAGCCCTGAAAGAAGCTTACCAGGATAGCAAAAGGTTTTACTCCCCCCTGGTAAAGAATATTGCCCGGCAAGAGGGGCTCAGCCTGGCTGAACTGGAAAATGTAGAAGGCAGCGGCAAAGAGGGCAGAGTCACCAAAAAAGATATTCTCAATTATATCTCCCAAAGATCCGAACCTCAGCCTCAGCCCGCCGAACAGGTGAGCAAACCAGCAGCAGAACTCAGCCAGCCCCAGAACGGAACAGCTGCTCGCCCTCAGGCCTCGGTAAATGTGAGAGAAGGTGATGAGGTGATTGAGATGGACCGCATGCGCAAGATGATTTCCCAACGTATGCTCGACTCCCGAAAAATTTCTGCTCATGTTACCTCTTTTGTGGAAGCAGATGTGACCAACCTTGTCAGCTGGAGAGAAAAGATCAAAAACCAGTATAAGGAGCGTGAGGGAGAGGCATTCACCTATACACCTATTTTCATAGAAGCCATTGCGCAGGCCATCAAAGAGTTTCCGATGATCAATGTTTCTGTAGATGGCGACAGGATCATCAAGAGAAGTGAGATCAATATAGGTATGGCAGTCGCGTTGCCCAATGGGAACCTGATTGTACCGGTGATCAGGAATGCTGATCAGTTGAGTCTGCTAGGGCTGAGCAAGAAAGTCAACCAACTGGCGAAAAAAGCCCGTAACAACCAGCTCAAGGCGGATGAGCTATCTGATGGTACATATACAGTATCTAACATTGGCGCTTTTGGTAATATCCTGGGTACCCCTATCATTATGCAGCCACAGGTAGCCATCATGGCTTTAGGAACAATCCAGAAAAAACCAAGTGTAATTGAAACTCCCACTGGCGATGCTTTAGGCATCAGGCATAAAATGTATCTCTCGCATTCTTATGATCATCGCGTGGTAGATGGCGCGCTGGGAGGCATGTTCGTGAAAAGAGTAGGCGACCTGCTTGAAAATTTTGATACCAAAAGAATCATCTAAAAATAAGAAAGGCTTCAGCAATGAGGCAAATGCCACTCGCCGAAGCCTTAGCTCAAACCACAAAGTAAAAAACTACATCAATAAGTCTTCTTAGCCAAACCGGCCAATGAGTTGGATACTCTCAGTCCTGCATTTTGAGCTGAGGCACTGTTCAGTTCAAAGCCTATTTTTGAATCTTCTATCACAAAATTGATATGCGAGCCATTGGCAGCCAATCCATCATGTTCTGTGATGACCAATGTGCCCTGAAACGCCAGTTTATCCTGAAGAGTCTGGGCATTTACTTTTTCATATTTTGTAATAAATACCACGTCACTCTGCCCTACTTCATTAATGTTATTGCATTTTTTGATGACCAGAGGACGGTTTTTGATCATTTTCTTCTTCTCCATGATATCCAGCATTTCACGATAAGCAGTATTGTTACCTACCACGCTGATCACGAATTCCTGATTTGCTTTATCAGCAGGCCATTCAATATATTTACTAAAATTGTAAATAAAGATGGGGTGATATTTGTACTCCTGAGCAAAGCCTGTATACCCAAGTAGTAAAAAGAATAACAAAAAGATTAATTTTTTCATGCAGTTCTGAATTTGATAAATATTAGTTTTTACTTGTAGTACATTACAAAGATGAACTGAATGATTAGAATAGTAAAATTACTTCTTTGAAAAATATTACTTCGTGCTCATTTTTTGAAAGGGTGAAGATTATTTAGTCCGGTCAGTGGGAATAGGCAATAAAAGGCTGGTTTTGATCTAAAAAGGGAAGTACCTTAAAAACTAATCAGCCAGAGAGAGATATCACTACAAAACAGTTTAAATTAGTGTATTCTTTGTGAAAAGAACCTTTTTCAAATGGCTGATAAAGAGCCGGTTAGAATGGTAATTCAAAAAAAAACAAAAAAGCAGAGATGACCGGCAATCAATTCTTGCTTAATCTAGTTGAGTGTATATTGCCACCCCTAAGATCAATCACATGCTTCTAGATATTGCTCTTTTCGGACTCGCCTTCCTGTTTGCCATTCCTGCAGTTTCTGGTTATTTCGCCTATAGCCACGGACGTTCTTTCTGGCTTTGGTTTATCATCGGCTGCTTTCTGCCTATCTTCTCCTATTTTATCATAGCCTATCTCTGTAGAAAAGAGGCCCTTAAATCTTCAAAGCAGGCTTTTTCCGACTTATGCCGTTATGAAGATGAATATATGGACAAACAGATACAGGAATCCCTCCTTTACAGGCATGAGCGCAAAAAAATAGAGTGATTCTATACTTGGATCTTCGGCAATACGCATGAAATCAGATGTATCTGAAATAAAAAAGCTTCAAACATACATTCTTAAAGCATGTTTGAAGCATTGTCAGCCGACTTAGTTTAAAGAAACATAGCTATTCAAGCCTTACAAGACATTCTATCATCTGCCTGGCCAGAAACTCGTTACCTTCTTTGTTCATATGTACACCGTCAGTCGTTAGTATACCTTCCTCTGCATTTTTAGTATTATTCTCTCTCAGGTAGTCTTTAAAATCCGACCTCAGGTCACACAATTCACTTCCTGTTTTGGCCGCTACTCTTACTACAGCCTGGGCATATTGGTCAAGCTGCTCGTTAATCTCAGTACCATCTTCGGGGTTCTCGCCTATTACGCTGGGAGTACACAGGATAACCTGGCGTTTTTCAGTACGAAAAGCATTAGCAATATCTCTAAGTCCTTCTTCATACTGATCAAGCTCGGTCCCAACCTCACCTTCGAACTCGTAAAAATGCCACACATCATTGATACCTATATAAACTACTACTATATCTGGATTTAATTTCACGATATTTTCCACCCTGGCCAGCAAATCAGGCACTTTATCTCCGCTGACACCTGCTCCTATTAGTTCGTATTCAGAGCTGTCAAGCTCCTGGCGCATCAGCTGTATATATCCGGTAGGGTCTTCATCGCCAGCCTGGGTGATAGAATCTCCGAAAAAGACTACTTTTTTGGGTTCCTGCTGATCACATGAAGTCATTAGAATGATTAAAAAAAGGCTTAAAAAAAGGATTGTGTTTTTCATTTCAAAAATTTAGGGGTTTGGAAAATTGATTTAGCTTAGGTTAATTCAAAAAATCAGAGAGAAGCTCACGCAAAATGGGCTTTACTTTTCAGAAGTAAAACAGCCTTGAAAGGGCGATGTAAATTTTTTTTATGCAAATTAACCCAGGATCAAAAATTCAACAAAAAGCGCTTTTATGGCAGCAAATTGCCAAAAGAAGCAGGGAATTGCTCAGCTTTGAGCAATGCAAACAGATTTTTCATTCCCTCTACCAGGATGACCCGCTGGGAATAGCCTGGCTTCCTGATGAAAAAGATAGCAGGCAAACCCATCTTCATCAACTTTTGAGCAGCTTGAGTCTGAAAAATTATGAAGAGTTGTACCAATGGTCTGTACAAAACAAGGCAGCATACTGGGAAAAAGTAGTAGACAGCCTGAGTATACGTTTTGAGAACAGCTATGATAGCATTCTTGAGATGAAAGATCGGGATGCTGAGAATCCATACTGGATGCCCGGTGCCAGCTTAAATATTGTCAATAGTTGTTTTCAGGCTCCCAAAGATAAAACTGCGATCATAGCTGATGATGAGACTGGTGAAAAAACATCTATTAGCTATGGCGAACTGCAGCAGCTTTGCCAACAGGTATCCAGCGGATTGGTGCAACAGGGTCTAAAAAAAGGTGACCGAATACTACTTTACCTCCCATTGTGTCCTGAAGCAGTTGCTGCTTATCTTGGCATTATTCAGGCAGGTATGGTAGCCGTACTGGTAGCCGATAGTTTTTCGGCTACTGAACTTACAAAGCGGATCAAGGCCAGCGAAGCAAAAGCCATTATCACGGTAGATTCTTACCTCTATAATGGAAAACCTCTCAGGATATATGATAAGGTCATACAGGCAGAAGCGCCTCTTTCCATACTGATCAATACCACTCCTGATACCCAGCTTCGTAAAAAGGATATTTTATGGCAGGATTTTCTGCAAGAGGCCAATTACGACGCTCATATTGATACAGCGGATGCACTGATCAGTATTTTGTTTTCATCTGGTACAACCAGTGAGCCTAAAGCCATTCCCTGGACCCAGCTTACACCTATCAAGTGCGCGGCCGATGGGCGTTTTCATCATGATATACATGCCAGTGATGTGGTGACCTGGACCACCGGTATGGGGTGGATGATGGGTCCCTGGACCATTTTTGCTACTCTGATGAACCAGGCGACCCTGGCACTCTTTACCGGCTCGGCAGCAGGAGAAGCTTTTGGAAAGTTTACGCAGGAAAGCGGAATCACCGTATTAGGCACCATACCATCGCTTGTCAAGGTCTGGAAAGCAAGTGGCGTAATGGAGCAGTTTGAGTGGAAAGTAAGAGTATTCAGCTCTACCGGAGAGCCCTCACAGGTAGACGATTACTTGTACCTGATGTGGCTGCAGCGATTCAGAGCGCCTATCATAGAATACTGTGGAGGAACTGAAATCGGGGGGGGCTACATTACCGGCAGCCTGCTTCAGTCCGCTTCTCCGGCTACTTTTACTACGCCAGCTTTGGGTATGGAGCTTTTCTTCAGGGATGAGGAGAGCGGAAAACTGTCAAACAGGCAAAGCGGAGAGGTATTTATAAAACCACCATCCATGGGATTATCGCAGTACCTGCTCAATAAAGATCACCATGAAGAGTATTATGCCGACACGCCTGTTCTGGAAGAAGGTACATGCTTACGGCGGCATGGAGATAATTATCTCTACTACGAATTGGCAGAGGGAATAAACTTCTTCAAAAGCCGTGGCCGTTCAGACGACAGTATGAACCTGGGAGGTATCAAAGTAAGTGCAGTAGAAATAGAAAAAGTAGTAGCCCAACACCCGGTTGTTTATGAAAGCGCCGCTGTTGCTATGGCACCAGCCGACGGAGGTCCGGAAAGGCTGCTGCTTTTTGTGGTACCCTCTCAGGAAATAGATGATATACACTCCCTGAAAAACACCCTTCAAAAAATGCTGACCAAGGAGCTGAATCCGCTCTTCAGGATCAGTGAAATCATTCTCAGAAAAGAACTTCCTCGTACGGCTTCCAATAAGCTAATGCGTCGTACCTTACGCAAAGAGTACCAGGAGGAAAACAAGTTGTAAAATAGTAGGCTTCAAAATAAAAAACCAGGATACGGAAAGTATCCTGGTTTTTTATACGAGAAGTGCTTCTAAACTTTAGAAAAGCACTTTGAAGATATCGTTAAATATAGCGAAAGTCATTAGTGAAAGTAGTATGACCATACCCACCTTCTGCGCTCCTTCCAGAAATTTGTCAGAGGGTTTATGTCCTGATACCATTTCATAAGTCAGAAACGCCACATGTCCGCCATCGAGGGCAGGTATGGGCAGGAAGTTCATAAAGGCCAGCACCATGGAAAGTAAACCGGTGATTCTCCAGAAGCGATACCATTCCCAGGTACCACCAAAAATCTGGGCAATCCCGATGGGGCCGCTCAACGATTTAGATGCAGATACATCACCGCTGAAAATTTTACCGATCGCTTTGATATTGATCCATACTACGTTAAATGCCTCAGCAGTACCTTTAGGAACAGATTGTGCCAGGGTATAATCGGTAAAGGCCAGGTCAACCATTGCCTGGGAGCGAAAACCTAATAAGCCATCTTCACCTACTCTTGCCGTCAGCGTGACAGGCTCGCCCATGGCTAACTCAGACTGCTGCTGATCTTCACGGATCACTTTCATGCTGATTTCTTCACCGGCATTTTGCGCCAGTATGGCCTGTAGCTGATCAAAAAATTCTACCGGTTCTCCGTCTACGCTTACGATCTTATCACCGGGTTGCAATCCCGCCTGCTCGGCAGGACTACCCTCCACGATTTCAACTACTTTGTAAGGCTCGCGCATACTGATAAAATTACCTGCAGCTTCCCTGTCCGACAGATCATTGATCAGGTTAGAAGGAATAGCCACATTAATCGTATCTCCTTCACGCAGCACGGTATAATAACTGCTGTCACCCAGCAATACATCCGGGCCAACCAGGTCAGTAAAACGGCGGTATTCCTCTCCGTTTACTTCAAGTATCTTATCGCCGGTTTGCAGTCCTATCTGCTGACCCAGTTCATGAGCTACGATACCATACTTCAGCACTTCTTCCCTGGGGCGGTAGGTTTCTCCGTACTGGTAGGTCAGCAATATAAAGATGACAATCCCGGTGATGACGTTGACTATGATGCCCCCCATCATGACGATGAGGCGTTGCCAGGCTGGTTTGGCACGAAACTCATAATCTTTAGGCTCTTCACTTAGCTTGGCTGTATCCAATGACTCATCCACCATACCGGAAATCTTGACAAAGCCACCCAGAGGTACAGCTCCCAGGTTGTACTCAGTTTCCCCATATCTGAATCCGAAGATCTTAGGGGGAAAACCGATATAATACTGCTCAACCCTCATTCCAAAGACTTTGGCAGCCACCAAATGTCCCAATTCATGCAGGCCGACTAAGATTGATAAACCCAGCAGTAGCTGAGCAGCCATTACTAATGCTTCCATTCAATATTTAATTAATTCTTGCGCTTTTATTCTTGTAAGTTCGTCTGTCTCCACATAATCCTCGTACGTGGGCCTGGCAATATAAGGAAGCTCTTCCATACACTGAGCCACGATGTCAGACATGTTTAGAAAACCAATATTTTCTTTTAAAAATTCAGCTACCGCTACCTCATTTGCCGCATTAAGAATACAGGGCATGTTACCTGCTTTTTCCATAGCCCGATAAGCCAGTGCCAGGTTCTGAAAGCTCTCCAGATCGGGCTTTTCAAAAGTAAGGCTCGGGAAATCCATGAAATTGAAACGTGGAAAATCGGCCGACAAGCGCTCAGGATAAGAAAGGGCAAACTGTATCGGTACTCTCATATCAGGTAAACCGAGTTGTGCTTTGATGGATGAATCTTTAAACTGAACCAGGGAATGAATGATAGACTGCGGATGCACTACCACCTCAATCTGCTCTGGCCTGAGCGCAAAGAGCCACTTTGCTTCAATAACCTCCAGCCCCTTATTCATTAGTGAAGCCGAGTCTATGGTGACTTTAGCGCCCATATCCCAGTTAGGATGCTTCAAAGCCTGTAATTTGGTCACTTTTTCCAGCTGCTGCCTGTTCATCCCCCTGAAAGGACCGCCTGATGCAGTGAGTATGATCTTTTCAACAGGATTATGAAATTCTCCTACCAGGCACTGAAAAATGGCGGAATGCTCGGAATCTACGGGGTAGATATTGACACCCTTTTCCCTGGCAAGCCCGGTAATAATCTCTCCGGCTACCACCAGTGTTTCCTTATTGGCAAGGGCAATATGTTTACCCGCTTTGATAGCATTGATGGTGGGCAAGAGACCGGCATAACCCACTGTGGCGGTCAGCACCAGGTCTATGCTTTCCATCTCCACCACATCAGCGAGGGCCTTGCTGCCCGCATATACTTTGATAGGGTGATCTTCCAGGCTCTGCCTGAGCTGCCTGTATTTACTTTCGTCAACGATCACCACCGCATTCGGCTGAAAACGAATGGCCTGCTCTGCCAGGAGGTCAACATTACCATGAGCGGTTAAGACTTCAACCACAAATTTTTCCGGATGCGCCTCCACAATCTGCAATGCCTGTGTGCCTATGGACCCGGTTGAGCCAAGTATGGCCAGATGTCTTTTTTCTTCTTCTTTATACTTCATCAAATGCCGCTCATTTTTTGACATATGCCTGCAGGGCATCGGCTATTTTACGATCATTAGCCAGGCGAGGCACTTTATTCTGTCCGCCCAGTTTACCCTGGCTTTTCATGTATTCTCTGAAAGCATTGGGTAACAAGGGTACAATCTTTAGTTTCCGAAGAATACCTCCTGATATGAGGTCGTCGTAGTAAGCGTTTAATTGCTGTAGATGTAAATTTAATTCTTTTTCAAAGCTGTCCAAATCGGCAGGTGGCTGCGAAAATTCCACGTACCACTCGTGCAGGGGCAGGCCTTCTTCCGGAGTTACCTGCGGAGCTACGGTAAACTCTACAATTTCGGCCTCAGGATGGGTCTGTATGGTCAGGTGCATAGCTTTCTCTACCTCTTCGCCTATTACATGCTCGCCGAAAGCGGAGATAAAGTGCTTAACTCGCCCGGTGACCAGCAAACGATGAGGATACTTTGAGACGAATTTTACGGTATCTCCTATAGAATAGCCCCACAGCCCGGCGTTGCTGTTGATCACCAGGGCATAATTAACGCCTACTTCTACCTGGTGAATACTGAGCCTTGTTGGATTCTCACTATGAAATTCATCAGCAGGAATGAATTCAAAAAAGATCCCGCTATCCAGCAGCATCAACAGACCTTCTTCCTGCTGGGAATCCTGGTAGGCGATGAAGCCCTCAGAAGCAGGATAGGTTTCAATGGAATCTACTGGTCTGCCGATTGACTCAAAAATCTTTTTACGGTAAGGAGAAAAATTAACACCACCGTAGACAAACATGGAGAAATTGGGAAACACCTCTCCTACTGGCTTGCCTGTCCTTTCAGTAATCCACTCAAAGTACATCTGTACCCAGGGAGGAATACCAGAAATGAGGGTCATATCCTTAGAGAGAGTCTCATCCACAATTCTGTCCAGCTTTTTCTCCCAGTCTTCTATGCAATTGGTCTCATAGGAAGGCAGCTGGTTGGTTCTCAGATAGCCGGGTACGTGGTGGTTGACAATACCAGACAATCTTCCGGTAGGTACACTGCCTTTTTTATCAAGCACCGGGCTGCCTGATAAAAAAATCAGTTTACCATCAAGGAACTGCCCGTTTCCTGTTTCATGTACATAGCTCAGGAGGGCATTTCTGGCAGAATTGATATGATTGGGGATAGAATCTTTGGTAATAGGAATGTATTTATTACCCGAAGTTGTACCTGATGTCTTGGCAAAATAGGCAGGCAGACCTTTCCAGAGAATGTCTTTTTCTCCTTTTAATATTCTGTTGATATAGGGCTTTAGTTCTTCATAATCTCTTACCGGGACTGCCTGCCTGAAATCTTCATAAGTACGGATTTCAGAAAAGTGGTGGTCTTTGCCAAAAACTGTATTTTTTCCACCTTCAATGATCGTTTTCAGGGTTTTCTCCTGTGATTTTTCGGGCTGCAGGCTCCACTGCTTCGTCTGTTTATGGATAAGAGCGGCCAGTGGTTTGCTTAATGTTGATCTTATTCCCATAGTGTCAAAAAAAAGGCCCTTTATCAGGGCCTTTGATATATATTGATATTAGAACGGTTGTCAGGAGGAGTAGATGAGAACTACTTCACCTTTTCAACGATTGCCTTGAAAGCCTCAGGATTATTCATGGCAAGATCAGCCAGGGCTTTACGGTTCAGGTCAATGTTGGCGGCCTTCAGGGCACCCATAAACTGTGAGTATGACATACCAAACTCTCTGGCACCGGCATTGATTCTCTGTATCCAGAGAGCGCGGAATTCTCTTTTCTTGGCTTTACGGTCACGGTAAGCATACTGCTGTCCTTTTTCAACGGCGTTTTTGGCTACCGTCCAAACATTACTTCTGCGTCCCCAATAGCCTTTGGCCTGCTTGAGTACTTTCTTTCTTCTCGCCCGTGAGGCGGCATGATTAACTGATCTAGGCATTTTTAAATTGACGTTTTTTGAGAAATGGCGGCCTTGGCGCTTATAACCATATCCCTGGTGAACTAATAATTAGAAACCTTTAGAGATTATTAAAGGTTGAGCATGGCTTTGACGTTCGGCATGTCAGACTTGTGTACAAGTCCCATGTCGGTCAGCCTGCGCTTGCGCTTGGTAGATTTCTTGGTCAGGATATGACTTTTGAAAGCATGCTTGCGCTTGATTTTTCCTGTACCAGTCAGTTTGAATCTCTTTTTGGCACCTGACTTGGTTTTTACTTTAGGCATTTTAACGGATTTATGTTACAACAATTAAAGCTCTTGTTATATAAGGTATATTAGCTCTTCTTCTGAGGCTTGGGAGCCAGCATGACGGTCATCCTTTTACCAACCAGCTTAGGCATTTCCTCTACCTTACCCAGATCTTCCAGTTCCTGCGCAAATTTAAGTAAAAGCATCTCTCCTCTTTCCTTGAAGACGATGGTTCTTCCTACAAAATGCACATAAGCCTTCACCTTGGCGCCGTCTTTCAGGAAGCCTTTGGCGTGGTTCAGTTTGAACTGAAAGTCATGATCGTCGGTATTAGGTCCAAAACGGATCTCTTTGATGACGGTCTTCTGTGACTTCTGCTTGATCTCCTTCTGCTTTTTCTTCTGTTCGTATTTGAACTTAGAATAGTCTATAATTTTACAGACAGGCGGATCAGCTTTGGGAGAAATTTCTACCAGATCAAGATTTTGTTCCCTCGCCATCTTGCGAGCGGAATCAATATCATGAATTTCGTTGTCGGCATTATCGCCAACGACTCGGACGAATTGAGCCCTGATCTTTTCATTGATTCTGTAAGGCTCCTCCACCCTTCTGGCCGGTCCTCTTTTTTTGAATTTGCTAATATCTGCCTCCTTTTATTAGTTTAAAATTATTTTTGCAAATATCTAGTAATATTTACTAGAATCAAAAAGCTCATACCATAAAATAATATGTCTGTAGCCAAAATGATAATCAGCTACAGACAGGTATATTTAATACAAATTAAAGCATATAAAGTTTCGCATAAAAGCTAGTGAGCCAGTTCTTTTTGTGTCTGTTCATGAAAATAGCTCACAAAATCAGCAAAAGCCAGACTTCCCTGATCGCCTTCACCGTGCTTTCTGACAGAAACCGCCTGATCTGCTTCCTCTTTTTCACCTACAATAAGCATAAAAGGGATCTTGGTCACCTCCGCATCCCTGATCTTCCTGCCGATTTTTTCATCCCGATGGTCTACCCTGCCCCGAATGTCATGTTCGCCAAGCTGCTCAAGCACCTGGTCGGCATAGCTGGCGTACTTTTCTGAAATCGGGAGGATCACCACTTGCTCAGGAGCGAGCCATAGCGGCAGGTTACCGCCGGTATGTTCCAGCAAAATGGCCACAAAACGCTCCATAGAGCCAAATGGCGCACGGTGGATCATAACCGGGCGATGCTTTTGATTGTCGGCTCCTACGTAAGTGAGTTCAAAGCGCTCCGGCAGGTTGTAGTCAACCTGTATCGTTCCGAGCTGCCACTGACGGTTGAGGGCATCTCTTACCATAAAGTCAAGCTTAGGCCCATAAAAAGCCGCTTCTCCATATTCAGTCACCGTCTTTAGCCCTTTTTCCTGGGCAGCCTCTATGATAGCCTGCTCGGATATCTCCCAGTTTTCGTCGCTGCCAATGTATTTGGAGCGATCTTCTTTGTCTCTGAGGGATACCTGGGCAGTAAAGTTCTCAAAGCCCAGTGAGTTGAATACGTGCATCACCAGGTCAATGACTTTCTTAAATTCATCCTTTACCTGGTCAGGACGGCAAAAGATGTGGGCATCGTCCTGGGTAAAGCCCCGCACGCGGGTCAGGCCATGCAGTTCTCCACTCTGCTCATAACGATATACAGTACCAAACTCAGCAAAGCGAATCGGCAGCTCCTTATAAGAATGGGGCCTGCTCTTGTATATTTCACAATGATGAGGGCAATTCATAGGTTTCAGCAGAAACTCCTCATCCTCGTGGGGCGTCTTAATCGGCTTAAAGGAATCCTGCCCGTATTTTTCGTAATGGCCTGAAGTGACATAGAGTTGCTTCTGCCCGATGTGGGGAGAGATCACCTGCTCATAGCCGGCCTTACGCTGGGCTTTTTTGAGAAAATTCTCCAGTCGCTCACGAATCAATACGCCTTTAGGCAACCAAAGCGGTAAGCCCTGACCTACTTTTTCGGAAAAGGTAAACAGGTCAAGTTCTTTACCCAGCTTGCGATGGTCACGCTTTTTGGCTTCCTCCAGCATGTCCAAGTATTCTTTCAGTTCCTTCTGTTTAGGGAAGGTGATACCGTAAATACGTGTCAGCTGCTGGTTATTTTCATTGCCACGCCAGTAGGCGCCGGCCACGTTGAGCAGTTTCACCGCTTTAATAAAGCCGGTATTAGGAATATGAGGCCCCCGACAAAGGTCGGTAAAGGCACCCTGTCGATAAAAAGTGATGCTGCCATCCTCCAGGTCTTTGAGGAGGTCAAGCTTATATTCGTCGCCTTTTTCCTCATAATATTTTATGGCAGCGTCTTTTGCCATGGGAATACGCTCGTAATCATTTTTCTGACGAGCCAGTTCCAGCATTTTATTTTCTATCTTCTCCAGTTCATCAGAGCTAAACTCACGATCACCAAAGTCAACATCATAGTAGTAGCCATTTTCTATGGGAGGGCCTATACCAAACTTGATTCCGGGGTAGAACGCCTCCAGGGCCTCAGCCATCAGGTGGGCAGAAGAGTGCCAGAAAGTACTTTTGCCTTCAGCGTCATTCCAGGTAAGCAGCTGTAGGTTGGCATCTTCTTCAATTGGCCGGGTGGCATCCCAGACCTGTCCGTTTACTTTGGCTGCTAACACATTGCGGGCCAGGCCTTCGCTGATACTCTGGGCCACATCCAGCCCACTGGCTCCTTTTTCAAAAATTTTTACCGAACCGTCAGGCAGTGTAATCTTAATCTCTTTACTCATGAAGTTGCTTATGATCTATTGTTCTTCAGGCGTGATCGGCTGTACGGGTGCCAATCCCTTCTTCAATTTTTGAAGCTCTTCCTGTTGCTGTTTTTTCCACAAATATGCAACTTTTCCTCTGAGATAGTCCAGTTCAGAAGCGGCTAATTTGTGAAACTCTTCCTGTTGCAGTGAATCCGTGGACAGAATCTCCTCATAAGTGTTGATGGCCTGCTGATAGCTTCTCTTTTTATCCCACACCCGAGCCTTGGTAAGCAAGGCAAGTTTGTCACCTGCCCTTACGTTTAACATCTGATCAGCATAAAGAAGGGCTGAGTCCAGCATGTTCTGGTCATAATAGAGCTGCATCAGCTCTCTCATGGCATAAAATTCATTGATATCCGGTTGATCTTTGACCCTGTATAAAATGACGGCAGCACTATCGGGGTTGCCTGTTCTTCGCAGAATCTGAGCCTGCTGAAAAAGCAGGCGGTTTCCTACTGTCTTATTAGCGCTCAGGTTTTGCTCCATATATTGCCTGGCTTTTTCGTAATTGCCTATGTTCATGTTCATTTCTACCAGGGCTTCATACACATCAGGCGCATGTTTGCCAGCCTGCAGGCTCTTGATAAAAAAATCTTCGGCACGTACAGAATCCTTACGAGCGGCCAGCGCCTGGGCTCTCAGAAAAAGATAATGCGAGTTTTGTGGTGCCAGGGCCAGCGCGCTGTCTGTGTACATGATAGCATCGTTATGGTAATTGCTATTGATACTGGCCTGGGCGAGTATCTCGTACAACTCCAGCGAGGGACCACCGGCCTCCAGGGCACTGCTTGCCTCCTGAAAAGCCTCTCTGTTTTGCCCTTTCTGTAGTAAAGCTTTGGCATTGAGAAGACGATATACCGGCTCATCATCGTCAAGTTCTATGGCCCGACGGATACTGGCCAGCGCATTATTGGTCTTGTTCTGCTGTAAATAAAGCGCCGCCCGGCGGTAATGAGCTTCAGCATTATCTGGATCCTGGCTGATGACCTCATCTACCACAATGAGGGCATGCTCGTAATAGGTTTGATCAAAATCTGGCAGATCGGGCATTTTGTGATGCGTTTCCTGCTGGCAGGACGAAAGGAGGACAAAAGCAGGGCAAAGCAGAAAAGCTGCCTTGTACAAAGGCTTGAAGGAAAAATGCATAACTCTTTGTGGTTCTTCAGTTTTGATAACGCAATTTTCGGGTAAATCATTGACAAATCAGCGATAAAAGCTGCCTACATCTGTCATCTTGTTGCCATCCGCAGCATATCTGGCATAATCAAAACCCTGATGTAAGGAATAGGAACCAACTTCACCGTTTTTGCCCAGGGCAAGGAATCCTATCTGTATGTCGCGGCTGTTTTTTTGCCGAGCAATTCTTTTGATGGCTACTTCGCAGGCTTCCTGAGGTGAGTAGCCCTGGCGCATAAGTTCTACGATAAGATGCGCGCCACAGATTTTGATAATGGCTTCTCCCATACCGGTGGCTGTTGCCGCACCCACTTCATTATCCACATACAGACCGGCGCCAATGATAGGCGAATCACCTACCCTGCCTCTCATTTTGTAAGCCAGTCCGCTGGTGGTACAGGCACCCGAAAGGTTACCGGCCTCATCCAGCGCCAGCATCCCAATGGTATCATGGTTTTCAATATTAATGATCGGCTTATAATTGGCTTCCACCAGCCATTCTTTCCACAGCTTCTCAGCCCTTTCAGTAAGCAGGTTTTCTTCTTTAAAGCCCTGAGCAAGAGCAAATTGTTTGGCTCCTTCGCCTACCAGCATGACATGAGGGGTTTTTTCCATCACCATGCGGGCTACAGAAACCGGGTGTTTGATGTCTTCCAGGAAAGCCACCGCACCACACTCTCCTTTTTCATCCATGATACAGGCGTCCAGCGTCACTTTACCTTCGCGGTCGGGCAGACCTCCGTAGCCAACACTCAGGTTATCTTCTGCTTCTGTTACCCTTACTCCTGCCTCTACGGCATCCAAAGCTCGGCCGCCCTGAGAGAGTATCTTCCAGGCAGCTTCATTGGCGGAGAGGCCGTGTCGCCAGGTAGATACCACTACAGGCTTGCTGGCTGCTGCGGCTCTGCGTTTAGCAAAAGCAGGAGGAGATGACAAAAAACTTCCTAAACTTAATGAGGCGGCAGTAATTTTCTTTAAAAACGATCTTCTTTGTGACATGACAGTAAATATGGTGAATTCAGTTGAGCTTCCTTCTCCTGTATAATAATCTTGCAATAGGCATAAATGTAGCTAATTCCGGCTGCTTTGGCACTGATCGGAGTACAAATTCGTTCAAAGCATAATCAAGCAAAACCCTGTTATGAGATATCGCCTTATATCATTTTTTCTGCTCTTCCTGTTTTTTTCCACTATCGCTGAAGCCCAGCCTTCACGTAAGTATACTTCAAAGTCAAAAAAGGCTATCTCCTATTATGAGCAGTCTACCAATTATTTCATCAGGAGACAGTTTGGGCCTGCCATGGAGTTGCTGGATGCAGCTGTCAGAAAAGATGGCGACTTTGCCGAGGCACATTTTCGCCTGAGCCAGATCCACCAGATGATGGGCAATGAAGCTAAAATGCAGCATCATCTCAAAAAAGTGGTGAAAAGCCAGTACGACAATCCAGCATTTGCTGAGGCACATGCCCTGCTGGCGCAAAAATATTTTGAAGAGGCTCAATATGAAGATGCCCGCAAACTAGCTGAGCATGTGATCAATATGAATCATGCTCATAAAATCATCAAAGATGACTGTCATTACCTGCTGGCTAATATTAGCTATACCCAGGAAAATATTGACAAACCGGTAGATTTCAAACCTGTGCCAGTAGAGGGAGGCATCAACCAGCTGGCACTGCAGTACTTTCCGGTACTTACAGTAGATCAGCAGTCAATGATCTTTACTGCCCGCGTCGGCCTCGGACCTCAGTATGATGAAGACATTTATATCAGCAAAAAAGGGAAAGACGGACAATGGGGCCGCCCGGAGTCATTGTCTGATAACATCAACGGACCTTCTAACGAAGGAACCAGTACCATCACTGCCGATGGACGTACACTCATCTTTACCGCCTGCCAGGATAGAAGCGGCTTCGGTAGCTGCGATCTCTTTATTAGCAGAAAAGTGGGTGACCAGTGGTCTGTGCCCAAAAACCTGGGCAAAGAAATCAATTCCAGCGCCTGGGAATCTCAGCCCTCCCTGTCAGCCGACGGGCGTACGCTCTACTTTGTCTCTGACCGAGCAGGTGGCCTGGGCAGGCGTGACATTTACGTGAGTCGTCTACAAGAAAATGGCGAATGGTGCAAAGCCGAAAACCTGGGGAAAGAAATCAATACGCCCAGGGATGAGGTCTCTCCTTTTATCCACGTCAACGGGCAAACCCTCTATTTTGCTTCCAATGGCCTGCCTGGCTTTGGTAAGTTTGACCTTTATATGAGCGAAAAATCTCAGGGAGAATGGACAAGTCCGGTTAACCTGGGTTATCCCATCAATACCAATGAAGACCAGGCTTCACTCTTTATCACTGCCGATGGTAAGGATGCATATTATTCCCTTGAGAAAAGACAGGGTGAAAGATATGTGAGCAGCATCATTTATACTTTTGAAATACCTGAGGCGATACAGGTCAGGAATCGCAGCAGTTTTGTGGAGGGTATTGTCTATGACGCATCCACCAAGCAACCTATGAAAGCCCGGGTAGAGTTGGTTGATTTGCAGAAACAGGAAGAAATTTCAGGAGTCAACTCAGACCCAAAAAATGGTGAATACCTGATGGTATTGACTGAAGGCTCTAAATATGCCTTATATGTAGACCAGGAAGGTTATCTGTTTCAGAGTCTGGCCTTTGACTATGTCATTGATCAGGGAGCGGAACTGCAGAAACCGGTAAAAATTGATATTTACCTGCAGCCTATTACCAAAGGAAAGGAAACGGTTTTGAATAACATCTTCTTTGATGTGGATAAATACGAAATCAAAGAGATTTCTGAGCCTGAATTAAATAAGATTATAACTTTTATGCAGGAAAATCCCGAAGTCCGTATTGCCATCAACGGGCATACCGATAATCAGGGAAGTGCTTCTTATAATGAGGAGCTATCTGCCAAAAGAGCCAAAGCTGTATTTGACTATCTTGTCAACGCGGGCATCAGCGAAGATAGACTGGCCTATAAGGGTTACGGGCAGAGCAAACCAATCGCGACCAATGAAACTGAAGAAGGCAGGCAAAAGAACCGCCGAATCGCCTTCGAGATACTTTAGATTGTTTGAAAGGTCGTTTACTTTTAATCCAACCACTCCGTTGCGTCACCTGTAATGGTGATCATCTTTTTAAGTTCAGATAATGGCCACTCGCCAGAGGCGAGCGGCTGTTTATCACCTAATGCTTATCCATTCGGGGCAAAGACTGAGCGTACGCAATGCTCAGTTTTGTTTTTAAAAAGTTTATATCCTTCCGGACCCTGATCAAGGCTCAGCTTATGGGTAAGCAAATAAGAAGGATCTACATCTCCATTGGCTACATGGTCCAGCAGGCGAGGGATGTATTTCTGGGCATGCATCTGCCCCATCCGGAGCGTCAGTGCTTTGTTCATGGCTGCGCCCATAGGGAATTTGTCAATCAAGCCGCCGTATACGCCAACGATAGATACCGTACCACCTTTGCGGCAGGCCATGATCGCCTGGCGAAGCACGGTAGGCCGGTCGGTCTGTAAGCGCACAGCCTGTTTGGCCCGGTCATAGTAGTAATCCACCGAATTGTTGTGGGCTTCCATGCCTACGGCATCTATACAGCAGTCGGGCCCCCTGCCCCCGGTCATTTCAGTAAGGGCTTCAATGAGGTTATCTACCTTTGAGTAATCCAGGGTTTCCGCCTTAGCCTGGGTACGGGCCAGTTCCAACCTTTCTGGTATACGGTCAATGGCGATGACACGGGCTGCTCCCAGTAGGTAGGCACTTTGCATAGCCATCAGGCCTACACCACCGCAACCCCAAACGGCAACTACATCACCAGGCTGTATGTCGCACATATCAGCGGCCATATAGCCCGTAGGAAAAGCGTCCGAGCAGAAGACCGCTTTTTTATCCGGTATACCCTCGGGTACTTTAAAAGCCCCATTTTCTATAAAAGGCACCCTGATGTACTGCGCATGGCTACCTGCATAACCGCCAAAAGCATGAGAATAGCCAAAAATACCGGCAGTAGCCTGTCCGTAAGCTTTCTCAAGTATGGCGGGGTTTGGATTGGAATTATCGCATAGAGACCAGGCGTCGTGCTCACAGAAAAAGCAGTCGCCACAGCCGATGATGGAGCCGACTACCACCTTGTCTCCTTTCTTCATGGTTTTTACCTCGGATCCCAGTTCTACGATCTCACCCATAAATTCGTGGCCGATAATATCCCCTTTTTTCATGGTGGGTACATAGCCATCAATAAGATGCAGGTCTGAGCCGCATACTGAGGATAAGGATACTTTGACGATTCCATCTTTTTTATTGATCAGTCCGGGGTCTTCAACCGTTTCTACTCCCAGGTCGTTGATCCCGTTCCAGCATAAAGCTTTCATAATTTTATGTTCAGTTTAAAAAATGATTTTATCGGGCAGCAGGCTGACCTTCCGTAGACACCACTTCTCCTGTTTCCAGATATTGTTTAAGGCGGTGCAGGTCATCTCTTACCATTTGTTCAAATGCTTTATTAAACAGTTTAGCCACCTGCTTTCCAAGGTCTCCCTGGGGCGGGCGGTAAGACAAAGTCACTTTGATCTCAGTACCCCTAGCTGACGGAGCCTCTTTGAGATAAATTTCCCCAGAATTATCTACTTTGGCACCGGGCAGGGAACGGTAAGAGATTCTTTTTCCTGGCTCATCATCCACAATTTCAGCCTCCCAGGACAGATCCTGTTTGAAGCGGGGAAAGGTCACCGTCCAGTAAGAACGGGTATCGGAGATTTCCCGTACTTCCTTCACATGCTTCATAAACCTGGGTAAGTTCTCCAGCTTTCTGTAAAAAGCATAAACCTCATCAGGAGACTTCCGGATAGTCATGGAGCGAGAAGCGATGATGAGCGGAGATTTTTCCAGTTCCACTTCTCTGTTCATCTGCTCATTTACCGGGCAATAGCCAGAGGCCGCGCGGTAGACCAGGCCGGTACCGGTGAGTGCCAGCAGGCTACCTAGCCACGAACCCCGGTAAAAGCCGATGGCAGTCAGGAAGCCGCCCACAACGGCTGATATAATTCTTTCATTATCACTTACATTTACCAGGGAAGTCCCGCTGGCATGAGGCTGAGGCAGTTTGATCTCGGTTATGCCGACTAGGTCAGTGGCCTCATCCTGTTCTACATACATTATATCTACCATAGGTTCAGTGTTTGTTTCAAATCTGATGATCCGGGCGCAGTCAGCCTGAATGAATATTCAATCCTTAGCTCAGAAAGTAAGCTCTGAGCTAAGGGTCAAATTCCATCGCAAAGAATCTATCAGATCTTGATTGGTTTATTTTTTTCCGTTCATCTGCTCCAATTGTGCATGTACCTCAGGTACTTTGGCCATACCCAGGTTGGGTTCTTGCCCGTGCGGCTTAGCCAGTCGGAATGAAAAAGTGCCTTTACCATCAATGGAGGTACCGCTAGTCCAGCGTGTTTTGGGATCTACGGCTTCTTCAGGATTCTTTTTGGTAGACAGGAAGGCATAGTTAAACTCCTGATTTTCCATTTCCTGCGGGAAGCTGTTCGGCACCGGATGAGGCTCGCCCAGTTCCTCAAGTACGGCCATCCACTGGTTCTGATGCATGGTATCCCTGGCGATCAGGAAGGCCAGCATATCTTTCATCCCCGGGTCATCAGTCATTTCATAGAGCCGGGTTGCCAGGGCTCTGCCGCCAGCTTCGGCCGTGACATTAGAGTGCATGTCAGCGGCTATGTTGCCGGTACCTATGACGTAAGAACCGCTGAAGGGAACGCCCGAACTATCCACTGCCATAGCTCCCAGGCCGGAAGACAACACATGGCGGGGGTTCATTCCGCCCAGTACGGCCTCTACTACCGGGTTTTCACCAGCCAGTTTTTCTTTCAGGGCATAGTCAGCTCCTTCCAGGTTGAGGGCTACAGCAGTGGCCAGCATTTCAATATGTGCCATCTCCTCGGTACCTGTTTCCAGCAACATGTCGCGGTATTTTTTTGGTCCGCGGGCATTCCATGCCTGAAATAGATATTGCAAACAGACACGGATTTCTCCCTCAATGCCGCCTATAGCCTGCTGCAGCATTTTTGCAAAGATGGGATTGGGTTTGTCAACTTTGACAGTGTACTGGAGTTTTCCATCGTGGTAAAACATAAAAAATAGATCTTTAAGGTTAAAAAAAGTAGAATTTAAAGGTAGCTAATTAAATAGAGTAGGCGGAATAAAGTAACTGATAATGATTCTAAATGATCAATAATATGAATATTTCCTACTATATTATCTTATTTTGGTATATTATAAAATGTAAATATTTACTTAAAAAGCTTTGCAATTATGATATTGATCCAAAAGCACTGACACTAACAGTATATAAAAAAAGAGCTTCCGTTTCCAGAAGCTCTTCATTTTTGCCGGGTTGGATAATTTAGCTTTCAGGGTTGAGTATCTTCTCAATCCGGTAATTTATATCATCCAGATGACTTGCGGTGCTTCGGTCTACGTTGCGCCGGGCAGCACGTTTTACATCTTCATTGAGCATACGGAGCTGCTCACGCACGATCGCCCTGATGTCAGACTGGCTTACGTCTACATCCGTCCAGCCGTAAAACTCTTTAGCGCGAGATGACACACTGGGCAGCTCTTCAGTCATCAGCTGTTCTGCTTTCTCCAGGTAAGCCCGCTGTAGGTTACGGCGGTAAGGATCAATGTTTCTGGCACGATAAACTTCTGACCAGATGCCTTCGCGTACGTCATCCATCATGTCACTGGCCGTATAAGAAGCATCATAAAGGGCTTCGGCTTCCAGCAGACGTGCAAGGCGCTGGGCATCTACCAGGTCATTCAGCACATTTTCCTGGTAACGACGAATACGTTCGAGTGCTCCGGCATGCTCAATACGGCTCAGGATTTCTTTTTCCAGCATCCACTCGGGTGTTTCAAAAGCCTGAGCTGTCAGAAATTTCATCGCTTTTTGCTGCTGTTCGGCAGGAACCGGCTCATAAACATTACCCTCCTGATCATAGGTCTTATGGTTTTCGTACACACCACCCACGTTTTTGGTCACATGGCCCATATAACGATACCACTGACCGATTACCTGTCCGTAGAGCTCGTCCAGTTCCTTGTAATTTTCATTTTCCTGGTAGGTCCACTCCAGGAGTTTAGGCATGATCCTTTTCAGATTGGCCACCCCATACTCACTGGCTTTGACGGCATCGTCCCCCAGGTCTTCATTCTGTGAGCGAGGATCAATCTTGTTGATCGTTTGCCTGCCATAGAAATAAGCAGGATCAGTAGCCCGTTCTTTTACCCATTTATTCAGTATTTCCCTGTCTTCTTCAGCGCTATCATTTTCGGGAAAATAGGTATAACCCCATTTGATGGCCCAATCATCGTATTCACCTATGGCAGGAAAGAAGTTGGTCACCCCATCCTCAGGCTGAGCAATGTAGTTGAAGCGGGCGTAATCCATAATGGAAGGTGCCGTACCATGAGTAGAGGTAAACTCAGGAGAGCGCAGCGAATCTACCGGATAGGCATGGCTGGACCCATAATTATGTGGTAAGCCAAGTGTATGTCCTACTTCATGAGCTGCCACGAAACGTATCAGTTCACCCATCACTTCATCGTCAAACTGTACTTTACGGGCGTCCTTATTTGATGCAGCAGTTTGTACAAAGTACCAGTTGCGCAGCAAGTTCATCACATTGTGGTACCAAAGAATGTCACTTTCCAGGATTTCGCCAGTACGGGGATCATGTACGTGGGGGCCCTGCGCATTCTGAATAGGCGTGGTGATGTAGCGAATCACAGAATAACGCACATCCTCAGGGCTAAATTCAGGGTCTTCCTCTTGGCTGGGAGGATCTTTGGCAATAATGGCGTTTTTGAAACCGGCCGCTTCAAATGCCTTCTGCCAGTCTTCTATGCCTTTTTTCAGGTACGGGCGCCATTTCTCGGGCGTGGCCGGATCCAGGTAATATACAATCTGCTTCTTTGGCTCTACCAGTTCGCCACGGGCATAAGCTTCCTCATCTTTGGGCTCCAGGCGCCAGCGGGTGATGTACTCCTGTTGAAAAGCTTTCTGCTTGTCCAAACCATAGTCATACTGCTCAATGCTGAAATACCCTACTCTTTCATCAGCCAGTCGGGGCATCATAGGATCTTCGGGTAGCACAATCATAGACTGGTTCATCTCCAGCGAAAGGGTACCACTCGCTTCATCGTCGGGAGGACTATCGGCATCGTAGGTAAGGACATGACGCACCTCCACATTTTCAGGGTAACTGTGTATGTACTCTACAAAGCTACGGCTGCCATCCAGTCTTTTCACCTTAAAATTCTTTCGCTGGCTATCAGAAAGAGCGCTGATGAGGGCAACATCTGAGGTGAAAAAGTCACCTACTTCAATCACCGCAGCACTGGAGTCTTTACTGATGGTTTTGATCTTAAAGGAATGGATGACCGGCTCAAAATTATTGTTTTTGACCGACTGGTAGATAGGCTCGTCCATATCTGCCACGTTGGTGTAAGAAACATGCCTGAGGAGCAGGTTATTATCCTTGCGCTGCCAGCGAATGACCTGCTGGGAGCGGGCCTTCATACCGGCACCGCCAAAGCTCAGGTTGGGAGTACTTCCTGAAATACGGCTGACAATCAGGATTTCCTTTTCAAGCAGTTCGTTAGGAATCTCAAAATAATATTTGTCTTTTACTTTATGCACCACAAAGAGGCCGCTGTCGGTCTTAGCTTCCTTGGTGATGACTTCATCATAAGCGGAAAATTCGCCTTTCCTCTCCTCTTTTGCCTGCGTCTCTGAGCCATTACTTTCCCCTTTTTTGGAAGCGGAAGGCTTTATGGCAGAACATGCAGACATGAGAAAGAGCAAAACCATACTACTGTAGTAGAGAATGCTTCGGTTCATGTTAAAATGTATAGGTTAAGAATAAGTAAAATCACAGGTAGAGGCCTGCATAATTGAATAAAACAAATGGCTATTTACTACATTTTGAAGAATTCACAAACCTATAAACACAGTTCACTGAAAATCAATCCCTTAAATTTTGATTTAAATATACATACGAAAAAAATCGTAGATAGACTTGCTTCTACGAAATGTATCGTATATCATTGTAGTACGAAACACATCGTATTTTTACCATGAAAGAAAACGACATTCCCAAACCCACCGAAGCAGAGCTGGAAATTCTCCAGATTCTCTGGACTAACGGTCCTTCTACTGTAAGGGCAGTACATGACAAGCTGGCTGAAAAAAAAGATACCGGCTATACTACCACACTCAAGAATATGCAGAACATGGCCCAGAAGGGTATGCTAAGCCGCAACGAGGAAAGCCGCAGCCACATCTACCGCCCCGAGTTGCCTCAGCAGGAAACCCAGAAGATGCTGCTTGACCGTTTTCTGGAAAATACATTTGGAGGCTCAGCCACCAACCTGGTCATGCAGGCACTTGGGCAGAGGAAAACTTCTCCAGAGGAACTGCAAAAAATCAAAGAACTCATCAAGAAACTGGAAGGAGGTGAAAAATGAATGGTATTGAATTAATCACTTACGCATTAGGCTGGACGCTGCTCCATTCCCTCTGGCAGATCAGCCTGCTGGCGCTGCTGCTTTACCTGGTACTGCTGCTGTGCCAACGCAGCGATGCCCAGTTTCGCCACGGTATGGCTGTAGTAGGGCTGATACTGGCGGCTTCTTTGCCGGCTTATACTTTCTTGGATATTTATATTGAAGAGCAAAAGACAGCTGCTTTCCAGAAAAGTATGCCTACAGAGAAACCAGAGACAGCTTATTTTCAGATTTCTGAAGTTGTAAGCGAGTCGACGCCTGAAACTGATGCCTGGATACAGTTTAAGAGCTGGCTCAACAGGCATATTTACTGGGTTTCTACCTTTTGGCTCATCGGAGTTGTGATTTTATCGCTACGTTTTACCGGTAGCCTCTGGTACCTGCACCACCTCAGAAGAGGTAATATACCTTTACCTGAAAGATGGCAAAGTAAAGGCCATGAGATCGCCCATCTGCTGGAAATCAGGCGCCCCATCCAATTCCTGGCTTCTTTCAAAGTGAAAACGCCGATGATGATAGGTGTGCTGAAACCGGTGGTACTTCTGCCTGCTTCACTGCTTACTCAGCTACCGGCAGATCAGGTGGAGGCCATACTGGCGCATGAGATTGCCCATATATACCGCAAAGATTACCTGGTCAACCTGCTGCAATCAGTACTGGAAATCTTTTTCTTCTTCCATCCTGCCCTCTGGTGGATGTCATCACTGGTAAAAGAAGAGCGCGAAAAGTGCTGTGATGACCTGGCCGTCATGATCTGCGGCAATTCTATGGCCTATGTAAAGGCACTGGCCTGCGTGGAAGAATACCGGCAGAACCCCGGCCTGGCACTTGCCATGAGCGGAAAAGGAAGTGGACTGCTACAACGGATTGAACGTCTTCTTTCACCAGAACGAAGTGGCAACCGCCTGATGCCCCGTATGCTATCTGGCAGCCTGGCCATCATTTTACTTACTTTGTTACTGAGTGCCAAACAGGGAGCTATGTACCAGGAAGTGAAAAAACAGGCCGAAATAGGCGGAGTTTACCTGAAAGAACTGGTACCTGAGACCTGGAAAGAAGAAGAACACCTGCCCCCTCCTATGGCCCAGGTCAATACCCTTGTAAAGCTAAGTGAAAAGTCTAGGTATGCTATTGTAGAAAAGGAAAAGGCAGATACAGTACCCGCTCCTAAAGCGCCTAAAGTAGTCGTTTTGAAAAATGATAGCCTGGAGAATATGCTACAGCATTTTTCGTATGACATAGACTCGTTGGTCGGCAATATGCCAGCTTTTAGCTTTAATTTCAGTGATGATTCCGTATTTAGCTTCAACGTCACAGCACCGGATGCACCCCATGCCAGGAAGGTTTTTAGCTTTTCGGCACTACATGCCTCACACCCCGCCCGAACTATCAACATTACTTCTGATTCTACATCCAGGATCATCAGGCTTAATCATCTCGACAGCCTGATTGCTATCAGCATAAACGGCAGTCTGTCTGAAACCTTTAAGAATATTGATACCGCCTTTGTTTTCAATTTTGATCCGCAGAATTGGGAGCAGCCTATGTTTGATAATGAGGACTGGGAAAAGACATTAGAAGAAGTACGGAAGATGTCTCGTTTTTATGAATCAATCAATGATTCTACCCTAAAAACCCGTATGCGTGAGCTGCAGCAAGAAATGAGAGTAAAAGAAAAAGAGCTTCAAAAACTGATGGAGGCACAGCAGGAACTACTACAGGAGAAAATTGAAAAGCAAAGGATGCAAATGGAGGAACAGCAGGAAAAGATGCAGGAAGAAGGCAGGAGAATGCAGAAAGAGGCCCAAAAGCAGCAGTTAGAAGCAAGGAAGCAGCAGCAGGAAACGCAGGAGGAGCAGAAAATGCTGAAGCTTTTCATTTTCAGCCGTCATGATGACGCTGAACTTATGCTTAATAGAAAACTGCTTAAAGAGCAAAACCATCTTCTCGCTACAAGACGTCAAAACTGACCATTTCAACGTTCATTGGCTACAAGCCATTATTACAAACTTAGATTTTAATGCTGAATTGATAAAGATTCATTTTTACTACCCTAAGTTTGTTCGTATTGGAAAAATGGTTGCTTGATTCTGTCCAGAGTATTAAGAAGTTAAAAATTGAATAAACCTGCAAAAAATCGGAGCTGGCAAGCTGACAAATAGTTTTTGATAAATATGTTTGGAGCTGCTAATCCAGTTCCTCAAATATATCAAGCAGTTCGCTCAGCATCATGGCAGTAGCTCCCCAGACGGTGTAGCGATCATTCACATGAAATACGGGTGCTTCCAGGGGTACCCCATTGATCACACTTACCTGCGTGAAGCCATGATTGTCAGGATCTCGGAGAGCCTGTATCGGTACTTCAGTAATACCTGCCACCTCAGTTATATCAAGCGTGTAACCAGGCCTGTCTCTGATAATAGCCAATACCGGAGTAACTGTGATGTTGCTGACAGGAATATAAAGGTCGGATAAAATGCCGATCACCTGTTCGCGACTTACTTCCACGCCTATCTCTTCATAGGTTTCACGGAGGGCGGTTGCTATGATATCCTCATCGGTAGGCTCTACTTTTCCGCCAGGGAAAGCCATCTGTCCGCTATGTACGCCGTTATAGGTGGTGCGAAGTATCAGAGGCAGATAAATTTCATTCTGGTGGGCAAAGAGCAGAATAAGTACACCTGCTTTGCGGGTGATGGAGGGAGGCTTAATCCTCGCATTCTTATGAATTTGGGTAGCCATTTTGCGATGCGACTTCCAGGAGGGCAATTCCTGCTGTAATCTGTTTTGTAGCGCTTTGGTGATCTTTTCAACTTTCATATCAATGGCTTCTTCATTATAGAACAACAGAAACTGGCATTTTGATTAGAGAGCGATATAAAATTGATAAATATCAATAAAACATTACACTATTCTACTCTCATCTCCATCATATTCTAATCCGGTCGCAATATTAGTGATTCATTCCCACTCATCATAAAATAAAATTCGGCATAACCATAAATTAACATAGCATGCAAAGCATGATAGGACACAAAAAAAGCAGATGCACTTGTACATCTGCTGCTCTTATTTCTAAAGAAGTAAGGTATAATGGAAGATAGGATTTTAAATAAATGACAGTTTATTACTTCATTATTTTCTAATTCAATTCTTCCACAATCAGATTATGGTTGGTATAAATGCAAATGTCAGCTGCAATGTGCAGGCCGTCAGTCACAATGTCCCTGGCACTAAGTTGCGAGGCATGTTTCTTCATGGCTAAAGCTGCCGCCTGGGCATACATACTTCCTGATCCAATGGCTGCAATGCCATTATCAGGCTCCAGCACATCACCATTACCACTTATTACCAGAATTTCTTCCTTATCGCAGACGATCATCATAGCCTCCAGCTTGCGCAGGTAGCGGTCGGTACGCCAGTCTTTGGCCAGTTCAATGGCAGCACGCTTCATATTTCCGCCGTAGGCACTCAGCTTTTCATCAAAACGGCCGATAAGTGTAAAAGCATCAGCCGTAGAGCCGGCAAACCCGGTAAGGATCTGTCCGTCCTGTAACTTACGAATTTTGCGCACATTGCTTTTGGCTACGGTATTACCCATGGTCGCCTGACCATCGGCCCCGATAGCTACCTGACCGTTGTGGATTACGGCCAGTACAGTAGTAGATTTTATTTTGGGCCTCATAAAAATCGGTTTTTACTATGAAAAAAAAGGCTTGGCAGGTAATGCCGAGCCTTATATAAAATCTGTCAACAGTATCAGACCAGGATACGAATAGGGTCTTCCATAAACTGTTTGAAAGTCTGCAGGAAAGCAGCGCCAATAGCTCCGTCTACCGCCCGGTGATCGCACGACATGGTTACTTTCATCACATTGCCAGGTACAATCTGGCCATTTTTAACCACGGGTGTTTCTTTTATACCTCCCACGGCCAGGATACAGGCATCGGGCGGGTTGACGATGGCGGTAAACTCTTCTATGCCAAACATGCCTAGGTTAGAGATGGTAAAGGTACTTCCTTCCCAGTCTTTGGGCTGCAGTTGCTTGTTTTTGGCTTTGGTGGCCAGTTCTTTCACCTCTGCAGAAATGTGAGAGAGGGTTTTGTTATCAGCAAAACGAATCACAGGCACCAGCAGGCCTTCTTCCACCGCCACGGCTATCCCGATATGAACGTGCTTGTTGAAGCGCATTTTATCACCTCTCCAGGAAACGTTGACTTTAGGATGCAGCCTGAGCGAAGCAGCTACCGCCTTGACTACAATATCATTGAAAGATATTTTCACCTGGGAGATCTCATTCATACTCTGCCGTGCTTTGATGGCATTGTCCATGTTGATCTCCATGGTCAGGTAGAAATGAGGCGCGGTAAATTTGCTTTCGGCGAGTCGGCGCGCAATGGTTTTACGCATCTGCGATACATTGACCTCCTCGTACTGCTCCTCTCCTACTACCTGAGGCAACTGTACAGGTGCCGGTTGTTTAGCTGTATCTTTCTGAGCGGCGGCAGGCTGCTCGGCAGCGGGCTTAGCGGCGGGTTTGTAGTTCTCTACATCCCTTCTGACCACACGACCATTCTCGCCCGAGCCGGGTATCTGTGAAATATCAAAGCCTTTTTCCTCAGCCATTTTTTTGGCCAGGGGTGAGGCTTTTATCCTACCTCCCTCAGTAGTGGCAGAAGTACCAGCTAAGTCAGCATGCGTAGGCGTCATGGCCGGCGCATCTTTATGCTCCGGCGTTTCTTTGGTTTTATCTTCGGCTATGATGCCTTCGTCCTCACTTCCACCTTCAGGCGCTTTTTTCTTCCCTTTGTGGGCCTTTAACAGCTTCTCAAAGTCAGCGCCTTCTTCACCTATAACAGCAATCACACCGTCAATTTCCACAGAACCGCCATCTTCTACGCCGATGTAGAGGAGGGTACCGTCTTCATAAGCTTCCAGTTCCATGGTAGCTTTGTCGGTTTCTACCTCTGCCAGTATATCACCGGATTCAACTTTGTCACCTACTTTTTTCTGCCAGGAAGCAATGACACCCTCAGTCATGGTATCACTCATCTTAGGCATAGTAACCAGGCTGGCTTTGATCCCTGAGGTATCAATGTCGGCTGGGGCAGATGCTTCAGCGGCAGGTTCTTCCTTCTGAGCAGCTTCCTTAGGTGCTGGTTTTCCATTACTCTTCAGCTGTTTGAGCAGATCATCAATATTTTCTCCCTCCTCACCTATGATGGCGATGACTCCATCTACCGGAACAGCTTCATTTTCCTGCACACCAATGTAGAGAAGGGTGCCGTCTTCAAATGATTCAAGTTCCATCGTGGCCTTATCGGTTTCCACCTCAGCCAGTATATCACCGGATTCAACTTTGTCACCTACTTTTTTTTGCCAGGACGCGATGACGCCTTCCTCCATCGTATCGCTCATCTTGGGCATTCTGATTACTTCTGCCATAGATCTAGTTGGGAAATGTTAGTTAGCTAAAAATAAGTCTTTTGAGCACAAACTGATTTAAAAACGAGGCCAAATTAAAGAGGATAATAAATTATATCAATTAACAAACAGCAATTTTGTTGTGACAAGCCGGTTAACTGAAAAAAAGATTGTAAAATACTCTCATCGGCAAAGATAGGCAAAGCTAGTGAAAATAAGGACTCATCATAGTGCCCTGAACCAAAGCTGTTATGAACAAGGGTGAATATCACCCTCTAAATGCTTACTGCTCAGCTGTTAAATATATTGTCAATCAGCGAACCGCCATCTTTTGATGAGTTGCCGCTCTCTGAGCCTCGGCTTTCATCAATGAGCAGATAGGGGTTTTTTAAAGATCGCTCACTCAGCAGGTCATACACTTTGCTGATTTTTTTACTTCTGGCATGACGCAGCACGAAAAGATTGATATCAAAAAAGCGAGACACAGACAGATAGTAATCCTTGTATCTGATTTCAGGATTATCGACTACAATGAGGTCATAACGCGCTTTCAGCGCTTCAAATAATTCATCAAGACGAGGCGATTCTGAAATTTGTTTGAGTGAAGCTTTGGTTACACCAGCTTCAATATAATCGTGATGTTCGTACCCGGTAGATTGAATGATCTGCTCCAGCGTAACATCTTCTCTCAGTACATAGTCTACCAACCCTAGTCCCTGTAATGCAAAGTAATCAGACTCCTGTGGTTTGGATAGATCTGCCGAAAGATACATTACTTTTCTGTTAGCCCCGGAAAAGGCAGCACTCAGGTTCATGGCACAGAAGGTTTTAGAGGAACCTGAAAGCGGCGAGGTAATGCCAATCACGCGATAAATTTCATCATAATGGAAATAATCCAGTGAGGTGCGGGCATCATCAAATGACCTGGAAAGGGCTGATTCAGGATATTTATAATAAGCCAGACTGCCATCGTGTTCCACTTCTGGAATAGTGGTTAGCACTGTCAGTTCACCTGTATTGGCAGGATGTGCATTTGCCTGAGGTCCATAAGGAGGTACTGCTGTTACATTACGAGTCTTACCACTTCCAATAAAGGCAAGAGGCAGCAGCAGCGCCAGCAGGGCAGCTGCTGCCAGTATGTATTCCTTCTCAGGCCAGAGCAGTTCCACTTTACTGATCACATTTTCGGTACTTATGTCACTGCCAGCCAGATCCTGCCTTGTCAGTAATTCGCTCAATTGCTTTTCCTGCTGCTGAATAGCCTCAATATTTTGAGAAAGACTGTCGTAAGCTGCTCTCAAAGCGTTTAATCGGCCCTGATCTACTGGGGGTGCTGCCTCTGTGGCTACAGGTGCTGGATTTTCTCCATTGTTAAGTACATCTACCATTTCGCGGCGGGTAGCACTGTAGCTGTCGTAAATCTGGTTGACGGCTTCATTAGCATTACGGCTCAGGGTGGCAAATTCTTCACGAAGCTGCATCAGTTCCGGACTTCTGGGAGGAAGACTGTCTTCCAGCGTAAATATTTGTTCATTGAGCCGGTTGTATTGCGAAATTACCTCGTTGAAAGATTCATTTTTGATACCTACCACCTTAGGCTCAGCTACGGTTACGCCTATACCCTGCTGAAGGGCTGAGCGGGTACGTTTCAGATAATCCAGCTGTCGGTCCAGGGTAGCTACCTGGTTCCAGGTATAATTTTTTGTGCTTTGGGCTAACGGTTCTCGCTGCGTCTCCTGCTGCTGGCTTATATCTTTTTCAAGGTCGGCAAGTTCGGTTTCAATCTGCTGAAGACTGTCGCTCAGTTGGAGGATCTGATCACGGTAGGTAGTAAGGCTGGCGGTATCAACTGGTACTTCGGCAGATACAGGAGGCATGAGCGCATTTTTGTAAGCTGCTTTGAGAAACTCTACAGATCTTCTGGCATCATCGGTGCGCATAGCCAGCTCAATGCTTGCGGTTGTATTGTAAACGTAAATATCCTGCTCAATTTTCTGCTGGTATTCTTCAGCCATATCGGGCAGGGGGTTGATCACAAACCGCAGGTCATGCAGCATGGTATTGAAATCATTCATCTGACCTGGCGCAATCTGAAAAGTAAGGAACTCTGACTCAAAGCTGCTCCCTAGCCTTACGGTCTTTTCTATACTCACACTAGGAATGTAGTCAGAAAAGGTGCCTGTGGCAAAATTATAAGCTCTCACATTTTCTTCCTGAACCTTGACAGTAATTTCATTTTCCCCATTAAAACTGATAAAAACAGGTACATTCACTAACTGATACTGACTGCTGTCAATCTGGATTTTAAGCGGTTGCTGCGGATAGATGGGGGTTGAAAGGTAATCATCCAGCGCATGAGGAAGGAAAGCAGGGTAAGCATAATAACTCAGTGCAGCATCAACCTGCCTGAGTGCCCGTTCAATAACCTGGGTGCCTAAGGGAGCAGCTTTTTCTTGCTCACTGGCAAGCATTCTTTCAGGCAGAAGGCGGGTGTCAACTTCAGCACTGACCTGCACCCGGTAAAGGGGAGCCGCAAAATAAATATAGGCCCAGGCAAGCCCTACAATTAAGATCAGGGAGATAAGGAATAAATACCATTTTCTCGTCACTCTGCGAAAAAAGGGTATTTTTTTCTGGTCAGCTTGTGCTTCTTGCATTGGTAGATAATAATTTCTTTAATTCAAAAACCTTTACAGGTCAACATGGGTACCTGATAACCTGCTATGAATTAATAAGTTTTACCCAATTCTCCACTTCAGATACACGGGAGGATAAAAGGTATTGTTATAAAAAAATTGAAGTTTAAAAAATGCTATATGCAATGTACAAGATATCCCAAGAAATTATATTTTTCTAGCCCTGCCCTGAGTAAAGCATTTTAATCACTGAAAATAGAACAACAAAAGTGCTGATTTATTTCAGGAAGGCTGGCAAAGTTGCCTCATGTAGTCTCTGAGCTTCTACCCTGCTCATCCACATTTCATTATCAACAGCAAATCCATCCATCATAACTTCCCCGATTTTTAGCAAGGGTACCTGGCTCGCTTTTACCGACTTTTCAAAAGCCTGCTGATGCTCCGGGCTTACGCTGAGCACCACCCTACCCTGACCTTCGCCAAACCAGAAGGCATCCTTACGCACTCCTGCGGGCGTGGTAGCAATAAATCCCAGTTTACCAGCCATAGCAGCCTCTGCCATAGCCACAAACAAGCCACCATCAGAAACATCATGGGCCGATTTCACCAATCCTTCGGCAATTAGCTTCTGCAACTGCTCCTGCATCTGGTATTCTTCATCCAGGTCAAAATAAGGAGCCGGTGAAGACTTATGCTTATGGTAGCTGTAGAGATATTCAGAACAGGCGATGTCATCAGTCACCCTACCTAGCACGTAAATAAGGTCTTTTTCTTTTTTAAAGTGCAGGCTCATTTTTTTCTCAAAATCGTCCAGCAGCCCCAGCATGCCAATAACAGGCGTTGGGAATACCGCGCCTCCATCGTTTGACTGATTGTAGAAACTCACGTTTCCACCCGTAACCGGAGTATTGAATTTTTCGCAGGCTTTTTTCATTCCATGTATAGCCCCTACAAACTGCCAGTAGACCTCAGGATTATAAGGATTTCCAAAGTTCAGGCAATTGGTGACCGCCACGGGCTTACCACCCGAGCAGCTTACATTACGGGCAGATTCGGCCACCGCAATGGCACAACCGGTCTCGGGGTCAGCATGAACATAACGGCCATTGCAGTCAACCGTGATGGAAATAGCTTTTCTGGTGCCTTTGATACGTACCACCGGTGCATCGGAGGGCTCATTGGTAGTCACTGTGTTGGTGCCGATCATAGAGTCGTACTGTTCGGCTACCCACTTCCTGGAAGCGATATTGGGATGGCTCAGCAGGAATTTAGCCACCTCGACATAATTTTCAGGCTGCGGTACGGAGGCAGGATCAAATTTTTTGTTTTGCTGGTAATAAGCAGGCTCTTTGTACTCGCGGTGGTAGACTGGGGCACCTCCTCCCAATACCAGATCATGCGCCGGTACATCGGCTACCTTTTCGCCATGCTGGTAAAAATGCAGTCTTTTGGTATCAGTAACTACCCCGATTTGGGCACAGTTGAGGTCCCACTTATGGAAAATATCCAGTACTTCCTGCTCCCTTCCCTTATGCACCACGATCAGCATGCGCTCCTGTGACTCAGAGAGCAGAATTTCAAAGGGTAGCATGCCCTCCTGCCTGAGCGGCACCTTATCCAGCCATACATCCATGCCGTGCTCTCCCTTGGCACTCATTTCTGAAGTGGAACAGATGATCCCTGCAGCCCCCATATCCTGTATACCAACTACTGCACCTGAGGCAATGACTTCTAATGTAGCCTCCAGCAGTAGTTTTTCCTGGAAGGGGTCGCCTACCTGAACGGAGGGCAGATCTTTGAGTGAGTCTTCACTGATATCTTTGGAAGCAAAGGCTGCGCCCTGTATGCCGTCTTTTCCGGTGGCTGATCCTACGATAAATACCGGGTTGCCCACCCCTTCTGAGATAGCCGAAGCCAGTTTATCGGTCTCCACTATACCGGCAGAAAAAGCATTGACCAGTGGATTGACCTGGTAGCAGGGATCAAAATATACTTCGCCCCCTACTGTCGGCACGCCAAAAGCATTGCCATAATCACCTATGCCTTTGACCACGCCTTTCATCAGCCACTGGGTCTTGGCATTGGTAAGATCTCCGAACCTGAGTGAATTGAGCTGAGCGATAGGCCGGGCACCCATGGTAAAAATATCGCGGTTGATACCGCCCACCCCGGTAGCTGCTCCCTGGTAGGGTTCTATGGCCGAAGGGTGGTTATGAGATTCAATTTTAAAGCTACAGGCCAGCCCGTCGCCGATATCAACCAATCCGGCGTTTTCCTCACCAGCTTCGGCCAGCATTCTTTCGGATGAGCGAGGCAGTTTCTTGAGCCACACGATGGAGTTTTTGTAAGAACAATGCTCCGACCACATGACGGCAAAAATGCTCAGTTCGGTAAAATTAGGCGTGCGCCCCAAAATATCTTTGATCTTTTCGTATTCTTCCTTAAGTAGTCCTAAGTCTAGGGCAGTTTGTACAGTGGTAAGCTCCTCTTTCAACGTATTCCCGGTTTTTTATGTGAATGATGGCGCAATTTACAATAAGTTGACAGCAAACGTAAAAAATTTCTCCCCTTCTCTGGATGGATCAATAGGCGGAGGCATATACTTCTGGAGATATAAATGGCAGCTAAAGCTTAGGCCTGCAATGAATTTAGCGTTTTTTAGCTTCTACACTTCTTTCCAGGTATTCAACGATTTTGCCAGCCACATCCACCCCGGTGGCCTTTTCTATGCCTTCCAGTCCGGGAGAGGAATTAACTTCTATGATCAGTGGACCACGGTTGGATTGCAGAATATCCACACCAGCTACGCCAAGCTGCATTTTGCGGGCTGCTTCTACGGCAGCATGCTCTTCTTCTTCGCTAAGCTTGATGAGTTCGGCTTTTCCTCCCCGATGTAAGTTAGAACGGAATTCTCCTTCTTTGGCGGTACGCTTCATGGCACCAACTACTTCTCCGTCTACGACAAAGGCACGTATGTCAGACCCTTTGGATTCGTCGATAAACTCCTGCACGATGATCCTGGCCTTGAGGCCGTTAAACGCTTCAATGACAGATTTGGCGGCTTTTTTATTCTCTGCCAGTACCACACCCAGCCCCTGCGTTCCTTCCAGTAGTTTGATAATGACCGGCGCCCCTCCCACTTCTGACAGAATCTCATCAGTTTCCTTGGCATAATTGGTGAATACGGTTTTGGGCAAACCAATTCCGGCTCTGGAAAGTACCTGCAGGCTTCTCAATTTGTCCCTTGACCTGATCAGTGCCTGCGACTCTACTGCGCTGAATACCTTCATCATTTCAAACTGACGTACTACAGCGCTTCCGTAAAAGGTAACCGAAGCACCTATACGAGGGATAATAGCATCTATGTCGTTAAGATAATGGCCTTTATAAAAGACAGTGGGCTTCTTTTGCTCGATAATGATGTTGCACTTCAGGTGATCCACTACTTCGGCCTGGTGACCTCTCCTTTTAGCGGCACTGAGTAAGCTCTGGGTTGAATATAAACGCTCGTTTCGCGATAAAATGGCAATTTTCATGGGTCAGGTCTTGTAATTGTAGTTATTTTGAGTAATTAAGTGACCTGTCAGTTAAAGATTATTTATTAAGCCACGTACACAAAATCACTGTCTTCAGGAGCCAAAAATAGTAATCGGATTCACTTTTGTAAAAGATATGAAAAAGAAAACAAAAAAAGTCATAGGTACCCGCGATCGCGTTGACCTGCCTGAATTCTCACTTTTAGACCTGCCTTGCAAGATAGATACCGGTGCTGAAACATCTGCCATCCACTGCCACCGGGTGAGAATGATTGAGGTGAATGGGGTAGATACTATTTCTTTTTGCCTGCTTGATCCTTCACATGAAGCTTATAACCATAAAGAATTCAGAACTTCAAACTTTAAAGAAAAGAAAATAAAGAGTTCCTTCGGCCATTCGGAGTTTCGTTATTCTATTAAGTGTAAAATTACCCTCTTTGGGGAGACTTTTCCGGCAGAGTTTACCCTGGCAGACAGGGTAAGAATGAAGTACCCCGTATTGCTGGGAAAAAAGCTGCTCAAAAACCGCTTCGTGGTAGATGTGGCTAAAACCGACCTCTCTTACCAACTCAAGATGGCTGATACACCCGATCAATAGCCATATTTTTCCTTCCAGTAGTGCTTCAGTCTGTTTCTGAGTTCTTCCTCCCGCGCATTTTTTCCCGGCTCATATAGTTTGGTGTTCTTTATCTCATCAGGCATAAATTCCTGCTGCACAAAATTGCCCGGATAATCATGTGCATAGAGGTAACCTTTGCCGTAACCCTCCTCCTTCATAAGTTTGGTTGGTGCATTTCTGATGTGCAGGGGGACCGGCAGGTCGCCAGTCCTGCTTACCAGGGCGCGTGCTTCTTTGATAGCCTTATAGCTGGCATTACTTTTAGGACTTGAAGCCAGGTAAGTAGTACACTGCGAGAGGATAATCTCTGCTTCGGGATAACCCACCATACTCACCGCCTGAAAACAGTTGGTCGCCAGTACCAATGCTGTCGGGTTGGCATTCCCTATATCTTCAGAGGCCAGGATCAGGAGCCGTCGGGCAATAAATTTGGCATCCTCTCCTCCTTCTATCATTCTGGCCAGGTAGTAAACTGCCGCATTAGGGTCGCTGCCCCGTATTGATTTGATAAAAGCCGAAATGATATCATAATGCTGCTCTCCCTGCTTATCATAAAGGGCTACCTTTTGCTGGGCTACCGCCATCACGCTTTCATTGCTTATCACCACTTCATCGCCCTGCTGGGCCAGTAGCAGGTCCAGGAGGTTGAGAAGGCGGCGGGCGTCACCGCCGGAGAGTTGGAACAGGGCTTCCGTTTCTTCCACCCGTATGCTTTTTTCTTTACTGAGTTGGGGATGTTCTACCACTTTGAGCAACAATTTCATCAGGTGCTCTTTGGTAAGAGCATGTAGATGATACACCTGACAGCGGGAAAGCAAAGCCGCATTTACCTCAAAGGAAGGATTCTCAGTAGTGGCGCCAATCAGCGTTATGATGCCTTTTTCCACGGCACCCAGCAAAGCATCCTGCTGGGATTTACTAAATCTGTGAATTTCATCTATGAATAAAACCGTCTTTGGCAAGCTTTTCGCCTGATCTATGACACTTCTTACCTCTTTTACTCCAGAACTGATAGCACTTAGGAAGAATATTTGCGCTCTGGATTCCTGTGCCAGTAATTGTGCCAGTGTGGTTTTGCCCACACCGGGAGGTCCCCAGAAAATGATGGAAGGAAGCTTATCACTTCCGAGAAGCTTTCGTAAAACTCCCTCGGGACCTGTCAGGTGCTCTTGGCCCATTACCTGGCTGAGAGAAGTGGGCCTGAGCCTTTCGGCCAGTGGTTGCTTTGCCTGAAAAAGTGAATTCATCATGTGCGAAGATGCAAATTGAGGCAGAAAAAAGAAAGCAGGATGGTGGGTAGAGAAATTAGATCAGCAATTAAGAGAATGGAATCCTGAGTTAGAAAATATAATTGACAGATTCTGAAGTGTCATGAACCTTATTAGTAAAATTTAACTTATTTTTGTAAACATATGACCATAGTGAAAATAAAGGACAGGTTTTTTAAATTTTTGTTTAACCTGCTGCAAAGCAATAGTACTCCTGAGGCTATTGCGGCTGGTTTTGCGCTGGGCACCAGCATCGCCATTCTTCCCACTCCCGGGTTTGGCATTTTCCTGGCTTTATTTATCACTGTTTTTTTTAAGAAGATCAACAAACTGGCCATTGCCGCTGCTTTTACCATCTGGAATCCTCTGGTGCAGGCGCCTCTCTACTGGCTCAGTTATGTTTTAGGAGGTCTGTTATTCAAACCAGACCCCAGCTTAAAATTTGACATAGCGATCTTTGATCAGCTTTATCATTACTCTAGCAGATTTTTACTGGGCAACCTGCTCATTGTTATTATCATCACACCAATAGTCTATGTAGTGGCTTATCGTTTTGCTCAGGTGTTTCTCAGAAGCCAGACCATGCAGGAGATGGTGCGAGCACACCAGGCACGTCAGCTTCTACAAAACAAAAAGGCCTGATACTTCAGGCACTTCAAAAAGTGATAGGTTTCCTCTTAACATTCAAATTTGTCAATCATTGGAGATTTGTGAATATGAAC
>JBKHDR010000019.1:0-54590 GCA_046541235.1 Cyclobacteriaceae bacterium | reverse complement strand
GATTTTCAGTGTGCAACCGTAGGGAGTCGAACCCCAAACCTTCTGATCCGTAGTCAGATGCTCTATCCAATTGAGCTACGGTTGCGTTTTAGAGTTGCAAATGTAATAATCATCCGGATAATTGAAAACTCTTTTCCGACTTTTTATAAAAAAAGGGGCAACTGCCCCCTTGCTCTCTCATTAGATATTGCGATCCACATTACGATTTCTGAATAACTTAAGGTTGCCTCCCTGAAAACCTCTTAAAAAATAATTATCATGTCTAGTGGTAGAAGTAGGAGAAAGACTAAGATTACCTGGTGCATTAAAATCTTGAAAATTTAAACCATGATCAGATAAATTGATGTTTTCAAGGCTGATGTAATGCCCTTCATCTGACATTTTGGCTGTTTTGTGATGCTTATCCCACAATTTTGATAATTTTTCCTGTACTTCTCTGCGTTCTTTATCAGTTGACATAGCTAAAAAAATTTTAATGAAAATTTGATTTAACCGCATTCTAAATGCGATTTTACTGATAAAACAAGACTACACTGCCATTGTTTGCACGCAATATTCTCACAGAGAAGCACTTAGAAAGCACAGAATTTTTATTGTACCCGAAGATAATATCTCAATGCTCCCACATCTCGTTTATATAATTTCTCCCTTTTTACCACTTTTCTCCTGCGTACCTTTATTTTTTTCAGCATCATCAATCTGCTCAATTTCTCTATCTACCTCCCCCAGTAATTGCCAGAAAAATCCTCATAAGGGTCTATTTTACCACTCAGGACGAGCACCAGGGTCATAGCTACACTCTTGATCCGTATGATAAAAAAAGCAATACACCTGGCTTTAGCCCTGCCCAGGCACTGCATGTCAATCCCCAGCAGGATGAGCCAAAATACACTCGAGATTTTTGCTTTTTTGGCTACCATAACGAAAAAGCAGGAAACTATGATAACCCGCGAATTTATGATCACAGCTCCATATTCAGTTAATAAATTCATACCCGTCTTCTCTCTGTGGCAGAATGAATTAATTATAGCTTATGCGGATTAAGAAAAGTCTGAAGCCTCAGGAGATGATAATGCCGTATTTTGCTGCAATTTTTCTTTTAACATCAATGAAATGCTGTATCTGTGTCATCAGTATAAGCTGATCGTCAGGATCTTCACTCTGCTTAAGCTCCAGCCTTTTTTCCTCAATCATGCTTTTGAGCACATCAAACTTGAGCTGGTCCAGGCTGCGTGTAATCACATCTTTGAGCTTTTCATCTTTGCGAGGAACATAAATGTGCTTTGTTTCCCAATGTGGACTGGGTGTGTAATTATCTACGATCAGGTCAATCACCTGCCTTGAGATTTCCTGCCCGCTTTGTTCTATCATGTACTTTTCAATCAGGCTTTTCTGCTCGGCCACATGCGCATAATAGGTTTCATAAATCTTTTTAAATCCTTCGTTTCTGAAGCTGACGTCTTCCATTTCATCGCGGATATAATCAGCTACCAGGTAGCCCTCTCGTATATCAAGGTGGCCATAAAGCAGCAGAACCCGGGTCAGTTCTTTTTCCTTGCTGTAGATGCCCTCTTCTATGCCTACACGGTTTTCCAGGCCCGGCAGGTCTTCATCTTCTTCGGACTGCACCGGCAGATCAGAAATTTCTGTTTGCCCATCATTTTTAGCAGCCGCTGTCCGGCGGCTGGCCAAACGCTGCTGCTGTATAAAGATCTTGTTAAGCTCAGCATAGAGCGTACCTTCGTCTATGTCCAGGCGGGTGCTGCTTTCCTTCACATACACCTGCCGCTGTATAGGATCAGGGATTTTGGAGATAGAGTGCACGATTTCGCGTATCACCTCCGCCCTGCGGATGGGGTCTCGCTCGGTCTCTTCCTGGTAAACAGCCGTTTTGAAAGAGATAAAATCCTGCTCATTTTCCTGCAAAAAAACTTTAAAGGCAGTGCCTCCCAGTTTTTTGACATAGCTGTCGGGATCTTCTCCTTCCGGTAGTACCACGGCTTTGACATTGAGCCCTCCTTCCAGGATCATGTCAATTCCCCGGAAAGAAGCCTTTAACCCGGCAGGGTCTCCGTCAAAGAGTACGGTCACATTCTTGGTATAGCGGGCGATGAGGGCAATCTGCTCCTTGGTGAGCGAAGTGCCTGAGGAGGCCACTGCATTTCTGATGCCGGCCTGGTAGAGCGAAATCACATCGGTGTAGCCCTCCACCAGGTAGCAGGTATCTTCCTGGCGCACCTGGTTTTTGGCCTGGTAGATCCCGTAGAGCACATCACTCTTGTGGTAAATGGGTGTCTCGGGAGAGTTGAGGTATTTGGGCTGCTCCACCTCCGGGTCGGTACGCAGCAGTCGGGCACCAAAAGCAATCACCCGGCCACTGATGTTGTGGATGGGAAACATCACCCTGCCCCTGAAACGGTCGTAAACGCGGGTTCCCTTGTTGCCCTCTTTCCTGACGATCAGCCCTGCCTTCTCCAGCATTTCCTGTTTATGGCCTACCTGGGTGGCGGTCTTGAGCAACCCATCCCACTCATCCAGGCTGTAGCCCAGGTCAAAGGTCCTGATGGTTTCTTCTGAAAAACCTCTTTCCCTGAAATAGCTCAGTCCTATGGCCTTACCCTCCTCGTCTTTCCAGAGTTTTTCCTGGAAATACTCGGAAGCATATTTCATGACGATGTAGAGGCTGTCGCGCTCATTCTGCGCTTCCATCTCCTCGTCGCTGAGATTTTCTTCTTCAATCTCAATACCATAGCGGGTTGCCAGGTATTTGAGCGCATCCACATAGCTCATCCCCTCCGATTCCATCAGAAAGGTGATGGCGTCGCCTGCTTTACCGGAGCTGAAGTCTTTAAAAAATCCTTTGGAAGGGACCACGTAGAAAGAAGGCGTGCGCTCCTGATTGAATGGACTGTGGCCACGGTAGCTGCTGCCCGACTTTTTGAGATTGACAAAGTCACCAACGATATCAAGTATATCGGCTCTGGCCTTGATCTCATCTATAATTTCTTTCCTTATCATAATCTATCGTGCGAAGAAGGGTGTATTGACCATAAAATCATCCTCAGGAATGTAAATTTACATCATCCCTGCTCCAATCGTTCAAAGCTGCCCCAACAATACTTGGCGTAAATTGCCATAAATTGAATCCCTGCATGCTAAAAGGTTGTTATAACTATTAACAACAGATACTAACTTAGCACCTAGTTTACAGTTAGCTTAAATATGTCAGCATATTTAATATTTTTGCAAGCATAATAAAAATTCACATGGCCATCACCCAAGAAGATATTCTTAAAGCCCTTTCTACGGTAGACGATCCTGACCTCAAGCAGGATCTTGTCAGCCTGAATATGATCAAAGACCTGAAGGTGGAAGGACAGCACGTAGACTTCACTGTGGAGCTTACCACGCCTGCCTGCCCCCTGAAGGAAGTAATACGCAATGCCTGCCTGGATGCGATTTATGAGCAGGTATCCTCCGAACTGCAGGTGCATATCAATATGACCTCCAGTGTGACCACTACCAGAAAAAATACCCCGCTGCTGCCCCAGGTGAAGAACATCATTGCCGTAGCTTCAGGTAAGGGAGGTGTGGGCAAATCTACCGTGGCGGCCAACCTGGCCGTGTCGCTGAGCAATATGGGCGCAAAAGTGGGCCTGGTAGATGCAGACATTTTCGGTCCGTCCATCCCTACCATGTTCAATTGTGAATACGAACAGCCCGTAGTAAAAACGGTCAACGGCAAAAACCTGATTGTACCCCTGGTACAGTATGGGGTCAAGCTGCTCTCCATTGGCTTCCTGATGGCGGCCGATGAGGCGGTAGTATGGCGGGGGCCTATGGCCAGCAAAGCCCTTCAGCAGTTCCTGGGTGATGCTGAGTGGGGCGAACTGGATTATCTCATTATTGACCTGCCTCCCGGCACCAGCGATATCCACCTCACCCTGGTGCAGTCGGTGCCGGTTACCGGCGCCCTCATCGTCACTACGCCTCAGAAGGTGGCCCTGGCCGATGCTCGTAAAGGTTTGGCTATGTTCCGCCAGAAGCAGATTAACGTGCCCATACTGGGTATTGTGGAAAACATGGCTTATTTTACGCCGGTTGAGTTGCCTGAAAATAAGTATTACATCTTCGGTCAGGGTGGCGGTAAGCAACTGGCTGAAAAAACCGAAGTTCCCTTCCTGGGCGAGATTCCCCTGGTACAAAGCATACGCGAAAGCGGCGACCGTGGCTATCCTGCGGTACTCAACACGGGAGAGGAAGCGCTTAGCACTGAGCAGCAGGCTTTTGAACATGTGGCACATGAACTGGCCAGACAGGTAGCCATCCGTAACGCAAATTTTGCTAAGACTAAAAAAGTAGACATCAACCCTTAAAACACTCAGTATGGAGCAGAAAGAAAATATCATTAAAAGAATTGAAAATGCACTCAACGATATACGGCCCTACCTGGCAACAGACGGAGGCAATGTAAAAGTGCTGGACGTGAGTGACGAAATGGTCGTCAGACTGGAACTGCTGGGAGCCTGCGGCTCCTGCCCCATGTCGGTCATGACGATGAAAGCGGGTATAGAAGAAACCATCAAACGTCAGATTCCTGAGATTAAAGACGTTCAGGCGGTAAATATTACCAGCCCTGATGATCCTCGTGCCAAATTGCCTGACAATATGCACTAGCCAGATACGTTTATCGCCTATATGAACCGGCAAAGGCTGTCATCAGCTTCCTGAGCAAGCTGACAGCTTTTGCCGAAGCAGCTGTTTATAGACAAAAAAAATTAGTAAATAAAACCGCTGGCGGATGAAGATTTTAGCGTGTGGGAGCCAGCTCATTTAAGTGCAATAAACTAGTTAACCAGGCAGCTTCATTTAAACTGACCAGGTTAATTTGAACCGATTAAGCAATTTTTACTGCATGGGGCTTCCTGACAGCATCTACAGGCCATTCGGCTTATTTACCGGGCTTTTCATTTTCTTAAATCTTGCTTTGATCAGCGGTCTGCAGGCCCAGCATGAGCAATGTGGTACGGTACCTTTCAACGATCGTCATCTTATCAAAAAAGGGCTCAGTTCTGAAGAACAGAAAACCCGTTTTGAAGAATGGCTCTCCCGCAAAAAAGAGCAGCAGCCAAGCACTTTTCGCCTTGGTCAGGACGAACCCGTCTATACCATACCCGTAGTGGTGCATATCATCCACCGGGGCGAACCTGTGGGAGAAGGCACCAATATACCAGTTGAGCAGGTACTTGACCAGATCAGGATACTTAACGAAGACTTTCGGCGCCTTAACCCGGACCGGGAAAACACTCTTCCCATCTTTGAGCCGGTAGCGGCTGATTCACGCATTGAGTTTGCCCTGGCCCGTCAGTCACCGGAGGGCTTTCCTACCGATGGCATTACCCGTACTGAGGGAGAAAGGCTTTCATATGGCATCAACAGCGCACAGGAACTCAGTAACCTTAGCTACTGGCCTGCCGAAGAGTATTTCAACATCTGGGTAGCCCCCTTAGGCAACGGCCTGCTCGGTTATGCACAGTTTCCGGTCTCCAACCTACCCGGTATTGAAGGTTCACCCAACAACCGGGAAACTGACGGTGTAGTCATAGATTTTCGTTACTTTGGCAGTACAGGCAGTGCCATCTCTACCAGCACCGGCCGCACCACCACCCATGAAGTAGGCCATTTCCTGGGCCTGCGCCATATCTGGGGCGACGGTGATTGCAGCGCCGACGATTTTGTGGAAGATACTCCCCTACAGGAGTCAGATTCAGATGGTTGTCCGGTTGATCCTTTTAGCTGTGGGAGCCCGGATATGTTCCAGAACTACATGGACTATACCACGGACGTCTGCATGAATCTCTTTACCCAGCAACAGGCCGAGCGCATGCGCATTGTGCTTACCAACAGCCCCCGGCGGGCTTCCCTGCTGGTTTCGCCTGCGCTGATTGATCCCAGCATGGTAGAAAATGATGCGAATATCCGGCAGATTGTGAGCCCGCAGGCCAGTGAGTGTGATGGAAATTTCGTACCTCAGCTAAGTGTGATCAACAGCGGTACCAATGCCATTGAAAGCATCAATGTCAGGCTGCTGCTACAGGGCAGCGTGGTACAGCAGCAGGAATTTAACGTAAGCCTGGCTCCCCGCGAAAGTACCGTGCTTGACTTTGCCATGCTACAGCTGGGCGAAGGCAATAACCAGCCCCTGGATATTGCCTTTGAGATAGCCCGGGTCAACGGGCAGGAAGATGGAAACCCGCTCAACAATGAACGTGCTATCACTTTTATCATTCCGCAAAGGGGTACGCTTCCTCTTAACGAAAATTTTGAAGCCGGAAACAGCGAATCACTCCTTAATGACGGGGTAGTGAGAAACCCTGATGGCCTTTTTACCTGGGCTCCGGTGGCTGCACCCGGATTTGCGGGTCAGAACAACCAGGCCATTTATATCAATTTCTATGACTATGAAAATGGGATAGGCGAGGAAGATTTTCTGTATACTCCCACTTATGACCTAAGCGGACTTGCTAAAGCCACTTTATCTTTCCGTTATGCCTATGCGCCTTTCATTGAATCGGGAGAGCTTAGCCAGGATGGGCTTAGGGTGGGCATCTCTACCGACTGCGGTGCCACCATAGAAGAAGTATTGTTTGATGCCAGCGGGAGCGAACTGGCCACCCAGGCCCCCAGCAGTTCGCCATTTGCCCCGCAAAGCAGGGCCGCCTGGCGTCAGCTCAGCTTTTCGCTGGATGATTACATCGGTCAGGAAAACGTACAGATCATCTTCATCGGCTACAACGACTGGGGAAATAACCTTTACCTGGATGACATACAGATCAGCATAGAAGAAGCTGTGCCGCTGGATATAGCCGTAGAAGAGGTACTAAGCCCGGCCCGACTGAGCTGTAATGAAGCCATCATCCCGGTAGTAAGGGTCAGGAATGAGGGACAAAACACTATCAATACCTTTGAAGTAACCTACCAGATTGACGGTGGCGCAGAAACCAACTTTGTAGACCGCTCTTTCCCCCTGCCTCCAGGTGAGTCGCGTCTGTTGAGCTTTGAGGCCTTTGCCCTGGATCCTGGCTTGCACGAACTTACGGTACGCCTCAGCAAACCAAATCTCCTTGAAGATGACATTCCGCAGAATAATTTTCTCAGCTACCAGTTTTTTGTTGATGAACAGGAGGATGTGATCCCGCTTATCAAAAATTTTGATACTTCTCCTTCCCTGGCAGACGTGCTCTCGGGCCAGTTGCCCGGCTCAGCTGACGAATGGGTAGTGGTCAACCCGGATGGAGAAACCAGTTGGACCACAGAGCAGACAGAAGGCCTGGGATTTAACAATACTTCCGCTTTCATCAACCTTTACGATTACCAGGAGATAGGAGCGGTAGACCAGCTGGTCAGCCCCCGGCTTGACCTGAGAGGTGCGGAAGAGGCCAGCGTTTTTTTCAAAGTATCTTATGCCCTGCTGAGCGATTCTTATGCCGATACGCTCAGGCTGCTGGTATCAGACGACTGCGGCCTCACCTATGAAACGGTGTATGAACGCGCCGGTGCCGACCTGGCCATACTGGAAAGCACCGAAAGCTGGGCACCACAAACAGAATCAGACTGGCGCGAAGAGTTTGTCAACCTATCCGACTACATCGGCATGAGCGATATCCGGGTGGCTTTTGAGGTAGTCAATGCCTACGGTAATAACCTTTATCTTGACGACATTGAATTTTTTGTATCGGCTACTGACGAACCTGCGGCCAGGATACTGGATGAAAATTCTTTCAGGGTCTTCCCCAACCCGTATGATCCCTCATCTGCCATGAACAGTGACGGCTATCTTAAAATTGCCTTCAATCTGCTGGACCGCCAGAATGTTCAGATATTACTACTTGATACCAAAGGCCGAACTGTGGGTGACGAACTATTTCCTTTTACCCTCAACCAGACTTATACTTTTGACTTTAGCAGTCTGCCGAGTGGGATGTACATCATAAGAGTTTTGGGAAATACCCTTAACGCTACCCAGCAAATAATCAAAAGGTAGGCTGGGCAAATCTACTCAGGACCCAGGATGATTTATCCATATTTTTTTTAAAAAAACGAGCCTAATATTTTTAATATATTAAAATTAATATATTTGCAATTGCAAAATTTAACCATTTTTAAAAATTAACGTTTTGATTTCTGGTATTCTTAAGATTCCATTCTTTAAACTAACAAAGAAGATTTGTACCGCCTAGAAAGTAAACTCAATACCTCTTCGGAGGAATTCAGGAAGCAGCAGGCCGCCTACCGTGAACTGATGCAGGAGTATCGCAGCATACTGAGCAGCACCAGCCGGGGAGGCAGCCCTTCATCCGTAGAAAAACACAAAAAAAGAGGCAAGCTCCTGGCCCGTGAACGTATCAACCTGCTGGTAGACCCCAATACCCCTTTTCTGGAGTTGTCACCTATGGCCGCCTACGGTATGTACGACAACAGCTTTCCTTCTGCCGGGGTCGTATCCGGCATAGGGATCATCAATGGTCGTGAAGCCATTATCTCCGCCAATGATGCTACTGTCAAGGGAGGCACCTACATCCAGGAGTCTATCAAAAAGCACATCAGGGCGCAGGAAATTGCCATGGAAAACCACCTGCCCTGTGTATACCTGGTTGATTCGGGAGGTGTTTTCCTGCCCGACCAGGCCAATGTCTTCCCCGACCGTTTTGATTTCGGGCGTTTCTTTTACAACCAGGCCCGGCTTTCTGCCGCAGGCATTCCGCAGATTGCCGTGGTGATGGGTTCCAGCACTGCCGGGGGCGCTTATGTGCCTGCCATGTGCGACGAGGTGATCATTGTCCGCAACCAGGGACACATCTTTTTGGGTGGTCCTCCCCTGGTGAAGGCCGCTACCGGAGAAGAAGTAAGTCCTGAAGAACTCGGGGGAGCCGACGTGCATACCAGCATGTCGGGCGTAGCCGACCATATGGCTGAAAATGATGTACACGCCATACAAATCTGCCGCCATATTTTTGAAACGCTTCCGAGCAAAAAGAAGCAGCCGCTGGAGCGCATTACTCCCGAAGAACCCTACTACGATCCGCAGGAACTGTACGGCATAGCACCCATCAACTTCAAAAAACCGGTGGATGCCCGGGAGATAGTGATGCGCCTGGTAGACGGAAGTCGTTTCCACGAATTCAAGGCCCGTTACGGCACCACCCTGCTCACCGGTTTTGCCCACATCCACGGCTACCCGGTAGGTATCATTGCCAACAACGGCATCCTCTTTTCTGACAGTTCGCTCAAAGGAGCGCATTTTGTAGAATTGTGCTGCCACCGCCAGATTCCCCTGATCTTCCTGCAAAATATTACCGGGTTTATGGTGGGTAAAGAATATGAGCGCAACGGCATAGCCCGGGATGGCTCCAAGATGGTACATGCCGTGGCCAATGCCAATGTACCTAAATTTACGGTCGTATTTGGCGGCTCCTTCGGCGCAGGTAATTATGCTATGGCCGGCAGGGCTTATGACCCACGCATGCTTTTTATGTGGCCCAATTCACGTATCTCTGTCATGGGGGGCGAACAGGCTGCTAATGTGCTGGTCACCGTCAAAGAGGCGCAGTACCAGGCCCAAGGTAAAGACATGCCCGAAGAGGAAATCACGCAGATGAAAGAAAAGATCATGGCTAAGTATGAGCGGGAAGGTTCTCCCTACTACAGTACGGCTCGCCTTTGGGATGATGGTATTATTGATCCGCTGGATACCCGCAAAATATTGGCTATGGGCATCGCTGCTTCACTGAATAAAGCTTATGAAGAAACCCGTTTTGGCGTCTTCAGGATGTAAGCCAAAGAGTATAAAGTACGATTTTTTAAGGTAAACCTCTAGTATAAACCAAGATTAAGTGACCGGGATAATCATATAAACAAAAAAATGTACAGATACGATACCATAGAATTTGAAGTAAAAGACGGCATAGGCACCTTGTGGCTTAACCGGCCAGAGGTACGCAATGCTTTCAATAACCACATGATCTCCGACATTATTGACTGCCTGGAGACCGCCGAGCATGACCCTGAAATCATGGCCCTGGTGATCAGGGGGCGAGGCAAGGTATTCTGTGCCGGTGCAGATGTAAACTGGATGAAAAGCTTTTCCAAACTGTCTTATGATGAAGACTATAAGGAAAACATGCACCTGGCCCGCTGTTTTTATATGATTTATACCTTCAACAAGCCCACGGTGGCGGTGGCACATGGTGCATCCTTTGGAGGAGGAAACGGTTTACTTGCCGCTTGTGATATCAGCTTCTGCGATCCTGATACTGTGTTCTCTTTCAGTGAAGTAAAAATTGGAATTATCCCGGCCACCATCTCTCCTTATATCATCAAAAGGACAGGTGAGTTTAATGCCCGTGAACTGATGCTGACCGGCAAACGCTTCAACGGACATGAAGCTCATGCCAAAGGACTGGTCAACCAGCTGAAAATGAAGAGCGAAATTGAAGAAGCCGTAGAAAATACCCTGGCTGAACTCAAAACCAGTTCTCCCCAGGCTATTGCCAGCTGTAAAGACCTTATTTTTAATGTTACCAGAAGCAGCGGCTTCAATGAGATCATTGACTATACCGCCCGTATGATTGCTGATGCCCGTGCCTCAGAACAGGGTCAGGAAGGTATGGCCGCATTTTTAGAAAAACGAAAACCCTCATGGGTCAGGCAGAGACAGAACGTAGTAGCCAAGTAATGTTCCAGAAAATCCTTATTGCCAACCGGGCAGAAATTGCCTGCCGTGTCATACGTACCGCCAGCAAGCTGGGGGTCATCACCGTAGCCATTTATGCTGAAGACGACCAGCATTCGCTGCACGTCAGCCAGGCCGACGAAAGTCATTCCCTGGGCAGTGGCAAACTGAGTGATACGTATCTCAATATTGAGAAGATTATTCAGATCGCCCGAGAAAGCGGTGCCCAGGCCATTCATCCTGGCTACGGCTTTCTGTCAGAAAATGCGGCTTTTGTAGCCGCCTGTGAAGCAGCCGGTATCACCTTTATCGGACCTACTTCAGAGGCCATACGCCTGATGGGTAACAAAATCGCTGCCCGTAATTTTGCCCGTGAAGCAGGGGTACCCGTCACCGAAGGTTTTACCGGAGATAAAGAAGCCATTTTGAAGAAGTCCGCTTCCCTGCCCTACCCGCTGCTGGTGAAGGCAGCCGCCGGAGGTGGCGGTAAAGGTATGCGCATCGTACGTGAAGCTGCTGAGCTAAAGTCAGCGCTGGAATCTACCAGCCGTGAGGCCGCTTCCTATTTTGGGGATGGCAGCGTGTATATTGAGCAGTTCCTGGACTCGCCCCGCCATATTGAGGTGCAGGTACTGGGCGATCAGCATGGCAATGCGGTACACGTGTACGAAAGAGAGTGCTCGCTGCAGCGCCGCTACCAGAAGATCATAGAAGAAGCCCCTTCTCCTACCCTCGGTGATGAGGTAAGGCAGGAGATTGGTGCGGCAGCTGTAAGGCTTACCAAAGCTATCCCTTACACCAATGCCGGGACCATTGAGTTTCTGCTTGATCAACAGCAAAAATTCTACTTCCTGGAGATGAACACCCGTATTCAGGTGGAACATCCTGTTACAGAGATGACCACCGGCGTAGACCTGGTAGCAGAGCAACTGCACATTGCCGCCGGTCATCCTCTCCGACTGAAGCAGGAGGAGATCAGGCAGCGTGGACATGCCATAGAGTGCCGTATCTATGCCGAAAGCCCGGAGAATAATTTCCTGCCTTCACCAGGAGATATTCATTACTACCAGGCTCCCCAGGGAAACGATATTCGCATTGATTCATATATCAACGGCCCTGCCCGTATTGAGAGCAGCTATGACCCCATGATCAGTAAGCTGATCGTGTACGGCACGGATCGTGAGCAGGCACGTAAGAAGATGATCTCAGCCCTGCAGCAGTATGCCATCCACGGAATAGACACCAATATCGCTTACCTGATGGCGCTGCTAAAGCAGGAGGCTTTCATAAAAAACGAGATATCTACCAAATTCTGCGACCAGCATACCCCTGAAATCCTGGAAACTATGCAGTCAGAAAAAAATGCTTTTCCTCGCCTGCCGATAATCTGTGCCGCTCTCCTGCACAGCTTTGAGCAAAGCCGACAGTCTGCCTCAAATCCGGTATGGAACGAGCTGGGTTACTGGAGGATGCTACCCGAACTGACTTTTGAAATTGATGAAAAGGAGGGCAAAGTAGAAATCAGGCAACTTTCACAGCAGCTTTATGAAATCAGTTACCAGCAGAAAAGCTATCAGCTCAAACAAATCAGCCAGGAAGCTGGAAAAGTAGTTTTTGAACTTGATGGGCAGAAGCATACCGCTTTCGTCTCAGAAAATGAAGATAAAACCCAAAATGTAAGTCTGGAAGGATATAACTTCCATCTCAGGAGGCTGGACATCCTCAGTGAAAGCAGCCTGAGGCTGGATGAGTCTCAGCAGGATACAGCTGATCGTCTTTCTTCTCCCATGCCCGGTAAGGTGATACAATTGAATGTAAAAGCCGGTGATCATGTTAAGAAAGGAGACCTGCTTATGATTGTGGAGGCTATGAAAATGGAAAATAGTATTGTGGCACCCCGTGATGCCTCCGTCAAAGAGGTGTATGTGGAAACCGACAGCAGTGTAGAGCGGAACATGCCGCTGATTTTACTGGAGTAAACAATTTATTTTAAACAACATTAGCCATGTACATTAGCGAACAACATGAAATGGTGCGAAATTCCGTCAGGGATTTTGCCGAGACCGTCATCAAACCTGTAGCCAGGGAGCTAGACAAGCAGGAAAAATTCTCCGTAGAAGTGACCCAGCAGATGGGCGAAATGGGCCTCTGTGGCATGACTGTCTCCGAAGAATTTGGCGGACAAGGAATGGATTATCTTTCTTACATCATTGCCGTAGAAGAGCTTTCCCGTGTAGACGGCTCACAGGCTGCTACCATTGCCGCCCATAACTCCCTGGGTACCGGCCCGCTCTACAACTTTGGCAGCCAGGAACAGAAACAAAAGTACCTGCCTGACCTTTGCAGCGGCAAAGCTCTCTGGGCATTCGGTCTCACCGAACCTGACGCTGGTTCAGACTCCCGGGGATCAAAAACTACTGCCAAACTTATTGATGGCCAATGGCATATCAACGGATCTAAGATTTTTATCACCAACGGAGCCACTGAGATCACTCGCGGTGCTACCGTGCAGGCCATTTCTGGCGAGAAAGATGGTAAAAAAGAATACTCTACGATCATCGTAGAAACTGGCACGCCCGGCTTTGAAGCCACTGTGATGCATGATAAATTCTGCTGGAGAGGTTCTAATACCTCTCAGCTCTTCTTCGACAACTGCAAGGTGCCCGAATCCAACCTGATGGGCAAAAGAGGACAAGGCTCCAAGATCATGCTACAGACGCTGGATGCCGGCCGCCTCTCAATCGCCGCTATGGGTCTGGGTTGTGCGCAGGGTGCTTATGAGATGGCGCTGGCCTATGCCAAAGAGCGGAAGCAGTTCGGTCAGTCTATCAGCAAATTCCAGGCAATCGCCTTTAAGCTGGCAGATATGGCAACTAAGATTGAACTGGCACGCAACCTGCTTTACAAAGCCTGCTGGCTCAAAGACAACGGAAAGCCCTTTGCCAAAGAGGCAGCCATGTCCAAACTCTACTGCTCAGAGATTGCCAAGGAAGTATCGGACGAGGCGGTGCAGATCCACGGCGGCTATGGCCTGATGGGTGAGTACGAAATTGAGCGCTTCTACCGCGACCAGCGCATACTGCAGATCGGAGAAGGCACCTCAGAGATACAGCGTATTGTGATCTCACGCCATATCGGCTGCTGATAGGGTAGTTTTTTATATCAATGAGAGAAAAATAAATTAAAGACTCCCGCCAGCTTATCTTATTTCCTTCGAGGGAGTTTTTGTTTGACCTTATCTCTTGTCGTTAATGACTTTCCTATTTACTTTAGTTAATGATAAATAAATCATTTACGCTATGATTTTTCCTGAACAACTTACCGATATGGGTATCAATGCACCTAAAGAGCATCAGCGTATCATCAGTAAGCTTACTACCGGTTTGGGGCAACTTTATTACCACGACAAAAAAATCTCACTTGAGCCCCTGCCGGAAACTATGCTGGATGAAGGTCAGACCAGCCCTGTACCTGATGTCATTCTTTATGATAATCATCAACATATCACTCCAATCATTATTGAGGTGTGTCATAGCAGCGGTGTGCGCAACGACATAAAGAAACTCATCAAACTCATAGATGATTACGACTATGGCATTCAGGAAGGCTTTCTCTACGATTACAGTGACAAACGCTGGTTTTGTTATCGCAAAGATCAACAGCCTTTAGAAGAAAATCGGTCTTTTTCAGCTATTCTAAATTTAGATCTCAATCGCTTTCTTTAATACAGCCAGACAACAGGAAGCAGACGATTTTTAATTACTTTTTATCGGTAATTTTATTAAACAGAGTCAATATGCAAACTGTCAGAATCACTGAATGTCCCCGGGATGCTATGCAGGGTATCAAGCCTTTCATTCCTACCGAAGAGAAGGCGCGCTACATCAACGCCCTGCTGCAGGTAGGTTTTGACACCATTGATTTTGGCAGTTTTGTTTCGCCCAAAGCCATTCCCCAGATGCGGGATACCGCCGAAGTGCTGGCCCGGCTGGATCTTTCCGCAAGCTCTTCCAACTTACTGGCTATCGTAGGCAACCTGCGGGGGGCGGAAGCGGCCTGTAGCCATGCCGAGATTGATTTTGTAGGCTTTCCCTTTTCCATTTCGCCTACCTTCCTGGAAAAAAATATCAACAGCAACCTGGAAGACTCCTTTGAGCGGGTGAAACAACTCCTGGAACTATGCCAGCAAAACGACAAGCAGCTGGTCACCTATGTTTCTATGGCCTTTGGGAACCCTTACGGCGACGAATGGAGTGCCGAAACGCTGCTGCACTGGGTAGATCAGTTGCACTGGGCGGGCGTGAGACGTATCACACTGGCTGATACCACCAGCCACGGAGACGCCCGCTCCATCGGCTCCGTCTGTCAGACGGTAATTCCTGCCTATGCTGAGGTTACCTTTGGACTGCATCTGCACACCACTTCGGCAGACTGGCGGGAAAAAATAGACGCGGCCTACCAGAACGGCTGCCGCTATTTTGAAGGGGTGCTCAACGGTATGGGCGGCTGCCCAATGGCTGGTCCTGAACTGGTGGGCAACATTCGCACCTCAGACCTGCTCGCTTATTTTGATGAACAGAAGGCTGACACAGGGATAGACATGAGCCAGTTTGAGAGAGCCAAGCGTATTGCCGACGAGATTATTTAATAGGCAAAACCGGCCCAGGGTAAGCTATTGCTGTTTTCCCGGATAAATCAATTCCGAAAACAAAGCAGAGAACCTTACATACTCCTGATCTAAAATTTTATGGGATCATAATGGTAACTTTTTTGCTGTAAGCGTAAAGGGCGCTAAATTGCTCCAAACTCAAACCACAGTATGAAAAAGAAGATTGCCGTGACCTGCGGAGGCACCTCCAGCGAGTATGTTGTCTCCATGAAAAGCGCCGTCACCATCATGGAAAGTATTGATCAGGATCGCTACCAGGTTTATCAGGTAGTCATCAGCAAAGATGCCTGGTACGCTGCCCATCATGGTGAAAAATTCCCCATCAACAAAGACAATTTTTCTTTCACGACAAACGAGGGGCAAGAAATCCGTTTTGACTTCGTTTACAATACGATCCATGGTACGCCCGGTGAAGATGGCAAGATCCAGGGTTATTTTGAGCTGCTGGGCATCCCCTACTCGGGTTGCGATGTGATTACCAGTTCTATTACTTTCAACAAAAACCTTTGTAAAAGAATTGTGGCGAGCTATGGCATTAACACGCCACAGTCTGTCATGCTTAACCGGCAGATGGCTTACGATATGAATGAACTGATTGCTGAGCTTAAGTTTCCCTGCTTTGTCAAGCCCAACAACGGCGGCTCAAGTTTCGGAGCCAGCAAAGTAGATGAGGCTTCAGCCCTGGAGGCAGCCATCAGCCTGGCTTTTGAGCACGATAATGAAGTGCTGATAGAAGAATACATTAAAGGTCAGGAAGTAACTTGTGGCGTATACCTGGCCAATGGCAAAGCCAGTGCCCTGCCTATTACTGAGATCGTGACTAAAAATGCTTTTTTTGATTACAAAGCCAAATATGAAGGTGCCTCTGAGGAAGTTACCCCCGCCAGGCTGAGTGAGGAACTTACTGAGATCTGCCAGCGTCTAACCGAAAGGATATACACGCTACTGAGCTGTCGCGGCCTGGTTCGCATTGATTATCTGATCAGGGACAATGTGCCTTATTTCATTGAGGCCAATACAACGCCCGGATTTTCGAGGGAAAGTATCATACCTCAGCAGATCAGGGCAGCCGACTTAAAGATTACCGATATTGTGAATCAGCAGATCAGGGTATAAACATCCCACTAAAGCATAGAATATACAAGACCACAAAGCAAGAAATAAGATGAAGCTGTTTAGCGCAAATTCACCAAAGGAATTACTCATTCACATAGGAATTATTGTTGTGCTGAGTATCAGCCTGCTGGTTATCTTCTTCTACATCTACCTGCCGGGTACCACCAACCATGGAGAAACGGTGACCGTACCTGACCTTGAGGGGATACATATCAACGATGTGGACGAATTTCTTACCAAAAGAAACCTCCGCTTTGAGGTAGTAAGAGACTCAGGCTATACCAATGAGTACGAACCGCTTACCATTCTCAAGCAGTACCCTGGATCGGGTTCCAAGGTAAAAGAAAACCGTAAAGTATTCCTGACGCTTAATGCCATTAATCCTCCCCAGGTGAAAATGCCTGCCCTGGTAGATGGCTCGGTAAAAAATGCCCAGCTGGTGCTGGAAAGCTATGGACTGGAACTGGGTAACATCAAATATGTACCTGACCTGGCTCAGAATGCCGTTCTGGAACAGTTTTATGAGGGTAAAGAAATTGAAGCAGGTACCTACCTGGCCAAAGGCTCAAGAATAGATTTAGTAGTGGGCGATGGACTGGGCAATACAGTAATGGAAATACCTGACCTGGAGGATATGGAGCTGGAAGAAGCAGAGTTTATCATTGTAGGCTCAGGCCTGAAGCTGGGCAGTGTACTTTTTGAAGACGATCGCTTTAGTGGCATGAAACCTGATGAAGCCATGCAGGAACTGACACTGGGTGAGCGATTTGTGGTGGTAAGACAAAACCCTGCTGCTGAGCGAAATGTACGAATTGGAGAAGAAGTAGATATCTGGCTCGGCTTCCGTGGAGAACAGGAAAACAGCGTGCTGGATGAAGAAGCTGAAGAAACTGACGCATCTGAAATTTTTTGATAGTCACCTTGCCTAGCCATACAAGAATTTGCGGAGTTTTACTTCTGGCACTTAGCCTGTGCCATTTTGGCCAGGAAAGCTTTGCCCAGTCAGAAGCCGGACAGTATTTCCGGGTATTACCTCTTCCTCAAACAGAGGCACAAGCGACTGCGCTCAAGGCAAATCTGCGTACCACAAATTCAGATACACTTACCCTACCCTTCTGGGATGATTTTTCCAATGTCAGGCAGGGCCAGAGGATGGATCCCGACACTACCCTTTGGGCTGAAGGAAGCGCCTCTGTCAGGATCAATACCGGAGCGGGCATCCATCCGCCTTCGGTTGGTATAGCCACTTTTGATGGGGTGGATGCCTCTGGCGTTCCATACAGCCCTAGTGACGCTAATTCCGGGCTGGCAGATGAACTGATCTCAAAGCCGCTCAACCTGGCTGTGGTCCCTCCGTCAGAACGTGACAGGGTATTTCTGAGCTTTTTCTGGCAACAGGCCGGCCGGGGTGAGTTTCCCGACGCCGGAGACTCGCTCAGACTACAGTTTCTGGATATTGACGGCAACTGGGACACCATCTGGAAAAGGGATGGAGGCGATACGCTCTCTGTCACAGAGTTTGAGCAGGAGATGATTCAAATCCTCGATCCTGCTTATTTTCATGAAGGCTTTCAGTTTCGTTTCCAGTCGTACAACCGGCTTTCTGGTGCTTTTGACACCTGGCATGTAGATTATGTTTACCTCAACAGCGGACGTTCAGCCTCCAATACTGCTTACCTGGACAGGGCCCTGACCAGCTTGCCCACTTCGCCCTTCGGCAAATATACCGCTGTACCTATGAGACAGTTCAGGTGGCACCCGGAGCGCTACAGTGATACTTCTTCGGTAGGATTTTACAACTTGGGGGCACTGCTACAGCCGGTGCGTTTTTCTGCGCTACTTACTGATGCCGGTAGTGGAGAGCAATTGCAGGTCCTGACCGATGATAATGCACTCAGCCCTGTGCCTTCTGGTTTCAGCAGACGCGAGATCACCTCCGGCCCGCTGATTGCAGAAGCGCTACCTACAGAGGCCGATTCGCTTTATATCAGAACCACCTTCTTCATCACTTCGGGCGACTCGGTACTGGAAGGCAGCATCAATTATCTCAGCAATGACACGGTGAGCAGTATTTTTTCACTGGATGAAGTATTTGCCTACGATGATGGAGAGGCGGAGTTTGGCGTTGAACTCAACCAGAACGGCGGCAGGGTGGCTTATGAGTTTGTAGCTTCGCCGGACAGTTCAGCCCTGCTTACCCACATAGATGTTTATTTCCCGCCCCTTACGCGTAACCAGAACAATCTTCCTATCCGGCTGATCGTCTGGAAAACTCTGGAAGACAGCCTGGGGCAGGAAATTGAGGTACGCACCCAGGCCTCCACTGTAAAAAGTGCAGGCAGCCTGAATGAATATATTACCTATGAACTGGATTTTCCGGTCGTGGTGAAAGATACCTTCTACATTGGTTACGAGCAGCAAGGTGATAGCTTTGTCGCCATAGGGTTTGACAAGAACACCGATGCGTCTGATAAAATATATTTCAACGTAACCGGTGTCTGGGAGCAGGATAGTGAGCTACAGGGTAGCCTGATGATGCGCCCTGGCTTTGCCCGTGACCGCATTATTACTTCAAACCGTCCTGAAATTCAGCCGAAAAAACCAGCTTTCCTGCTTTACCCCAATCCCAGTGAGGGAAGCTTCAGAGTAGAAGGGGAATACGATCAGTTAAAGATATACGACCTCAACGGCCGCCTTTTGCGTTCTTATGCCCGTTCGCAGACGGCAGATACCATGATTGACACCGGCCTTTCCCGGGGAGTCTATGTGTTACAAATCATAGGCAGTCATGGTAGTGAAAGCAGGAAATTGATCATTCGCTAATGATCTGCCTTGCGGCTTTGATTCTTTGAATTTTCCACATAAAACAGATAAGAGGCCAGGTAGAAAGCTCCGGCGGCACTGAAAGCATGCCAGAGAAAATGTGTACCCATGGGCAGCGGCTGCCCGGGCCAGGTATCTATTTCCCTGAACAGCAGTGAAATCAGCAGTAAAAACAGGGCCGCCAGCACCAGCTTCCCCTTTCGCAGCTTTGTCCTGATCATAATAATCAGCATGGGAACGAAGATGACCAGCCCACTGATGAGGTAGTAAAGCCTGCCTGCCATCTGAAAAGCAAAATAATCTATTACCAGAATTCTCAGCAGAAGAGAAGACAGTACGATCAACAGTGCCACCCACCAGCTGCCCGATACCTTCTGCCAGAAGTAAGCACCTACGCTCAACGTAAGCAGCGCCATGGGCAGCACATCCATATACAGGAGGATGGAAGAGGAGCGAAAGGCGTGAAACAAAGTACTGCCCATACCACCCAGGGCAAGCAATACTATACAGAAAAAAATGAAAGGATAATCACTATACCTTCCCCTGAGCCGGTAAGCCCAGTAAACTGCCGGAAGAATGAGCAGCAGGGAAGATAAAGCGTTCCATGGTTCTACAAAAAATCTCTCGGGATAAGTCTCAGCGTAATACTGCCCGCCGTCAGGCATGATCAACTTTTCAAGGTCTGAGTCTGAGGGCTGAATCTGTATCATATTTTTTTCAACTCCCGGTTTTTTATAAAGTTATACAATCCCAGCCCTGTCCCGACTTATTTCAACAAAGGATGAAATTAATGAGCAAAGTATTTGTAAGGCCACAATCTGTTCCTTTTTTTGATCAAAACTTCAGGATGGCCTGCATCCTCAGCTGCGAACGCCGGTTTCCCTCTATCAGATCTTGGCCGCTACCTATATTTTCTCTGTCATGAAAAACTGTCTGGCTGTACCTGGCCCAGAAACTCCAGTGGCGGTTGAGCTTGTAGCGCAGCAGCAGGTAATAACGCATCCCCAGGCCTGCATAAGCGGGCACACTGAAGGCATATAGCAGGTCATGTTCATAGAGATATTGCCGGGTGTTAAAATCATCGGTACTGAAGAGTGCAAATCTTACATTGGCCTTCCATTGTTTATGCTCAAGGCTGGCATCCTGGGCCACAACCCAGCCCCTGCTCAGGGAGTCGGCCAGAGCGTAGCTGCCTGAGTGGAGCCGCGTCCGCAGGCTTAGCAGCTCATTTACTTTGTAATCCAGCATAAGCATCAGGTTACTGCGGATGCCATTATCCACCCTGTTAAAAAACAGGCTATCTTCACTGATATTGCGGGCTTTGCTCTCACGCCGGTACTGCAGGGTCAGCTGTGCCTCGCGCTTGATCCGCTGATCTAGCCTGACAAAGTACTCATAGCCTGCCGAAGGTGCATCTACCCGAAAACGCAGCCAGGGAAAGCGGAAAACATCATAGAAGGCAGCTACTTTGGTATACTTAAGAGGTTCCATCTGCCAGCCCCAGTACAGACCTTCTTCATTAGCATTACGGCTGCTCTCGCCAAAGGCATTCCCGTAGAAAGAAACATAATCAGGTGAATAATTACGGTACAGCAACACCGTCTCCGCATAACTGTTAATGGCACCTCCCAGGCCTGCTAGTAGGGCTTGGCCTCCTCCTTCACTCAGCGCGGCTTCTCCAAAAGTACGCCACTGACTCCAGGCATAAGAAAAATAGGCACTACCCGCCTGATAGCTGCTTCCCGTAAAATCATGCCTGCGGTACAAATCCTGACGGGGATACATAGGGTGGGAAAACCTGCTGCTGAAGTAATTAAGCCCCATCTGCCAATGCTGCAGCCGATTGCTAAAGTGCAGGTTCAGGCCATTGCCATTTTCCCTTAGGCTTTGCCTTCTTTCCAGCTCGGCAGCAGAGCGATGGAGGCCGGTTTGGTCAAAACCTCTGAAATAAACCTCCTCCCGCTCATCATCCAACCTAAGACGGGCATTCCGGGGCGCTGATGACCTGATGGCGGTCAGGTAAAGATGCTGGCTACCAGCGGGTAGCCTGAGGGTAAGGGCTGCCCCCCGCATGAAGTTACTTTCAGTGGCAGAGGTATAGGGTCTGATATCCCACTGCGACTGGCCTACCGCACGGGCACTCACCCCTCCCTTTCCTATGCCGAAGCCTCCACCAAAAACCAGCTGCTGCCCCGACTGAAAAGTGAAATCCCCCAGAGCAAGCCGTTCTATCGGTCCTGCTTTTTCTATATAAAAGTGAGCGGAAGTAAAGTCGCTACCGTAGTATTTTTCTGCTGTATCAAATGCCAGCCGCTCACCGGCATCTTTTTCCATGGTAAACCCCAGACTGAGGCTGCCAGGGCGGTAAATCCTCATACGGGTATACAACTGATCCGGGCTGCCTCTGAACCGGTCAAGGGCTTCATGGTCAGACAGGCTATCGCTTAGAGAGTAACCCCTGGCCCGCTCCAGTACCCGGCTCTGCCGCAGGATCACATAGCGGTTAGCGGCCTGCGCAAAGCGCTCTTTCAGGGCCAGCCTGCGGTCTGCTATGGCCGCAACGGTTACAAAAGGTAAAAGGCGGGCGATGGTCTCCTTGTCCCAGGCCGGTATCATGGCAAGCTCATAGACGCTCAGCAAAGGGCCATAGTACAGGCGATAGCGAATCAGGTTGCTGATCTGCCGCTCGCTAAGCAGGAAGAAAAGTCGCAGATCTTCAGCCGTAGCAGCATTGAGGTTGAGCGGATCCTGGTAAAACTGAATAAGGTTTTCGTACAGCCCCTCTACATCTGCATCCTCACCATAATCGGCCTGTATCATAGGCTCCAGCAGCTTTTCCATCTCAAGCTCCCGCACTGACTGCCCCTGTAGCACAAGCGCATAAAACTGCAAACTGGCCAGCAGGCAAAATAGGTAGCCTTTACTTTTCATGCTGAGGAAGTTTATAAACCAGACCCAACTGATGCGAGAGCCCTAGCATATTGTGCCACTCAATGGCATAGTCAAACTGTAGGAGCGTATGCGATAGTCCCAAACCAAAAAAGTAGAGCGGGTATACGCCGGTATTAAACCCACTCCTGAAATGCAGCTTTTGCAAAGGGTGATAATCCACTCCCAGCCTCAGCATAGGTCGCTCATCCAATTCATAAAAAAGACTGCTGTGAAGGCTGAGGCGTTCGTCTGGCAAAAAAGACAGCCCAGCTTCCAGGGAAGTAGGCAGCTGATCCTGAAAGCCATGTGAGTAAGAGCCCTGGTTGATGTTCCTGATCAGCATACCTGCATTGAGCTGCCTGGAAATGAGGAAGATACCCCCCACATCTATGGCTGTAGCGAAGTGGGTATCTATACCTTCACCGCTGTACTGATGCTGCCTTAAGCGGAGACCAAAACAAAACTGGTTGATCTGCTGACTGAAGTTGAGGCCGAGTTGGTGCGTGCTGAAGAACTCATCTCCAAAGCGGTAAACACTGAGTCCAAGCGTGGCCTTTGAAAGTCGGTGAAGGTAGGCAGCATTGAGGCCCAGCAGCCCCTCTCCCAGCCCAAAGCGGTTTTCCACACCGGCCAGTATCTCGGCAGAACGAGTATAGGCAAGGCCGGCAGGATTGGCAAACACCCCTGCCCTGCCTTTCAGGTTGATGGCTGCATGACCCATTCCGGCAGCCTCTGCTCCAATTGGCAGCTCCTGCGCAATAGCTGCAGAGGTGTAAATTGATATACTGAGTGTTAGCCAATAGAGAAATATTTGCAAGCGCTTCATTTCCTTACCAGGTCAGTGGATAATAGTAAATCTACTTATAAGATTATACCTGAATAGTTAATTTCATTAGATATCCTGACCCACGTAAAAGTTTGGAGAAATGAAGTATATACAGTTTTTTATAATCTCATTGTGTACAATACCGGTATTATCTAATGCGCAATTCACAGATGATTTCTCTGATGAGAACTTTACCTCCAACCCGGTATGGAGTGGCACTTCTAGCTTATTTATCGTCAATGCCACACAGCAGCTACAACTCAATGCCCCTGCTGTGAGTGGTGAGGCGTATCTGAGCACATACAGCGAGGCGGTGGCTGAGGCCGAATGGAACTGGCAGACTATGATCAGTGTGAACCCTTCTTCTACCAATTATACCAGCATCTACCTCATGAGCGACCGTGCTGATCTGGGAGGCGAACTGAATGGATATTTTGTCAAAATTGGCGGAATCAATGATGAAGTCAGTCTTTTTCGTCAAAATGGTACGTCAGAAAGCCTCATCATAGACGGTTTGGATGACCGGGTCAACCAGGCGAGTGTCAACATCAGGGTGAGGGTAAGGCGAGATGCGGCAGGTAACTGGGAACTGGCCGTGCGCAATGTGGCAGATACCGATTTTGTCATAGAAGGTACTGCCTTTGATAATACTTTTTCAGCCTCTTCCTATGCTGGTGTTTACTGCAAGTACACTTCCACTCGCAATACCGCCTTTAGTTTTGACGATTTTGCCGTAAACGGTTCGCCTGTACCTGACATCACCCCTCCTGTTATCCTGGATGCCAGAGCGGTCTCGAGCAGCAGGCTGAGCATTCGCTTTTCAGAAGCAGTGACAGCCGCTTCGGCACTACTTGAGAGCAACTACCTGATTGGCGGACAGCCACCGGCCAAGGTGACGCATGTAGAAGACAGTGTCTGGCTTGAACTATCTACCCCGCTTGAAAACGGTATTCCTCAGCAGCTGAGTATAAGCGGTATTCAGGACCTTTCAGAAAACCAACTAGCAGACACAAGCCTAACCCTCCTGTTTTTTGAGCCAGTAGCTGCCTGGCCTGAAGCCATCGTGATCAATGAAATCCTGCCAGATCCCAACCCCGGCCTGGGAACCATGCCCGACGCCACCGAAGCGGAGTTTATTGAGCTTTACAATACCTCTACTTCCCCTTTTGAACTGGAAAACTGGCAGCTCAATGGTAATACCCTGCCATCCTACATTCTACTACCAGGACACTACCTGATCCTTTGCAGGAACACCTACGCGGCTGATTATTCAGCTTTTGGGCCTGTGTTAGGGCTAAGCAGTTGGCCAACACTTTCCAACAGCGGCAGCACCCTAAGCCTTAAAGACCCGGATGGTTTGCTAGTTGACTCCCTCAGCTACAGCGGCAAACAGGTAATGGGGGGGTATAGCCTGGAGCGCATCCGTACTTTTACCCCCTGTAGTGGTAAGCTTAACTTTGGCAACTCACAGGACAGCCGCGGAGGAAGCCCTGGTATGGTCAATAGCTTGTTGGATGAATCGGCAGACATAACTGCGCCTCTCTTATTGTCAGTACAACCTCTAAGCGCTGACAGTCTGCTGCTGCTTTTTGATGAAAGAATCTACTTTCCTGCTGGTCTGGAAAATGCTGTTACTTTTGAAAACTATCAATTAACTCAGAGTGATTACGCCGATGAGGATTCTACTTCTCTTTTGCTTCTACTGCAGCCTGAGCTTGTACAGGAAAGTTATCATACGCTGGGAGTTGAGCAGGTCTCTGATTGTGAAGGAAATGTAGGTGATAGGCAGGAAGCATCATTCTACTTTGACAGGCAGCCGCCTGCTTACAAAAACTTTACCTTAAAGGATACTGCCGAGATAGTCCTCCATTTTTCTGAAAAGCTTAGCTCAGCCAGTGCCAATGTGGAAGCTAATTTTACAGTAAAGCAGGGGCCTGAGCTCAAAAAAAGCAGCCTATACGGTGACAGCACCAGCATACTGCTGGAATTTGAGAGCAGCATGGCAGAGTGGGGAGAAATTCGCCTGCACATCAGCAGCCTGACTGACCTGTATGAGAACAGCATTCCTGAAGAAAATCCAGACAGCCTCAGCTTCCACTTCTACAGCGACCTGGATACGCTGATCATACTAAATGAATACCAGCTAAAGCTAAAATTTAATCAGCCTGTAAAGTCAGCTTCGGCTCAAGCGGAGAACTTTGATTTAGCTCCCAACCTAGGGATGCCTGCGCTGGTAATTCAGGACCCGGCAGATGCTAGCTTTCTTACACTGATATTTGAAAAGCCTCTGCCCGCCAACCGCGATTTCATGCTCGCACTCAGCGGCTTACAGGATACCTCGGGCCAGTTGCTCAGCACACCCCTGTATCGCTTTACCTTTGACCGGAGGGAACCACGAATCACAGAAATTGTGGCAGAGGACAGTCTTCGCCTTCAACTATATTTTGATGAAATGATTATCAATGACAGCAGTAAGCAGATCAGTCTCTGGCTGAATGATGAGCCACAGGCAAGTGTGCAAGTTTTACTAAAAGACGAGATGCTCCTTCTGGAATTGGAAAAACCGCTGTTGCAGGAAACCTTATATGAAGTAAAGATCAGCGGACTCACCGACATACATAGCAACCCGGTGGATGCGGAGCGAGAGACCAGCTTTTTCTATGACCAGCGCCCTCCCCGGCTGGATACTGCCTACCTGCTTTCTCCTCACCAAATCATGCTAGTCTTTCATGAAACTCTGAAGCCTCAGCAGGAAGCATTGCGTTTTAGCCTGGAAGGTCACAATCTCAGTCCCGACAGCGTACAATTCATGCGCCTGCGGCCCAGTCAGGTACTTCTTCACTTCGGGGAGCCACTCCCGCAGGAAGTGCTTCATTTCTCCCTTTCTGGTATAAGTGATATGTTTGATAATGAGGTTCAAACACCCCTCAGCTATAGAATAGAGCACAACCAGATGAAGCTGGCTTATGCCAGAGCAGTCAGCTGGCAGAGCGTTGAACTGGGCTTCACTCATGAATTTTCTCAGAATGATTGGGATCCTTCAGACATCCTACTGGAGGGTTTGAAGGCTGATTCCCTGTTACAGCTGAGTGCTTACCGCTTGCTGGTGTTTTTTCCAGAAACTTTTGCTGAGAACAAGCCTTATCGGCTCAAGGTCAACACCTCCACATGGCAGGTGGAACGGCAGGTCTACTACGAAGATGGTATCAGAAATATCAACATAGATACCGATCGCAGCCTGCAAATCTTTTTTGAAGAAGCACTTGACGATAGTAATGCTGAAGCCATCAGCCATTATCTTCTTGACCAAAAGCATCCCCATGCTGCGTTATATGTGCCAAATGAGAAAATGGTAAAGCTGTTTTTTACTGAGCCTTTTGAAGATAAAACCATCTATTCGCTCATTTTGAAGGGCATTCAAGATGTGGATGGCTTTACATTAGCCTCATCAAGACATCTTGTTGGCAAGGGCCGAAAGCCGGAACGTCTTGAACTGCTGATCACCGAGATGATGCCGGATCCCAATCCGCCTGTAGGGCTACCAGATGCAGAATTTGTAGAGATTTTCAATGCCAGCGACGAACTGCTCAGTCTGCAGGGTATTAGCTTTAGTGACAGTAAAAGCAGCAGCCGATTACCTGAGGTCATGTTACATCCCGGAGAATACCTGATACTTTGCGCCTCGTCAAATCTTGAAAAATTCAATCCTTACGGCAAAATTCTGGGCCTAAGTTCTTTCCCTTCTCTCAATGCAGATTCGGATACGCTAAGCCTGCTTTCACAAGACGGCAGCCTGATTCACCAGGTGGCTTACAGCGATGCATGGTATAATGATGCCATCAAAAAACAGGGTGGCTGGTCGCTGGAGATGATAGATGTTGCCTGGCCATGCCGCGAGCGAGAAAACTGGACAGCCTCCTCGTCACCTACCGGAGGCACACCCGGCAAGCTCAATGCCTCAGCCACCAATAACCCTGACCTTACCGGGCCCGTACTGCTGGCTGCTTTTGCCGAGGATACAACCCTGATCAGGCTCATATTTGATGAAAAACTTTCATTGAATGTCATTCAAACGGGACGCATCTGGCTTGAAGATGAAATTCTTAACTCCTTTCAGCTTAGTAAAGATCATAAATCCTTACTGGTAAACGTATCTCCCTTAAAACAAGGAAAAACTTATCAGCTTAAAGTGGAAGGCATTACCGACTGCTCAGGTAATTTAATTACGGATGAGAACAGGCACGCAAGCCTGCTACTTCCGGAAGCCCATCAAAAAAACGATATTATCGTGAGTGAATTTCTTACCCGGCCCCGCTCAGAAGGGACAGATTTTATAGAGTTGTACAATGCCTCTGCCAAACCCATCAGCATCAAAAACTGGCAATTGGCCAGGCTGATAGAAGGAGAGCATAGGGAAAAAAGTCTCATCAGCAACAGTGAAATCATCCTTTTGCCCGGAGCCTACCTGGCGCTTTGTGCAGATACTGAAGCTCTACGAAACAGCCATCATTTGCCAGAAAACGCGCTGTTGAGGCAGACGGATGCTTTTCCTACCCTCCCTGCCAAAGAAGGGGGCTTCGTGCTGCTGGACCAGTACGACAGCCTGATGCAGCAGATTGATTACGATGAAGACTGGCACCACTCTCTGATCAGGGATACGCGGGGCGTTTCGCTTGAAAGAATAGATCCAGATGCACCAGAGAATGAAGCTGCTAACTGGCAGTCGGCCGCCTCCACGGCAGGCTATGCCACCCCCGGCTACCAGAATTCACAGTGGCGTAATGATACACGGATTTCAGATGTATTTTATGCTGATCCCCAGGTCTTTTTTCCCGACCAGTCGGGCTACCGTGATTATACCCTTTTTACTTTTGAGCTCAACGACCCGGGCAGCCTGGCCAGCGTGCAAATATTTGATACCAGGGGGAGGCTGGTACGAATCTTGGCTAATAATATCTCACTCTCGCAACAGGCGCTGCTGAAGTGGGATGGGACCGATGCCAAAGGTAATAGGGCACAGGCAGGGCACTACATCGTAAGAGCTGAAGTCATTGCACCATCGGGCAATGTAAACGTTCTGAAAACGAAAGTGGTTATAGGCACGAGGTTCTGAGCATCTGTAAAGATTTGGCCTGTGAAACTCAGAATTTAATATACTTTTCGGTAGAATAGCGCGTATGAAAAAGCTGGCTAAACTCCTGCTGCAGGGTGAAGGCGAGACACTTGACTTCAAGCAGACCATTTCAGATCCTTATAAAATTGCCAAAACAATAGCTTCCTTTGCCAATACCCACGGAGGTAAGATACTGGTAGGCGTCAGAGACGACAGGAGCATCATGGGTGTAGACCCCGAGGAAGAAAAATACCTGCTGGAAACAGCGGCAGACTTTTACTGCGACCCTCCGGTAAAACTGCATTATGAAGAAATTGAAGATGAAGAAGAGGAAAAGACTATCCTGGTCGTAAAGATCAGGGAAAGCAGGGAAAAACCTCATTTTGTGCGGGATGAGAACGAGCAGCGCCTGGTTTACATCAGGCAAAGAGATAAAAGCATACCCGCCAGTAAGCAGTCTATTGACCTGATGCGCAAGGGAAAAGTTTCAGTAAACAAAGATGCCTCACTTAAAAACATAGGCTTCAACGAAAAAAAGCTGCTTGACTTCCTGGAAAAACATGAGCGTATCACGCTGAAGCAGTACATGCAGATTGTAAATATTTCACGCAGGAGAGCTAACCGCATACTTACCGACCTTACTATCAAAGGGGCTATACGCATTCATGACCACGAAAAGGAAGCGTATTATACCCTCTGATCATTTCGCCTCCTGACTAATTCTGCTGCTTTTTCTTTTTGAACATTCACAAACTGATCGGTGCTTATTTCGCAGGGAAGTATGATATGAAAACGGCTGTAACAACCTTCTGTGCTTTCTACGCTGATTCGGCCTTCTAACTTAAGCAGCGCTTCTTTCACAATAAAAAGTCCCAGGCCGCTTCCTCTGGATTTTGACGAAGCCCGATAGAATAAACCGAAGATCCTGGAGAGACTCTTTTCAGGGATGCCGCTGCCATTGTCTTCTATGCTTAAATGTATTTGTCGCTTCACCTTCCTGGCGCTGATTTTAATGTAAGCCTGTCCATTGCTATTGCTATGCTGTATGGCATTTTCAAGCAGATTGTAAAGCACTTCTTTTAGCAAATAGGGTATGCTCCTGAAAATAACCTGCTCATCAGCACGAATACGCACAAAAATATTCTGCTCTATGATCTGCGTTTGGAGTTGATGAAGTACCTCATTGAGCAGGTCTTCCAGTCGGCATTCTTCTACCTGATAATCAGAAACCATGATCTCATTTACCTTCTCCAGTTTACTTAACATACCTTCCATCTGGCTGATTTCACTTTCTATACGGCTTTTATATTCCTTGATGTATGAGTTGTCTATCTGGCTGAGGTGAAATAATCCTTTGAGTCTGCTGATAGGTCCTTTAAGCTCGTGAGATGTATGGTGCATAAAAGCCATAAGCGCCCCCTCTGCTGCGCTACTGTTGTCGGGAGGTTGTATTTTTTTATCAGACTGAAAATTTAATTTATAACTGTGCTTGAGCATTAACCAGAGATTCAACCAGCGCACTCCATTAAAGTGTAAAAATTTTCTCATCAATACTATCTTTTAATACAATTGCTCTAAAATATTTAATGTTTTTTGTCTTAATAAATCAAATGATGAATTAATCATAAGCTGTAAGCTTTTTGTAAAGTCTACAGAACACTTTTTTTAGTAAGGCCGGTAAGTATGATTTTAGCATCATAAATCATTTTTAATTTTTATATTCAAAAACAACAATAGCAACTAGTAAAGCCAATATGGAAAAGCAAGACAAACAGCCAGCTGATCACTCAAGACGTAAGTTTATCAAGACCAGCGGAGCCGCTGCGGTAGGCGGCACCTTCGCACTCAACTTCATCCGCCCTCAGCCTGCGCGGGCCGCTATCAATGCTGACACTCTCAAGGTAGGCCTCATAGGCTGTGGAGGTCGTGGTAGCGGCGCTGCCAACCAGGCACTCAAAGCCGACAGCAATGTAGTTCTTACCGCTATGGCCGACGTATTCCCTGACCGCCTGCAGAGCAGCCTGAAGAACCTCAAAAAATCGCATGGCAGCAAAGTACAGGTAGAGCCCGAACAGCAGTTCATCGGATTTGATGCCTACAAAAAGCTCATTGCCTCTGATGTGGACGTGGTGTTGCTGGCAGCCCCTCCTGCCTTTCGTCCTGACCACCTGATGGAAGCCGTCAATGCCCGAAAGCATATCTTTAGTGAAAAACCTATGGCAGTAGACGTGCCCGGTATCCGCAAGGTGATGGATGCTTCCCGCAAAGCCAAAGAACAGAATACCAGCCTGATGTCAGGCTTCTGCTGGCGCTACCATTACCCTAAAAGGGAAACCTTCAGCCGTATCCTGGAAGGCGCAGTGGGAGATATTCATACGATCTATAATACCTACAATACCGGCACGCTCTGGTCGCATGACCGCAAACCGGAGTGGAGCCAGATGGAGTACCAGATGCGCAACTGGCTGTATTACAACTGGCTGAGTGGCGACCATATCGCCGAGCAGGCCGTTCATAGCCTGGATATGATGGCCTGGGCCCTGGGAGACCAGAAGCCGCTCAGTTGCGTAGGCACCGGAGGCCGACAAGTTCGCACTGACCCTAAATTTGGCCACGTGTACGACCACTTCGCCATCGTGTATGAGTTTGAGGGAGGCAAAAAGGGCTTCCACTTCAGTCGGCAGCAGTTTAACTGCGAGAACAGCTACGCAGTAGAAACGTTTGGCAACAAAGGCAAAGCTACGGTAGACTGTATCAGGAATATTCACGAGATAGAAGGCGGAGAAAAATGGCGCTACCGTGGCCAGGCCAATGATATGTACCAGACAGAGCATGACGAGCTTTTTGCTGGTATTCGCAGCGGTAATATCATCAACGACGGAGACTATATGTCGCAGAGCACTATGCTGGCGATCATGGGGCGTATGGCAGCCTATACTGGTAAAAAGATCAGTTGGGATGAGGCCATGAACTCCCAGGAAAAGCTGGGCCCCGACACCTACAGCTGGGACCTGGAATATCCCGTAAGCCCTGTTCCCATGCCCGGCATTACCGAATTCAGCTGATTGGTGCCACTGCTATGAAAAGAAGAGGTTTTATTAAAGTAAGCGGAGCCGCAGCGCTGGCAGCCAGTATGCCAATGAGCTTTGAGGCACCGCCTCTCAAGCCAGAGATGAACATCAAGAAGAGCCTGAAGTACAGCATGGTAGAAGAAAAAATGCCTATAGCTGATCAGTTTATGATGCTCAGAGAGATAGGTTTTGACGGCGTGGAAATGGATTCTCCTTCTGAGCTGGATATCGAGGAAGTGCTGAGAGCCAAAGAAAAATCGGGCCTGGAGATACCGGGCGTGATCAATTCCATGCACTGGAAGTTTCCTCTCTCTGACCCAGATCCTGAAGTGAGAGCCCGCTGCCGCAAAGCTACCGAGATTGCCGTGCGCGACTGCCGGGCTTATGGTGGCACCACCGTACTGCTGGTTCCCGGCGTGGTAAACGCCCAAACCAGTTACCAGGATGCTTACCGCCGGTCGCAGGAGGAAATCAAAAGGGTACTGCCCGTAGCGGAAGAAACTAATGTAATGATTGCTTTTGAAAATGTCTGGAACAACTTCCTGCTAAGCCCACTGGAGGCAGCCCGCTATGTGGATGATTTTCGCAGCGATAAGGTAGGCTGGTATTTTGATGTAGGTAATGTGGTGCGCTACGGCTGGCCCGAGCACTGGATACAGACCCTGGGCGATCGTATTGTGAAACTGGATGTCAAGGAATACAGCCGTGCCAAACAACAGAACGAAGGTATCTGGAAGGGTTTTGATGTAGAACTGATGGACGGCGACTGCAACTGGCCTGAAGTGAACAAAGCCCTGGAAAAAATTGGTTACGAAGGCTGGGCCTCGGCAGAAGTAAAAGGCGGCGGCCGCGAAAGACTGGCTGATATCTCTAAGAAGATGGATGCTATCTTTGGTTTGGCCTGAAACAAGCAGGCGCATGATTGAACATGCGCCTGCCTCAAAGTTCAGCATATCAGGGGATCCACTTGATATCTTTGAAATTGGGTTTTCTTTTCTCCAGAAAGGCGTTTCTTCCCTCTTTGGCCTCTTCGGTCATGTAGGCCAGGCGGGTGGCTTCTCCGGCAAAAACCTGCTGTCCTACCATACCATCATCGGTTAGGTTGAAGGCAAATTTGAGCATCTTGATTGAGGTAGGTGACTTCTGCAGTATTTCCTGTGCCCATTCGTAAGCGGTATCTTCCAGTTCTTCATGAGGAACCACAGCATTGACCATACCCATCTCATAAGCTTCCTGGGCCGAATAATTCCTGCCCAAAAAGAAAATCTCACGGGCACGTTTCTGTCCTACCATTTTAGCCAGATAAGCTGAGCCGTAGCCGCCATCAAAACTGGTCACATCGGCATCAGTTTGTTTGAAAATGGCGTGTTCCCTGCTGGCAAGCGTCAGGTCACAGACCACATGCAGGCTATGGCCACCCCCTACTGCCCAGCCGGGAACGACCGCAATTACCACCTTTGGCATAAAGCGGATCAGACGCTGCACCTCCAGGATGTTGAGGCGGGGCATTCCCTCATCGTCCACGTAGCCCTGGTGGCCACGCGCCCGCTGGTCGCCCCCGCTGCAGAAGGCGTAGCCGCCATCTTTGGGGGAAGGACCTTCTCCTGAAAGCAGCACTACGCCTATAGAAGTATCTTCACGCGCGTCAAGAAAAGCTTCAAACAGCTCAGCTACCGTTTTAGGCCTGAAGGCATTGCGCACTTCGGGACGATTAAAAGCGATCCGGGCTACGCCCTCGGCTTTTTTGTAGGTTATATCTTCGTATTCCTTGACGGTCTTCCAGTTTACTTTGCTCATTGTCTATCTTTTATTTAATGAATGGGTTTGGTTATAACAGTATTAAGACGTATTCTCACTTGTACTACAGGCATAAGGTGGCGGCTGAATAATTGCTTACCTCAGGATGTTAGCTTTGTTGCCCTGCATCACTCTTTTGACATCGTCCAGGTGAACCGGGCAGATATCTCCCACCAGGGTATGTTTGAGCGCGCAGGTGGCTGCGGCAAAACGCAGGGCCTCCTGCTGGTCCTGGTAGTGCAGTAATCCGTAAATGAGCCCTGCTGCAAAAGCATCACCCGAACCTATCCTTTCTACCACCTGGGGAATGTCTATGGTTTCGGTAGTAATTTTTTTCTGCCCGTTCCATATCACACCTTCTATGGTATAATGGGAGGCATGTTTGGTGTTACGAATCTTGTCAGCTACCAGTTCAATGTTAGGAAATTTATCTTTCATCAGGGCTGCCGCCTCTTCAAAAGACATATCAGCAATTTTATCCTCACCCGTCGCTTTAGAAAAATCAAAAGGACTACCCATAAGCACATCCACATGAGTCAACAGCTGAGGCAGCACCTCATGGGGTTTACGTCCGTCTTTCCAGAGCTGGGCACGATAAGTCAGGTCACAGGATACTTTGGATTTGCAATGACTGGCCTCCTCCAGCGCTTTTTGCAACGAAGCCGTCGGACCGGGTCCGATCGCAGGCGTGATAGCCGTCCAGTGCATCCAGTCGGCATCGGAGAGGATCTGCTTCCAGTCAAAGGTATCTTCCAGTACTTTAGAAAAAGCTGTATCATCCCGGTCATAAACTACTCTGCTGGGCCGGTGTACCATTCCCTGCTCTACAAAGTAGAGAGCCATCCGGCCTTCCAGGAAACGGATAAAATCAGACTGCAGCCAATGGTGACGCAAGAACTGGGTAGCTGCACGCCCCAGGTAGTTGTCAGGAAAAGCCGTTACGTGGGAAGCCTCCTCGCCGAGATAGGCAAGGGTAATACCCACGTTGGCCTCTCCTCCGCCAAACTCCATATTAAGCGACTTTGATTGAGCAAAAGTTGCGTAGCTGTCGGGTGTAAGCCTCATCAGCACTTCTCCGAAAGTAATGGTCTTTTTCTTCATTTTTTGACTGTAGATAAATGAAAGCTTCATTAGGTTGAGTCAAATGCAGCAGCACTTGAGAAAAAACAAACAGGAGCCACGCACCTGAACCTGTAAGAATCCGTAAAAATCAACTATGTAACATTTGCACATAGTATGCCGCTCCCAGGGGATGTAAATTTGCTACTTTCAACCCCCAAATCAAAACTAAAAAATATGGGAGATTGTACTGAAATTGTTTACAAAGGTGTGAGGATCGTCTATACCAATGTAGAGGGTTGCTCGGGAGATACTGCTATTCCCGTTTTTGAAAAGGTGCAGAAGATCGCCGCCACCTATCCCGATAAGCGCATGCTCTCGCTGGTCAATGCCAAAAATACCAGGTTTAATTCGCAGCTGATCAGCACGATCAAGGAAACTGTACAAAAAAACAACCCAAAGGTAAGGGCTACCGCAGTCTGCGGACTGAGCGCACTGACCACCCTGATGGTCAACTCCATCATCTCTGTGACAGGGCGTAAAATGAAGCTATTTGATACTCCCGAACAAGGTAAAGAATGGCTCTACCAGTGTGAACTCAGTTCGGCAGCGGTAGAAATTTGATAGCCGGGAAAGAACAAAACTTGCAGTGCATATTCTGCAAGAAAAATTTAAAAGGCCTTGCTCTTAACCTGACAACAAACGAAAATTCACCCAATAGCTTGCTACTAATCCCTTCCTGCTTATATTAACGGGCATGAGCCTTTTCAATGAACTGAAAAGCCCGGCCCGTTACCTTCCTTTTCTGAACGGAAAATACAATACTGCACCCGGCCTGCATAAGCTGGGTACTGATTTTGGCAACGGCCAGGCTGATTCCCACATTTTTCAGTTGGACCAGCAATGGCCAACTTACCGTAAAAATAAAGCCCAGTGCCTGGCAGAGGACCTGCAAAAGTACTTTTGCCACGATCGTCAGCATCTGCCTGCGCTCAAACACACCTGTTCTTTCATTATTCAACACCTCCTGGCAAAACACCCTGCCTATTTCCGTTTAGAAACAAAAGAAAGGCTCACTTATCTTTTTTCAGCTTTGAGCAATGAGCGTCTAATGTATGATCCATTTTCGGCAAAGGAAGAAAATTATTTGCAGCTGTTTCATCAGTTGGCTCTGCAGTTTCAGGAAGACCTCGCCATCTGGCAGCTGAGCGATGAAGATGACTGGATAAGCTGTATACATCTCTGCGCTCCCAACCACTGGTCGCCACAGGATAAAGTGGGTCGGAGCTTTTCGCTGGTGCATGAGCCGGTAGCCGGTATGGAGAAGATGCGGGAACGCTACCTGCCCATGCTCAGGTCGCTGCTGAAGGGAGGAACTTTTGTTCGCTTTGCCTGGGGACTTGCTACTGATAAGCAACTCAACCACCACCCCCTGCCCCCCGCCGGTAAAGACCCGCTGAGCTGGCAGGGCCGTAGTTTTGATCCTGACAGAGGAGAACTTTATGTGAGAGTGGAACGACAAACCCTGAGCGGCTTTCCAGAAGTGCAGGCAGCACTTTTTACCATCAGGACTTATTTTGAAAATGTGAGAGAATTGAACAAGGATGAAAAAAAAGCCCTGGCTGAGTCTCTGCTTTCTATGTCTGCGGAGAGTCTGCGCTATAAGGGCCTGGACAAAAGCCTTACTGAAATTTTGACTTTTATGAAATGAAAAAACAAAAAAATAAGTTTATATATGAAAATATTTTTATATGTTTATGTTTGAATAATTTATTGGCTACTATGCTTACTTTGACACCCATGTATTGCATCAAAAAAAACCACTGTCTGCCACAAATCTTCAAAACACGTCCACTGCTTTTATTTGTTCTGATGATTTTTACTTCACTAAGTCTGTCTGCTCAAGCTTTTGAAGGGAAACACGCCAAGACGCATCAGCCAGCCGACAGCCATTTCAGGACCAGTCTGGTGCTAAGTCATACTCTTATCCCTGTTGAAGTAAACGGCAAAGTAGAAAATCTTTACATTCCTTCCTGGGGTTTGGATCTGGAATACTGGTTTAGTCATAAATGGGGTATTGGCTTGCACAATGATGTGGAACTGGAAACCTTTGAGATTCAGACCCAGGACTTTGAAATTATAGAAAGGTTATATCCCGTAGTGCTTACGCTGGATGTACTCTGGAAACCCTGGAGAGAGTTGGTACTGCTCACTGGCCCTGGTATTGAGATAGAGCGAGGCCGCAACCTGCAGGTGTTCCGCTTTGGAACAGAATACGAGATCAGCATCGCCAAAAATTGGGATATAGCCCCCAGCTTTTACTATGATATGCGCATGAAGGCTTACGATACCTGGTCGTTGGGCATAGGAATCGGTAGAATTTTCTAAAAAGAGCATTAAGGCGTTTTAAAGAACAGTGTAGCAGCAACATCCTGTTCCATTAGAGGTTATCAGTTCATGAAAAAAGGACTAGCCATATTTTTTGCCTTGTTGCTCATTGGTATACTAGGGTATTTTCTAGTGAAAAATCAGCTTGAAAAGCCTGCAGAAGATGATACTTTTTTATTGCCTGAACTGAAAGTGGCTTCCATTCAGATTAAGAGCTTTGAAGAAAAAGGTATTGACCTGGAACTGGCATTAGTCATTGACAACAAAATGCCGATCTCCCTGCAACTAGACAGTGTCAGCTACCGCATTGAACTGGAAGATAAACAAATAGTAGAAAGTACTTATCCGGACAGCATATCCCTGGAAGCCAGCGATAGCAGCACTATCTCCCTGCCCGTGACAGTTCAGCCGGATAGCATCATCCAGGGAATTGAAAATGCAAATCAAGAAAATAAAGATAGCTTGCGCCTTGAGGTACATACTACTTTTCTTACAAACCTGCCCGTAGCGCAGGGGCCTCATGACCTTAGTTTAAACAGTCGCATTCCCTTTATCAGAAAGCCTGACATTGTTGTTGAAAACGTACGCCTTGAAAAACTTGGCCTGAACCAGTCGAATGTAGATATTAAAATAAGAGTTATTAATCCTAACAAAATTCCCTTTGCTATTGAAAACACCGTATTTCAGTTTAATGTAAATAAGGATGAACTGGTTAGTGGCGATTTTCGTGAACGTACGGAACTTGCGGCAGAAGATACAGCCACATTTACCATTCCTGTAAAAATAGATGTAGGCCAGGTAGGAGAAACTGCCTTTAATTTGCTCTTTAATCCTGGAAACACCAACTATACTTTCAGTATGAATACCAGGCTGGAATCTGATGTGGATATGATTGATAATTCCAGCGTTGTAGTCCGAAATAATGGCAAACTACGAGAGCTTATCAACTAGTTTACTTTGGATCCTTTAAATCTTTTCACAGAACATAGCCGCTTTCTATGGTCCTTTCAACAAGGATGTCTAAGTCAGGTTTATTGAATAGATTACTATTTTTTTTAATTGAAGACAGTCAAAGCTGGCAGTGTATATTTCCAGGTCCTGACAAGCCTGCCTGCAACAGCTAATGGGTCAAAAATTTTTTTATGGCAGCCAATTCGGAGCAAGCAAGTACAGAATTTTATAGAAATACACTGAAAATTCTCAATGAAAGTGGTTTTCCCTATCTGGTAGGAGGCGCTTTCGCTTTGCGACATTATACGGATATCCAGCGCGATTCCAAAGATATAGACCTTTTCTGCAAGCCGGATGACTATCCCCGTTTGCTTGAGGTGCTCTCTCATCATGGCTATGATACAGAAACTACCAACGAGGTATGGCTGGCTAAAGCCTGTAAAGGTTCCTATTTTATTGATATTATCTTCAGCAGTCGCAACAAGATTTGCCTGGTAGATGATCGCTGGTTCAGACACAGTGTACAGGGCAGGTTGTGGGATGTTGAGGTAGCTTTTATCTCGGCAGAAGACCTGCTCTGGGGCAAGCTTTACATACAGCATCGCGAGCGTTTTGACGGTGCTGATATCAATCATTTGCTGCTGCAGCATGGTCATAAAATGGACTGGAAGCAACTGCTTGATCTGACAGGTAACCACTGGCCTCTGCTGCTTTCTCAGATCATTAATTTTAGGTTTGTTTATCCGGGAACGACAAACAGAATACCGGGCTGGGTTTGGCAAGAATTGCTCAGCCGCGCTTCAGGTTTAGCGAAAGAAAACAAATCTGATAAGAAGGTTTGTTGCGGTCCACTGCTGGATCATCAGCAGTACCAGGTGGATATTGAAGAATGGGATTTTGAAGTACCTACAAACTGAGTTTTAATGAGCGAAAAAAATAAAAAAACCATCGCCTGCCTGGCTGATATACATGTGCAGGCTTCGGATGAAGGCAAATGGCGCGATTTTTTTCAGGATGTCTCCCGCCAGGCAGACGTACTGCTGATCGGCGGTGACCTGACTTACGCTGGTAAAGCCGCAGAAGCTGAAGTGCTGGCATCCGAACTGCGGTCCTGCGGTATACCTGTGGCCTGTGTTATGGGCAACCATGATTATGAGGCAGGAGAAGAAGATGCCATCATGGCTGCACTGCGAAGCGAGCAGGTACACGTGCTGGACGGTGAAGCGGTGGTACTAAATGGGGTGGGTATAGCTGGCATCAAAGGATTTGGCGGCGGCTTTGATCGTTATATGATGCCCATGTACGGTGAGCAGATAAACAAGGACTTTGTGCAGGAGACAGCCAGCGAGGCGCTCAAGCTTGACCAGGCCCTGGTGAAGTTGTCTGGTGAAGTGGAAAACGATAGAATTGTGGCTCTCATGCACTATGCTCCCGTAAAAGGCACGGTAGTAGGCGAACCGGAGGAGATCTTTCCCTTCCTGGGTTCATCACGACTGGCTGATCCGCTCAACCGCAGAAAGGTAGCCGCTGCTTTCCACGGACATGCACACATTGGTACGCTGGAAGGAAAAACTTCAGAAGGTGTGCCTGTGTATAACGTAGCCATGCATATATTAAGAAAAGAAGGTTATACCCCTCCGGTTTTTTATTACGAGCTTTAGTTGTACTTCTGAGAAAAAAAACCTGCTGTTACACACTTTTTTTGAGAGCAAAAATTCAAATAACAGCTGCAAATAAACTGTTTACATACCAATGTTTGATCGGGGCAAATAGATTATAGACTACGGATGCTAACTAAACTCAAAAGAAAAATACTAAACAGAGGCGCTTACTGGATCTCCTTTTTTAAGCTCTTGCCCATCCTTGGTAAGGATCATAAAAACTCAGTGATTTTGGATTGTGGGGCCAACCGGGGTGATATCACTGCCCTTTTTGCCAGAACAGGTGCTACCGTCTATGCTTTTGAACCCGATCCCGTAGCCTTCCGAAGGCTTAGCCAACGATTCAGTAGCCATCAAAATGTCAAATGTTTACAAAAGGCGGTATGGATTACAAACAGTTTTCTCAGCTTTTATCTGCACGAAGCACATGATGGATGCGATCTGGATGTTACCGTTAGCTCATCTCTCATCAGAGAAAAAAGAAATGTTTCTGAGAAGCAGGTACTGACTGTGGAAGCCATTGACCTGCTGGCATTTATTCGTCAGTTGCAGAAGCCTGTTTCCATTATAAAAATGGATGTAGAAGGCGCAGAAATAGAAATTATTGACCAGCTCATTTCTGAAAAGCTGTATAATCAGGTAGGGCTGATTTTGGTAGAAACCCATGAGACCAAGATACCCAATCAGTTAGAGCCACTGAAACGCATCAAGGAGCGTATTTCAGCCCAAAACATACAAAATATCAGGCTTAACTGGGTTTGATGTCTTTGCGCCCCTTTAATTTGGAGTAAGATGCCGTATCATTTCTATTGACATGTACTTCGGGTAACCTGATCAACGCTCCGCTCAGTGAAGTAAGGGCCGAGATGAGAAAGAAAAGCAGACTGACAGTAAGGGCGGTATCCTGGTTGACCGGAGAATCAATAAGGGGAGGTACAAATACAAACACTGCCTCCCTGGCTCCTACACCTCCCAGAGTCAGGGGCATCATTGAGGCAATGACTGACAAGATATATAAGAGCAGGTAATCTGCATAGTAGTCATCAATATGCAGGGCCAGAAGTATCATATATACACTTCCCATGGCCAGCAGTTGCAGTAAAAGCGACATCCAGCTACTTTGAAAAAATATTGGCAGAAACACCGGAAAAAACCACCTCAGCAGCAGGTAATAAGCAGGTAGTGCCAGCACTAGCCCCGTCCAGATCAGCCATTGCCAATCAGTCAGCTGATGATAAATATTGCTGAAATAGGCAAAGAGCAGTGCCAGCATCAGCATAGCCACCAATCCGCTCACCCTGTCCAGCAAGGATGCAGTGATGAGAGATTTGACACTGACGCCTTTGGCTTTGCGTAACAGAAAAACCTTGTAACCGTCGCCGCCAATACCTCCGGGAAGAAAAAGGTTGTAGAACATACCCACCAGGTAGAGACGGATGTTGTAGAGGGTATCCAGGTACAGCCCGGCACAGTCAAAGAAAGCCTGTAGCCTCAGGGCGTTGATCAGTTTGGAAACCAGGAAGAGCAAAAAGGCTGGCAGCAGCCACCACCAGTTGGCCCTGCTCAGAATCTCCCCTACTTCACGGATATCCACCTGCCTGAATACCAGGTAGAGGGCCAGAGAGGTAAGTCCCAGCTTAAGGAATAGCTTAAGGTACTTTTTATACGCGGCTTTCTGCGGCACTGCTGCTGGTGGCTTTTCCGGTAAAAACCTCCCTGATCCGGTAAGGCGTTTTAGATTGTGACTCAAAATAGGTCCTCATGATCAGTTCTGCCATAAAACCAAAAGTGATCAGCTGTATGCCCCCGATCAGCAATACAACACCCAGCAGCAGGAGCGGGCGCCCCCAGATATCGTTACCCATGATCTTTTCGACTAACAGGTATAAGTTGATAAGTGCGCCGGCCATGAAAGAGAGAATACCCATGGTACCAAAGAGGTGCATGGGCTTCTGCACGTACTTCTGGAAAAAAAGCATCAGCATGAGATCGCTGATAACGCGAAAAGTTCTTCCCAGGCCGTATTTTGACTTGCCATGCAATCGTGGATGATGGCGCACATCCATTTCTGTGATACTAGCCCCCTGCAATTTTGCCAGTACTGGAATAAAGCGATGCAGTTCGCCATACAGCCCCAGGTTGTGGGCAATGTCACTGTTAAAAATTTTCAGAGAGCAGCCGTAATCGCTGATATGCACACCGGTCAGTTTACGAATGATGGCATTGGCTATTTTGCTGGGTAGCTTACGCAGTATGAAACCATCTTTACGCTTAGCTCTTTTGCCTGCTACCAATCCCCAGCCTTCGTTCTCTATCTTCTCCAGCAAAGCCGGGATGTCCAGGGGGTCATTCTGCAAATCTCCGTCCATGGTCACAATATACTCGCCTATGGCACTATGGATGCCAGCCGACATGGCGGTAGTTTGCCCGTGATTACGGTTGAAGACCAGCAGCCTGACCCGCTCATTTGCGTATCTTTTGACCATCCAGACTGTCCGGTCGGTAGACCCATCATCAACCAGTATGACTTCATAATCATATCCTTCAAGTGCCTTTGAGACCTGCTCCAACAGTGGCTTCACGTTTTCTTCCTCGTTGTACAAGGTAATGACCAGCGATAATTTCATCTTATTCAAATTTGACCAGCAGTACACTGTTGTTATTGTACTCAAATGAGTAAAGTTTCTGATAATCAAGATCTTTTAAAGCCTCCTCATAAGCCATATAATAATGTCCTGGCAGTATTTCATCTTCAAAGTCCAGCACCTGCAGCCTCTCTCTTTCCAGGTAAAAAATTGTAGAGCGGGATATCATGGAGTTGGCCAGCACGTGTAGCGGGGCCTCCCCTACAATATGCAAAATCTCGGTCGCATCTATTTTGTCTTGTACCCCCCCTCCCTCATAAGCTCTTACCGGGATCACACTCAGGTCAAAAATGATTCTTGCCCAGGCCAGCAATAACAGCAGACTGAGAGTCCTCAGACCGGGCCTGAGTAAATGTAACCAAAGTATGGCTAAAGACCCGGTACTGCACAACACGGCCAGCAGCCAGGGATAGGCTACAGCCTCACTTATTATCGGTACGAAAGGCAAGGCCGGGCCCACCAAAGCCACCACTATGATCAGCCCTCTGATCAGGAGGTGCAACAACCTCTCTGCCCGCTCCTGCCAGGCTTTGTGTTCAAGCAGGTAGGTATACACCAGCACCATCACCATCAGGGGATAAAGCATATAAACATAGCGGGCCCTTGAACCGGGAGAGATCAGGTAAACAATAATATTAGCTGCCAGGGTGAGCAGGACAAAAATGAGCAGCGGTTGTTCCTTAATTTTCTGGTAAATATCTTTCCTCAGCGCAAAGGGCAGCAGGAGGGCCGCCGGCATGATATTGACCATATTGGTCAGTGGAAAGGAGAATAGGTGTTTGATAAATTTGCTAAAGCCATTCTCCACCACGGTACGGCTGCTGGATTCGGTGTAGAGGCGCGTCAGAAAGCCCATAGGATCATTAAACCAGCTGTAAACCCAGAAGTAGCCTCCTACAATTGCAAGAAAGAGAAAGATAGCCACAAAGTGAGCGGGATGAAAAAGCTTGAGGAAGTTGCGGCGATAGCTAAACCAAACCAGCAGCGTGATACCGGTAAACACAATAGAAGGCAGCCCTTTGGTAAGAGTACCGATGGCCGCCAGCAGGTAAGTAAGCAGGAAAAGTGGCCAGTAGGCTTTTTTCTGGTAAAAATGAAAAACTGTCAGGAAGCTCCCCAGCGTGATCAGGGAGTAGAAAAAATCAATTTCCCCGGTCAGCGAGAAGTAAAACAAAAGGTCTACACAGGTCAGAAAGAAGAGGCTGCTGTAGAAAGCAAATCGTCGGCCTACATAACGATTAGCAACCCATCCCACCAAGCCCGCCATTCCCAGAAAAGAAAGGACTGAAAAAAAGCGTACTGCAAATTCAGAATAATTGCCGAAGAGCTGATACGACAGGATGATGAGCCAGTTGTACACCGGGGGCTTGTTGTAGTAGTAGGCACCCACTTCGGTGGGTACGATAAAGTTAGCCCGAAAGAGCATCTCCAGAGCTACCAGTGCCCGGCGGGGTTCCTCATGCTTGAGCGGATGCACACCCAGGTTGAGAAAAAGCCCAAGCAGCAGCAGACCCAGGATCAGCCAGCCCAACTTACTTTCTTCAGCCGAAAGCCGCTGCAAAGGCCGACTTTCTTTTTCTTGCAATTGATCAATCATGAAGAAATCTGTTCAAAATCCCCGGCAAAGCTATGAAAAATGAGGAATGAATCACACAAGCAGCTAAGAGAACATGGTATCAATTCATATTACATTTTTGCATAATGCGCTTATTTTCAAGCAATTAACCCTATTCTTTAACTTGATAAAATATAAGGTGCTGGATTAGCTACAATTTAGCGGCCGCATTTGCTCAGAAACTTATACTTCAAGAACAAATTTGTTTGACAGCAAGCCTTGGACACAAAAAAACCCCACGCTTGCGCGCAGGGTATGTTTCAGGATCTACAGAAGTAGCTTAGGCGAGTTGTACGTTTACCGCATTGAGGCCTTTTCTTCCTTCTTCCAGTTCAAAAGTAACTTCGTCATCTTCTCTTACCTCGTCTACCAGACCGGTTACGTGTACAAAGTATTCTTTTCCTGTGTCATCGTCTTTAATAAATCCGTATCCTTTAGACTCATTAAAAAATTTTACTGTTCCGTGATTCATGATTAAACTAATTATAAAATTGAAATTTGGTATCTATATAATCTATTAATTATATGCTTGTTTTAATTTTTGGATGCTTTGGTAGCAGAAACTACATACATGATGGCTCCGCCTCCGGCATGATAGCTTCCTTCTTCCAGCGCATCCAGCAAATTGTCCAGTTTATGAATATACTTTTGATGATACGTTTCATAAAACTGCAGGTACTCCGGCCCCATGGTCTGAAAGTACTCTTTTTCATCTGTACCGGTCGCCGATACATGATCTCCCTGTGACCACTGTCTGAGGGTGGCCAGCTGATCTTTGGTATCATAAGGTGGATACATGGCAATGGCCTTGTCTGACAGCCTTACTTCAAGATCTTCAAATCCGGCCTGGGAAATCAGGCCCGGCAGCAGGTCGCCCAGGGAGTTATCTCCCTGCCCGAGCACCTTTTTGCCTTCTTCGTAAATAAGTGCATACTTTACGTGGTCCAGCACTTCCTCTATAGGCGTATCGTCTGAAAGTGAAGTCCTGATCAGATGTTGCACCCGGTTGTTCGGCTCAGCACAGATTATCACCCCTCCCGGCCTGAGCACTCTCTTCATTTCGGCCAGTACCTGTTCGGGATAGGCCACATGAATGAGGAGGGTCTGACAGGTCACGATATCAAAAGTATTATCCTCAAAAGGCAGTTGATCGGCCTCCGTTAGCAACATATCAAACTGTGCCTGATGCTGCTCAAAATATACCTCATGCTCCTTTTTGAGAGCAATCCAGCGTTTGTCATTGTCAACCGCCCTAATTGTGGCCGGCTCATCCAGGTAAGGCAGCAACAGTTTACTCCAGTGGCATTTTCCGCAGCCCACATCCAGCATGCTGCTGTAGCGGTGCAGTTGCAGCCGGGATGCCAGCGCATCCAGAAAGCCCCTGTTCCACCAGTGGTTACGATATTCGCCCATAAAGTTGGCTGAGTGTGCCTGTACTGCGGATTGTGACATTTATATTATATTACTTGGTCTGATTCAAGTAAAAGTTCAGACAGTTTAAGTTTAAAAAAAGTTTGTACTTCATCATTCTAAAGAATTTTGAACTTATAACTTTAAACTATGTCCTGTTTACCTGCCGAATCTTTTTCTCTTGTTAAAATTCCTGTTCTTACTCTGACTACGATTTTCAGATGACTTGGCCTGTACCTGTCCGCTTCTACCCTGTTCGCTTCTGGGCTCTGCTTCTACCCTGGTACCCAAAGGGTAAGGGTGATCATCTACAGTCGGAATTCTTTTGTCTATCAGCTTATGTATACTGCTTAAGAAGGCCTTTTCTTCCCTATCACAGAAAGAATAAGCTACTCCGCTGGCGCCTGCCCTGCCGGTACGGCCAATGCGGTGTACGTAGGTTTCGGGTACGTTGGGCAGCTCAAAATTGATCACATGCGAAAGATCGTCTACATCTATCCCCCTGGCAGCAATATCGGTAGCTACCAACACGCGCGTCTTCTTGTTCTTGAAGTTATTCAGGGCATTCTGACGGGCATTCTGCGACTTGTTACCATGTATGGCATCGGCAGGAATTCCTGCTTTTACCAGGTCTTTTGTCACTTTATTAGCCCCATGCTTGGTACGGGTAAAGATGAGTGCACTTTCTATACTTTGGTCCTGCAGAATATGCGTCAGCAGGGCCTTTTTGTTTCCCTTGTCTACAAAATAGACTGACTGTCTGATAGTTTCGGCAGTGGAAGAAACAGGTGTGACTTCAACTTTCACCGGTCTGTTGAGTATAGAGTCAGCCAGTTTGACGATATCCGGCGGCATGGTAGCTGAGAAAAACAGCGTCTGGCGCTCGCGTGGCAGCTTGGCAATGACTTTTTTGACATCATGCACAAATCCCATATCAAGCATACGGTCAGCCTCGTCAAGGACGAAGATTTCCAGGTGACGCAGGTCTATGAAGCCCTGGTTCATCAGGTCAAGCAGGCGGCCGGGTGTGGCGATCAGGATATCTACCCCTTTTTTCAGGGTATTGGTCTGCGCATGTTGCGACACACCACCGAAGATCACCGTATGCCTCAGGTCAAGATGCCTGCCATAGGCGGCAAAGCTGTCGCCAATCTGAATGGCCAGTTCTCTGGTGGGAGTGAGTATGAGTGAACGAACATTTCTGCGGGCATTCTTACCAAAATAGTTGTCCTGCAGCAGTTGTAATATCGGGATAGCGAAGGCTGCGGTCTTGCCGGTACCTGTCTGTGCACATCCCAGTAAATCTTTTCCCTGCAAAACACTTGGTATAGCTTGTGCCTGTATAGGCGTGGGTTTGGTATAACCTTCCTGACTGAGCGCTTTCATGATAGGCTCTATCAGGCGTAATTCATTAAAATTCATCAAAAATAATTATAAAATAAGGCTGGCTTAAATCGGAGGGCTCAATTGGAAGAGGGTATTCTAATCTAAAACAGCGTGATCATATGGCAGGAATCCCTGCGTTATGTCATTAGGACAACTAAAAGCCAAAGGTAGTTCCTTTTTGCTTAAATATTTCAATTAGTGATTATTTATTTGAAAAAGCCCGGACAGGCATCTCTGCCCGGTCTTTTTATCTTATTCTACTATTTCCAGCACTACACTGCCGGGTACGGTTTCTTTCTCCAGTTCGCGGTGGGCCTCCTGTATTTGCTCAAACGGGTATGTCAGTCCCAGGCGTACTGTCAGGCGGCCATCTGCCAGCCATTCAGCCAGCACTTTCATTTGAGTGCCATTGGGCTGCACCGTCAGGTACTCCAGGTTAAGCTGTTTATCAGTTGCCAGCTTTTTGGTTTCATCCGATAAAGGACCGGGCAGATGGATCAGTTTGCCGTTGGTCTTCAGGCAATCAAGAGAACGGCGGGTATTCTCCTCATCCACTGTACCGAGCACAAAATCCAGGTCGGCAGCTACTTTGGTAAAATCTGTTTCGTGGTAGTCAATGACCGTATTACAACCCAATGCACTTACCATGTCTGCATTTTCAGGCGAACAGGTACCATACACATGGGCTCCGAGTTTTCGGGCCATCTGCACGGCAAAATGCCCCACGCCACCCGAGGCACCGTGGATCAGCACACGGGAATTTTTACCTATGTTTCCCTTCTCTACCAGCGCCTGCCAGGCGGTCAGGGCTTTCAGTGGTACGGAAGCTGCATCGGCAAAGCCGAGCTTATCAGGGATATGCGCCATATCACTGGCTTTTACACTCACAAATTCGGCATATGCACCCCCTGACTGCGGAAAGCGGGTCATACCAAAGACGCGATCCCCCTGGTTGAATCCCTGCACATTATCACCTACCTGGGTGACGATACCGGCCACTTCCCAACCCAGTACAAAAGGCAGTTCCAGCGCCTGGGCGGCTCCCTCACCTGCCCTGCTTGACAGATCAATCGGGTTAATCCCGGCTGCTTTTACTTCCACCAGTAGTTCGCTCGACTGTATCTGTGGTACTTCTATGTCTTTGATTTTAAGCTGTTCGGGGCCTCCAAACTCTTCTAAAACAATCGCTTTCATATCTAAAAAAATGGTTTTGTTCAAAAAGTATTTACTTGTCTAACTGAGCCAGGACAGTATTGTGAGATAAATCAGCCGTAGATTGCCTGTTTTAGGCATAATTCATTAACTATCAGGAAGGAGGGAATACCTGGTTTGAGGATGCTGCTTGAGCCAAACCCACAAAAAAACCTCTCCTCAGCAGCACTGAAGAGAGGTCTGACAGAACTTAGATGGATTTTTAATCATTCAGCGAGTTGATCCATGCGGCGATTTTCATAGCCTCTTCCCGGGGTACCTGCGGCATGGCCATCATTTCGGTATAATCAGGCCAGTTTTCAGGTTCAGGGTTATAGATCAGTTCTACAATTCTCTCGTTGGAATAATTGCGCTTGGCTACATCTTTAAAAGCCGGACCTACCTGACGTTCGTCTACTTTGTGGCAGGCATTACAGGTGTTTTTGATCAGTAGAGGTTCAACTTCTGCATAAGTAGGCTGAGCTTCCTTCTGAGGGGCAGCGGCACCGGCCGGGCCGTCAGGAGAAATGAGTTGCTTGGGTTCTTCCTTCACTTTATTTCCAGTAGGCTGCTTCACAGCGGTATTACGGGTACTCACATCCTGCATTGTCAGTTTGGGTCCGTCAGGAATGTTATTGAGTGTATAGTAAGCTGTATTGTGCAAGAGGGGCTGCTGCTTCTCCTGGTCGCGTATGCCTGCCAGCCTGATAGTATGAATGTGGTATTGTTTCAACCCATCTACTATGATTCGGGCCCGCTTACCATCTTCTGAGACTTTCACTCCTTTCACTTCAGCATTTTCATTCTTTACTGGAGGACTGCCGTATACCGGATGGTATTTGTAGACATAGGAATACACATCGTAAGAGGCCAGATCCTCGGCAGTCTTACGGTCTACCGGCCTGGTAAATTCCACCTCAAATCCATCAGGCATGGCTCTGACGGTTTTCATTTCAAAAGGCATTTGTTTGTTCCAGACCAGGCGTTGCAGCCCTTCATCAGCGCTACCGGCCGAACCCCAGCCCCGGTTGGTCTCTCCCACGAAGAGGGAGCCATCCTTTGCCCAGGCCATGCGGAGCACGCCTGACTGGAATCCGCTGCGGAAGTCAAAAGCTACGCCCTGGTATTCGCCTTTTACTTTTTCCATGACCACCCGCATGATTTTGCTTTGCCCCTGGTCACCTACCAGCAGTTGCCCTTCAAATGGGCCGAAATGTCCTTCCGGGATTTTGATAATTTCAGAATTGGAGATACCCAGGATACCATGAGGCAGCCATACGGCAGGCAGCTTTACCTCAGGAAATTTTTCCTTCATACTGTAGAGGGTATTAAACTGGTCCTCTTCTACATTTTCAGGTTTGATGTAGCGTCCCTGTTCATTTTTTTCCTGACGGGGATCTGCTTCGGCGTACAATTCTTCTACAGTCAGCTTCACCGGGGAATTGGGTTCTTCGGTCCAGCGCAGCCCGGCAGGATGGCCGGTAAAATCACCTTTCTCTACATGCCAGATACCTCCTGAACCCATCCAGTCACCCTGGTTATCTGTATAAAAAAGTTCACCATCTATCATACCAAGGCCAGCAGGTGAGCGCAAACCGGTAGCCCAAGGCTCCAGGTTTCCTTCTTCATCTATCTTCATCATCCAGCCTCTCCAGGGCACACGACTTTCGCCTCTCCACCACTCTTCGTCGCCAAAAGCCACGTTAGCTGATACGAAAAAAGTACCATCAGGTGCGATTTTGGGACCAAAGCTGTACTCGTGGTAATGTGCGGACAAGGGCCAGGCATGAATGGTTTCATAGACATCGGCTTTACCGTCTTTGTTGGTATCTTCCAGGCGGGTCAGTTCGCCACGCTGGGCGGCATAAAGAGAACCGTCTTTATATGCCAGACCTAAAATCTCGTGTAGACCGGAGGCAAAATGCCGGTAAAAGGGATTGGCACTCGTAGGATTTTCAATCAGAAAAATATCTCCGCGGCGGGTAGCTATGCCCAGCGTTCCGTTAGGTAACACAGCCAGTCCGCCCACTTCCAGCAATACGCCCTCAGGCACTGCCACTTTCATGATCTTGAGGTAATCTTCTTCCTTCTGCTTCTGCGCTACGGCGCTGCTCAACAGGCCAAAGGAGAGTAGCAGGCAAAGCCATGCTCTGCTTCTATTCAGAGAAAATTTAAGGATTTGTGCTATAGCTAACATGGTGTTTGTCTTGAAAATTAAAAAAGAATGGAATAAACCAGCTTATCGCGCAGAGGTGCCATCAGTACCTGTCTGCCCTCCACTTCCTGCATACTGACCTGCAGATCCCCGGGATTTTCAAGCTGCAGATAGTAGCGCTGTCCATCTACGGCATACTGACCATTCTCCAGCTGCCTGATTTCCTTGCCCTCCGCCAGACGAACCATGAGTTTGTCGGAAGGCTGCTCCAGGCTGATCTCTCGGCGCAGTCCTTTGCCGCCTTCTTCCACGCGAATGGCATCATTTACCATTACTCCGTCCATCAGGTAGCGGAAGGTGGGACGGTCTTCGGTATCCATGAGGTAGCCTTTAGGGGTAAAAGCAGCCTCTGCGGTTGATGAGGTCAGGGTTGGCTCGGGCTTGCTCAGTTGAAGCACGCTGCCCATAGGAATGGCGGTGCCGTTGCCCCGGTTGTCCCACATGGGGGTGGCATCCAGGAATTTACCTCTCCAGGCCTGTACCACTGTACCACTTTTGAGGTCGTAGGTATAATGCAGGTTTTCAGGGCTGCCTACTGAGATGGCATGGGTGACCACCTCCTCATCAGGCAGGCGCATAAAGCTGCGGTGGGTGGTATGGGTAGTAGCCTGCTTAAGAATGGGGTCTTTGATACGCGCCTGCTGGAAATCCTCCCGGTCGCTGATAATGGTTTCGCGTATGCCGGGTCCGCTGACGGTCAGTCCGAGGCCTGCATCACTCCAGCCTGAGGGTTTTAAATAAACTACTTCAAATGGATAGGAACCGTTTTCCAGCTGCATAGATTCGCTTCCGCTATTCCTGGCATCCTCGATAACTGTTTTACCGTCAATAACAAGCTTACCGCTTCCTCCAGGTACCCTGAGGTTGAAGGTGTAGCTTCCGCTTTCCTTTACCTCCATTTTTCCGGTGTAGCGAAGCAGAAACTGTCTTTCAGTGGTATTCAGATTTGAGGTCATTTCGTCCGAACTTCCGCTCATATCAGGCTTTATTTCGCTGTAATTGGGTTCTTTCTCATACTGACCACCGTAAAATTGATAGTTAAGATCACTCAGGCGGGGCGCTTCGTTATCGTAAAGGGTGTAACTGATATTGCGAAAAGCCACCGCACCATGATCGCCCTGTATGCGGATCGGGCCACGGGCTACTTCATCCGCCTGCATGGCTCCACGGGTTGGGCCAAGCAATTCTACATCTTCATGTATCGCCACTCCGTTAAGCTCAACCAGCAGCATTCGAGCGTTTTCAATTTTGTTACCCTGCGCATCAAAGCGGGGAGCCCTGAAAGAAAGCTTCATCTTCTGCCAGAGGCCGGGGGCTTTTGAAACATTCTGCCGGGGAGGATAGCCCTGGTAACCCTTTTCGCCCTCAGGTTGAGTTTCATCCCAGCGCTCGTAGATGCCGCCATTGTCGCCGGAGGTAGGGTGTTTTTTGCCCCAGCTATCCAGCAGTTGTACCTCATACATACCTTGTAAATAGATGCCGGAGTTGGATCCTTTGGCCATCATGTATTCCAGTTCCAGGTCCATATCACCATGCTCAAATTGGGTGTAGAGGTCTTTGCCTTTACGTTTTGCAGTAGGCAGGTTCAGTAAAATACCTTTGCCTTTTTTTGTTTCAAAAATATTGTTTTCGCTAAGATCAACGGTGACATCTCCTACGATGCTCCAGGTCTTACCCGGGTCACGAAAGGCAGAAAGGTCGTTGAGTTCCATCCTCTGCGTCTGGCCAAATCCCGGGTTCAGCAGACCCAGCATCAGCAGGCAGCTGCTCAAAAGGCTGATTTTCCACCATTTTGATTGATTGAAAAAATTTGTTTGCATAAGAATTATATCAATATAGGATATGTAGATAATACGTTTTAAGTGTAAATTTTAGCATAAGGAATACAGGCAAAGTTGATGCATCTCAATGAATACTCAGACTGAAAACACAGGTAGTAGTTTATTTTGAAAATGTGTTTACCTGACACATAAGTCATACGGCAAAATTACAGGAAAATTATATTTAACCTATCTCATTAGCAGAATCAGAAAAATAAGCCTAAAATAGCTGAAAATTATTAACTATCAGTAATGTTTACAGCATAGTTATACCATTTCTTCTTCAAATTTAGCAGCCTTGAAAATACCTGATTTTTTTGGAAGTGAAAGTTCAAAATTAAAGAAGAAAAGCAATTCAGATTCCATTTTAAACCAAAATATCTACAGCAGAAAAATGTATGAGGAAGAATCAATGCGCATCAATATGATGATATTGGATTTGTCCTTCACTTCTAAAAGAGGACAAAAAAAGTAAAAAGGTCGTATTAGTTTCCCTCATCAAAAATTTAAGGCCGCCACTTCCTGACTTGTGCCTGCATTTTATGGTTGATTTCCGCCATTTGAGCGGTATAGGGCATATCGGGTTCATCATTCCTGTTTTTCAGGCCATAGTTCCGAACGTCGTTTTGTAAATAGGCCCCGCAAAGATGGAAACCAATACTTTCGGGAATTTGCCAGAGTGCTTCCATGGTAGCGCGATAACCTGCCGGGTCATGGTGTCGCTGCTCTGGGGGCGGCCACTTAGGATTGAAAGGCTCCACCCAGATGGCGCTATCGCCCAGGAGTACCGGATGACCGGTAAGTCTTGCCCAGTAGCCCAGTTTTTCAGCTACCTTGTCTGCCCCTCTGAAACACTGAAAACTCAATACATCTACATAGGGCTGGGCCGCCCTTACTACCTCCTCAGGCAAAGGATGGTTGGCCTCATAGCGGTCGCCCAGGATCAGGTGATGAGGATCGTATCGCCTGACGGCATCGTGCAAAACCCGGTAATAAGTCGTAGCCAGGTCAGATAATTCTTTTTTACCAGCTTCAGTGTTCAGCAGTTCCGGGTCAAAAATGGGTGCTTTCCAGCGGGTGGATCCATTGCTGTGTACCCAGGTGGGGCAATCCGTATAAAAGTAGCCAATCAGCTTAGGGTCATCTTTCATGCGGGCACAATGGTCGCGAGCGACATAGTCTGCCCATTCTTCAAATCCTTTGCTGCGGATGTCGGGCAGGCGGGTTTCTATCTCCCACTGATGCGACTCAATGAATGGCAGCATATGGCAATAAGGCATGTCAAGCCACTGGTATTCCTCAAAAGTGAAGCTGCGGGAATGGCGGTGGTTCTGCGGATTGATGGTAACCACTTCCTGATTCCAGCCCAGTGTATTAAAGCCCCAGCCCTGCAGGTCACTGCGAACAGTTTGCAGCCAGTTCCTCATGCTGTTTTGGTATTTTTCTTCCCAGATGTGGCTATTGTCAGCATAGCGCAGGGTAGCCGGATCTACATGATTGATGCCGATAGACCAGAAACGTTTATCATCTGGGTCAATGAGCCACCATCTTTTACCAGATTTCTCAAGATGAAAGAAGCTTTTTTCTCTTTGCCGAAATAAGCCAGAAACTGGTAAAGAACAGCTCAGGGCACCAGCACTAAGTTGCTTCAAAAAGCTTCTTCTGCCTGTGGTTCTATGTGTTTGAAGCATCATACCAGACCTGCTTCTTTCATATACTGGCGAATCTTGTCCAGATCTTTCTTCATGACCATTTGGGTCTGCTCCAGCTTTTGTTTTTCACTGAGATTGTCATCTTCTTCTGGCATGGGGTATTCAAAATGCACGGAGACAGGTGCAGTGACATTGAGGGCTTTGAGCTGCTTGAAGTAGGCAGGAAAATTTACCATCCCATCTCCGATAGGCGTATTGGCCACTCGCCAGCGTCCCTCTCTTTTTTCCCAGACAAAGTCCTTCATCACCAGGGTATTGATATGCGGATGGATGTAGTTCAAACCAATAGGCCAGGCTTGTCCGCCTTCTACGGTAGCATGACGGATATCGTACTGGCTGCCCAGGTGTTGTGAATTGATTTTACGTAAGATGCCGGCAATATCCCAGACCGGTGCCCCCATATAATGGCTGCCTGCATGATTCTGATAGCTGGCATAAAGCCCTCTTTTTTCCGATTCATCTGCCAGCTTTTTCAGGGTATCCTGGCAGTTCTGCAAAAAAGCAGGCACATCTGCCTGATCAGGATAACGGAAATAATCGGTTCTAAAATATCTGATACCCTGGTCAGCGGCAGCATCCAGCACCTGCTGGTTGACTTTACCATCAGGACTGTTTAGCCGTGTAGTGATCATGCTGCACTGCAAACCCTGCTTCCGGATAGCGGCAACGGCTTTGGGCAAATCTCTTTTGACATTTTCAGGCAGCACATGTCCTCCCGGCCTTACAGTTAAGTCTACTCCGTCAAAACCGATTTCAGCAGCAGTCTCGGCCATTCTTTCATAATCAAGAAATTGCAGATGCTTGGAAAACACATGCATACTCATAGGCTCCCTATTGATCTGCTGAGGAGCAGCTGCACTGGAAATATGCGGTAGTGTAAAAGCGGCGGCTCCGCCCAAGGCCATTTTCTCTAAAAATTCTCTCTTATTCATTGGATTAAAAATTTCAAATTGAGGATTAAAAATTGACTACCGCCCGGTCAGAATTTGCAATCTGTATTTTGCAATTTTCAATTCTCAGGAAGTGCGAAAGCGACATAGGTATCTCCTCTTTTCTTAGTGATCTTCCCGCCTCCGGCAGCGATGACGAGGTACTGCCGCCCGTTTACCTCATAGGTAGCCGGGGTAGCCATACCCGCTGCTGGCAGTTTGTACTTCCAGAGTTCTTTGCCGGTTTTTTTGTCAAAGGCGCGGATGTACTCGTCTTTGGTAGCTGCAATAAAAATCAGCCCGCCGGCAGTCACTACCGGCCCGCCGTAATTTTCGGTCCCGGTCGGCGGAATGCCTTTCTCCGTCAATTCTTCAAATTCGCCCAGAGGTACTTTCCAGAGGATTTCTCCCTTGTTCAGGTCAATCGCATTAAGCGTACCCCAGGGTGGTGCCACAGCAGGATAACCTTCCGAATCTACAAAGCGGTTGTAGCCGGTGTGATTGTAGCGCACATTGCCCGATTTTCTTTC
>JBKHDR010000018.1:0-55050 GCA_046541235.1 Cyclobacteriaceae bacterium | reverse complement strand
GGCGCCTGTCTAGCACAAAGGGCAGGGCGGCTACACCAGCTCCGGCCAGGGGAGCGGCTTGCTTCAGGAAGTCGTTTCCAATGCCTTCTCCTGTCTCCTGCCTACGGTCAAGCATATAAGGCAGGCTGCCTATGGCCAGGCCCGCGGCGGCAGCGCCTATGTTTTGCCAGGTTTTGCTGTTTGATGCAGAGCTGTAGTGAACATAAGTGCTCAAAGCAATCTCATCCCCGACCTGTACGGGCAGCAGGTGGGAGCGCAGCACCGGCACCCGCTCTTTGGAAAGCAAAATGACCTGCGCATCGTCATAGCTGTGGGCAGCATCCTGGTAAACTACCTGTTGTAGGTCCGCAGTGTCAAAAAGACCCTGTGCATGCATACTGGATGTGAGAAAAAGAAAGAAAACTAAGTAAATAAGCCTAATGGCTATAATGGGGGGGGGTAATTGTAAATTTCATTTTGGTCAGTTTAAGGTTGATAGTAATTGTGAATATATATAATTATGTGAAAATCTCATTATAAATGTAAAATAAAATTTTTCTTTCTGAAAAAATAGAAATATTTACTTAAGTAGGCGGCTTAGTTAAATAATTTGCCTCTATGCCGATTTGGTAAAAAGTATCCCATGTAGTACATATAGCTGCGTTTTGCTAAAGCTAAGCAGTGCTGAAAATGAAAAATAATTAGCCAGGCCAGGCTGAAGCGAATTTCTATCTTAACTTTGCCGAGCTGATTATTTAAACCACTTAAAAATGAACCTGGACCTGAGCCATATTCGCCTGATCGTACTGGATATTGACGGCACCCTTACCGACGGAGGTGTCTACATCTCCGAAAAAGGGGATGAAATGAAGAAGTACAATACCAAAGATGGGATGGCCATCAAAAGGCTGATCAGAAAAGGGATCAACGTAGCCTTTATCAGTGCCAGCAGCAGCCTGATGACGGTCAAAAAGCGGGCTGATATGCTGGGTGTAAAATATTGCTATGTGGGCGAGGATGAAAAAACGGGTGTGCTGGAAAAATGGCTGCAGGAAATGAGCCTCACTCATGAGCAGGTACTCTTTATGGGGGATGATATCAACGACCTGGCCATTATGCAAAAAGTGGGTACTTCAGCCTGCCCGGCCGATGCGTCGCCGCAGGTAAGGGAACAAGCCAAAATTGTGCTCTCACGTAGGGGAGGAGATGCCTGTTTCCGTGAGCTGGTGGATTTGTATTTTTATGATAAGTTGAATTGATTGAAAAATTGCAGATTATAAAATTACAAATTGAAAATTTAATGTTAATTAACGCTAAAATTTGAACGAAGAAACGAACGCCGAGCGCTAAACTCTGAACCAAAAAACGCAAAACGTTGAAATAACGCACGCATGAATAGAAGAAAATTTATCAAACAGGGTTTTGCAGGATCATTAGGACTAGGTGCTCTAACAGGAATCTATACCTGGCAGGTTGAACCTTTCTGGCTGGAGTTTGTCAGGCTACCGATGCCCATTTATCATTTACCTGATGAGCTAATCGGAAAGACACTGATGCAGATCAGCGACATTCATATAGGGAATCGTTTTGACTACCAATACATTATAGATTCTTTTCAAAAAGCAAAAGCGTTCAAACCGGATTTTGTGGTCTATACAGGTGATTTTGTAAACTACGAAAATGAACAGCAGTTTTCTCAGCTGGAAGAGGTATTTAAATTTGCTCCCAAAGGAGAAGAAGGGACCTTAGGTATACTAGGCAATCATGATTACGGCAGAAACTGGGCAGAGCAGAATGTTGCCGATGAGATAACTGCTATTCTGGAAAGAGCTGGCATCCAGATACTGAAAAATGAACAGGCTGAAATAAACAGATTGAACTTTATTGGTTTTGATGACTACTGGGCCTTGAATTTTGATCCTGTGAAAGTAATGAGCTCATACGATGACAGCAGAGCAAATATTGTATTATGCCATAACCCAGATGTCTGCGATCTTGATGTGTGGAATAATTATCGTGGATGGATTTTATCAGGACATACCCACGGTGGACAATGCAAGCCCCCTTTTCTCAATCCTCCTGTCCTTCCGGTCAGGAACAAAAATTATACTTCCGGCAAAATAGATTTAGGAGAAGATAGAACACTTTACATCAATCGGGCATTGGGCCATTTATGGCAAATAAGGTTCAATGTAAGACCCGAAATTACTCTATTTGATTTGATGCGGCCACCTATTAGCTGATTCATTCATTTCTAAATCCTCAGAATTAGTTTTTTTGTTGATTGCAAAACCCCAGAATGTGAACGCTGAACTAAATAACATTAAACGTTGAACGTCAAACTAGAAGCCACGAACGAACAAATTCATCCTAATCATCGTGCTTCAGCGGCATTTTTTTGTAACTTACCCTCAGTCAGTAATACAGGCATAACACAATAAATAGCTGCCGGTTTCTTTCTTTAATTAAGATGCTAAAGCATCCTTTTTGTTCAACACAATATATTCTAGCACGGACCGCTAATGAGTTTTGTTTATCCGTCGTTTTTATGGGGATTGCTGGCATTAAGCATACCCATCATCATACACCTTTTCAATTTTCGCCGAACCAAAAAAGTATATTTCAGCAATAACCTTTTTCTCAAAAATGTAAAAAAAACGACTACCTCTAAGCTCAAGGTCAAGCACCTGCTGATCCTGATGGCCAGGCTGCTGTTTATTACATTTCTGGTTCTTACGTTCGCTCAGCCTTTCCTGCCGGGCAAAGAGAGTGATGAAGAGGGTAACCAGGCTGATAAGCTGGTCTATATCTACCTGGATAATTCGCTGAGCATGTCTTCTGAACTAAGCTCCAATGTGCGAGGCATAGACCAGGGGGTAAATTATATTGAAGAGATACTGGCGCTTTATCCGCGTAATACCCGCTACAAACTGCTCACCAACGAATTTGGCAGCTTCTCTCGTGTACCCAAAAGCAGGGATGAAATGGGCGAGATGGTGGCCGAAGTGGATCTGGTGGGAGTTTCCCGAAAAGCTGAGGAAGTGATGAGCAAGATACGCTCTGATGTGCAGGCCAGTGCCTTTGGCGCCTCATCGGATGTGGTGCCTGACGTGTACCTGATTTCTGATTTTCAGAAGTCCACTTCCGGTGACCTGGCTTTGCTGACTTCTGATACCCTGAGTAATATCAAGGTGGTGCCCATAGGCATCACTTATGAATCTAATATTTACATTGATTCTGTGTACCTGGCAAACCCTTTCGTGCTGACCTCAGAAGTCAATGAACTGGCGGTTTCTCTGCGTAATGACGGAAGCGAAGAAGTAAACGACCAGGTCGTGCGCCTGCTGATCAACGATGAGCAGGTGTCCAGCGCCAGTCTGGATATAGGTGCCAATAGCTCAGGAGAGATACGCTTTACGCTCAACTTTCCGCTGCAGCAAAACAACCGCTGTCAGCTGGTTTTTGAGGATTATCCTGTCACTTTTGACAATGAGTTTTTTTTCACCCTCAACCTCGGTGATAAAATCTCTGTCCTGGAAATCAAGCCGGGCCAGCAGAATGCCCTGTCACAAGACAGTAGCACCATAGCGCGGGTGTATGCCAACAATACTGTCTTTGACTTTCAGTCATTCAGGGTAGATAACCTGGATTACAGCCTCATCGAAGGGGCCGACCTGCTGGTGCTCAACGAACTGGGCAATACCAGTGAAGAATCCAACCGGGCGGTGATGCCCTACATCCGCGACTTCCTGACGGCTGGCGGGCACCTGATTTTCATACCGCCCGCTACGGGAGATCTGTCTTTTCTGCAGCAAGCCGTGAGCAATGGCGCTATATCTGCCGAGCGCATCGTACTGCCTGATTCGGTAGAACAGACAACTACCCGCATCGCCAACCCCGACCTGGCCAATCCTTTCTTTGAGGGTATGTTTGAGGGTGACGAAAATAACTTTGATATGCCGGAAGCGCAGCAGTTGATCCGGCATAACCTGCAGGGAGAAGCACTCCTGAGCTACCGGAGTGGTGAACCTTACCTGCTGCGGCTGAGCCGGTCGCAGATTGGGGTCAACACCTCTTCATCAGACCAGGTGTTTGTTTTTGCCACACCTCTCAGAAGTGACTTCACGGGAGTTTATCGCCATGCCATCTTTGTGCCGGTGATGTACCGCCTGGCATCGCTTTCCAAGTCTGAAAATAAGGAGCTCTATTATTATGTAAATAACCCCACACTCAGCCTGGATACCGATACCTTTGCAGAGGGAGCCTTGCCGGCGCCGGCAGATGCTTCGGACCGGAGGTTTATCTATAAAATGGTGAAGGAAGAGCAGGAAATTATCCCGGCCCAGCGGGTAGTGAGCGGACGCCTCCTCCTGGAAGTGCCGCAGGATGTGGTAGGAGCTGGTTTTTACGAACTCATACGCTCTGAAGAAAGTAGCGATGAAGGCCAGCAGGTGGAAGTAATGAGCCTGTCGTTCAACATTGACGAAAATGAATCAGAAATGGAGCAATATGGCGTAGATGAACTGCAGGCCTTTTTTGATAATGCTGATAACATTGGTATCTATGAAGCAGATGATGTGGAAAGCTTCGCCGATATGATCCGCAGCGAGCAGACCAACATCGCCCTGTGGAAGTACAGCCTGCTGCTGGCCCTTTTCTTCCTGCTGACAGAAATACTACTGATACGATTTCTCTGATACAGGTGCTGAACATAGCTTTCAAAGAATGACATAATGGCCCATTTTATCATTGGCAGGATCTTCAGAAAGGGCAGCTGTTTATGTTTGTACTGCAAGCATAATATCCGTAAAATTGCCACGATTTAACCTCTTATCGCCAAGCTGTTATGAACGTGCTGCTCCGCTCAGTAACCATTATTGACAAGAATTCACCCTTTCACCGGCAGAAAGCTGACCTGCTGATCCGCGATGGCATCATCCGCCAGCTTACTCAGCCGGGTAATATCGCTGATTTTGAGGATGAAACCCGGGTACTGGAGGCAGAGGGACTTTTTGTTTCAATAGGCTGGATGGATATGCAGGCCCATTTTACGGATCCCGGTGAAGAGCATAAGGAAAACCTGCACAGTGGAGCCCTGGCGGCTGCTCATGGCGGCTTCACGGAGGTAGCACTTTTGCCCAACACCCAGCCGGTAGTGCAGACGAAGAATGCGGTACATTACCTGCTACAGCCACTAAGCATGCCGGTCAAACTTCATCCCATAGCCGCCGTGACCAGGGATACGCAGGGAGAGGAGATGACCGAAATGATAGACCTGCACCATGCCGGGGCTGTCGCCTTTTCTGACGGGCTGAAACCGCTTTGGCATACCCAGGTGATGCTCAAGGCCCTGCAGTATGTCCAGAAGATTGACAAACTGCTGATCAATCGTCCGGAAGAGCTGCACCTGACCCGCTACGGCGATATGCACGAGGGGCTGCAGAGCACCATGCTCGGCCTGAAAGGGATGCCCGTTCTGGCAGAAACCATTGCCATAGAGCGTGACCTCAAACTGCTGGAATATGTTTCGGAAATGTCGGTAGGTGCACCTCCCCGTCTGCACTTCAGCAATGTCTCTGCCGAGGCCTCAGTACAACTGATCCGGCAGGCTAAGCAGCGCGGGCTGGCAGTGAGTTGCGATGTGGCGGCGCACCAGCTTTATTTTACTGATGAAGCTCTGGCTGATTTTGATACAAACTTCCGGCTCAATCCGCCCCTACGTACCGAAGCCGACCGATTGGCCCTGCTGGTGGGCATAGAAGACGGTACCATAGATGTGGTCGTATCGTCACACCAGCCGCAGGACGAGGAAAACAAAAAATGCGAATTTGACCTGTCAGCTTTCGGCGCCATTGGCCTGCAGACGGTTTTTCCGGTACTGAATAGCCTTTTTACCAAAGACCTGCCCCTGGATTTTCTGCTGGAAAAGATTACGACTGTGCCCCGCAGTCTGCTCCGCCTGCCACTTCCTAAAATAGAAGAGGGTGCCATTGCCAACCTGACCCTTTTTGATTCCGAAGAACGCTGGGTATTCAATGGCAGCACTAATCAGTCGCTTTCTGTCAATTCTCCTTTCTGGAACAAGGAACTAAAAGGCCGTGTAAAAGGTACTTTTTACCGGGACCAGTACTGGACTGATTTAAACTCGTGATGGCAAAAAGTGGTGTATTCAGAAACGCTTATCTAGCTGTACCCGGCAAATACGGGCTGGTAGGTGGTATTCTTACCATCCTCTTATTTTTTCTCCTGCTTATGCTCGGTAAAAATCCACTGATCACTAATGTGTATTTTAGCTTTCTCATCGTTCCTTTTTTCGTTTTTTTCAGCATTAAAGAATTCAAAAAGTATTATAACGGGGGCTTCCTGCATTTCTGGCAGGGTATGACCCTGGGTTTTGTAGCTTATATGACACTGGCACTGGTGTATTCCATTTTTTTGTGGGTATATCTTGAGCTCATAGACCCGGATCTGCTTCAGGAGTATGTCGTCAACCGGGTGGAAATGATGAATGTTAGCCGTGATAAGATGGTGGAGCAGCTTGGAGAAGAAACTTTTACAGAGGCCCTCGGACAGTTGAAAAACGTCAGGCCGTCTGATATGGCGTTGGATGCTTTTTTCAGAAATGTCTTTGCCGGAATGTTTATCACCATTATCATTGCTGTGGCCATGCGACAGCTGCCATCAAACATAAAAAAATAACCAAACCATGAATCATAATCTTAAATTCGGCCTCTATCTTGGTTTTGTACAGGTAGTCATTGTACTGGCGGTGTTACTGGTAGATCCCAACCAACTGGGTAGTCAGTGGCTGGGCTTTGTATCTACCCTGGCGTATGTAGGTATCCTGCTTTGGGCAGGTTTTGTATTACGCAGTGAGAAGGGGGGCTACCTTTCTTTTAAACAAGGTTTTGTGTCTACCTTTATCGTCATCCTGGTAGGCGGAGCTATCACGGTGGTTTTTAACCTTCTGCTTTATACAGTTATTATTCCGGACACGGCCGATACCCTGCACAGTAATTATATTAATACACTTGCAGCAGGCTACGAACAGGCCGGCTTGGACGATGAAATGATAGACAGCGCGGTAGATTCTATGTCATTTCTGAGTCCCTACCGTCCGCTCGGTATATTACTCAGCTACCTGGGTACAGCGATAGGAGGGGCAATCATGGCGCTTATCATAGCCCTGGTGATCAAGAAAAAAGAACCTCAATTCAGATAATGGAGCTTACACAGCAGAAAGATATATCGGTAGTTGTCCCGCTCTTCAATGAGGAAGAGTCGTTGACCGAACTCTGTGACTGGATAGACCAGGTAATGGAAGCGCATGGCTTTCATTACGAGATCGTGCTGGTAGACGACGGCAGCCGGGACCGTTCCTGGGAGATCATTGCTGAGCTCGCCCGTCAAAATCCTCATATAGAAGGAATCAGGTTCAACCGTAACTATGGTAAATCTGCTGCGCTGCATACCGGCTTTCAGCATGTGGTGGGCGATGTGGTGATCACCATGGATGCTGACCTGCAGGACAGCCCCGATGAGATACCTGAGCTGTACGATATGATCATGAAAGAGGGCTATGACCTGGTATCGGGCTGGAAGAAAAAGAGGCATGATCCAATAAGTAAAACCATCCCTTCCCGCTTTTTCAACCTGGTGACCCGCAAGATATCCGGGATCAAACTCCATGACTTCAACTGTGGGCTCAAAGCCTATGCCCGTGAGGTCGTAAAAAATATAGAAGTGTACGGTGAAATGCACCGTTACATACCCATGATTGCCGCACGCCAGGGCTTTGATCGTATTACCGAAAAGGTGGTAGAGCACCGTCCGCGCAAATACGGCCATACTAAGTTTGGCCTGGAGCGCTTTATTTTTGGGTTTCTTGACTTGCTCTCCATCACCTTTGTCTCCAAGTTCAAGAAGCGGCCGATGCATTTTTTTGGAACCCTGGGTATCCTGAGCTTCTTTTTCGGGCTGCTGGTAGCTATCGGTATTATTGCTGACAAAATTTACAAGATGCAGTACGGGCTGAGGGTGCGTGAAGTCACCGATCAGCCTCTTTTTTTCCTGGCGCTGGTAGCCGTGATTGTAGGCGTACAACTTTTTATGGCTGGTTTTGTGGCCGAAATGCTTACCATGAATTCCGATAAGAAGCATGATTACATCGTAGCCGAAAAAATCAGTTATCCCCGTAACAAAGTATTCTGACATGTTTTTTTCCCTGATCATCCCTGTGTACAACCGTCCTGACGACATGAAAGTGGTGCTGGAAGGACTGGTGGCGCAAACTTATAAGAAGTTTGAAATTATTGTTGTAGAAAGCGGTTCCGAGATCAAGTCGGACCAGGTAGTGGAACAGTTCAGCGATCAGCTGGATATTCGTTACCTGCCGGTACAGAACCGGGGGCAGGGTTTTTCCAGAAATATGGGGATGGAGATTGCCCGGGGAGACTATCTTATTATTCTAGATTCGGATATCATCATACCTGATCATTACCTGCAGAGCGTGTATGATTATCTGCGACATGACTTTGTAGATGTTTTTGGCGGCCCCGATAAGGCGCATGAATCTTTTACCGATACGCAGAAAGCTGCAGATTTCGCGCTCACTTCTTACCTGACCACCGCCGGTACCAGGGGCCGTAAGAAAACTGCCTCTACCTATTATCCTCGCAGCTTTAATATGGGCATTTCGCGAGAGGCTTATGAAGAAACGGGCGGCTATAAAATACCTAATTGCGGTGAGGATATAGAATTCAGCATCCGTTTGGAGAAAGCCGGCTACCGTATGGTGCTTATTCCGGATGCCTATGTGTACCATAAGCGCAAGGCCTCACTTTCGGCTTTTTTCAAACAGATGGAATGGTTTGGCAAATCCAGGATCAACCTTTACCGACTGTATCCCGACAGCCTGAAGCCTATCCACCTGCTGCCGCTGGGCTTCTACTTTTACCTGCTGCTGATGATACTCACACTGATCTTTTTTAATCCGTTTGGACTACTGATGCTCTGGGGGCTGCTCTTCTATTTTGCGGCAGTTTTTTTTGAGGCGCTCTTTCGTTATCGTTCTCCTAAAGTCGCTATCCTGAGTCTTTTTACTAGCTGTAGTGTCTTCCTGGGCTATGGCTACGGATTGATAAAATACCATTTCAAGCAGAAGGAGCCTTACACGCCCCTAGCCGCCTATAAATAGCCTGGCTAAACATTTGGAAAGACCTCACTGTTAAGATTATTAAACTAAAAACTTTTTTAGCTATGAAAAACACTTTTTTTGTTTATATTTTTCTACTCTTTTTAGCAATTTTATTGCTCACTTCCTGTGAAAGTACTACTTCTGATACCAGTACAACTTCAGATATTGAAGCAGATCAGGACACTGTAGTGGTAGGAGAAACAGATAAGGCAGTAGCTGAACCTGTTGACCTTATTTTGCTCGTTTATATGGACAACCGTATGCAGTACTACATGGGAGAAATGGCCCAGCAGCAGGCAAGTTCTGAAGCAGTGAGAAATTATGCAGACCTTGTTATGGAACAGGGGAATGAGATACGGGTAAAACTTGAAGATATTGCCCAGGCTACTAACACACAAATGCCTGAAGTAATGAAAGCAGAAAGTAAGGCTGTCTTAGATAGCATGAGCCAGTTACCCTCTGATGAGTTTGACAAAGCCTATCTCAGGAAGGCCATGCACGAATATGATGAGAACATTGAAAGACTTAATGAACTCATCAGTAAAGGGGATAATCCCATGGTAGAAGGAGCTGCATCTGATATCATAGACATACAACAGGCTCACATGGAGCGTGCAGCCAAGGTACTGGAAGAAATAAGTTAATTTTGGTTTTACTCTTTTTGTGGTTAAAGCCAGCCTTTGCGTGAGGGCTGGCTTTACTGTGAGTCAGGGCTGAAAATCCGGATGTTTGGCGTCTTTCTCTGATACCACCGGCTCATCGGTAGGCCAGTCAATATCAAACTGCGGGTCGTTCCAGCGAATGCCTCTTTCCTTGCCGGGTGCATAAAAATTAGAGACCAGGTAGTACACCTCGCAAGCTTCTTCCAGGGTGATGAAGGCATGGGCAAAATGCTCGGGCACATAAAGCGCCCGGTGGTTTTTATCAGAAAGTTCTACTGCCACATGCTGCAGGTAAGTAGGGGAGTCTTTGCGAAGGTCTATAATCACATCCAGGATGCTTCCTTTTAGGCAGCGAACAGTTTTGGCCTCTTCGGCTCCTTCTACCTGGTAGTGAAAACCCCTCAGGGTGTACTTCTGCTCCGAGCGGGAAAGGTTTGCCTGGGCCACCGTAGGGTTAAGACCATGTTCTTTATACTCATTGGCACAAAAGGCGCGGGAAAAAAATCCTCTTTCATCTTCAATTTTTTTGAGGTCAATGATAAAGGCTCCGGCAAGTTTGGTTTCCGTAAAAATCATAAATGTTACTTGTTATTGAATGAGTTCCAGTCTTTTTCCTAAAGTTTTAAGTCTGATAAATTGATCTCCCTCAAAATCCTGTACCGAAAAGCGGTGCCTGCGTAACTCCCTGTGCAGTTCTTCCATCCCTTTTTGCAAGCTGTATTCCAGCCTGAAATCAGGCAGCAGTGAATACAGCAGGTCAAAGTTAACCTTGTAATTGCGCGGGTCTTCACCTACCTCCCCGGTGTAGATGATCTCAGCATCAGGCACCAGTTTCTTGACCTCATCAGCCACATCTCTTACCTGGTAATTTTCTTCGTTAGCTCCTATGTTGATGATTTTATTGTGTACCAGTTCCTTGGGCGCTTCAGCCAGGGCAATAAACGCAAGAGCAATATCTTTACAGTGGATGAGCGGGCGCCAGGGAGCCCCGTCGCTTTTGATGGCGATCTTCCCTTTGGATACCGCACAGGCCAGCAGATTGTTTACCACCAGGTCTATCCGAAACATGGGCGAATAGCCGTAGGCAGTGGCATTGCGCAGCGACACAGGAGAAAAATACTCACTGGCCATAGCCGCTATGCGCTTTTCAGATTCTATCTTGGATTTGGCGTAAGCGGTAAGCGGGTTGACCGGGTCGCTTTCGTCTACATCCAGTTTGACGCCCTTACCATAGATGGAGCAGCTGCTGGCTAGCAGGAAACGGGGTATACCTGCCTCTTTGGCTAGCTCTGCCAGGCGCACTGTACCTTCCAGGTTGATCTGGTAAGTAAGATCGGGGTTGATATCTCCCATGGGGTCATTAGAGAGGGCTGCCAGGTGCATGACGGCATCGTATCCTTCTAATTCTTTGGTACTTAGATTTCTGATGTCTTTGGCCAGCTCGTGATCGGGTTTCACATAATCATCCCAGGCACAGTCTGCATAAAGTCCGACATCACATCCTGTGACTTCATGTCCGCGGGCTTTTAGCATTCCTACCAGGTGGGCGCCGATGTAGCCATGATGCCCTGTTACAAAAATTCGCATAATTAAGATTTCATTAACATTCTGAAGATGGCCTGGGCCTCTTCCTTAAAACGCAGGTGCAGATCAAACTCATAGCAGGCTCTGAGCTTTTTGGCACTTACTTTCAGGTCCTGCGGATGTTCGGTTTTATCTTCCTGGTTGATATTGATGGGCAGTTTATTACCGTACATTTCTTCATACGCCTGCTGTACCTGTTCGGCTATGTATAACATAGTAAAGGTTTCTTCACTGGCAATATTAAAAACGCCATTGGGCGCAGGTCGCTGTATAGCTTCATGCACAATTTTGCACACATCGCCCATCCAGATAAAATCACGGGTAGCCTGCCCGTTGGATTTAAGCACAATCTCCTGCTGCTCTACGGCCATACGCGAGAGGTCATTGAGTACCAGGTACCATTTGGATGATTCCTCATCCTTGGGGCAGCCGTAGCTGTTGGTCAGCCTGAAGATAGTATAGGGCATCCTGAAGTTGGCATGAAACTGCTTGATGTAGTATTCAGCAAACAAATGGGTGGTGCCGTAATCGTTTTTAGGCTCGGCAGGCGTGTCTTCAGTGATCAACCCGTCTCTTCTGCCATATACCTGGAAGGTAGAGAAGTAGATGAAATTTTTGAGTTCTCTCTTGCTGAAGAAGTCCAGCAGGTTGCGGGTACCTAATGCATTGACAATAAGAGCATCGCGGGCGAAATTTTCCTTGAAGAAATCGTTTACGCTGGCAGTATGTACCACGTAGTCAAACTGGTAGGGGCTGAGTTTTTCTTCTACATCCTCTCTGTCGGCGATATCACACTGTATAAATGTATAATCCAGCTCCTGTAGGATCGGGCGCTTGCGGCTGGCTAGCACGTATACTTCCAGGTTGGTCTGTCGGCAAAAATAGTCGGTCAGCCAGCTACCCAAATTTCCCAAACCTCCGGTGATCAATATTTTCTGAATCATGAGCTTTTTTTAAAATAAAAATTACCAGATCTTCCACCTGGCCTGGCTGCGCAGCCACATATCTTCCAGCGTACGCTTGTCCCTTAAGGTATCCATACACTGCCAGAAGCCTTTATGTTTGTAAGCCAGCAGTTGACGGTCTTGCACCAGCGCATTCAGGGGTTCTCTTTCAAACATAATATCGTCGCCAGATATGTAGTTGAGCACCTCGGGCTGGCAGACAAAAAAGCCGCCATTGATCCATCCTCCTTCTCCTTGGGGCTTTTCTTCAAAGCCATGCACAACCGTATCTTCTCCGATGTTGATGGAGCCGAATCGGCCCTCAGGCTGCACGGCCGTCATGGTAATTAGTTTGTCGTGGCTATGGTGAAAATCCAGCAACTCGGGGATGTTGATGTTGGAAACTCCATCGCCGTAGGTAAACATAAAGGGTTCGTCGCCTATGTATTCTTTAGCTCGCTTCAGCCTGCCTCCCGTCATGGTATGCAATCCGGTATTGATGAGCGTCACTTTCCAGGGTTCATTTTTGTGGTGGCTATGGTTCTCAATCGTATTGCTGGCAATGTCAATGGTTACATCATTCTGGTGCAGAAAATAGTTGGCAAAGTATTCTTTGATTACATAGCCTTTGTACCCCAGAAGTATCACAAAGTCATTAAAGCCGTAGGAAGAGTAAATCTTCATGATATGCCAGAGTATAGGCCGGTCACCGATCTCTACCATAGGTTTGGGGATCAGGTGGGTTTCTTCACTCAGGCGAGTGCCAAATCCTCCGGCAAGTATGAGAACTTTCATTTGCTTGGGTTTAAAAAATGTCTTTTGTGATACAAAGCCAGACTAGCGCGTAAGCGGATGTTCCTGTTCCGCCACAACTTTGCGCCCGCCTTCTGGCTTTTTGCCTTTGCTACAAAGATAGATAGTTTCGTCAGGCATCAAGGCATACCAGCGTATTTCTTCCGGGCTGAGGGTTTTTACAAAGTCATCCTCGCTCACCTGGAAGCCGGCGGAGCGTAGTCTCTGGGCATAATCCTGCCCGTACATGCGCAAATGGTCACGCTGCCCAAAGGCCTTTTCCCTCTCGGCCGGGTCAGTAATGCTTTTGTCTTCCAGTGTTACCGGAAAATCATAAACCGGCGACTGAATAATCGCCCAGCCACCCGGCTTAAGCACCCGATGAAGTTCGCTCATACAGCGGATGTCATCCTCTACGTGCTCCATCACATGATTACAGAAAATAACATCAAAAGTGTTGTCTTCAAAAGGGACATCGTGCAGGTCCATTTTTACCTTAGCCCAGGGAGATTCCAGGTCAGCGGTAATGTATTCCAAGTTGGGCATGGCCTCAAAGCGATCTATAAAGCAGATTTCGGGAGCCACGTGCAGTACCTTGTGCTGCCGGGTGAAAAAGTCAGTTCTTTGTTTCAGGTACAGCCACATGAGGCGGTGTCTCTCCAGGGTGAGCGAACTGGGGCAGAGAGCGTTGGGCCTCGTCTCAATCCTACCGTAGGGTAGCAGCCTGCGGTAGGTCTTACCATCAACCGGGCACTGGTAATTATTACCACGGTAAAAAAATGCCACAATACTGAGTAGTTTTTGTCCAAATAGCTGTAAAATCTTTCGGGGAACAAAACGGATGGCCCAGCGAATCAATGTTTTCATAGCACAAATATAAGGTTGTTGATCCACTTATGAAGGTAAGTCTTACATTTTGTGTGTACCTGAATTTGTTTAGGAACTATAATAGCATAATAATTATTTCTTATAATTGTGACTCGAATTAAGGAACACATAGTTTATGAAAACTTATAAGTTTAAAACTAACATCAAGTGTGGCGGCTGTATCGACGCAGTTTCATCTTACCTGAACAACTCCAGAGAGGTCTTACATTGGGAGGTAGATACCTTGCATGAAGACAACGTACTATCGGTAATGAGCACCGATGAGATGGAGAGTAAAGATGTGGTAGATCTGGTCAATCTGGCCGGGTTTCAGGCCAAGCCGCTGAAGAAAGGACTACTGACAAAGATTTTTGGTAATTAATCACGAAAGCCCGGCCTACAAGCCGGGCTTTTGATATATATCCTTATTACGTTTGTACAAATCTCTCTCCTTCTCTTCTTCATCTGTACGGCAAAGCTCTTTGAGCAGTCCGATATTCTGATTCCACTTCTGTCCGTCAAAAAATTCCGCCCCTTTGTGGTCGCGTACTTTGTAGAGAGACTTTTCTTTGTAGCAGGTACCGATGTACACGTAGCTTAGGCCTTCACTTTTAGCCCAGTCAATTACCCTCCACATCATCCACTTACCCAGCGAATGAGAGCGCATGTACTCTGTATCAAAAAAGGCAAACCAGTAGTGCAGCATGTTGCCCTGCAGCACTGCAAACACATAGCCATATATCTTCTCCTGATAGCTGAAACTGAAGATATGCGTCAGCATCTGGCGGCTGAGAATGTATTTTAAGCGGTCATCTGCCAGGCTGCCACCTGAGAATCGTTCTTCAGCAAAAGACAGGCAGAATTGCTGAAAAGCAGGTGCTGCCGTATCAAAGTCTGCTTTATTACTTACCTGCATGCTGATGTGGAGTGGCTCAATCTTTCGGTCGACCCGGCGGTTCTCCGAACTACTGCTAAAGTTATCAAGGTTGATGCGCAGGCTACGTGCCAGGTAGAAGGTGTCCTGCTGCAGGCTCAGATCGCCGGTATAGGGTAAGAATCCCCTGGCATAAATCTCCGGTAATTCTTCCTGCTTTTCTTTGATGCAATAGGCAGCGTAGGAGAAGGTGTATGAGCTATAGTCGGTCTTATACTCCGAAAAAAAAATGTGCATGTCAGCGGGATTGTCTTTTGTAGAAAATGTAGTCCGAGGCAGGGGCATCTTCCCCTTGTAAGCGCATCAGGCGGGCAATCTGTGCCCGGTGATAGGTAGAATGATTGACCACGTGCAGCAGGATGTCACATACGCTGTTTTCAAAAGCTGCTCCCTTTGAATTTTGATAGCTTATAATGCGCTCCAGGCTGCTTTCTTCATCCAGCAGTTGCATGCTGCCTGCATGATTGATTTCATGTACTTTCTGAAAGCTGTTCACCACATGGATTTCCCAGCTATCGTAGTTTGCTTCCTGACCCCGAATGCGGGCCAGCCAGGTATCATGTGCATTGAGCAAATGGCTGAACAGGCGGATAGATTCTTCTTCACGATAGCCATCCTTGAAACTCTCTATAAAAAGCTGGTTTGCCCAGAAATTGTACTCCAGGTAGTTTTTGAGTAATGCTTTCATAGTTCTGAAGGTTATTCTCAGCAAATATAACAGCCCTTGCATAGTAGTAAAATTTTGTGGCATTGGCTTTTTGTGAATAATGATCGTTCAAATCATAGTATTTTTAGGCCCCGGATCAGCAGTCTCAGGATGTATGGGACATAAAAAAAGGAGAACCTACCAGCTCTCCTCTAATTCTTTGCTAAAGAATGATTAGCAGTATTCTTCAAAAACGTCCATCAGGTGCTCGGCGATCATGCCGGCAGGACGTCCTTCAATATGATGTCTTTCTACAAAATGGACCAGTTCACCATCTTTAAATAATGCGATGGAGGGTGAAGAAGGAGGATAGGGCAAAGTGTACTCTCTTACCTTGGCTACAGCCTCTTTGTCTACACCGGCAAAAACAGTAGCCAGTTGATCAGGCTTCTTTTCACTGCTTTCTACCGCAAGCTTAACACCGGGACGGGCGGCACCAGCGGCACAGCCGCATACGGAATTGACCACCATTAAAGTGGTGCCCTTATGATTTTTCATATGATTATCTACCTCTTCGGCTGACTTCAGTTCCAGGAATCCGGCTACGGTCAGGTCCTGGCGCATGGGGGCTACGAGTTCTTCGGGATACATATTATTTATAATTAAAATTTAACGGGAAAAATTTACTACATAAATCCAAGCTCAAGCTTGGCAGCTTCAGACATCATATCTTGTGTATACGGCGGGTCAAAGGTGACTTCTACCTTTACATCATTGATGCCTTCTATCTGTTTAACTTTTTCTTCTACTTCAGAAGGGATGGCCTCAGCAGAGGGGCAGGATGGAGAAGTCAGAGTCATTAGTATATAGACATTATTGACCGGGTAAACGTTGATTTCATAAATCAGGCCCAGTTCATAAATATCCACCGGGATTTCCGGGTCATAAACGGTTTTGATGGCATTGAGGACTTTGTCTCTCATGCTTTCTTTAGTACTTGTCTCGCTACTCATAATTGATAATCATTTCTTAATCACTGAAGAGATACTTCAATCTATTTTGCGGCCTCTATTCTATCCTTATGGACCAGTGCAAACAGTTTGAACTGTTTAATCATAGCGGAAAAGCCATTGGAACGCTGCGTGCCGATAAAGCGGTTCATGCCAATTTTATCGATAAAATAAAGCTCAGCGTCCAGTATATCTTCGGCTGGTTGATCATCAAAGACCCTGACCAGCAGGCTGACCAGGCCTTTTGTTATAGCTGAGTTACTGTCGGCTTTAAATTTAAGACGGTTTTCCTCAGTTTGCGGTACTACCCAAACCTTAGACTGGCAACCTTTGATAATATTATTTTCAGTTTTCAATGAATCTTCCAGTGTCGGCAACTTTTCGCCTAATTCCATGATATAGAAATTGGTCATTTCAGGGTCGCCGTCCAGAATCGTAAATTCCTCTATGATCTCGTCTTGTCTTTGCTTGATTGTATCAGCCATACTATTTTCTCATCATTTTTACGATACGCTGCAGGCTTTCGGCCATGGCATCAATTTCTTCTATCGTATTATAAACTGAGAAGGAGGCTCTGGCTGTTCCCTCAATGCCATAAAGATCCATCAGCGGCTGTGTACAGTGGTGCCCGGTACGTATGGCAATGCCCCTGGCATCGAGCATCTGCCCGATGTCAAAATGAAAAATATCATCAAAGACAAAGGAAACCACGCTGACTTTCTCTTTGGCCGTACCAATAATGCGCAGCCCCTCTATCTGCTGCAACGCATGCTGGGCATGGTTAAGCAACTGCAGTTCGTGAGCCATGATTTGCGCTTTGCCTATCTCATTGACAAATTCTATGGCTTTACCAAAACCAACCACCCCTGCAATATTGGGCGTACCCGCCTCAAATTTGTAGGGAATATCGTTGTAGGTAGTCTTCTCAAAGCTCACGTGGCTGATCATTTCACCACCGCCCTGGTAGGGAGGCATCTTTTCCAGCAGCCTTCTCTTTCCATATAGCATACCCGTACCAGTAGGACCGAACATCTTATGGGCAGAAAGGACAAAGAAATCACAGTTGAGCGCTTCCACATCAATCTCAAGGTGAGAGGAGGCCTGCGCTCCATCAATAAGCACCACCGCACCTCTTCCGTGGGCCATGTCTATGATTTCTTCCACCGGGTTAATCGTACCCAGAGAATTGGAGGCGTACACGACACTGACAATTTTGGTCTTTTCGCTCAGCAGCTTTTTATACTCTTCCAGCAGGATTTCACCCTGTTCGTTGACAGGAATTACTTTCAGTACAGCTCCTTTCTCTTCGCAGAGCATCTGCCAGGGTACGATGTTGGAGTGATGCTCCATCGCTGAGATGATGATTTCGTCCCCTTCCTTTACAGATGCACGTCCGTAGGTATTGGCTACCAGGTTAATACCATCGGTAGTACCCTTGGTAAACACAATCTCCTCTACTTCCCTGGCATTGATAAAGTCCTTAGCTAAACGACGGGTTTCTTCAAATGCAGAAGTAGCTCTTTCTGCCAGCGTATGTATACCACGGTGGATATTTGCATTATCCTTTTGGTAATAGTGAAGCAATGCCTCTATCACCACAGCAGGTTTCTGTGTAGTAGCTGCGTTGTCAAAATATATCAGAGGCTTTCCATTCACTTCCTGATGAAGAATGGGAAACATCTCTCTTATCTTTCTGATATCAAGAGATGGCTTTATATCGGTGGTAGTGAGCTGGGTATGCTGCATACTATAGTTCTTTTTCTAAACGATCACTTATCTTCTGCTCAATTTCTTCTCTGAGTGCATCTATCTTGATATGCTGTATCACATCATTGGCAAAAGCTTTGAGCAGCAAGGCTCTTGCCTGTATAGCATTGAGCCCACGAGCTCTCAGATAAAACATCTGTTCTTTGTCCAGTTGCCCAGTCGTGGCACCGTGCGAACATTTTACATCATCAGCCCAGATTTCAAGCTGAGGCTTAGTATCTATAGAGGCCTTATCCGTAAGCAGGATGTTGGCGTTAGACTGAAAGGCGTTGGTCTTTTGCGCGTCGGGTCTTACATAAATCTTACCGTTAAAAACACCTCTTGATTGGCCATCCATGATACCCTTATATAACTCATTACTAAAGGCATTAGGTTTCTTATGGTCTACCGAAGTATGATTATCCACATGAGCGTCACCGTCGAGCATATAGAGGCCGTACATATGTGATTCGCATCCCTCAGCATCAATGACCACATTCAAGTTATTGCGGACCATAGCGCCCCTCAGTGAGACATTCACTCCGTGAAAATGGCTGTCTCTAGCCTGATACACCTGGGTGGTGGCAGTGTGATAAGCAGCATCTCCTTCATCAGGCAGTTTATAGTAATGAGCTATGCTTCTGTCGTTCATCACAATTTCAGTGACAGGATTGCTGTAAGTTTTACCTTTGCCCAGTACATAAAAGATCTCTGCTACTTTTACCTGTGCATTTTCTTCAATAAGAAACAGGTTACGAGGATGGCTGACCACACTGGTATGGCTGCTATCGCTAAAGAAGTAGATGATAACAGGTTTTTCTACAACTTTGCTTTTGGGCACGTGCAAAAAAAGCCCCTGTCTGCTCATGGCCGTATTGAGAGCTACAAAAGGATCAGCCTGCACATCAGCATGCTTGCCAAAGTAGCGGTCTATCAGCTCGGGGGTTTCCTGATAAGCCTGGGAGAATTCTCTGATAAGCACCTCCTTGTCAGGGCTTAAAATAGAAGAAAGCTCTTCCTGAAAAATACCATTCACAAAAATGATATGGTTAGCCTCAGTTTTGACCAGCCTCTCTTTGATGGCCGCTTTGGTTTGCTGGCTTAAGGTATATGCAGTTTCCCTTTGTAAATCAGCTTCAGAGAAATTTTTCTCCAGCGCACGGGTGATAGGCGTATACTTATATTCCTCATGTTTGTTTCCCGGGAGCCCTGCCTGTTCAAACTGCTGTATGGCTGATTGCCTGACCTTATGTAAAAGTGTATTGCTCTCGCCGTTCAGTTGCTCAGAAAAGCGCTGGTATTGCCGGAGAAACGCATTACTTAAATCTGTTTTACTCTTGTTACTTACCTCACTCATGATACAATGCTGTTTTCAATTTACTTAGGCGGTAGCTGCGTCAGCAGACTCCTTGATCCAGTCATACCCTTTTTCCTCCAGTTCCATAGCCAGTTCTTTGGTGCCAGATTTCACGATTCTGCCGTTGTAGAGTACGTGTACAAAGTCTGGGATAATGTAGTCCAGCAGTCTCTGGTAGTGAGTCACTACAATAGTCGCATTATCTTTGGTTCTGAGCTTATTTACCCCATTGGCTACGATGCGCAAGGCGTCAATATCCAATCCGGAATCGGTTTCATCAAGAATAGCCAGTTTAGGTTCCAGCATTGCCATCTGGAAGATCTCATTCCTCTTCTTTTCTCCACCTGAAAAGCCTTCATTCAGCGAACGGCTCAGCAGTGATTGATCAATTTCTACCAGTTTCATCTTGTCCTTCATCATTTTAAGGAAAGATACGGCATCTAAAGGGTCCTGCCCTTTGTGCTGGCGAATCTGATTGATAGCCGTTTTCAGGAAGTTGGTAGTGCTGACACCGGGAATTTCTACGGGGTACTGAAAAGCCAGGAATACACCTTCTTTAGCCCTTTCGTCAGGTTCCATCTCTAGCAGGTCGGCTCCCAGGTATTCCACGCTGCCATCGGTCACTTCAAATTCCTCACGTCCGGCAAGTACCGAGGCCAGGGTACTTTTGCCGGAGCCGTTGGGGCCCATGATGGCATGTACTTCCCCTGCTTTTATTTCCAGGTTGATTCCCTTCAGGATTTCTTTATCTTCAATATTGGCTTTCAGGTTATTTATCTTGAGCATCTTCAAAGGATGATTAGGGTTAATAAATAAAATCAGAAGACGGTCGGTCTTCTGATTTTAACAAGGAAACAAAAATATTTTTTATCCTACGCTGCCTTCCAGGGTAAGGGCAAGCAGTTTCTGGGCTTCCACGGCAAACTCCATAGGCAGTTGGTTGAGTACTTCTTTGCAATAGCCGTTGACAATCAGTGCTACGGCACTTTCTTCGTCAATACCTCGCTGCTGGCAGTAGAAGATCTGGTCTTCCCCGATTTTAGAAGTAGTCGCCTCATGCTCAATGTGGGCACTGCTATTGTCGGACTCTATGTAAGGAAAAGTATGTGCGCCGCATTTGGAACCCATCAGCAGGGAGTCGCACTGAGAGAAATTACGAGCATTTTCGGCCCGCTTCATCACTTTCACCAGTCCACGGTAGCTGTTTTGGCTATGCCCGGCAGATACACCTTTTGAAACGATCCGGCTCTTGGTGTTTTTGCCGATGTGGATCATCTTGGTACCGGTATCGGCCTGCTGGTAGTTATTGGTAACGGCTACGGAATAAAACTCACCAATGGAGTTATCCCCTTTAAGTATACAGGAGGGGTATTTCCAGGTCACCGCAGAGCCGGTTTCTACCTGAGTCCAGGAAATTTTTGAATTATCACCCGCGCAGATACCACGTTTGGTTACAAAATTATAGATACCACCCTTACCCTGCTTATCACCAGGATACCAGTTTTGTACAGTTGAATATTTTACCTCCGCATCCTTGGCAGCATAAATTTCCACCACGGCTGCATGAAGCTGGTTCTCGTCACGCATAGGCGCCGTACAACCTTCCAGGTAGCTGACATAAGAACCTTCTTCAGCTACGATGAGTGTCCTCTCAAACTGACCGGTATTGGCAGCATTGATACGAAAATAAGTAGAGAGTTCCATAGGGCACCTTACACCTTTAGGAATGTAGCAGAAGGATCCGTCACTAAATACAGCTGAGTTTAGCGCTGCATAATAGTTATCGTTGGCAGGAACGACCGAACCTACATATTTTTTGACCAGTTCGGGATGCTCCTGAACCGCTTCGCTGAAAGAGCAGAAGATAATGCCCAGATCAGCCAGTTTTTCCTTAAAAGTGGTGGCCACAGAAACGCTGTCCATCACAGCATCTACGGCTACACCAGTCAGGCGCTTTTGCTCTTCCAGAGAAATACCCAGTCTTTTGAAGGTATCCAGCAATTCAGGATCAACTTCACTCAGGCTTTTGGGCTTCACTTTTTGTTTGGGAGCAGCATAGTAGATAATGTCCTGGTAGTCAATACGAGGAAACTTTACATTATGCCAGCTGGGTTCTTTCATAGTTAACCAATGACGGTAGGCTTTCAGCCGCCATTCGAGCATCCACTCAGGCTCTTCTTTTTTCGCTGAAATGAAGCGGATGATGTCTTCATTCAGCCCTTTAGGTGCTGAGTCAGACTCTATGTTAGACTCAAAGCCGTATTTGTAATCAGATTTGGTGAACTCCTCGAGAATCTGGTTATCCTTGCTCATATTGATATAGTTGGTGTCAGAAATTACAAATGTTGAAATGTCTATTTTATAACATTCAACAAAGATAATCGTTCCTGTGAGGAAACTAAATTTGAGTACTCCACAGGTCGAAGCTTATCTTTATTTGGAACGAATTTAAACAGGCATAGTTACACTTCAAAATTTATTCACCAAGTTGTATGTGACGGTTCAGACTTTCTTCCAGAGAGATCAGCGTTTCAGTTCTGACGATACCATCAATCTTTTGAATTTTATCGTGTAAAACCTCTCTGAGGTGTTTGGTATCGCGGCAGTGGATTTTAATGAAGATACTGTAATTGCCTGTAGTGTAATGAATTTTGACGACTTCAGGTACTTTTTTAAGTTCTTCTACTACCGGGTTGTAAAGTGAACTCTTCTCTAAATAAATCCCCAAAAAGGCAGTGATATCGTAGCCAAGCTTGGAATAATCCATATTGAGCGTAGTGCCTCTTACGATACCCATTTCTTCCATTTTCCGCATGCGTACGTGTACAGTACCTCCAGATACATACACTTTTTTGGCTATTTCGGTGTAGGGAATTTTGGCATCCTCAGAGAGTAAAGCAAGGATCTTGAGATCAATGTTATCAATTTCTAAATTTTTGCTCATTTTGATAGGGAAAATTAGGTTTGGTTTAATTATAACAGCATAAAATTACGACTTGTATAAATTTTAATCAAATTTTTTAAATTTTTTTTAAGTTAAAAGTGAAAATATTAATTTAGCCAATAATTCAAGAGATAATAATATATCTTCTGGCATTTTACTAAAATGTAGGGTGATGAAATTGGCAGACATGCCCTCCCGTCTCGAGGGTGGAGACAATAGGATAAATCCGTCATTGGCAGACTAACTACTCCGTGGAGGTTCGACTCCTTCCCCTACAGCACTTCATTTTTTGGGTTAATGTTGTTTTCAAAAAAGGTCATGAGTTTTCATGGCCTTTTTTGGTTTGAGCCTTCCGCAACTGCGAGATTTACACTCATATTTTCTAAAGCTTTCCGAATATTAATATATTTGTTGTAAAATTTTAAATTATATTTCTAATATTAGCTAAGTATTTTAATTATTTTGAAATAGTTGATCAAATATGACAAGATTGAAAGAAGAATTTTCATGGCTAAAAAACTATCCCGAAGGCCTGGCTGCGGAAATCAACCCTGAGCGTTACGGCTCACTGATAGAACTGCTGGAAGAGTGTATTCAAAAATACAATAATGCACCTGCTTTTGAATGTATGGGAAAGGCCATCAGTTTTAAAGAACTGGATACCCTTTCGCTACATTTCGCTGCTTTTCTGCAAAATGAGCTTAAACTACAGAAAGGAGATCGCATCGCTATACAAATGCCTAACCTGCTCCAGTATCCGGTAGCCATGCTGGGGGCATTGCGCGCCGGACTTATTGTTGTCAACACTAATCCTCTTTATACAGCACGTGAAATGAGGCATCAGTTTAAAGATGCCGGGGTAAAAGCTGTGGTCATACTGGCCAACTTTGCCTATAATCTTGAAAAAATCCTGAAAGAAACCAGTATACAGTCAATCATCATTACCGAAATAGGAGATATGCTGGGAGGCTTCAAAGGTCAACTGGTAAACTTTGTAGTTAAGAAGGTAAAGAAAATGGTGCCTTCTTACCACTTACCCCAGGCTATTCCCTTTAACAATGCGCTGAAAATTGGCAAGAATCAGAAACTGAGCAGCCCTGTTATAAAAGGAAGTGACCCGGCTTTCCTGCAATATACTGGCGGTACTACCGGTGTATCCAAAGGTGCCGTACTGACCCACACCAACCTGGTATCTAATATGGAGCAGATCTCTTCGTGGATGTCTATCAGGCTGGTAGAAGGAAAAGAGATCATGATCACCGCATTGCCGCTTTATCATATCTATGCCCTGACTGTCAACTGCCTGTCTATGATGAAGATTGGTGCTAAAAACATACTGATCACCAATCCGAGGGATATGAAGGCTTTTATTAAAGAGCTTAAAAAGCATCCTTTTACAGTGATGACTGGCGTAAATACCCTCTACAATGGCCTGCTTAATCAGCCGGAATTTGCCAAAGTAGATTTCAGGCACCTTAAGTTTGGCAGCGCAGGCGGAATGGCCGTACAGAAAACTGTGGCTGAACGCTGGAAAGAAGTGACTGGCACTCCCATCGTGGAAGGTTATGGACTTACCGAAACCTCTCCCGTACTGACCACTAACCGCATTGACGGGCATGAAAGAATAGGAACCATTGGCTTGCCCGTGCCCAGCACGCGTATCATTATTGCTGATGATGAAGGAAAAGAAGTAGCTGTGGGAGAAGCAGGGGAAATTTTTGCCAAGGGACCGCAGGTCATGAACAGCTACTGGGAGAAAGAAGAAGAATCCAGAAAAGCTTTTAGTGAAGATGGCTGGTTCAAGACTGGCGATGTAGGTATCATGGATGAAGATGGTTATATCAGAATCATAGACCGCAAAAAGGAAATGATCAATGTATCCGGTTTTAATGTTTATCCTAATGAGATTGAGGAAATTGTGTCAGCTCACCCTAAAGTACTGGAAGTGGGTGCCATAGGCGTTCCGGATGATAGGTCTACCGAGATTGTGAAGGTATGCGTGGTGAAGAAAGACCCCAGTCTCACTGAGGAAGAACTGAAAGCCTTCTGCAAAGAAAATATGACTCCTTATAAAGTGCCCAAGATCATTGAATTCAGAGACGAACTGCCCAAGTCTAATGTGGGTAAGATACTGAGAAGGCTGCTGAAGGAGGGTGAGAAGATGGTCTGAAAGGGCTATGCATAAATCATCAGGAGAAGCATGAGGCATTTTACCTCATGCTTTTTAATTTTGAACAAAAATACCATACTATGAGCGTAAGCAGAATACAACTATGCCAAAACGGACCCGAATTTTCCCGCCTGGTGATGGGTACCTGGCGCCTGGTAGATGAGCCTGCACTGAATGCACAGCAGACTTTACGTCTGATTGAGGCCTGCCTGGAGGTGGGTATTACTACTTTTGATGAAGCAGATATTTATGGCGACTACGGGAGCGAAGAAATGTTTGGGAAGGCGCTGGCGCTCAAGCCTGCCCTGAAAGACCAGATAGAGATTGTAAGTAAGTGCGGTATCAAACTCATCTCTGGTAAACGCCTTGCCCATAAGGTCAAGCAGTATGATACCAGCAGTGAGCATATTCTCAATTCAGCGAATAACTCGCTCAAGGCTATGGGGGTAGGACAGTTGGATTTGTTGCTTATCCATCGCCCTGACCCTATGATGAATCCTGATGAGGTAGCTAAGGCCTTCAGTCTGCTACAGGAGCAGGGTAAGGTGAAGCATTTTGGTGTCTCAAACTTTACAGTAAGGCAGTTTGAGCTACTACAGTCGCGTTGTCATATGCCCCTGGTTACCAATCAGGTAGAGATTTCATTACTGGCGCGGCAGTTCCTGCTGGATGGTACGGTAGACTACCTTTTGCAGCATAAAATAGCACCCATGGCCTGGTCGCCCTTTGGCGGTGGGCAACTTTTTGGCAGGGAAGAAAACTTACGCCCTCTTCATCAACTACTCGCTCAGCTGAGTGAAAAATATAATGGGGCAGGTTATGATCAGCTGGCGCTTGCCTGGTTGTACGCCCACCCGGCTCGTATACTGCCAGTGCTGGGAACCAAAAAGACGGAACGGGTAAAAGAGGCAGCTGCCTCAGAGAAGATCAGGCTCAGCCGTGAAGAATGGTTTGCTCTGTGGTCTGCTGCGGGTGGTCTTATTCCCTGATGAGCAGAGAGAAGCTTCTGCCCTGACTGAAAACTGCAGATTTACCAAGGCTGAGTTTGGGAAATTTGTGTTTATCTATTTTATAAAAATCTTCAACGATCTTGTAGTGAAAGTCAACTTTATTGCACCTTTTTCAGTTATCTAAGCATGGAAAACAGCGCAGCAAAAAAAAATACTAAGACTGAAGATAAGTCTGTAAAAATAAAGGAAGCTTACATAGATTACCTTCTTGAAAATGCCAAAAAACCAGCCTCTGTCTATCAGTTCATGAAAATGCTGAAGATGAAGGAGTCTGTCTTTTATGATTATTACAACTCTTTCTCAGCAATTGAAAAGGATATCTGGAAAAGTTTTTTTACCGAAACTATGAGCCGCCTGCAGAGTGAGAGTGTGTATAATGAATACACCGTTCGTGAAAAACTGCTGGCTTTTTATTACACCTGGATAGAGGTACTGAAAGAAAACCGCAGCTATGTCACTTTCTCGGTTAAGAGAATGAAAAGACAGGGCTTTGGCTATACCAATGCCGATTTCTTAAATGCTTTCCGGCAGGAGTTCCTGGATTTTGCCAATGAACTACTGGCCGAAGGTAAAGAAACTGAGGAAATTGTAGACCGTCCTCTGATCGGAAACCGCTATGATGAAGGCTTGTGGCGACAGCTGATTTTTGTGCTCAAATTTTGGGTCAATGATGACAGCAGAGGTTTTGAAAGAACAGATGCCGCCATTGAAAAGGCAGTTAACCTTTCTTTTGACCTCATGAGCCGGAGCGCGCTGGATGCAGCCTTTGATTTTGCCAGATTCCTTTACCAGAAGCGTAGCTAAGGATTGGTCTTAAATACTTATTTGAACCCACCAACAGACATTACAATATGAAGGAGCAATCAAGAATCCCGACTTCCAAAGTGCAGCGGGCCAGTCGTTTTGTGCGTACCGGTGCCAAAGTAGGGGGTAATTATGTTAAATATTACGCCAAAAGAGCCTTCAACCCACAGCATAGCCGTGAGTCGCTTCATATGGAAAATGCCGAGGATATTTATGAGGGCCTCAGCGAGCTCAAGGGCAGCGCACTTAAAGTACTGCAGATGATGAGCATGGACAAAAACCTGCTGCCTACGGCTTATTCTGACCGTTTTGCCATGGCCCAGTACAGCGCACCTCCCTTGTCTTATCCTCTGGTGGTAAAAACTTTTCAGAAGTTGCTAGGCAAAAGCCCTGAAAAACTTTACGATACCTTCAGCAGAAATGCCAAAAATGCAGCGTCCATCGGGCAGGTGCATGAGGCAACGCTGGGTGGTAAGCGACTCGCAGTAAAAATACAGTATCCCGGTGTGGCGGATAGCGTAACCTCCGATCTTAAAATTGTAAAGCCATTTGCCGTTCGTCTTTTTAATATCAATGAGCGCGATCTGGATCATTACATGGAAGAAGTGGAATCCAAGCTTATTGAGGAAACAGACTATAAACTGGAACTAGAGCGTTCGGTGGATATTTCCCGGCAGTGTACCCACATAGAAAATCTGTACTTTCCTCAGTATTATCCTGAGTTGTCCTGTGAGAAAATCATTACCATGGACTGGCTGGATGGCAAGCATATGAGAGAGTTTCTCCAGACCAATCCTTCTCAGGAAGTGCGTAACAGCATCGGCCAGGCACTCTGGGACTTTTATGATTTCCAGATCCACCAGCTCCACCAGGTGCATGCTGACCCGCATCCTGGTAATTTCCTGATGCGTGAGGATGGTACCCTGGGTATCATTGACTTTGGTTGTGTTAAAGTAATTCCGGAAGATTTTTACCAGAAATATTTCCGACTGATCAGCAAGGATGTGCTGATAAATGATGAAGAATTGGATGATATTTTCTTTGAGCTGAAATTTATCAATGAGCAGGACAGTCCTCAGGAAAAAAAGCTTTTCAAAGGCATCTTCATTGAAATGATACAACTGCTGGGCAAACCCTTTCATCAGGATGAGTTTGACTTTTCGGATGATACATATTTTCAGCAGATCTTTGCGCTGAGCGAACGAGTATCTAATATGAAAGAGGTGAGGGAGTCACGTACTGCCCGTGGTCCGCGCGATGCCTTATACATCAATCGTACTTATTTTGGGTTGTACAACCTGCTGAATGCCCTTCAGGCAAAAGTAATTACCCGCAAGCCCGAATGGCTGCAGGTACAGGAAGCATAATATGTAGACAGATAATATGAGAGAGGGGAAGACTTTGAAGACGGTAGCAGCTGCATTTATGATGTGTCTGTTACCGTTTTTTTTGCTGGCGCAGGAATATTCGTACCTGGACCGTACTGGTGATGAGCAAACACAAATCAGTATCCAAAAGGAGCAACTGGCAGACGGTACGCATACGCTTGAACTCAAAGAGCCTGACCGCTACTCGCTGCATTATTTCCGTCCTAAAGGCTTTACCCGGAAGTGGGTGCATAAGAATCGCTCGCTAAATCATGATTTTGTGGCTGAACGGCAGGGTAATACCATCAGGATCAGTGGTACTTTTAAAGGAGAACCGGTCAATAAGGCGGTAGAAATAGATGAAGCAGTATGGATCAACAAGATTGATCATGGCCTGAGCGAATGGTCAAAGAGCGGCGAGGATGAAATGGTATTTTGGGTGCTCAAGCTGTCTTCAGATCTTGAGCCTATCCGTTTCAGGGCCGAAAGGGTAGGGCTGGAAGAACTTAGTTTAGCATCTGGCCCTCATAAGGCGGTCAAAATCAGGCTCAAGTTGGATGGCTTTCTGTATTCACATCTGTGGTCGGCTTACTGCTGGTACAGAGAAAGCGATGGTCTTTTTCTCAAATTTGAGGGGAAAAACGGAGGACCTGGTACCCCACTTACCGTGATCAGCCTGCAACCCTCCTGAAGTATTTCAGCTTCAAGGCAGACGGGGATAAAAATAAAGCGCAGGTACCACTCCGAATCTTTTTTCACTCAGGGTAAAATAGCCCTCATTTTCTCCGTCAAAAGCAATGGCCTCTCCTTGAGGTTCAGGCTCATAAGTAAGTGTATCAGGCTGGCTTTGCAGAAGTTCGCCTAGCGGAGTAGTATCATCATCTCGTTTCCAAAAATAGACCTGCTGGTAAGACTTGACCAGTACTTCCAGGCCATCAGCACTGACGTCTCCTCCTGTGACCAGATCAAACATATTTTTGGGCTTTACTTCCAGTTCGCCAACTTTTTCCAGTTCCACCACCTCATCTGTGTTTATTTTCTCCTGGGGCAGCCGGTAAATCCCCGAACCGTCCAGGTTCTTGCTCAACACCAACAGATCACCGCTCAGCGGGTCGAGCAGCAAGGTTTCGGCATCCATTCTTCCATCCGGATATACAAAGCGGATGGCTTCAACATTGCGAATAGTATCCTCCAGAAGCTGGCCTTCTGTAAGAGACAATTCAGGTTCGGGAAATCGGTAAATGATCTTTTCGCGATGCAGGCGAAGGTTGTCACCTATATCGGCCAGATAAAGGTAGGTTTGGCCAGCTTCAGGACCCGGCCCGATGGCCATATCTTCCCAGTCACGATTATCAATGTTTTCCAGCAGAAAAGTAGCCAGGGTCGTACCGGACTCGCTGATGAGAAAGAGCAGGGGGTCATTGCCACTATCGTTGTGTATCCATAGAGCGTCAGGATAAAATTCACTGGCAGCCATGCCAGATACTTCGCTCAAAAGATCATTACCCACAGTACCCTTCAACTCTGGTGGCCCAAACATAGAAGAGGCAGATTTTTCCTTATCTTTTTCTATAGCATGCTCTTCTTCTGCATCCTGGCCACAGGCTAGCAGAGGAAACAGCAGCATGAACATCAGTCTATAAGATGCGAAAACCATTTCTGAAGATTTTTTATAAATAAATTCTGTACAAAGCCGTTTTGTTAGCTGAGATGCTATGGTTCTGGTCAATGAAATCATCTGATGCCAGGAAGTGTTTAGAATCCTTTTATGAAAAAAACCGGCAAATAAATCAGCGATTAACGCTGATGGCAGGAGTACTTATTCTCCCAAACAAGTTTATATTTGCGAAGCTCAACTTAACCAGTTGGTTGTCGGTCAATGCAAGCATAAGCTGTTGGTAATTGTTTCAGACCTGCTTACCGAATTATCAAAATTTACCTAAATGAACATCTTTACCATGAGAAAAAAAATTTTATCGTTTGTCTTTATTTTTTTTATCTGTCTAACCCTATCCGCACAAGTAGTACCCGATTCTGTCATCAGGCAGTTTGGCAATGAAATTACTGTAGAAGACCTCAAAGAACATCTTTACATCATAGCTTCAGATGAATACGGCGGCCGCGATACAGGTTCTGAAGGCCTCAGAATGGCCGCTGATTACCTGATTAAGGAATATCGTTCCAACGACCTGAAAGGTATAGTGGATGGAAGCGATTACCTACAGAAGTTTGATGTGACTGAAGAAGCCTGGGGCACACCTTATATTGAGGTAGACGGACAGCGATTTGAGTTTCTGAAAGATTTCTATGGCTTTCCTCGGATGAATCGCAATATGAGCCTGGCCATGAAAGAAGTTACATTTGCGGGCTATGGTATAGAGAGCGATTTATACGATGATTACCGTAAGCTGGATGTGGCTGGTAAAGCAGTGATGATATTATCAGGTGAGCCTATGTCAGCAGACAGTGTCTACTTTGTGACCGGCACAAGCGAAAAGTCTCGTTTTACGGCTAATTTTTCAGCAAGTATGCGAACCAAACAGCAAATTGCCACAGAAAAAGGCGCTCAGTTGGTGATGATGATAGACAACAATTATGCATCCAATTCGCGTCGTTATGGCGTCTATACTCAAATGCCTTCCATGTCGCTGCCCTCAGAGGAGGTAGAGAAGGAAGAGGCTAACCTGATTTTCATTTCTCCCGAAATGGCTCAGGCTATCATGGGGAGGAGAGATCTTGATAAGGTAAAAAACAAGATCAACAAAAAAGGTAAGCCAGTGACCCACAAGTTAAAAACAAATATGCAGGTGGCTCTTGAAAAAACTTCAGAGGCCATTTCTACAGCCAATGTGCTGGCCTTCATTGAGGGAAGCGATCTGAAAGACGAGGTGTTGGTCATTACCTCGCATTATGATCATGTAGGTACCCGAGATGGGGAAGTCTATAACGGAGCAGATGATGATGGTAGCGGGACAGTAGCTGTGATGGAAATCGCCGAATCTTTTGCGCTTGCCAAGGCAGCCGGTTATGGACCGCGCCGCAGCATACTGTTTATGAATGTGTCGGGCGAAGAAAAAGGTCTGCTGGGTTCGGAATATTATACCAGCAAACCTGAAATTGCCCTGGAAAACACAGTGGCTAACCTCAATATTGATATGATCGGCAGAATTGACCCCGAGCATCAGGAGACGCCTGAATATGTTTACGTGATTGGCTCTGACCGGCTTAGCACAGAATTGCACCAGATCAATGAGCAGGCCAATGCCAATTACACCCAGCTTATCCTGGATTATAAGTACAATGCTCAGGATGACCCCAACCGCTTCTACTATCGCTCTGATCATTATAACTTTGCCAAGTATAAAATTCCCATCATCTTCTATTTTAATGGTGTTCATGAGGATTATCACCAGCCCGGTGATACACCCGATAAAATCAATTATGAGGTACTGGCTGAGCGAGCGCGCCTGGTCTTTTATACCGCCTGGCAACTGGTGAATCAAGATAAAAGAATTGAAGTAGATGTGGAAAGTGAATAATCAGGCGGTCTGCTATCCGTTTTTTTACTTATTGCTGACATGCCTGTTCTATGCCTGTGGCAATGATGAACTGCGTGAAAGGGATTCCTTTTTTGTAAAAGCCAACGTGCAACTTAGCTCTGGCGAATATAAGGAAGCCATTCGTTACCTGAATGAAGCTATTCGCCTGGACTCAACTTTTGCCGAAGCTTACAACAACAGAGGCATTGCTTATTATGAACTCGGAAAATACGGGCAGGCAGTGCTTGATTACACGCAGGCGGTCAATCTCAGGGAAGGCTTTGCTGATGCTTTCTTCAACCGGGCTAATGCATATTACCAGCTGGAAGAATTTGAAAAAAGCCTGGCTGACTTGGATAGTGTAGAGAAGTACTACCCTGATTCGTCATATGTATATTTCACCAAAGGTATTACCCTTACAGAAACGGGAGAATACGAGCACGCCATCAGGGTGATGAACCAGGCCATAACACTTGACTCATCCAATGCAGAAGCTTATGTCAACCGGGGTACGGTGTATTATTATCAAAAAAACTACCAGGAGGCAAAGCAAGATATAGATCGGGCCCTCTTGCTCAATGCCAAGGAAGCTAATGCTCATAACCTGCTGGGGCTATTACTGACTGAAGAAAGAGATTTTCCCGCTGCACTTGAAGCTTTTGAAGAGGCGTTAAGGCTAAGCCCCTTTCAACCCTTTTTTCTTAATAATCGTGGTTACCTTTACCTACAGATGGATAGGCTGGAGGAGGCAAGGGAGGATATTAACCAAAGTATCAAACTGAATCCTTCTAATAGTTATGCTTATCGTAATAAAGCTATTTATTACCTGAAAATAGAAGAGGCTGAAGAAGCTTTGAGGTTATTACAGCAGGCGGCAGATATCAGTGAGCGTACAGATAAACTGGATTATTACCTGGGCCAGGCTTATTTTCAGCTTAAGCAAAATACAAAAGCCTGCAGCGCTTGGCGGCAGGCTATGACCAAAGGTGTTGCTGAGGCTCGTGCTGCAGTAGAGGAGCACTGCTCAAAGTGATACAACCCTGATCTCAACCCTCCGGTTGAGCATCCGTGCTTCGGGAGTTCGTTCGTGACTGATCGGTCGGCTCCCGCCGTATCCTTTAGTTTTAATCCTTTTCGGCTCTATGCCCATGGCGTTTACCAGGTAGTGCTTTACCTCCTCCACCCGTTCTTCAGACAGACGGAGCAAATACTTCATTTTTCCTACATCCGTATGGCCTTCCAGCCTGATCACCATGTTTGGATGATCTATCATAATTTCACCCAGCATTCTGATGGCCGGGATAGTTTCTTCTTTGATGATGTGCTTGTCCTGTTCAAAAATGATACGGTTGGAAAAAGAGAACACATCTCCCTTAGCAGGGATTTTGTAAAGTAAAAAGTCATTAGCAATAGCATCTTCACTACTTGTATTGATGACTATCTCCATGGCCTGGTATTCTTCAGCACTTACCTCAATGCGGTAAGCATTGTGCTTCTGTAGTAAGAGGTGATAATCGCCCTCCTGATCGTTGAACATCCGAATACCGGTAACACCTCCACTGGGAAGCCTGTTGTAAACCAGTTTGGCATCTATGGGTTCCAGTGTGGTCGCATCCAAGATTTTTCCTTCAAGTTTTACCAGAGGTTCTTCGGGCTGATTGGCCAGGCTTTGCTGGAAGGGGTAGCAGATGATCAGGGTGAATAATCCTATTACTTTTAACATGACTGAGATATTTTCTTATCAATATCACTATACCTTCAAAAGTATTAGAATAATAAAAAAATATATATTAAAAGTTTAATTTAAAGGTACATGCATAAAAAAACCTCCCGATTCAGGAGGCTTATTTCAGACAAAAGGAGTGTAAGGTAATCTTACTCTATCACTTTAAACTCTACCCTACGATTGATTTGCCGGTTGTTTTCTGACGTATTGTTTACCAGCGGATCACTTTCTCCCATCCCCTTAGTATTTAGGCGAGAGGGAGCTATTCCCTGTCTCTGAAGGTATTCAGCTACGGATTCGGCTCTTTTTCTGGAGAGTTTTTCATTGTATCTGCGTGAGCCAAGGTCGCAGGTGTGACCCGTGATCTGAAGTTCTGCATCCTGGTTTTCCATCATAAACTGGGCAACCTCTCTTAGCTTACCCGCTGCTCGTCGGTCAAGGTCAGCACTGTTGAGTTCAAATAGTACTTCTGTTGTGGCAAGCGCTTCGCGCCTTACTTCTAATTCCTCTCTTAAATTTACGTTTTCGCCTTTATCTATCAGGTAAAGATCACGTGCCACCACCATGTCATTATCCTGATCGGCTTCTGCCAGGGTGATAGCTTCCTGGTCTACGGTGGTGAATCTTTCATCCTGAGCATAAATCTGGTAAGTGCCAGGAGGTAGAGTGATAGAATAGCGACCTTCTGCATCTGAATCAAGCTCAGTTTCAGCAAATTCTCCTTCTGTCTGCTCCGCGCGGATCATGACTTTAGCCGCAACCGGATTGTTATCCTTTACATTATACACCTGTCCCTGCACAATGAATTCAGCATCGGCTTTCTTAAACAGGGGCAAATCCAACTGGTAAACCGTAGCATTGTCCCGTTTACCCCTGGTCAGATAGGCCTTTTCATTGTTCATCCCGATATTGAAAAAGGTATCATCTTTTTCAGAATTGATCACAGGCCCAAGGTTGGCGGGGCGGCTCCAGTTTTTCCAGCTGTCATCCAGGCGATAAGAGACAAATACATCTTCGCCACCAAATCCGCTGAAGCCACGGGAAGAAAAGTATAGAGCAGAATCTCCTGCCAGGAAAGGAGATGATTCTATATCGGCCGTATTGATCTGGTCGCCAAGGTTCATAGGCTTTGTCCAGCGGTTACCTCCTTCATTAAAGCTGATATACAGGTCTCTTTCACCACGGCTGTCGTCACGTTGTACAGACATCAGCAGGTGACGTTTGTCTGATGACATAAAATAGTTGGCCGACATGGCGTAGTTGTAAAAGTTTTCAATATTGAGCGGTTCAGGATTAGACCAGCGTTGGTCATCCAGCTTGTTGCTAGTAGAAACGCCTGACTGCATTTTACCATCTTCCAGGTAAGCGTTACCCAGCAGTAGTGTATACTGATCATCGTTTACTATTACTGCACTTACAAAGTTACTCCCCTTGTTATTAAGAGGGCGTCCGCCATTCCGGGCTTCACCCCAGGTGCCTGTTACGTTGTTTCTTTCAGTATACCAGATGTCCTCAGGATCAGTCTCGCCACCTATATTTTTAGGTGACTGTCTGCTGAAAAACATGGTTTGTCCGTCAGGCGCAATGATAGGTTTCAGCGTAATGTAGTCATTGGTGTTAAATTCCAGCTCCTGTAAAGCCAATTCCGGGTTAATATCCTCAGCTACGTTAATAGATGCATCTACCGGTATGGGAGAAGAAGAGATGGCAATGGCATCTATAGCATTATAGCCGGGCACAGCAGCGCCGTCGATCACCACTTTTACTGAGGCCACTTCATACGGAGTAGGGTCAATAAAAACATTAAACATACGTGCGGCTGCATCTACGGTCACAGGGTCAAGATCTGCTACGAGGTATTCGTTACCCTGGGGATCGTAGGTATAGATAGCGGTTACGGCACCAGGGTTCCTGGATTCGGCTATGGCTATCTGCTGTATTTTCATGGGACGGGCAAAAGAAACTTTGATTGACTCCGTGCGGTCGGGTTTCTGTGGTATCCAGGCCAGCGGGCTATCCCCCTGGTTTCCCGGAAGTACATCAGGATCACCCAGCACCTGCTGCGCAGGGTACTTGTTGTAGCGAAGTTCTTCTTTAAAGAGCAGCCCCTGTGAGTAGGATGAAGAGACATCCACTACCGCTTCTGCCCACTGGGTTTCATATTGTGCTGATGCCCCATGTGCCAGACCGCTCAACAATAGAGCGATTAAACAGCCTGATAAAAATTTATTCATTGGTAATGCGACTTTATATATGAAATGCAATATTATTAAATATGTAATAAGTATGGTTTGCTTCCTGTAAAATTACAACTTAAAAAGAAAAAATACAAAATAATAAGTGTTTTATTACATGAGTAATTTATTGATTTTTATAGAATTTATAATTTTAGTTACTTTAAAAGTAAATAAAAACTTATTTTAATATCATACACCATTTTTTTTGTCACTAAGACCTGAAAATAAAATTCTTTTAGGAATAAAATTTTTCTATTTGTTTGATTTATTAGGTAATTGGTCTGATAAATGATCTGAATTTGCTGGTAAAGCAGGTTGTCTCACAACTCTACTGTATTGATTATTATACTTCTGCTATGAAGTTGCCGCTTATTTTGCTCTTTATTTTACTTTCCGCATCAGTGTTCGGTCAAGCTGCCGATGACTGTTGTACCAGGGCAGTGGAATATTATGAATCGGCACAACTGGAAAATGCCCTTTCAGAAGCAAAGCAATGTATTTCTTATCTTCATCAACATGATGAAGTAAAAACTGTTAAGTACCTCAACAACTTACGGCTGTTAACTTTGATCTGTTATTCTGCCGGCTGGTATGAGCAAGGGGTAAAATATGCCAGGCAGGAAATTGCCGCCAGCCAGTGGCTGGAAGAAGGCACACAAACAACCTATAATACAGGAGAGGCCTATCTTAACCTGGCAGGTCTTTATGAGCGGCTAAAAGCCTATGATCGTGCAGCAGCAGCCTACCAGGATGCGCTTGCTTATCTACAGACGAGGCTTACTACTGATTCAGTTCAGCAATTTCAATTGTTCTATCTGGAAGCCCTCTCAAAAACGGATGACAAACTTAAAGCTCGCCACTATGCAGATTCTCTTCTGGAAGCCTGGGAGCCAGGGGCGGTTTCTTTCAACTACGCTCGTCTACTTTACCAGAGAGCCTGCCTGAGTGCAGCCCCCGACCAGCTTACCTACCTTGAGCTGGCATTACTGAGTCTTCCCGAAGAAGCTTACCAATCAGCATTTCATGCCAGCCTGGTGCTGCATATGGCTGATCAGTACCAGGCAGCAGGCCGGTTTGACCAGGCAGTGAGTTATTACCGGCTTTTTATTGAAATTGATGAGCAAGCCCCACATCGCGACCCCTTAAAAAGGGCCTCTGCTTTCAATAACCTGGGTTACCTGCTTACCCGCTCCCAAACCGAGGTAGCTATTCAGTTTTTAAAAGAAGCATTTGACAGCTTCAGTAAGCTGGCAGCCGGATCAGATGCCTATTGCTCTGCTTTAGACAATCTGGCCCAGGCGCTGCATTTGTCGGGGAGAAACGAAGAAGCAGAAGCTCTTTATACATCTTTTTTTGATACAGATTCTCTGCAGCCCAGTTCAGTTATTCAGGTAACCGGAGCCAATAATCTGGCCCTACTGCTCCAGGAGGAAGGTAGACCACAGGAGGCTCTTACGCTTTTCAGAAAAATTGAGCTCTGGCTGGCTGAACAAGAAACGGCTAGTAGTTCGGATTTATCTACTTTATATTATAATAAAGCGATTAGCCATCAGCAGCTTGCGCAGTACGACAGTGCCATTTATTTCTTCAAAAAATCAGCAGACCTGAGTAAAACTGATAAGCCTGCTGAGGCTGAGTACCTGGCAGCCATCACTGCTATGGCAGCACTTTATCAGGATCTGGGCTATTTTACGGAGTCTGAAATCTTTTACCAGGAAGCGCTTATCATGCAGCGTATGCTGGGAGGTAAGGAGAGCAACGCATATGCCAGCATTCAAAGTAACTACGCCCTTTTACTACAGGAAAAAGGGGCTTATGAGGAGGCCGGAAAGCTCATGCAGGAAGCCTCTGACACTAAACTCAAAATACTCGGCCCGGATCATCCTGAGTACATACAGCTAATGTCTAACCTGGGTTTGCTACTGATGCAGCAGGCAGATTACAAAGAAGCCCGGCGGCTTCTGGAACTGGGTCTGCTCAAGCATGAAATGATCTACGGTGATCGGCACCCCGCCTTCGCACGCAGCCTGGTTAATATGGCAAGGCTTGAAATAACTTTGGCAAACTACAATGAGGCAGAACCCTTACTTAAACAGGCTTTGGCAATCCACCGCAAATTTTCAGGCGAGCAACATCCAGATTATGCCAATACAGCCCTGGAAATGGCCAACCTCTATCTCACATTGGGAAATTATAAGGCCGCTGAAACCCTTCTGCTCAGTGCAGTAAAAGTGCTTAAGGCACATTACGGTAGTCAGCATCCTGATTATGCGACAGCTATTCAGAACCTGGCCAGCCTCTATGAGGCAACCAATCGCTATGAGGATGCAGAAAATTACCTGAAGGAGGCTCTGAAGGTAGATCAGCAGACCCTGGGCAAACAGCATCCCTCTTATGCCACCACGCTTAACAATCTCGCTTCTTTTTACCAAAATCAGCATGCCTATGAAAAGGCCCTGCCCCTGCTGAAGGAAGCCATGCAAATTAGCGGTGGAATTTTAGGTAAAACACACCCCCTTTATCTTTCTACCTTACTTAATCTGGCTTTGTTGTACCAGGATCTGGGTGATTACCAGGCGGCACTTCCTCTTACCAAAGAAGCGGTAGACATCAGGAAAGAGATATTAGGAGAGAAGCATCCCGATTATGCCTACGCCCTGTATGGAATGGCCTTGCTCAAATTCAGGAACGGAGATTATATAGAGGCTGAAGCTCTTTTTCATGAGGTTTTGTCGCTCTATGCCAATCAGATAAGGGAGTACTTTCCGGCTCTCAGCGAAAAAGAGAAAAGTGCCTTCTATCAACAGATTGAACCGGTGATTAACACTTTCAGGGATTTTGTGGTAGAGGTAAACCTGAATAGGGAGGATATATCCGGAGAAAAGAAAGCCCGCCTACTGGGATCGCTCTACGATATGCAGCTAATGACCAAAGCCTTGCTGTTGGATGCCGGTAGCCGAACCCGCAGGAGCATTCTCAATAGCGGTGACCCGGCCATAAAAACACTCTACGAAAACTGGCTGCGGGAGAAGGAGCAACTGGCCAAATACTTTTCGCTCTCTCTGGCTGAACTTTCTGCCCGACAAATAGACATAAAAGCCCTGGAGGATCGTGCCAATGAATTGGAAAAACAGCTGTCAGCCTCTTCACAGGTATTTGCTCAAAGTCTTGAAAACCAGAAACTGAACTGGCGCGATGTACAGGCATCGCTAAAGGAAGGAGAAGCTGCCTTGGAAGTTTTAAGGGTAGAAAAAGAAAATTCTGACCTTCTTTTTTATATCGCCCTGGTTATTGAACCTGGTAGCCAGTATCCGAAAATGGCTTTGCTACCTGAAGGGGAAGCTTTGGAAAACAAGCACTTCAGGTATTACAAAAATGCGATACAATATCGTATGGAAGACCATCTGTCTTACCGAAAGTACTGGCAGCCTATACGTGAGGTGCTTTCGGAACGAGTTCGTACCGTATACCTGGCGCCTGATGGTATCTTTAATAAGATCAGCCTGAATAGCCTCTATGATCCCGCTGCTAAATGCTACCTGCTTGATCAGCTAAGCCTCCGAATGCTCAGCAGCACCCGTGAACTGACCAGCGATCCTTCTGCAGACAATGAAAAGCGACAGGCGGAGGCTTTGCTCCTGGGCTTTCCTGAATTTGCCCAGTCTCCCGGAAAAGATAAGCTGGCTCTGCTGGAAAAAGGAGCAGCTGCTTTTACACACGATCTACAGACTACTGATCCGGGCTATCACCAAAGCGAGGCCCGGCAGTATAATTTGTATCCCCTGCCTGGTACCCTGGATGAAGTGAAGTACGTAGAAAGTATCATGAAGGAAAAAGGCTGGCAGGTGCAGTGCCTGACACGGAGCGAAGCCCGTGAGGAACTCGTCAAAAAAGCAATGAACCCCCGCGTACTGCATGTAGCTACCCATGCTTACTTCCTGAGTGATCTGAAAGCAGATGAAAACAGCAGGGCCTTCGGTATCCACCTGCAAAATGTATCCGCTAACCCCCTGCTGCGTTCGGGGCTGCTGCTGGCAGGTTCAGCTTTAACATTGCAAGCTGCTGAAGCCAGAAATCTTGAGCAGGAGGATGGGGTACTCACGGCTTATGAAGCCATGAACCTGAACCTGAACCAGACCGAACTGGTAGTGCTGAGTGCCTGTGAAACCGGCCTGGGTGAGCTTCGTAATGGCGAAGGCGTATATGGCCTGCAGAGAGCTTTCCTGATGGCTGGGGCGCGCAGCGTGCTTATGAGCCTCTGGAAGGTCAATGACGAATCTACCGCCCGCCTGGTCAGTGCATTCTACCGCAACTGGCTCTCAGGTCAGGATAAATTCACAGCACTGCACAATGCCCAGAGGGAAATGAGAGATATTTATGAAGAACCCTATCACTGGGGTGCCTTTGTGCTTGTGGGGCGCTAGGAAGCTACATATTCTCTTACGGCCTCACGTATCCTGCTGAAGGTTTCTATCAGCACTTCTTCATTATTTTCCAATAGAGTAACCCGAAATCCCTGCAAGTCGGAGCAGAAGGAGGAGATGGGTACCACACAGACGCCTTTGGCAGCCAGCAAAGAATAGACGAAGCGCTTGTCAGGAGCCATATCAGGTTCTGCTTCCAGCCAGGACTGCAACAGGGCAGCAGCAGCTTCATCTTCTATCCGGAGCTTCTGACCGGGCCTGAGCGAGCCTTGTTTAAAAATAATGGTATTGTAAAAAGCCCCGAAAGTAGGATTGAAAGTCAGAGCTGGAATATTCTGCAGCATTTCTGAAATGATACGGCTTCGCCTGCCGATGGTCTCGTTGAACTCCCTTCGGTAGGCCGGGTAGCGGGCATCGCCCATAATGCGGGGAATGGCCATCTGCGGCAGCTTGGTAGAGCAGACTTCTATCATTTTGGCATTTTCCAGCGTGGCACAGTAACGGCTGAATTCTTTAGAGCTTTCCCGGTTGTAAAATTCCATCCAGCCGCAGCGGGAGCCCGGCCAGGGGAGTTCTTTGGAGATACCTTTGAGGGAGATACCCGGCAGTTCGCCGATTACCTCGGCCAGGGGCACAGACTGGGCACCGTTGTAGGTGATGTTCATATAAATCTCATCAGCCACCAGGAAAAGATCAAACTCGCGGGCTATCTCCACCATACGCTCCAGGATTTCTCTCGGGTATACCACACCAGTAGGGTTATCCGGGTTGATCACCAGAATACCGACAATGTTGGTATTATACTTCACCTTCATATACAGGTCTTCCATGTCGGGATACCAGTTGTTGTTGGGATCCAGCTGGTAGGTGATGGGGTGATGATTGGCATGAGAAGCCTCAGCCGAAGAGTGGGTGGAATAAGAGGGTGAAGGACCAATCACACGGGTAGTAGGCACCAGGTACTGGTACAGTTTGGAAATGGCATCTCCCAATCCGTTGAAGAAGAGAATATCATCCGGCGAGATCTGAGCGCCTCCCCTCTGGTTGTTAAGCTGTGCCAAGAAAGCCCGGGTGGCTGGTACGCCCTTAGAGTCGCAGTAACCGTAGGTGGTGTTTTCATGCAGCAGCTCGGCAATTATAGAGCGTATCCATTCGGGGAGCTGGTAATTTTTCTGGATGGGGTCGCCGATGTTTTCCCAATAAATGGTTTTGCCCGTTTTTTGAAGCTGGTTGGCTTTACTAACTATTCCCCTGATTTCGTAGCTAAGTTCTTTAGCTCCTTCGCTTAATAACCTTTGTCTCATGTAGCTGTTTTTTCTGTACCTTGTAGCCTGGTTTCCGGCAGCTCAGTGAGTGGGCTTCATAAGTTGACAAAAGTCCCGTACCGGCTGTCAGAATGTTCTGAAAGAATTCTCAAACACCAAACCATTCTTTTTAAATTTATCAGCTAATAAGCAAAATAGTATGAGTATCAACGTTTCATTGCTAAAAAGCATCTGCGAAGTAGCCGGCGCACCCGGCTTTGAATCCCGCGTACGCGAACTGGTCATCAGCGAAGTAGAGCCGCTGGTAGACAGCCTGGAAATAGACAATATGGGTAACGTAATCACTTTGAAGAAGGGAAAGAACAACCCTGACGGCAAAAAAGTGATGGTAGCAGCCCATATGGATGAAATCGGTTTTATCGTCACCCATATTGATGACAAGGGCTTTCTGCGCTTTCATACCTTGGGCGGGTTTGACCCTAAGACCCTCACCGCGCAGCGTGTGATCGTACACGGCAAAAAAGACCTCGTAGGAGTGATGGGCAGCAAGCCTATCCATGTCATGTCGCAGGAAGAACGTAATAAGAACCCCAAGATTACGGATTATTTCATCGACCTGGGCATGTCGGCCGATGAGGTGAAGGAACTGGTAAGCGTAGGCGATCCTATTACCAGAGAGCGTGAACTGATTGAGATGGGGCATTGTGTCAACTGCAAATCTATTGATAACCGCGTATCTGTCTTCATCCTGATAGAAACCCTGCGGCAGCTGGGCGAGGTGCCCTATGATGTGTACGGCGTATTTACCGTACAGGAAGAGGTAGGCCTGAGGGGAGCCAATGTGGCTGCTCATCGCATCAATCCTGATTTTGGTATAGGACTGGATACCACCATTGCCTACGACCTGCCAGGCGCCCAGGCGCATGAGAAGATCACCTCGCTGGGTGAAGGCGCAGGCATCAAAATCATGGATTCTTCGGCCATCTGCGATTACCGCATGATAGATTATATGAAAAAAACAGCCGATAAACATCAGGTGAAGTGGCAGCCCGAACTACTCACCGGTGGGGGTACCGATACAGCAGGCGTACAGCGCATGGGTAAGCAGGGGGCGATCGCCGGGGCTATCTCTATACCTACGCGCCACCTGCACCAGGTAATAGAAATGGCCAGCAAAGAGGATATTAATGCCTGTATAAAGCTTCTGCAAGCCTGCCTGCAGGACCTGGATCAGTACGACTGGAAGCACCGTTAGAAAGTAGCTTTTCTTAAAAAACAAATACCAGCGTGAACATCTGCTGCGGGCTGCTACCCGGCTTCAGCATGAATCCGCTGGTTTTTTCTTTTTCTGCCTCCCCGATTTCGTGCAGCTTTGGAATAAAATAGCCGATCAGGGCACCTACGGTATAGCCGGTGATTACATCGGTGATATAGTGTTTTCCGGCGGCATAGCGAAAATAGCCGGTAGCGGCCGGCCAGACAATGGCTCCTGCCCAGATCAGCTTACGGGTAGTAGGGTTTTCAATGTACTCGGTCAGCACCTGCGCACTGAAAAATGAGATGGCTGCCGTGTAGGAAGTATGTCCGGAGAAAAAAGAAAAATTGTTTCCCTTTTCGGTACGGATGGCCTCTGGAACATCTTCGTTAAAAGTAAACGGTCGGGGTCTGCTTACCAGGGTTTTAGTGAGGCCGGTGAATGTTTCATTGAGCAGGATAGTCTCCAGCATCATGACACTGATAGTCCCGAATTCGCTTCTGGCATCCTGGAAGGCAAGCGCAGTAAGAGGAAAAAGATAAGAGGCATTGAGAAAAATATCGCTGGCGAGCCTGGCTGATTCATTGTAGTTATTGATAGCCGTACGATCAATACCGAGCAGGCGGTCGGGGTCCAGCATAGAAAAGTTAGCGGTTTGCAGCGGCTCACGTTTATCGCGAAGAATAAGGCTGGTAACAGTACCGGCTGTACCTGCTGAGAGAATAGGAACTTCTTTTTTGGAGTCCAACTCATAGACTTTGTCCTGTGCTGTGGCGTTGGCAGAAACAAGGCAGGCAGTGATCCAAAAAAATATAAGAGGCAGCGCCCTATCCTGAAAAAATCTCATATAACAGTCGTTGAAATTGGTGTAAAAATTTATTAATTTCGTTCCAAAATATTACATTCATTATTTATATTAAACCTGCCTTTCATTCATGCTTAGAAGATTCCTGGCTTTGTTATTACTAAGTCTTCTCCTGTTTGTTTTATCTAATACCATTGCCCACGCATCTGAAAGCCAATATGCTCCCCTTCCTTCTGAAACCTTAGCACAAGTGCTGCCCGAGGCCAGCCTGCACTAGTGGGCTGCCATAAATAACCTTTCTCTCTCTTCCTGAAATCAAACTTCCTGCTGCTCAGCCGGGCAGTATGCCTGAACAATCTGTTTTGTTTTGAAAGTAAAACTATGCCTAAACCTATCGGTACAGTTTTGCCGGAAATCTAAATTGAGTGCCACTTTTAATTGCTTCATTTCATCATAAAGTATTTACACTTAATTCTGTTAATCTGCCTGTTTATATATTCTTTTCAATATTTGGTATAAAAAATCGTTTTTTAGTTTTGAAACCTTACTTTTTTCGCTAGGTTGTTTTCTACTAAAAGTTTAGTTGTGTATATACCCCATATTGGGGGATAGCATTCCGATGATTTTTTTACGCTATTACTTTTGTGACTGAATGAACCCAATCATTGAAACCCAAGACATCGCCAAAGTTTATCGTATGGGCGATGAAGAAATCCATGCCCTCAAATCTGTCAGTATACAGGTCAAGCGGGGAGAATACGTAGCCTTTATGGGCCCTTCCGGTTCTGGTAAATCTACTCTTATGAATATTGTTGGCTGCCTTGATACCCCCACTTCGGGTAGGTACCGCCTCAACGAACAGGACGTGAGTGATATGACAGAAAACGAACTGGCCAGCGTGCGCAATAAGGAAATAGGCTTTGTATTTCAGACTTTTAACCTGCTGCCCCGCCTGTCTTCTCTCGACAATGTAGCCCTGCCACTCATTTATGCTGGCGTAGGGAGATCTGAAAGGCAGGAGCGAGCCATGGAAGTGCTGGAGAGCGTGGGGCTGGGCAGCCGCGCCTACCACAAACCCAATGAGCTATCCGGAGGGCAGCGTCAGCGGGTAGCCATCGCCCGGGCCCTGGTCAATCGCCCCAGTATCATCCTGGCGGATGAGCCTACCGGTAACCTGGATACCAAAACCTCTTATGATGTAATGGATCTTTTCCAGGCCCTGCACGACCAGGGCAATACCATTATTATGGTGACGCACGAAGACGATATCGCGCACTATGCGCACCGAATCGTAAGGCTGAAGGACGGACTGGTAGAAAGTGATATCATCAATGAACATATCACCCGCAACGAAAAGCAGCCAGCAGAATAAAACCCGCAAATAATCATCTCAACTTCCTAACCTTATGAGTCGCAAGTTAATCATTATCATCATCGTAGGTACGCTAATCATCACGGGAGCCTACTTTTTCCTGGGAGATCAGTCAGTAGACGAAAACCAGGATATCATGGTGCCTGTCAAACGTTCGGACCTAAAAATAGATGTGACGGTCAGTGGCGAACTGCAGGCCCGCAATTCGGTCAGTATCATGGGACCTACCGGCCTGAGAAATGCCCGCATCTACCAGATCAAGATAGACAATATAGTGCCCGAGGGTACCGTGGTCAAAAAAGGGGATTACGTTGCCCGCCTGGATAATTCAGAACTTAGCAACAAGATCAGGGAGGAAGAGCTGGAGGTAGAGGAAAGCCTCAACCGCTATGAGCAGACGCAGATAGACACTGCCATCAACCTGAGAGAGCAGCGGGACAAACTCATCAACCTGGGTTATGACCTGGAAAAAAGGAGGTTGGAACTGGAACAGTCACAGTATGAGCCGCCGGCTACCATCAAACAGGCTGAGCTTGAACTGGAAAAGGCCCAGCGGGCGCTGGAGCAGGGAGAAGAAGAATACCAGCTACTACTGCGTAAAAGCCGCTCTGAGATGGCCCAGGCCAGTGCCAAGCTCAGAGATGACCAGATGGACCTGAACCAGCTGCAGGAACTGCTGAAAGAGTTTATGATTCGTGCGCCGGAAAATGGTATGGTCATCTACACCCGTGAAGGGGATGGCCGCAAAAAGGGAGAGGGTTCGCAGATCAGGGCCTGGGACCCGGAAGTAGCTACGCTGCCCGACCTTTCTTCCATGATCTCCAAGACTTATGTCAATGAAGTGGATATCAGCCGTGTCAAGACCGGGCAATCGGTAGAGATTGGCCTGGATGCTTTTCCTGAAAAATCCCTGACCGGTAAAGTTACGGAGGTGGCCAACGTAGGTGAGCAGCGCCCCAACTCAGATGCCAAGGTGTTTGAAATTTCTGTGCTGATCAACGAAAGCGATACCACCCTGCGCCCCGCCATGACCACCAGCAATATGATAGTGACCGATTACCTGGAAAGCGTGCTGCTGGTGCCGCTTGAAGCTGTACACAGCCAGGGAGATACGCTCACCTACGTATTTAAAAAAGACGGACTCTCTACCTTCAAGCAGCAGATCGCACTCGGACCTAAAGGAAATGATGTGGTGGTGATTGAAAGAGGGTTGGGCGAGGGTGATATGATTTATCTTTCTGTACCCTCCAATCCGGATGAAAAACAAATAGCTTACCTGGAGGAGGAAATGCCACCCATAAGCCAGCGTGAAAATGACTAAGCATATTTCAGGAAATTTTTACATCGCCCTGGATGCCATCCTGGCTAATAAGCTGCGCTCTTTGCTAACTGCCCTGGGCATCATTTTCGGCGTAGCCGCGGTCATTGCCATGCTGGGTATAGGAGCAGGCGCACAGGAAGAAATTCTGGAGCAGATCAAGCTGGTAGGAGTCAACAACATCATCATCACCCCGGTGGTGGAGCAGTCGGAAGAGGACCTGACGGATGAGGGGGTAGCTGCCCAGCAGAAGCCCAAATTTTCTCCCGGCCTAAGCATGCGGGATGTGGAAAGCATACAGGCCATCGTGCCAGGTATCAATACCATGAGCCCGGAGATCATCATGAACAAGTACATCATCAAAAGCGGGCTACGTCGTTCTGCCAAGCTGGTAGGCGTTGATAATAATTACTTTAAAGTTACCAATTTCAGGCTGGCAGAAGGAAGCTTATTTAGTGATGAGCAAATGAAGGATGGCGCAGCCGTATGCATTATTGGTAAATCTATTGAGGATAAATTTTTCAGCGAAGAAGATCCCCTGGGTAAGATGATCAAAGTAGGCCATCAGTGGCTGCAGGTAGTAGGCGTACTGGAGCGCCGACTGATCACCGAAGAAAATATCAACCGTCTGGGTATACGCGACTATAATATGGATGTATATGTGCCTATCAATACCATGCTCATCCGCTACCGCGACCGCTCACTCATTACCAAGACAATGATAGAAGCGGCCAATAGCCGAATGGTAGTCAGGAGTGAGGAAGACGAAACCAGCGACGAAGAGTTCCAGGAAAAAAAGAACTACCACCAGCTCGATCGCCTGGTGATACAGGCAGAAGAAACTGAGTCGCTCAACAAACTGTCCGATGTCATCTCCCGTATGCTGGAGCGCCGCCATGCCGGAGTCATTGATTATGAAGTTGCCATTCCCGAATTGCTCATCAAGCAGCAGCAGCGTACCAACCAGATATTTAACGTGGTACTGGGCGCACTGGCGGGTATTTCCCTGCTGGTAGGCGGTATTGGTATCATGAACATCATGCTGGCCTCGGTGATGGAGCGCATCAAAGAAATCGGCCTCAGGCTGGCCGTAGGTGCCAAGAAAGCCGATATCATCTGGCAGTTTCTCTTTGAGGCCATGCTCATCAGCCTGGCAGGTGGGCTTATTGGTGTGCTGCTGGGTTTTCTCATTGCTTTAGGCATCAGCCGGATCGCCGATATTCCCACAGTTATCACCTTATCTTCCATATTACTTTCTTTTGGGGTGGCAGCCAGCGTTGGGCTGATTTTTGGCATCGCTCCCGCCCGTAAGGCCGCCAATCAGGACCCCATAACCTCACTCCGCTATGAATAAACTACTCATACTCAACCTATGCCTGCTGTTCTGTACTTTACACACCTTTGCCCAGGAGGACACACAATTAGGCAGGGAACTCACCTTAGACGAAATTGTGCTGCTGGCCAAGGAGCAATCACCGGCAGCTTTGCTGGCCGAGACACGCAAGCAGAACCGCTACTGGGCCTTTCGTTCCTTCCAGGCCGACTTTCGCCCGCAGTTGTATCTCTCGGGAAACCTTCCTGCTTACCGAAGAACAGTAAGTCCTATCGTGCAACCAAATGGAAATGTGGCGTTTCGTCGGCTCAACCAGAATCGGACACAGCTCAACCTGGGTGTGAGCCAGGTCATCGGGAGAACAGGAGGGCGGGTTTTTATAGAAACGGAGCTGCAGCGATTTGATAATTTTGAAACAGATGAAGTCAGTTACAGTGGCAATCCCGCGGTGATTGGGTTTTCGCAGCAGCTGTTTGGTTTCAATCCTTTTAAATGGGATAAAGTCATAGCGCCCCTCAGGTATGAAGAATCTATCAAAGGCTATGTGGAAGATATGGAAGATATCTCGGTAGTGTCCACCCGTCTCTTTTTTGATGTGCTGCTGGCGCAAATCAACCAGGAACTGGCCGAAAAAAACCTGGCTAACAATGATACCATTTACCAGATCTCCCAGGGCCGTTATAACCTGGGCAAAATAGGAGAGAATGACCTGCTCAGGGTAGAGTACAATGTAATGCGCTCGCGCCAGGAAGCCGCCCAGGCCCGCCTTGACCTGGAAACCAACACCCTCAGGCTGAGGTCTTTCATCGGGCTCAACGAAACGCAACCCCTGGTACTTATCCTGCCTGGCAGCATTCCGCAGTTTGAGGTTGATGAGCAATTGGCGATCAGCGAAGCCCTGCAAAATCATCCAAACGGGGTACAGTTTGAACGCAGGATCAAAGAAGCGGAACGGGATGTGGCCCGGGAGAGAGGAGAAACCGGTCTTAACGCCCAGTTGGAGGCTACCTACGGGCTCACTGACAGGGGAGATGTGTTTATGGACCTTTATAACAACCCGGAAAACCAGCAGCAGTTGGGTCTGAACTTCTTTATTCCCATCGTCAACTGGGGCAGGCAAAAAGCCCGTGTCAAGACACAGGAGGCTTTGTTTGAACTCACCCAGTACGAAGTGGCGCAGGAGCAGGTCAACTTTGAGCAGGAAGTCTATACACAGGTCAAAACCTTCAAGATGCTCAGGGACCAGGTAGAACTCGCCCGGGCAGCTAATGATATCGCCGCCCGTAAATACGAGATCACCAAGCAGCGTTACCTGGTGGGGCAGATCACCATTACCGATTTTATCCTGGCGCTGCAGGAAAAAGACCAGGCCCGCCGCGACTACATCAGCTCGCTGGAGGATTTCTGGATCAACTTCTACGACCTGCGCCGGCTCACACTTTACGACTTCGCCGAAGACCGCAGTTTGCTGACTGAAGAAATACTGGGGGAGTAGTCAGTCATGCTTTGGAAAAAATTGTTGTAACAAATGGGTACATTCTGGTGAATGTATCCATTCACAACTGATCCGGCGATAGCCCGAACTTCTCATCCTCTTCCACGTTACCTTTGGGCTCTATGTGAATCATGATGTCGTACACATTGTCCAGCCTTGCCTTGATCTCATTTTCTACGGCTACTCCTATTTTGTGTGATTCAGCTACGGTCATGCTTCCATCTACCTCTATATCCAGGTCAATGAGGTAAAAGCTGGACATGCGCCGGATGCGCGCCCTGTGGGGGTTATACGCCCCATCTACGGAATCAGCTGCACGAAACACCTGCTCGTACACCGAAACATCCTCGGCACCTTCCATCAGTTCGGTATTGGATTCCATAAAAATCTTGAAGCCCACCCTGAGTATCCACAGGCTGACCACAATGGCCAGTATGGTATCAATGACGGGCTTTTGAAAGTAAAGGGTAGCACCCACCCCTAAGAGTACGGAAGCCGAGAGGATGATATCAGCCCGCATGTTTTCTGCATTGGCGGTGAGCATACGGCTGGCGGTTTTTTTGCCCATGCGAAACTGCCAGACAGAGAGCAGGAGTTTGGCAAGGATAGAAAAGACAGTCACGTAGATCGCCAGCATTCCAGGTACCTCTCTTTTGTCGCCTTCTATCAATTGTAGGGCATTTCCGAACAGGAGTTGAGCCCCGGCAAAAAGGATAAAAAAAGAAAGCAGTTTGGCAGCAATGGTTTCTGCCCGGCTGTAGCCATAAGGGAAATGTACATTGGGCGGTTTGCTGGCAATACGTGCCGTAAAGAGGGTAATAGTGTAGGTGGCTACATCCGAAAGGCTGTCAATACCATCGCCTATCACTGCCTGGCTGTCGGCGATAAAGCCTAAGCTTACCTTGGTAATCGCCAGCAGCAGGTTGACGATGATGCCTACCCAGGAGGCCCACAAAATCATGCTGAGTCTGTCTTTCAAAATATTTTCACTCTTCTATGCCATGCTACAACTTACGCCACAAAGTTTTTTGTGGAAACAATGCGAATAAGGAGTCGTTTAATTAAATTGCAGTAAATCTCCTCACAAAGATGGGATTTTCTTTTTAGTATTTTTTTAAACCCTAAACTTTCAAGACTAATGGCATTTCAATTACCCGATCTTCCCTATTCTAATGATGCGCTGGAACCTCACATTGATGCAATGACCATGGAGATTCACCATGACAAACATCACGGTGGCTATGTGACCAAACTCAACAACGCTATTGAAGGTACGCCCCAGGCAGATATGTCGCTGGAAGATCTGATGAAAAACGTAGGCAGCCTTTCCACTGCCGTGCGCAACAATGGCGGCGGCCATTATAACCATTCACTTTTCTGGACAATACTCTCACCTGATGGGGGAGGAAACCCCAGCGGCGAACTCGCTTCAGCTATTGATGCGGCTTTCGGTACATTTGATAAGTTCAAGGAAGAGTTTGACAACGCAGCTGCCACCCGCTTCGGCTCCGGCTGGGCCTGGCTTATCGTAGACAGCAGCGGTAACCTCAAAGTAACTTCCACCGCCAACCAGGATAACCCTATGATGGACATAGCCGAACAAAAAGGTACGCCTATACTCGGCCTGGATGTGTGGGAACATGCTTATTATTTGAAATACCAGAACAAGCGTCCTGAATATATTTCCAATTTCTGGAATGTGGTTAACTGGGATGAGGTGGCTAAGCGCTACGCTGCCGCAAAATCATAAAGATGATCATTCACTGATCCTGGCACGCTGGCTTTAGGTCAGCGTGTTTTTTTATGCCCAACACTTACTACCCAATTCCCAGAACTTAACTGATTGCTACATTCAGGTACCTCAGAAAAGGTTCCATACTGCGAAACATGCTCACCGCCTGCCGGGGAAAATCCTCATGCGCCACTTCGGCATCCGTCAGTTTGTGGAGCACCACATAATCCTTGAGCTTAAGCAGTTCTATGTTGGGATGATCAGGTTCATAGCCTTTAGGCGCCTTTTTGAGCTTATCGCCCTGTATTTCTCCAAAATACTTTTTGAAGTCGGGTTGAGAAACGATTTTCTTAAGCTCACCCGGGTTATAGTCTACCTCCTGCCTGATTTTGTTCAGTTCCTCCCGCTCAGGCTGGTACATGCCCCCACCGATAAAAGACTCTCCATGCGGCTGCAGGTGGATGTAATAGCCTGCGTTGGCTGATTTCTTCCCACCTTCCGACATATAGGCACCAAAATTATTTTTGTAAGGCGATTTATCTTTGGAAAAACGGATATCACGGTTGATCCTGAAAATGCAATCCTTGGGCTGCAAACCGCTGATCCCTTCATCAAAGGTGCTGATTTCACCCAGTAAATAAGTGACCAGGCCTTTAAAAACTTCTTTGCTCTCTTCATACCAGCTACGGTGGGCGTCCATCCATTCTTTGTTATTATTCTGCTCAAGTTCCTTCAGAAAATTCAGGATAATGGGGGTGTTCATGGGGGATGTTGATTGGTTGATGCGTTGGTTTGATTAAAAATTACACATTGAAGATTAAATACAGTGAACAGTAAGTAATGAACTCAAACACAGAACATTAATGAACTTTGAACTAAATAACGCTAACGATCAAAGGTGATCCATGAGCGTTTCCAAAGCAATGCCCCGGGAGGCTTTCAGCAAGATGGTGCTGTTCTGATATTTCTGTGCTTTCAGGTAAACCGCCAGGTCATCTTTGAGGAAAAAGTGCTTGGCAGCAGGGCAGGCCTGTTTAGCTTTGAGCATCATGCCACCGCAGAGCAGGATTTCGTCAAAATTCTTTTTGGCAAGCAGCTCACCAATGGCCTGGTGTTCCACATCACTGGCTTCGCCCAGCTCAAACATATCTCCCAGTATGGCAACTTTGTGCGGGGCCTTCAGCCGGTCCAGGCTTTCAATCGCCGCCTGCATAGAGTCCGGGTTGGCATTGTAGGCATCCATAATGATAGTATTGCTGCCCTTTTCTATCAGTTGCGAACGTTTGTTGGCAGGTTTATAGCCAGCTACCGCCTGGTTTGCTTCGGCAGCATCCACATCAAAATACTTGGCAATACAGAGCGCTGCTGCGATGTTCTCAAAATTGTAGGCACCAATCAGTTGGGTCTGTACTTCCTCCCCGTTTTCATGGCGGTAAAGGATAAATGGATCAGCGCTGAGCAACTCGGCCTGGAAATAATCACCTACAGCAGGGTAAAAGTAAGGACGGACAAAACGCTTTGCCATATTGCTGAGAATGGGATTCTGAGAGTTGATAAATACCTCACCTCCCGACTGCAGCAGGTAAAAATACTGCTCACTCTCTCCCCTGATCGCGCCTTCAAAACCGCCAAACCCTTCCATGTGGGCTTTACCAATGTTGGTGGTCAGGCCATGGGAAGGCTCCGCAATTTCGCAGAGGCGCGCAATCTCCCCTACGTGATTGGCTCCCAGCTCTATGATGGCAAACTCATGTTCTCTGGTCAGCCTGAGCAGGGTGAGGGGCACGCCGATATGGTTGTTGAGATTACCCTGGGTGGCCAGGGTTTTGTACTTTCGGCTCAGCACCAGGTGAAGCAGCTCTTTGGTGGTCGTCTTACCGTTGGTGCCGTTGACTCCCAGCACCGGGATGTCAAACTGCCTGCGATGGTGGCGGGCCAGTTCCTGTAGCGTTAGCAGCACATCATCTACCAGCAGGAAACGCTCATCTTTGCTGTATTCAGGCTCATCTATCACGGCATAACGGGCGCCTTTTTCCAGGGCCTGTTCGGCAAACTGGTTGGCATTAAACTTCTCTCCCTTGAGGGCAAAAAACATCACCCCCTCCTCAATCTGGCGGGTGTCGGTAGATACGCGGCCGCATTCCAGGAACTTGTGGTATATCTCAACGATCATAGCTGGCTTCCATTTTCAGTGATTTTTTCAGGTAGCGCAAGTTATCAAAATAGATGAAAAACATCATCAGCCAGTCAAAGGCTTTCAGGGTACTGTATAAAATAAAAGCTACCATGTTGATTTGTTTATTCGTTTATTTGTACGCTGCGAAATGTTGATTTTTCAAGGCCTGCATAAGTAATGAGACACATGTATTTTGCACTTAAAAATTTTTCAAACTACCGTAATTTATCGTATCACAAACTTTTAGCCTGAAACTTAAAACTTTCCAACTACTTATTTATGGCCTATATTTTAAGCCTGGAAACCGCGACCCAAACCTGCTCAGTAGCCCTGCATCATGACGAAAAGCTGCTGGCCGTGCAGGATTTTCACCTGGATAAATCTCACTCTTCCATACTGCACCCGCTCATCCGGGATATGCTGCGGTATTGCGAGCTGGAGCAGGAAGCCCTGGATGCGGTGGCCGTTTCTATGGGTCCAGGCTCTTATACGGGATTGCGCATCGGCACCTCGGCTGCCAAGGGCCTTTGTTTTGCCCTGGACCTGCCGCTCATTGCGGTCAACACCCTGGAAGCCATGGCCCTTGGCGTGCAAAGATATAATACCCATGCCGCCTGGCTCTGCCCGATGCTGGATGCGCGACGTATGGAAGTGTATTGCCTGCTGCAGGATGCCGAAGGGCAGAAGCAGATGGAAACCACACCGCTCATCGTGGAGGAAGATAGTTTTGCAGAGCAACTCACAGATCATGACATACTGTTTTTTGGAAATGGCAGCGACAAGGCGAGGCCTTTACTGCAAAAGCATGCCCGGTCGCACTTTATGGCCGGCATACAGCCGTCAGCCCAGTGGATAGGCCAGCTGGCGTTGTCTAAGTACCAGTCGCAGGAATTTGAAGACCTGGCGTATTTTGTGCCTTTCTACCTGAAAGAGTTTCAGGGCACCACACCCAAAAAGGGTCTCTGACCAAGGCATGCATTTCATCCTGAATTGCCAAATGTTCAGAATATTCTCTAATATGCAGAAAATTCAGGCAGTAGCCTGAGGAGTTTTTTTCACCTTTAACGCATTTTCTTATGGAAAATAGAAATGAAAACCGAGATCAGGCGCGGGAAAGACTAAATGAACTTTACCAGCGCATCAAGGAGTTTGAGGCCAAAGCCAAAGACCTGAGAGCTGAACTGGACGAAGAAATAGAAGGCATCAAAAACAAAGACAGCAAACTGTACCATTCGCTGGAAGATCTTAAATACTCCAGCAGTGCGGCTTTTCATGATGTAAGGCAGGGCTTTGAAAAAGCGGCTGAAGCCCTAAAAGAAGCCATCAAAAAAGCTTCTTATCATTTTAAGTAAACCTTTTTCCTGTATTGCAGACCATGATGGGGGCATAACCTGCTCCTGTTTTTTTTATATTAACAATAAAACCTTCTTCAAGGAATTTAACAATATAAAATTGTTAATCCTTCAAAATGAATTTGAGAATTATAGGAGCAACTGAGAGGTTTGTACATTCAGTCAACATCAGGTAAACTTGCTGCTTCAAAATCAGTAAGTATTAAAGGATACAGTTCAGGAAATTTTCAGCATGAAGAATATACACGCCAAAGAGTGGTTTAGCGAGTGGTTTGATTCTCCTTATTATCACATCCTTTATAAAAACCGGGATTTCAGCGAAGCCAAAGCTTTTGTCAACAGACTCTGCCGTTTCTTTGGTTGCAGCCCTGCCAAAGAAGTTTTGGACCTGGCCTGCGGCAAAGGGCGGTACTCCCTGCAACTCAGAGATCGTGGCATGCGTGTGACCGGGGTAGATCTCTCGCCCCAGAGCATTGCCTCCGCCAAACAGCATGAAGACAAATACCTGCACTTTGACGTACACGATATGCGCAAGGTATATAAATCAGAGGCTTTTGATATCATCCTGAATCTGTTTACCAGCTTTGGCTATTTTCAGACCAAAGAGGAAAACCAACAGGTAATAAATGCTGCCGCTGAAGGCTTAAAACCCGGAGGACAACTGCTGATAGATTTTTTTAATACGCCAAAAGTGATTCGTGAACTGATTCCCGAAGAAACCAAAACTGAAGAAGGAATCACTTTCCATATCCGACGATTTGTCAGTGAGGATGGGTTCATTGTCAAAGACATACAGTTTGATGATGAAGGCGAGCATTTTCAGTTCCAGGAAAGGGTCAAGGCCATTTATGAAGAGGAGTTTCTTGAGTATTTTGAAAATGCCGGTCTTAAACTGAAAAAGATATTCGGCGACTACTACCTCCACGATTACCAGCCCGAAACCTGCGAACGGATGATCTTCCTGCTTGAGAAATGATTACAGATTGTAAAATTTAAGATTGTAAAATTT
>JBKHDR010000017.1:0-55336 GCA_046541235.1 Cyclobacteriaceae bacterium | reverse complement strand
GGGAGGCGATCAGGTCGTGGTTGACCTCACCATTGCTGCGGGTGATGACGTTGGAACCCACTTTAATGACGACTTTTTGCTTGCTCAAGTTTTTTATGATTTTGACACTTAGCAAATGTATAAAGAATCAGCTTTTGATGAATACTCATACAATAAGAGAAAAATTATACATAGAATTATGATGTATTATAAATCTTTGTATATTGTGACATGAACACTACTGAACTACTGAAAGGCACACTTTCTACCATTATACTCCGGCTGCTGGATGAGCACGGCAAAATGTATGGCTATGAGATTACCCAGAAGGTAAAAGAAATGTCAGAAGAAAAGATTCTGATCAAGGAAGGTTCACTCTACCCGGCCCTGCACAAGCTGCTGGATGAGGGCTTACTGGAAGTGGAAACAGTGCATATAGGTAAAAGGCTGCGCAAATACTATAAGCTTACCCAGCAGGGGCAGGTGGAAAAAGAAGCCCGCTTTGCCGAACTTAAAGATTTTCTCAACACCATTCAGCATATTGTATTCCCCCAGCTGAACTTAAAGCCTTTGATATGCTAAGTGATGAGCAGGTAGAGATCATCAGAGCAATGATAGACCAAAGTAAGCTCAATATGCAGGAGTTGAAAGATGACCTGCTGGATCATCTGTGCTGTGTGGTAGAATACGAAATGCAGCAGGGATTGCCATTTGAAAAAGCTGCTCAAAAAGCTTTCGTACGGGTATGTCCAAATGGACTGGAAGAAATTCAGCGAGAAACCATTTTTTTATTAAACATTCATAAAATTCTTCGTATGAAAAAGTTCATGTATGTCATTGGTTTGCTGGCTTCCATCACTGTCAGTATAGGTTATTTGTTTATCCTGATGCAGTGGCCGGGGGGAGGAAAGCTTTTTAATTACGGTTTTCTGGGGTTGGTGCTGATATTTCTGCCTATGCTGGCCATAGACCGGTATAAACTATACATCAATCAAGTGTTGACAGAAAAGCTGAAGATGATACTGGGTTTTTCAAGCGCGTTCATCACGGGTCTGGCAGCCATATTTAAGCTACTTCACCTACAGGGTGCCGGTGTACTGCTGGTGGTTGGCATTCTCCTCTTTGCCTTTGGTTTTTTGCCCTTCCAGTTTTTCAGGATGTACAAAAAGTCTTTGGAATCCTGAGATCAAAGGCTCTCAAGGTGAGAGCAGGGAAATGCCAGTTGCTCATTGGTAGAAGCTATTTCTGTCTGTATACCGGGCAGTACCAGCATTTGCGCAAATGGCACCTGCTTGGTAACCCTGCCTCTGCTGATGTTCTCCTGCTCTGGTTTCTGCGGACTGCGCTGAAAAAGCAATGTCATGCTTTCCGGAGCGACCTGCTGATCTTCTTCCAGCCAATAGCCGCCAAACTGAAGTACGTTTACATCCTGTGTACGTGCCGCTCCTGGTACTCCTGAAGGAAAATTTTTTAGATAAGCTTCTGTAGTCCACACATTGCGAGAGAGATAGGAGAGGATATCTCTGTTTGACAGCTGGTAGATATCTATTTTTTCTATACCTGCTGATTTGAAACTACTGGCGAATGGTATCCAACTTTTTAGGAAGGCAGATGCGTCCAGGGCTGTCTGGAAACCCACATACTGTACAATATAGGGTTGCTGATAACTCATGAGCTGATTTTTGCTTGCAAAGGTAAAAATTAAAAGAAAAATGCGCCCTTTAGGAGTCAACTGATTTCATTTTGCATTTCCTCTATTAGCAAAGGAATATGGATGTATAGAGTGCTTTTACTCAATAATTCTTTTCTTTACTTGATTCAACTGAGAGGGGGATCCCAAATTCAATCAAACATTCTTGTAGGCTAAGCTATTAACATGATAGACTTTTTAATATAAATATCATTTTACAGTGATGAATACGATATATTTTTTAATAACCAGATGGGGAGCCCTGGCCTTGCTGCTCACTCTCTCTTTTAACCTACAGGCTCAGGAAGATCTTGAAGTTGGCGAAGATCCTAATTATGAACTTCCTGAAAATGTGCAGGAAGCCGTAGATCCCGCACAGGAGGTACCCGATGAAATACCCGTAACTGCACAAGCTGTGGCCAATGGGCGTGATCTCTTCGCACAGCATTGTAATGTCTGTCATATGGTGGAGAAACAGCTGATCGGGCCTGCGCTTGCCAGTGTACATAACCGCCGCCCTATCCCCTGGCTGCTGGCTTTCATTAAAAATTCTCAGTACGTGATCAACGAAACGGATGATGAATATGCCCAGCATCTTTTCGAACAATACAATGGTCAGATCATGCCTCAGTTTGAGTTTTTATCCAATGAAGACATTTATGATATTCTGTCTTATATAAAAGCTGAATCGGTATCTCCTACAGCTACCGGAGGTGTAAACGGAGCCAATTCCGAAGCCGTTCAGCCTCCTCAGGATGAATATACAGATGATGAGGCCACGACAGATCAAAATTATTCCTACGGAGACGATCAGTCGCTGAATGATAATTATACCTTTAACGAGGGTGGAGCAGAAGCAGAAAGCGAGATGAACGCATTTGCTAACGTTTCAATTGTTGTTTTAATTTTGATAGGTCTGTCCATCGTAGCAGTGATACTGGTACTGATTTACGTCATCAGGGCCAGAAAGAAACTGAAAGAAAAACAGAAAGCCTGATATACAGCGCGTATCCGGAAAGCAAACAGCAAGTTGTTTTTAACCGGCAGGTGGTTTATTACCTGCCGGTTTTTTTTTGCAAAGCAGAAGAGAATAGTCGCTGGAATAGTGCGAGTATTTTTGTGGAAGAGATTAATTTTAGCTTACTCACCCATTGTAGTTGTTTGATCGTTTTCTTTAAAAAAATTGCTGAAAAATAGCATCTGATACTGTACTGCTTTATTCCAGTAATCCCAGTTATGACGACCCGGCCTCTCAATATAATCGTGAGGGATGCCTTTTTCCAGCAAGCGCCTGTGCAACTTGCGGTTGATCTCAAAGAAAAAATCGTCTATCCCGCAGTCAACAATGAGCTTCAGGTTACCGGGAACGATCTGGTCTACCATATTCACGACAGAAAGTGAATCCCAGCGATCCGGGAACTTACGGTAAGGCCCCAGCTTTTCATCTATTTCCCAGCGATGTATGTCATAACTCAGGTCAACCCCGCCGCTCATGCTACCGGCAGCACCAAACACATCCTGATGGCGTATGCCAAGAAATAAACCTCCGTGTCCGCCCATGCTCAGGCCGCTGATGGCTCTGGCGCTGCGATCGGCAAGGGTGCGGTAGTTGGCATCTACAAATCTGACTACTTCTTTAGCCACATGGGTCTCGTACTGGCTGTCTTCATCTACGGGACTGTCAATGTACCAGCTATTGTAGCCACCGTCGGGCAATACGATGATGAGCTGATGCCGGTCGGCCAGTTCTGGAGTAACAGGTGCTTTGCTGGCCCAGCCGGTGTAGCTGTCGCTGTGGCCATGGAGCAGGTATACTACCGGATAGCTCTCCTCTGACTGCTGGTAAGTGTCGGGTGTGATCACCAGCGCTGAGATCTCCTTTCGCATGGCTTCGCTGTAAATGCTGACGGTATCTATCCGGGAGGCCAGCACCGGCTGGCTTAGCAGGCAAAAGATAAAGCCGGCGAGTAGCCGGCTCCTGTGCATAAACAAGGTTGGTATCATAATCGCGTAGCGAGCGGTTTAAGGTCAGACAAAGTACCTATTTTTACCGGCATACCGCTTTCAATGCTTCTACGGGCAGCTACGCCGATAAGCACTGACATGGCACCGTCGCGCGAGCCCGCTGACTGGCGATAAGGGTCGGCCATATCAGGGTTTTTAAAGATCTTATCCTTAAGGCGGGCATCTCCTCCGCCATGTCCGCCTCCGGCATGAGGAATGCGGATCAACTCCGACTTACCGAAGTTTTTGGTAAGGCGCAGCTCGTCATAGTTTTCTGCTTCCCAGGGCTGGCTTTCCTGTATCCAGGCTTCCAGGCGGCCTTTGGTGCCGTTGAAGGCAATCCGGTAGCCCTCGTAAGGAGAGTAGGTGGTAAGAGAGTAACTTACCTGCACATCGTTGGCATAACGGATGGTAGCGGCCATCTTGTCATAAATATTGATTTCTTTGCGGAATACGCAGTTGTCACGAATGTAGCCATCATGCTCCTCATGGTCTACATACAACTTCATGTCATGTTCACTCTTAGTGATATCCCAGTAGAAGTCACAATTGCTTTTATGCTCACAGCTCCTACAGTTGGGGCCCCTTAGCTTGCCATTGCTGCCGTAGTGTTCCAATTTGCCAAAGGCAAAGACCTCTTCCGGTTCTGACTCCAGCCACCAGTTGAGGAGGTCAAAGTGATGGGTAGATTTATGTACCAGCAGGGTGCCGCTATTTTCGCGCTGCCCATGCCAACGACGGAAGTAGGAAGCCCCATGATCAGTATCCAGGTACCAGTGGAAGTCAACGGAGGTCACGTCGCCTATGGCTCCTTCACGCAGCAGTTCGTACATTTTCTGCCGGTGGGGAGAGTAGCGGTAGTTGAATGTGACAGTTACATTTTTACCAGTAGATCTCTCCGCATCCAGGATTGCCTGCACTTTATTTTCGTCGGTGGTCATAGGCTTTTCAGTGATCACGTTGGCACCCATTTCCATCCCTTTGATGATAAATTCATGATGGTTGGCATCCATAGTGGTCACAATAAGCATCTCAGGCTTTTGTTCTCGCATCATCTGCTCAAAGTCGGTATAGGTATTGCATTTGGCACCGATAAATTCCTTACCAAAAGCCAGCCTGCTGGGATTGCTGTCGCAAAGCCCTACAAATTCTACCTGATCGGCATAATCCTTCTGTACGCTTCTGCCCCACATGCTGATACCTCTAATTCCGGTACCTATCAATGCGACGCGCATTTTCTTACGGGGAGCACGTGCAAATACAGGAAGGGAGGGAGCTACGAGCGAACCGGCTACCACGGCGCCCGTGGTGGTGAGAAACTCTCTGCGGTTGGTTTTCTTTTCCATCTTTTGTCAGTTTGTTATGTTAGATTGTGTTGAAGGACATGAGAAGTGAGCTAAATGAAAATCTAAGACAATCAGCTGATTTTTTCAAAACTGATTATTTTTAACTCTTCAATTTATAAGATTTTTGTAAAATACAGAAATACGGATGTTAAATGATGTCACGCTGCTACCAGCCACAAACCCGGCAGCTTGGTTCAAAACCATTCATATGTTTTGCTGATCAGGCTATGCATAGAGGTGCCTGCACAGGAATTACCGGCGTGCCCATCATTTTATCTCTGCGCATCCGCAGGTAAAGTGAAGGCCACGTAGGCATCGGAAGATCGGGTACCGCCCCGGCCTCCGCCTCCGGCAGCGATTACTACGTACTGCCTGCCGTCTACCATATAAGTAGAAGGAACCGCATAGCCGCCTGCTGGCAAATCAGCCTGCCAAAGTACTTCTCCGGTTCTGCTGTCAAAAGCCCGGATCTTTTCATCGGTTGTAGCAGCGATAAATACCAGATCACCGGCGGTGCTGATGCAGCCGCCAAAGTTGCGGTTGCCGGTAGGAGGGATACCCAGGTCTTTGAGTTCTTCTACTTCGCCCAGTGGCACTTTCCATTTCAGTTTGCCGGTGGTGAGGTCTATGGCATTCAGGCTGCCCCAGGGTGGTGCTGTGAGGGGGAGGCCTTTTTTATCCAGAAATTTGGCATAACCGGCAGTCACATATTTAGGACGGGATTTTTCCACCGATTCGGACATTTCAGGAGCTTCCGCACCGTGGACCAGGAATTCAACGATAGAGTTCAGTTCTCGCTCGTTAAACTGGCTGTAAGCAGGCATGGCACCATTGCCATGGCGGATGATACCGGCAATTTCCTGCTGCTCATGCTTTTTTGCTACCTCCAGCAAGGAGGGAAAAGAAGGAGGAATACCGGCACGATCAGCCCCGTGACAGGCTGAGCAGTTGAGTTCGTAGAGGCTGCGGCCCAACTGAGCATTTACGTCGGCACCCGGCTGGTCATCCAGCACCGACACATCCTCATGCACTGTAACAGGACGAATCTTGTTGATAGAGGCCAGTTCGTTGGCATTGATGTACAGGGTCTGCGTAAGAGGGTCTACCGATGCACCACCCCACAGGCCGCCACCCCAGGTGCCCGGCATAGCCAAACTGCCTTCTATGCTGGGCGGGGTAAACCTTCCCTGGTAGCGATACTTTTTCAATTCGCTAAGAGGGTCATCATTGGTACCGGTGGAAAAGCTTCTCAGGTCTTTTTCTGTCACAGACTGACGGGTAAAGTATCCGGTTTTGGGTAGAGGCTGGGTAGGCCAGGCTGCCTCGCCAGGAATTTCGGAAGCGGGCATAGGCGTTTCTTCCATCTCAAAAAGCGGCACGCCTGTTTCCCTGTCCAGTACCACCAGGTAGCCCATTTTGGTAGGCTGCACAACGGCATCTTTCGCTATTCCATCTACATCCATACTGACCAGGCTGGGTGCACAGGGCAGGTCGTAGTCCCAGAGATCGTGGTGGAGCACCTGGTAGTGCCAGATATATTCGCCGCTAGATGCATCCACAGCAATGACACTGTTGCCGTAAAGGTTTTCACCTTTTCGGTTGGCCCCGTAAAAATCGTAGCTCGGTGAGCCGGTGGCCAGGAACACCCAGCCCCTTTCTTCATCCAGGCTCAGCCCGCCCCACACGTTGACAGCGCCGTACCATTCGTCTGCCCACCACTCCCAGGTATCGTAGCCCGGCTCTCCTTCCTGCGGGATGGTATGAAACACCCAGGCAAGTTCGCCGCTCCTGACGTTATACGCCCTCACATAACCTGGAGAAGAGTTATACCCCTCGCCGGTAGCCGAACCCATGATGATCAGGTCCTGGTAGATGATACCAGGCGAAGTGACTGCCAGGCTCAATTCATCCGGAGGGTACTTCAAATACTCCCTCAGATCTACTTTTCCATTCTGCCCAAAGCTGGAGATGAGTTGCCCGGTTTGGGCATCAAGTGCCATGAGGTGATGTCCGGCGGTAAAAAGGATACGGGCTTCCTCGCTGTCGGTCCAGTAGGTAACTCCCCGGTTGACACCAGAGATGGTATTTTCTGACTCAGGTGTGTACTTCCAGATTTCCTGCCCGCTGGCTGCATCCAGCGCTATGACCGCAAGCCGGGGCGAAGTGACATACATAATGCCATCAATTACAACGGGATTACACTGCATAGCAGTACGTTCACCGGCATCGCCCGTGTGGTAGGTCCAGGCAGGCTGCAGCAGGCTGACATTATCAGCGTTAATCTGGCTGAGGGCTGAGTACTGGTTGGCTGCTGCTGTACCCCGGTAAACGGGCCAGTCAACGCCGGTTGCTGTAAGCGGGCCGGTGCTAAGTGTTTGCCGACAGGCCACCAGGCTGAAGATGAACAGGCAAAAAGTGAAAAAATTGCGCCTCATAGGACTTAGATTGTTGCTTGATAAGATAGATAAAATAGATATCCTGGGGTTGAGGGGCAAATTTTTGCTATGTTGTGCTAAATTTTTTTACGCAAATTTACGCTCATCATGCAAGCTGACGTTGACCAAATCGTAATCTCTTACCTCCAAGGTCTGGAAGAAGCTGATTTAGCAAAGATACTCAGCCTTTTCAGCCAGGAGGGGGTGGTACATTCACCACTTTACGGGCGACAGAAGGCGCTAGATTTTTACCACCGCTTGTTTGCTGATACGCAGCAGTCTGCAATAACACTTTTGCATATATTCCGGGAACACCAAAAGCCCGAGGTAGCTGCCGCTCACTTCCGCTATGACTGGCTGCTGCGCAATGGTGCCAACAGCAGTTTTGAATGTGTGGATATATTCTATTTTGATGAAAATGCTAAAATCCAGGAAATGCATATTATTTATGATACCCGTCAGACCAGGACAGCATTTGAAAAGAATCCATAACTCCCTTTTGGAAAGCTATCTGGCAAAGCATATCATGCTTATTTATTCAACAAAATTGTGGTAATTTTTACACAGGTATTTTAGAGGATATTATAATATGCCGCCCTAAAGCCACCTAAGGGGCGTTTTGGCATTCGTCCCGATTCTGGAATCATTTTTTCTACTCTACAGGTGAATTTAATTTTAAAAATAAACTTGTATAACGCTATGACTATGAATAAGATATTATTAACTGCAGGAGTCGTACTGATGAGCTTTCTGGCAGTGCAGGCGCAGGAAACTGAAATGGAAAAGAACAGAGAGATGACTGGCCAGGAAATGATCGAGGGAGATGACATTGAAATTATTACTTTTAGTGAACTGCCTGATGATGTGAAAACCAGTTTTGAAACAGGTGAGTATGACGAAGCTCAGGTAAATGAAGCTTATACTATTGAAGGTAGTGCACTGACTGAACTGATTAATCAGGAAGCAATGGAAATATATGCTGGAGACCTGCCTCCTGAAAAACTCTATGTTTTGCAAATTACTGAAAATAATGAGCCTAGAGCCATTGTATACTATCGTGAAGATGGAGAAGTATATGCAGAGCAAGAATTTGGCTCGTAAGCAATAAGCTGAATAATAATTTTGAAAAGCACATGCAGCATGTCTGCAGATGCTTGCCAAACCAAAATACCTGCCGGGTAAAAACGCTTCATCGTTTCTGCCTGGCAGGTTTTTTTTGCCACATATAGGTTCACATTCCAAAGGCCACGGGTAGCTCTAGATTTTATTCAGGCTATATTATTGTAAGTTTTGGCTGGTGTAGGCCCTCTGGGCGGGGCACTAACCTAGTGTTAAATCAAGGCTGGCGGTGCTTATCACTTTAAAAAAAGTATTGTAGTGTGCTTAAATTCAACTATTTAATGACCAACTCTACCCGCGCCGCCAGGGATACCAGGTAACGCCTGCCGGATTTCATTTCCTTACACAGCGCCCTGGTGCGCCTTACCTCTTCTTTGATAAAAACCGCCTGACGGAAGCGGAAGTGCTGGCCTACCGCTATTTCGGTGAGCGATTGCAGGCCGTCCTGCCGGTCATACTGCTGCAGGGCCAGGGTGAGTTGCTGGTCAGAGCCGGAAGCTGCTTTAGGATTGCGCATGTAATTTTGCAGAGGCAGCAGCACATCTTCGGGAAAGACATGGCTGTTGAGCACAGGTGCCATCAGTTCCTGGAAACAGCCCTTCCATTCCTTGCCGTGCGGAGCAATTCTGAAACCATGACGGGTAAAGGCCAGCAGGTGGGCTACCTCATGAATGTAGGTGAGCAGAAAAGCATGTGGGTTCAGGCTGCCGTTGACGCTGATCTGATGTGCTTTACTAGTGCTCTGGTAGCGGTAGTCGCCCAGTTTGGATATACGCCGGCGGGTAACCACAAAGTGGAAAGGGTACTTCTGCCAGAGTTCCAGACAGTAAGCCTGGGCCGGGACAGAAACGAAGCGGCTCAGCAGTTGCCTGATTTTCTGTGTGTTTTCAGGGGAGTTCATCAAAATTCTTGTCACTTCTCAACCATTCTTTTTCCTGCTCATTGAGCTTCGTGTCTTTGATGATGCGGCTGGCGGTAGGTCTATGCAGTGAAAAAACTACCAGGGCGATAGCATAGAGGCCGGCAAAAAGCTGCTCGCCAGTATAGTACATGCCCAGTACGGCCAGAAAATTAGCAAGCGTCAGCCAGCCGTAGCGGTAGAAGGAAAGCTGATGAAAAGTTCTGAGCTTAGCCCTGAAGCCATCCATCGGCCGCCTTGCCTGCAACTGCCTACGGTACATGACAAAGGGCATAACCAGGCTGATGATGATGGCAGCAGGCAGAAGCACGTGCTCTACCACGTTCATTCGCTGGGTAGGCTGCAGCCCTCCCTCTTCCTGGTAAGAGAGGTAAACGATGATAAAAAACAGCAAGGGCACACTCACCATCAGGTAAAATACCATAGTCAGGGTGTTGAAGTATTCATAAGCGTTGCTAAGAAAATGCCTTTTTGGAGCCATACGCAGGCAAAAAAATTAAATTAGTGTCTTTGGCTTAAGTAAACTTTATTGAAGGCCTGATTGTCTCTTACTTATGTAAAAGTAAATCTTTACCTTCGCCCCTCCCGGGATTGACCGTAAAACTAAGCTTTCTACCTTATTTCACATAGTTTTTGATGAAGATTACCAGCTGGCTTCTCCTTATCTTCTTTAGCATGGCGGCCGCCTGTACTTCCCGCCTTAACCGGCAGCAGGACGAACAATATACTGCCGAGCAGTTTGATTCTTTAAGGCAGGTGTATTATGATCTGTACGACAGCCTGAGCATGTCGTGGGCCACGATGATAGAGGATGATGACCAGAAACTGGCCAATATGGAACTGCTGCTCAGCGAACTCAAAGCGCAGACCGCCACATCGGCAGACAGTATTGACTCCCTGATGCAGATGGTGCAACAGCTTAGAGAGGTGCGCTATGACTCAAGTACGCTCAGGGAATCGGACAGGATAGACCGCTACGACAGCATAACCAGTGAGGTGAGCGAGGCCATTCTCAGCTATACCGACAGCCTGGCAGAAGAAGAAATCAGCCCGGTTATCAACGTACTGAGAAGTAAGATTGTCTCAGCCAATAATAGCGTGCTGCTCTACCGGATACGCTACGACCGGTTTACAGAAGATTTCAATCGTTTTCTGGAGCAGTACAAAAATGTAATGGCAGAGATTGACAGCGCCGGCCTGAATGCCCAGAAACAACCAATGTTTCGCCTGATCAACGATATTGATAAGAAGGAAAAGAACAGAAAACCATGAAGATCAAAGAAGCCACCTACGTACAAAGTGTCCAGGATTTCCGCAAGTGCCCGGAGTCGCGCCTGCCGGAGTATGCCTTCATCGGCCGCTCCAATGTGGGTAAGTCTTCTCTCATCAATATGCTGACGGAGCGGAACAAACTGGCCAAAACTTCGGCCAGGCCGGGCAAGACCCAGACGATCAACCACTTCCTGATCAACAACCGCTGGCACCTGGTAGACCTGCCCGGCTACGGCTGGGCCAAGGTGAGCAAGAGCGCCCGCGCCGACTGGGGTAAGATGATAGAAAACTACCTGCTGCACCGGGAGCAACTGGTCAACCTGTTTGTACTTATAGATTCACGCCTGCCACCTCAGTCTATTGACCTGGAATTTATCCGCTGGGCGGGCGTCAACCAGATTCCTTTTGCACTGGTATTTACCAAGGTAGACAAGCAGTCGGTCAACAAAACCCAGCAGTCTATGGCCGCCTATCGTAAAACCCTGCTGCAGGAGTGGGCCGAACTGCCGCCTATCTTTACCAGCTCATCTGTAGAGAAAAGCGGGAGGGAGGAGATACTGGCTTACATAGAAAATACGCTGGATGTGTTTCAGCAGTAAATATGCTTTCACAAAAACAGGCAGACATTATTTAACATTCTCAACAATTCATCTTTAATTTGTCAGCGCGAAAGCCTCCGGGCCAGCCGCGAGTTTGTTTTAACCCAAAAGAAAAATCTTATGGATCTTAGTCAAATAGCATCTATATCAGGAAAAGGAGGTCTTTTTCATATTGTGAAGCCTACCCGTACAGGTGTCATCGTAGAGTCGTTGGACGACCAGAAGAAGAAAATGGTTGTAGGTGCCAGTCAGCGGGTTTCGGTACTCAAAGAAGTTTCTATCTACACCACCGATGCCGAAGGCTCTGCGCCTCTGGAAGATGTGCTGGTCAAAATACATGAAGAATTTGGCAGCGACCCTGGCGTAGACACCTCTGACCAGGAGGAACTCAAAGCGTTTATGAAGCACATCCTGCCCGAGTATGACGAGGAGCGTGTCTACCCTTCAGATATGAAAAAGCTGGTCAACTGGTATAACATTCTGCTGGCTTACGCCCCCGAAGTACTGAAGAAGAAAGAAGAAGGCGAAGAAGCTGAGAAAAAGGAAGGAGAAACCGAGGAAAAAGAGACAGATAAAGCCAAAGCCGAAACAAACGAGGCTAAGGAAGAGAAGGAGTAGAGGCAAAAGGTTTTAACCTTATCAGAAAGAAACCGCAAGACTTATAGAGTTGCGGTTTCTTTATTTAATCTCTTTGATAATTAATTTCCACTTTTGAAGCTTAGCTGTCAGGGCGTATTTAGCGTCAAGAGATTCAAAGTCTCAAAACCTAATACTAAAACTAACAGAAGGAACCACTGGAAAGATAGAAACAGACTTTAATAAACGCTGCGTTTCTACTTCTGATGGAGTAAGCCCTTCCTGGGCAATGTTTGGATTGATAGTATCAATGTAGTAGAAATAAGGATTCCTGCGATTGTAAACATTGTACAGACCTAAATCTAAAGTTCCCTTTATCTTATTCCAGGATATTTTTCTTTGAAATGAAAGGTTCAAAGCATGAAAAGCTTTCATTCTGTAGCTGTTCCGAGGCCTTTGCTCATATAAAGTAGTTTGTACATCATCATATAAACCTATGCTTCCATTCCTGAAACCTAAGTAAGGCGCTGGATATGAGTACAGGGGAAGCGTAATAGCTCGCCCTGTCATAAATTGCCAGCCAACGTTCATACGCCACTTATCATTAAGAGTATGAGTAAGGTGAAGTGCCAGGTTATGCCGCCTGTCGTGATTAGCAGGAAAATAATTACCCCTATTTAGCTCATCAAATTGATGCTGGGTCCATGAGAGGGTATAGGAGAGTCCTCCCTGCCACGCTCCGCTCGTTTTGCTCAGATAATATTCAATGCCATAAGACCGGCCTCGTCCCTGCGTTAGTATTGTCTCCAGATTGAGATTATTGTTGGTAGATGGTGAGGTAAACGTGTGAGAGCTGTAGCCATCTCTGTATTCTATGATGTTGTTCAAAGTCTTATAATAGCCCTCTATGTTGATATTGATATCCTGCCCCAGAAGCTTATAATAAGAGTTGAACCCCAGTGCAAACTGATCAGAAGTACCAGGAACAAATTGATCATTTGAGGGAACATACAGATCCACGGGCATACCTAAACCAGGATTGGTCAATAAGTGAATGGGCTGAGACATTCTGGCATAGCTCAGCTTGAAGGATTGATTTTCTTTGGGCTGATAGCTTAAATTTATTCTCGGCTCAAGGAATGAAACATTTAACGAATCACCATTGATATTAGAAACTCTTAGTCCAATATCAGAAAACCATCGTTCCTTTTTCCACCTCAATCCTGCATAAAAATTTTGATTGAAAAGGTCGCTTTCAGGAAGTGTCTGCTGATTTATACCCTGAGGAAACTCGCTCTCGAGATAGGAGGTTTCTGCTCCAAGAATGCTTAGCAAATTAAGCTCTGCTCCACCATAAACCTGTAGATTGTTTGAAATAAAGCTCTCTAAATGGTGTTTTAGCGTATAATCACTGATGTAGGATGAAAAAGTATCACTATAGAAATCATCTGGCGTTATTTTGATGTTGCGCAATGATGTATTGAATCGGCTATGATAAACCGTAAGTGTACTGGCAAATTTTTTATACTCAGCACGCCAGCCAAAATTGTATATCCGGTTGCTCCATTTCCTGTCGAGTGTATCATAATCGCCGGTTTCTCTAAAGTTGTTGACCTCTCTGTATAAATCTCTATCCCTGTAGGTTGAAAAGTAAAAACTGTGATGTTCCGAAGGCTGCCAGGAAACTTTTGTGTTCAGGTCATAGAAGTTATAGACCTCATAATTATTTTTATCAACAAAAAGATAAAGGAAAGCATCGTAGTAGGATCGTCTGCCCGCCAGGATAATATTGAGTTTATCTTTTATAATAGGTGTGTTGAGATAGAGAGAAGAAGCAGCCAGACCCAGGGAAACTTCACCTTCAAAATGGTCATAAGCGGGATTTACCGTTCGTGCATCAATCACAGAAGATAGCTTACCACCGAAACGTGCGGGAAACCCTCCCTTCAATACATCTATTTCTGACACAATGAGTGGATTGAAAGAAGATAAAAAGCCATACAAATGATTAGTATGGTAAATTACAGCATTGTCCAGTAGATATAAATTCTGGTCTGATGAACCGCCTCTTACCAAGATATCAGATGAGCCTTCAGACCCGTTTTGCACACCAGGAAAATAGGCAACAGCTTTCAGGAGATCCCTTTCTCCTCCTATAACGGGTAACCTGCTAGCCTTTTCGCTGGTTACTTTTTCAATACTGATTTGCTCCTGGTTTATCCTTGGGTCAATTTTTTCTTCATTGATCTCAACTTCATCTAAGAGATACAATTCTCCGGATAAATTAAAAACAACTGAAGTATCAGCATTTACAGTAAATGAATCAGTAAAATTATCAAAGCCTGGTGCTTCTACTTCAAAAAGATAAAAGGCAAAAGGCAAAGCCACGGTCACTTTTCCTTTTTTATCAGTTACAAAAGTTTTGTTAATAGGATTGATATGTATACTGGCTCCGTCTACGGCTTTGTTGTTTTTTTGCTGCCGGACTTCAATCTGTAGTAAGCCTAATTCCTGGGCATATACATCTGCCATTGAGTAAAAGCAGATAAGCAGGGTGATATAAAATGACTTATTCAACATATCGTAAAAGCACATTATCTAAGCCTTCTTTTCTTTGAATACAAATCCACCCCTCAGCTTTTTCACCAGATCTAACTTCTTTACCAATGAGAGAATCTCCCATAAAATCGTCATTGAGCTTCTTATTGGCGTTAGTAGCTCTGATAAAATTGTATATGCCTACAGGAGCCAGTACGGGACGGTAGGTAAACCCTTCAGTGGTCAGGTAGGCTCCCGGGATGAGATAAAGGAAATACCAGCCTCTTTTTTGCTTTAGCTTCTTTTTCACTTTTGAAGGACTCACTACTTCAATAGGTTGATATGCTGTAAAAGCCTGGATATTCTCTTTAGCAAACAAAATATCTTTTGAGCTTTTGTTGATGACGGTTACCTGTACAAAATACAGGTCATTTTGCCGGGCATTTTTAGCATAGTTACCCTTATCGTTCAACTCAGCAGCTTCATAAAATAGCTTTATTTGCCCATCTTCAACTTCTGATGTATTGATAGAAGGAGAGGAAAATGGAGCTACATAGCGGCTTGCGCAGGAACACAGGAATAGTAAGATGAACAAAAAAAAGTAATAATTGCTTCTCATATTTCTTTTGTATCGCTCAGGTAAGCACCAAACACGCCCAATCCTCCTTGTATATTGGTAAACTCAGGTAAAACGCCTTTGAACAGACGTAAGAATAAGCCAAAATCAAGCGATTCCTTATTCGCATGATTCACCTCGTAAGCCTGGTAGTAATCCGCTAAGTCTTGATTAAGCGTAACAATTGAAAATGTTTGGGGAATTTTGTGATTTATTGATTGCCCTTTTTCATTATAATGGGATTCTATACGTATATCGGTAACCCATAAGTAATGACAACAGGTAGTAGTACGTACATATGAAAGATCGGAGTATCGATAAGCTGAACTAATTATTTTTGTATTATAATAGGATTGATTAGACCAACTACCTTTTACATCTACCAATGTAATCCTAATTGTATCCCTTATCACAAAGCGATCAACTATGAATTCTTTTAATTCTTCATATATAAATCGTTTATTATGAACCTCAAAACTATCCCATGGGACGGCTTCCTTTGGAACTGTTGTGGATGATGTAATCCTGTTTGTACTGTTACTGAGTTGAATTTCAAGATGATAGGTTTCCCCGGCTACTATAGGAAATGCTCTTTGATGAATCTTATAGAGTGGCACCTGCTCCTCAGGATTTTGTAATAAGATGGTATCCCCATGCTCATTATAAATTCTGACTTGAGCATCATAAATACCTTTATCTTCTATTGTTGATGGCCCATCAAACATAGAAGAAGAATGGTATAATAGTAGCTGAATGCTATCCTCTGGAGAGAGTGTACAAAAAACGACTGGTTTTGTATCCTGCTGCGCATTAAAATCATCAATGACCTCTTCTCTGATACAACTGACAGACAGAAATAGAAGAAAGAGAGGGAGGAACCTCTCTTTTAATACAATCATACATCTTAGTAGATTTTTCATTCTTACCATATCCGACTAACTCCTAAACCGGTAAACCTTTCATCATACCTGTAAACCCTGGGCAGGTTCCTACCCTCAGTATCCTCATAAGTAAAATCAGCTTCTATATAATCTACCTCAACCAGGCACCCAAGTCCAACACAATAGAAACATGTTTCGCCTACTTTATTGGTATTTGAACCATATTCAGAACCTGCATTGAAAAACCAAGACTGCCATCCACCAGATGCTCCAAACCAGTAACGACCTCTGCCTTCCCAGGTAAAACCAGCATAGGTCATTGCATCGTCTCTCCATCTACCATCATTTTTCCTTCCTTTAATTCTCACACCGGCAGAAGCATAACCAGCATACTGACGATTCCATGCTTCAAGATGAGCACTGAGCCATGTTATTCCATAGTTAGCTGGTGTATAAGGAAACAATGCATCTCCTGTCGCACGAACAAAATCACCGTTATAAGTTGCATACTTGTTCGTGATTACTGTTGCATTCTCTGTGTTTTCTCTCCATTTATAATCAATTGCACCATAGCCAATTTTATGTTTTATGATGTTCTTTTCATTAGTCCAGTCTACAGGTTTGTTAGATTCGTCATTGTTTAAGATTTGAATCAATTCAGTCTTCAGTAATTTTATGGGTTTCGTTACCTATAACATAGACGCCATCTGCATTTAATATACTAGCAAAAACGGGGTCTGGTACATCTAGTATTTCAATTTCATGATTGTCAATTTTAGTTTTAGCAAAAAAACGGAGTGAATTGCTAAATTTTACCTTTTCCAGCCATGAATCTAATTTTGATTCAGACTTATTATTTAGTGATTCAATTGTTTTTTTGAAGGCATCCATGTCTTTGAAATGCAAGGTGCCATCCACAACCTTGATATCCTGTTTTTCAGCTAAACTTTCAGAAACAGGCGATACCTCATCTGCCTGCTTGCATGAGTACATGCAAAGGCAAACACTTAATGCTAATTAAGTGATATTTGATTTGGTTAGAAAATAATACATGGTTTTAAGTAGTTTATGTTTAACATGTATCAAATATATTGTGGGGGGGGGGATTTGCAAGTAAAATTTTATTAACACACAAATCTGGTGGCTTTTATTAAGTGTTTAGGCTGAACTTAAGTAATTTATTTCATAAAAAATGAATATTTGTGTCTAGGCATTTATAGCAGGAAACTCAATTTGAAAACAATTTTAGCTTTATCTAATATGAATTTATGCGTATATACATTTAAATTTTATGAGAATATAGTCAATATTTACATACCAGGGGTTTGGTATCTCATGAGAGATGAAGCATTATCTAAACCTGCTATAGGATAGATAAAGGCTGCATTTCTTTTAGTGGAGAATACACAAAAAAAGCAGGATCACCTGCTTTTTTTTATGCCCCTGAGGGCCTTAATTTTCAATTTAAAATTTGTAATCTGTAATTTCTCTTACTCCCCCTGCCCCAGGGTATAAGCCCTTTCGCCATTGAAGTTGTAAAGCTGCTCCGTTTTGATGAAGTCCAGCTTGGCATCCTCATGCACCCGGCGCATCAGGTCAAGCACCTGCGCATGCGTCACGGTGCCTCCTTCCTTATTGGTAAAGCGGCAGCGCCAGTGGTCGGTACAGAAGGTTTCCGGCTTGCCTTCGGGATAGACCTTCACGCCCCGGTTGGTAATCATCTTCAGGTGCAGGCCGTTGCCGCCGATCTCCTCCAGCTTTTTACCAATTACATTGGGATCGCGTTTTTCGCCGTTCCAGTCAATGAATACATCTACGCCCATCATCTCTTTTTTGATATTAGGGTCGGGAGGAGTGGTCTTGTGCAGCGATTTACCTACTACCGGCTGAAATTCGGCAGGCTTCAGGATAGAGGGTTTCTGACCCAGGTTTCTGATCACTGCTTTGGCAAAGTCACGGGTACCTACAATTTCTTTGCTGGAGCCTACCCGGTAGATGTCAGCGGTATGGATGCCCTGCTCAATGGTACGCAGCCAGGCATTGTTGATCCGGGTAGCCACATCAGGCTGACCGATATGTACCAGCATCATGATGGCTGCATTGATCAGGCCGGAAGGGTTGGCGATGTCTTTACCGGCAATGGGAGGCGCTGAGCCATGGATGGCCTCAAACATGGCGCAAATCTCCCCTACATTGGCCGAGCCTCCCAGTCCTACCGAACCGGCAATCTGGGCGGCGATGTCTGAAACGATATCACCGTAAAGATTAAGCGTAACGATCACATCCAGGGTCTCAGGCTTATCGGCCAGAATAGCCGAGCCAATGTCAATGATCATATGCTCCTTTTCAATCTCAGGATATTCGGCACCGATCTGGTCAAACAGGCGGTGGAAAAGGCCATCGGTATGCTTCATGATGTTGTCTTTGGAGAAGCAGGTGACCTTTTTGCGGTTATAAGCCTTGGCATATTCAAAGGCGTAACGGACAATCTTTTCGCAACCCGGGCGGCTCACCAGTTTGAGGCACTGTACTACCTCCTCGGTCTGCTGGTGCTCAATACCTGCATAGAGATCTTCCTCGTTTTCGCGGATGATCACCATGTCCAGCGTATTGTGGCGGGTAGCCACATAAGGGCTGTAAGAGCGGCAGGGGCGCACATTGGCGTAAAGCCCCAGGGTTTTACGGGTGGTTACGTTCAGAGATTTAAAGCCTCCGCCCTGCGGGGTAGTAATAGGTGCTTTCAGGAACACCTGCGTACGGCGTAGCGACTCCCAGGCGGCATCATCAATACCGGCAGTATTACCTTTGGCATACATCTTTTCTCCGATTTCTATGAATTCCGGATCAATGGCAGCGCCGGCAGCATCAAGGATATCCAGCGTAGCCTTCATGATTTCAGGACCAATGCCATCTCCATGAGCTACGGTGATTTTTTTCTTCTCAGGCATAAAAAATATAAAATTACGGTGGTGAAAATAGAAATAGCTTTCTTAGGTGCCCAAAAGTAAAACTATATGCTGAGAAATACAGCATCAGGCATTATGAATTGCTGCCCGATATAAGATATCTCTCAAATAAGCTGCTGAGCCCTGCTTACAGCTGTTTTTTTGGAAATTGATTATCTGCTCATGCTGAAAAAATGCAGTGACCTGCTTCAAAAGTATTTTCTCCATAGCTCTGCCACTGCTAAAGGCTTGAGCATTTCAATAGAAAGAATGCAGCCCGGCAAAATGTTGTGTTCCTTTGATACAAGGACGTTCAAAAGTAGCTGCTATTCCTGTTAAAACGTCTGTTTTGACGCGCTCAGCCTTCATCTCGCATCAGCCCTTTTGAGTTTAGTATTGCGCCTGTTATATTTGGGCCAAAATAAAGGCATTGCGATGACTAAATATAATTTTCTCGAAACCGTGCTTGACAAAGGCATGTTGACCATCACCATCAGCCGCGCAGATAAGCTGAACGCACTCAACCGGGCTACGCTTGAAGAGCTAGGTGAGGTTTTTCAGGAAGTCTACGACGAAAAGGAGATCAGGGGCGTGATCATCACTGGCGCAGGTGAGAGGGCGTTTGTGGCCGGAGCTGATATAGCGGAAATTGCTGAACTGAATGAATTAAATGGCCGAAAGTTTTCAGAAATAGGGCAGGAGGTATTCAGTTTGATTGAGAAGTGTGATAAGCCGGTGATTGCTGCTGTCAATGGGTTTGCCCTGGGCGGAGGCTGCGAACTGGCTATGGCCTGTCATATCAGGGTGGCCTCCCGCAACGCCACTTTCGGGCAGCCTGAGGTGAACCTGGGACTGATTCCAGGTTTTGGAGGCACCCAGCGGCTCACCCAACTGGTGGGTAAAGGCCGTGCCCTTGAAATGATGATGACCGCCGATACCATTTCTGCCGAAAGAGCGTACGAAATTGGCCTGGTCAATTACATCGTAGAGAATAAAGAACAACTGCGTGAATTTTCTCAGCGCCTGATGCGTAAAATTCTTGCTAAAGCCCCCCTGGCCATAGGCATGGTGATTGACTGTGTGAATGCTGCTTATGCGGGTGAAGAAAATGGCTACCAGACAGAAGCCAACAGCTTTGCGGCCTGCTGCAAATCAGAAGATTTTCAGGAAGGAACACAGGCTTTCCTCAACAAGCGGGAAGCGCACTTCACCGGAGAGTAAGAAGGGTGGGTATGTTATTTGCTGATTACCAGATCAGTAAAAGCAAAGCACTTCTTTTCTTCGTTACCATTGTATGAATCCACTCAAAAAACTGGCAGGGCAGACGATGCTGTATGGTGTAAGCACCATACTGGGTCGACTGCTCAACTATGCCCTGGTGCCTCTGCATACCTTCGTTTTTGAGAATACTGCTCAGTATGGCGCAATCACCAAGCTGTATGCGTATGTGGCTATTCTCAACGTTATTTACACCTACGGCCTGGAAACTGCCTATTTCCGTTTTGTCTCCCGCCGTAAGAACGATGAAGAGGGTATGAAGCAGGTATATGACTCGGCCGTCACCTCCGTACTGCTCAGCAGCTTTATTCTTTCTGCAATCATTATTTCCTTTTCAGAGGGCATTGCCGGGCTGATTGGCTACCCCGATGCCGGGCAGATCATCGTGTGGCTCGGCCTGATCATGTTTACCGATGCCATTATGGCCATTCCCTATGCCAAACTCAGGCAGGAGAACCGGCCGCTCAAATTTGCCGTCACCAAGATCAGCAGCATAGGCATCACGGTTTTGCTCAACCTGTTCTTCCTGCTCGGGCTGCCGGTTTTAAAAGATTACAGCCCCATCTTTGAGGCTATGTATGCGCCTGAGCTGGGCGTAGGCTATGTTTTCCTGGCCAACCTGATTGGTAATGCTACCATCCCCCTGTTTCTCTGGAAGTCGCTGGCCCAGCTTAAACTTCGGATTCACTGGCCTACGCTGCGGCAGATGTTGCTTTATTCTTATCCTATCCTCATCATGGGGCTGGGCGGGATGATCAACGAGCACCTCGACAAACTGATGCTGGAAGAACTGATTCCCGTGGGTTTTTATCCTGACCATACACCCGCTGAAGCCCTGGGTGATTACGGGGCCTGCTTCAAAATATCTGTGCTGATGCTGCTGGCCATACAGGCTTTCCGCTATGCGGGTGAGCCTTTTTTCTTCTCGCGGGCCGAAGACAAGGAAGCGCCTGCGCTTTTTGCCAAAGTGATGCATTACTTTACGATACTGAGTGTACTCATCCTGCTGGGCGTCAGCCTCAACCTGGAACTGATAGGAGATATTTTCCTGCAGAACCCCGGCTATAGAGATGCGCTTTACGTGGTGCCCTTCCTGCTGCTGGCCAAGCTGCTGTTTGGGGTCTATACCAACCTGACGGTCTGGTTCAAACTGACCGACAAAACCAAATACGGTACTTACTTTAGTATCCTGGGCGCCATTATTACCATTGCGGGCAACATACTACTAATACCAGTATTGGGTTACCTGGGCAGTGCAGTGACCAGCATCGCCTGTTTCCTGATCATGTGTGTGGTATGTTACGTGTATGGGCAAAAGTATTACCCCATTCCTTATAATTTTAAGCCAAGCCTGCTCTATACGCTCACAGCCCTGGCGCTGATTTATCTGTCTTTCCACTGGGAGATAGAAGATGCGTGGCTGCGCAACGGTGTTCACTTAGGTCTGGTACTCTTCTTTACGCTGGCGGTCTTTCTGATTGAACGAAAAAAGCTAACTTACCGGCACGTTTAGTTTTTTATCAGTAATTAAGCCTGATCCTACTGAAAACGAAAAATATGAAAGTAAAGATAGTCAATGATTCTGACCAGCCGCTGCCCGCTTACCAGACCGAGCATGCGGCCGGTATGGACCTGCATGCCAAACTGGATAGCGAAGTGAGTATCGGTCCGCTGGAGCGTACGCTGGTGCCCACCGGGCTTTACATGGAATTGCCTCCCGGCTATGAGGCGCAGATTCGGCCCCGCAGTGGCCTCGCTTACAAGCATGGAATCAGTGTGCTCAACAGCCCCGGTACCATAGACGCAGACTATCGGGGAGAGATCAAGGTACTGCTGGTCAACTTATCCAACGAGACTTTTACCATCCGGCATGGCGATCGCATCGCGCAGATGGTAGTGGCGGCGCATGCTCAGGTAGAGTGGGAGGAAACGGATGTGCTGGGAGAAACCAAAAGAGGTGCGGGAGGTTACGGCAGTACAGGTGTTAATGTGAAATAAACTATTTTTTTAATCCTAAATTACTAAAAAGTGAAAATCATTGTTCCTATGGCGGGCATGGGCAAACGCATGCGTCCGCATACACTAACCATTCCCAAACCACTCATTCCCATTGCTGGTAAGCCCATTGTACATCGCCTGGTAGAAGATATCGCCAAGGTAGTAAAAGGTAAGGTAGATGAAGTAGGCTTTGTCATCAACCGGGCCTTCGGCAAAGAAGTAGAAGAAAGCCTGAAAGAAGTAGCCAGATCCATTGGTGCCCGGGGTAAAATCTATTACCAGGACCAGGCACTGGGCACCGCCCATGCCCTTTTCTGCGCAGAAGAAATGCTGGACGGCAATGTGGTGGTAGCCTATGCCGATACACTCTTCAAAGCTGATTTTACCCTTGACAAAGAGCAGGATGGCATCATCTGGGTACATAAAGTAGAAGACCCCTCGGCTTTTGGGGTGGTGAAAGTCAATCAGGAAAACACCATCACCGATTTTGTGGAAAAGCCTAAAAACTTTGTCTCCGACCTGGCCATTATCGGGATTTACTATTTCCGCGACGGAGCACATCTGCACAGAGAGTTAAAATACCTGATGGATAACAACATCATGAACGCTGGCGAATACCAGCTGACCAATGCGCTGGAGAATATGAAGTCCCAGGGGGTGCGCTTTGTGCCCGGACAGGTAGACGAGTGGCTGGATTGCGGCAACAAAGATGCGACGGTTTATACCAACCAACGCTACCTGGAGTATATCAAAGATGAGCTCAAACTAGATGAAATAAAGGGTTTGGAGAACTCAGCCATCATCCCGCCTGTTTATATAGGCAAAAATGTGAAGATCATCAATTCAGTGGTAGGGCCTTATGTCTCTCTGGGAGATCATACTGAGATCAGGGACTCACGGATACAGAACTCTATCGTACAGACCAACACCCAGGTAGAGAATGCCAACCTGGAAAACTCTATGCTGGGGAACCATGTGACCCTCCGCCTGAGTTCTTCTGACCTGAGCATAGGCGATTACAATTCGGTGGTAGAAAACCTGCACTGAGGATAAACTACCGTGATTTGAAATAGAAACTTGCTTATATTCGTTATTTCTGATAAAGGCCCTTATGTAAGGGCCTGTTTTTGATTCCACTCCTGGCACAGGGTGGACCAAAACCAAAAAAATCTTTATATGCCATTTGCTAGCCCCTATTCACGTTTATTGCTTCTTCTGCTTAGCCTGTGTATGCTGGTGAGCACCGAGAGTATCGCCCAGAGGAAAAAGAAAACTTCTTCAAGAGAAGAAAGAAAGCTCAGAGAGGCTACTTTTTATTTTACCGAAGGAGTAAAATATTATATCCTCAGCGAACCTGATTTTGACTCAGAAAATATGGAAAGGGCGCTGATGCTGTTCTCCAAATCCCTGGACAGCGATCCTGATAATGATGCTGCGCATTTCAAAATTGCTACCATCATGGCTGGCAAGGGTGAACTGGATAATGCGCTTATTCATGCTGGCAAGGCCCTGGAACTTGATCCTGATAATCCTTACTATTATACGCTCAGGGCGGATATTCTTACCCGTATGTCCAATTTTGCAGAAGCCGCCCAGACTTATGAGCAGATGATCGCTCGCCTGGAAGATAGCAATGAGTACCTCTTTGACCTGGCGGCCCTTTATCTCTATCAGGGTGATTTTGACCAGGCGCTGGATACCTACCAGCGGGTAGAAAAGGTATTTGGCATGCAGGAAGAAATTGTAAGGCAGAAGCAGAAAATCTACCTCAGGCAGAACAAACTAGACAAAGCCATTGCCGAAGGAGAAAGACTGGCTAACTACTTCCCCGGAGATGCCAAATATGTAATTTCACTGGCAGAAATATTAGTATCCAACAAGCGAGAGAAAGATGCTATCCCCTACCTGGAGGATTTGCTTGAGGTAGCACCTAACAATCCGGAAGCCCGGCTGATGCTCTCCAAGATCTATCAACAGACGGGAAATGAAGCCAAAGCCACTGAGAATATGGAGATAGCCTTTGCCAATCCTGCTCTCAGCCTGCAACTGAAACTGGAGTTGATTGCCAAGTATATTCGCGAACTGCCCAATGAGCAAAATGAAGCCCTGCTCTATAAGCTCACCGATATGCTGATTAAAACACATCCTGAAGAGGCCAACGCTTATGTGGTAAAAGGGGATTTTCTGAATACTGTCGGCAAAGGAGCTGAAGCCCGTGACTTCTACCTGAAATCGCTGGAGTATGATGAATCCAACTTTAATGTATGGCAAAACCTGATTACCATAGAGTTTCAGGACCTGCAGGACCATGAAAGTGTGATCAAACATTCAGAATCGGCGCTTGAGCTGTTTCCCAATCAGGGCGTACTCTATTTCTATAACGGTGCAGCCCATTCGGTAGCCAAAAACTTTGAGGAAGCGGCTTATGCACTGGAGCAGAGCAAGCGCCTCTCCAATAACCCTGAACTTACCAAGTACTGCAATACCTACCTGGGAGATGTATATAATGAGCTGAAGGATTACAAAAAGTCAGAAGCAGCCTATGAAGCGGTGCTCGCGGTAGACCCCAGTAGTGATTACGTGCTCAATAATTACAGCTACTTCCTGGCCCTGAGAGGTGAGAAGCTGGACTATGCCAAAAAGCTCTCTACCCGCCTGCTGGAACTGGATCCTGATAATGCCAATTACCTGGATACCCACGCATGGGTACTCTATAAATTGGGTGAATTCAAGCAGGCCCGCAAACTGCTGGAAAAAGCCATTGAGCAAAACGGCAACAGCGGCGTCATCGTAGAGCACTACGGAGATGTACTCTTTCAACTAGGCGAGGTGGATATGGCTGTGAAGCAGTGGATGATAGCTAAGGGGATGGACGACAGTTCTGAATTCATTGACAAAAAAATTGCGGATCGGAAATTATATGAATAAACACCTGCTATTACTCATTTTTTTGTGTGTGCTCTTATTTTCGTCCTGTAGCAAAAAGACGCTGAGCTTCAAAGATGCTGAAGTGGCCGATGAATTTGCCCTCAACACAGTTGACTTCGAATACCTTAGCACCAGCAGTAAGATCAGGTTCAGCGATCAGGGCAGTAACCTAAATGCCACTGCTAACATCAGGCTTAAAAAAGATAGCATTATCTGGGTCTCTGTTACGCCCGGCTTTGGTATAGAGGCGGCAAGGGGGATCATTACTCAGGATTCTCTTATTTTTCTCAATCGCTTAGACAAGGAATATTCCGCCTATAACTTCAAGGAGTTGAGTGAAAAATTCAATTTCAACATCAATTTTGAACTGCTACAGTCCATATTGCTGGGTAATATGCCAGTTGCTCCTGAAGAGGATGACCTGATCAGAAAAGAATCAAATTATTTTGTGGTACAACAGGAGATGGAGGACATTTCTATCAGAAATTATGTAGGCGTGCGCAGCCTCAAGCTGGAGCGCGTATCCATCCTGGACCGCAGCCCTGAAGAAGTGATGGGCAAAACCCGCCTGCGCAATAACACCCTGTTATTGAATTACGATGATTTCCAGATGCTGGAGGACCAGATATTTCCTTTTGAGAACATGGTATCATTAGCCTACCAGCGCAACGGGCAGAAGCAAAAGACGGAGATCAACATTGAACATAAAAAAGCCAGCATTACCGATGAAGCGCTGCGGTTCCCTTTTTCAGTTCCTGACAAATATGTGCGTAAGTAAAGCTGTCGGCCTGCTGCTGATACTGCTGCTGAGTGTACATGCTTTTCAGGTAAGTGCCCAAACGGTGTCTGAAAGGGCGAGGCTTGAGCAGCAGAAAAAGGAGAATCTGCAAAAGATAAAAGAAGCCCAGCAGATCCTGTCTGAAACCTCTACCCGCAAAAAGGCCAGCCTTGGCCAGCTGAGCGCCATCAACCAGCAGATTGAAGCTCGTGAATCGCTTATTAATTCTATCAATGAAGAACTTGCCCTCCTGCTTGGGCAGATAGGGGAGGTTTCTGGTGTAATAGTAGCCTTGGAAGATGATCTGGTGAAGCTTAAAAATGAATACGCCTACATGGTGTATGCTACCAGCAAAACCAGTAACAGCTATGACCGCCTCTTATTTGTCTTTTCAGCTACTGATTTCAACCAGATGTTCAGGCGCATTAAATACATGCAGCAGTATTCGGAGGCCCGAAAGAACCAGGTAGAACAGATACAGAAGGTAAAAGAAACTCTCACCAATCAGCGAAATGTGCTGGAAGGTAAGCGTATGGAACAGAAAGTGCTGCTTGACCAGCAGGTGATGGCCAACCAGGACCTGCTGGCACTGAAGTCAAAGCAGCGCTCGGTGATCAAAGAACTGAACCAGCGGGAGTCAGAACTGCAGAAGGAAATGCAGGCACGCCAAAAGGACGTAGAAGAAACCGACCAGTTGCTGGCCGAACTGATTCGTAAGGAGAGAGAAGCCCGGCGCCGTGAAGAGGAGCGCCGCCGCAGTGTGGCTGCCGCCGCCGCTGCTAGTGCTGTCAGCGAGGCTTCTTCAGCTTCCTTTGAACAAAGCAAGACCCGGCTCAACTGGCCCGTCAACGGGGGGTTTATATCACAGAAGTTTGGCCGCAACCCCCATCCCGTGATGAAGAACATCATGGTGCAAAATTACGGAGTAGACATACAAACCAGGCAGAATGCAGAAGTACGTGCGGTGTTTGACGGAGTAGTAAAAGTCATCACCCCCATTCCTGAACCCGGCGACCTCAAGGCCGTGATCATGCAGCATGGCGATTATTTTACCGTTTATTCCAGACTCAAAGACGTAAACGTAAAGGTTGGGCAGCAAATCAGCGCCACCGAGCCCCTGGGTATGGTGTATACGGATCTTAATGGCATATCTATGCTGCAGTTTCAGATTTGGCATAATGAGCAAAAGCTCAACCCCGAAGCCTGGCTACTGAGAAAATAAGTTACTCTGCCAGAAATATAACAGGAATGATGACCTGGCTTCTGGGAATTACTTCTTCTGACATAAACGGGAACGAACTTTTTTCACCATCCCTACCTTTGATAAATATTAAGGTTCTTTTGCGAGCGCAGATATATTGGATATATTTACAACTGCATTGAGCTACACACTCAAAATACAGATTTTATGCATACCACTTTAGCATTTGTTGGAGGATTGGGAGGATGGGAAATTCTTCTGATTATCATGGTTCTTCTGATCTTTTTTGGCGCTAAGAAAATCCCCGAACTGGCACGTGGTTTAGGCCGTGGTATTCGTGAATTTAAGGATGCTACCAAGGAGATCAAAGACGAGATAGAAGAAGGTAGCCAGAACAAGACCACCAGCAAATAATTCCTGCCTTGAAAGATTTCAGGTCTTTCACAAATATCAGTGCATCTTTAAAGTCAGGCAGCCTGAGTTGTCAGGAGCTTGTACGCTATTATCTGGAAAACATAGAGCGACATAAGTCGCTAAATGTTTTTCTTGATGTATATGCAGAAGAGGCACTTGAGCAAGCCCGTGAAGTAGATCACAAAATAAGCCAGGGAAAAGCCGGCCGACTAGCCGGTATGGTCATCGGCCTCAAAGATGTACTGTGTTATCAGGATCATCCTCTGCAGGCCGGTAGCCGCATTCTTGATGGCTTTCGCTCTCAGTTTACTGCCACTGCTGTACAGCGCCTGCTGAATGAAGACGCCATCATCATTGGGCGTCAGAACTGTGATGAGTTTGCTATGGGATCTTCCAATGAGAACTCAGCTTTTGGTCCTACCCGCAATGCAGCCGATCCTGAAAGGGTTCCTGGCGGATCATCCGGAGCCTCTGCCGTATCCGTACAGGCGGGAATGTGTACTGCCGCTCTAGGATCTGATACCGGAGGCTCAGTACGTCAGCCCGCAGCTTTTTGTGGTGTGGTAGGGCTTAAACCTACTTACTCGCGCATTTCCCGCTACGGACTGCTGGCTTATGCTTCTTCCTTTGATACCATTGGCATCTTTACGAATAATATCGAGGATAGCGCCCTGCTGCTGGAAATTATGGCAGGTAGCGACGAATATGATAGTACCGTCCATCAGGGCCAGGTACCTGCTTACTCCAGGGAACTTGATTTTGATAAAAAGGTGAAGGTGGCTTACCTGGATGAAACTCTCAGCCATGAAGGGTTGCAGCCAGAGATCAGACAGAAAACTGAAGAGGTCATCAGCTTTCTGAAACAAGAAGGCCATACGGTAGAAGCAGTACATTTTCCTTTGCTCAAATACCTGCTGCCTACTTACTATATTCTCACCATGGCAGAGGCCAGTTCCAATCTTTCCCGCTATGATGGTGTCAGGTATGGTCATCGCAGCCAGCAGGCCCCTTCCATGGAAGCCATGTACAAGAAGACCCGTACCGAGGCTTTCGGTAAAGAGGTACAAAGGCGCATCATGCTCGGAACATTTGTTCTGAGTGCCAGTTATTATGATGCCTACTACACCAAAGCCCAGAAAGTAAGAAGACTGCTACAGGAAGCTACGCTGAATATCTTGGGCGAATATGATTTTATTCTTACACCTACCACGCCCACTACAGCCTTCAAAATAGGGGAGACCACTACGCCTCTTGAGATGTACCTGGCTGATCTTTTTACTGTGCAGGCATCTATAGCGGGTATTCCGGCCATATCTATTCCTCATGGAGAAGCGGAAGGGCTTCCGGTAGGTATACAGCTTATGTGTAAGCATTTTAGCGAAAACGAACTTTTTGCATTTTCTAAATATATCATGGATAATATTAGATAAAGCCACTCTTTTATTACTAATGATATTTTATATATCTCAATTTTTTGATTAAATTGTATAGAATTTGCGAGATGTGCAGTTATACTTTTACACCAAAGTAAAGCTAAATCAATAAGTGATGATGAAATCAGGAGGAATCCAATCTTTATACATAGGACTGTTGTGTCTTATACCCCTATTTGCCCAGGCCCAGCTAGATGTGCCGGAAGAAACAGACACGACAGGTCTGAACCTGTATGAGCCCTCTTATGATTATGAATATATTCCTGACGCTTCTTATGAGGAGATTGCTGATCGTATCGCCTGTATTGATACAGAAATGCCCCTCACCTTTAATGAAAGGGTCAAATCATTTGTAGATTACTTTACTGTAAAGAACCGCGATTACACCCGCATGGTGGTGCGCAGAAAAGACATTTATTTCCCCATTTTCGAGAAGCACCTCAAAGCCTACGGTATACCTGAAGAACTTAAGTACCTTTCTATTGTGGAATCAGGCCTTAATCCGGAAGCACGTTCCCGCGTAGGCGCTATGGGCTTGTGGCAGTTTATGCCCAGCACGGGGCGTATGTATGGCCTGAGCCAGAGCTGGTACGTGGATGAGCGTATGGATCCTGAAAAGTCTACCGAAGCAGCTGCCAAATACCTGAAACAGCTCTATAATATGTTTGATGACTGGGAACTTGCCCTGGCAGCATATAATACCGGTCCGGGCAACGTACGTAAGGCTATCCGTCGCTCTGGTTACAAAAAAGACTTCTGGGCGATTTACAATTACCTGCCCAGAGAGACTAGGGGCTATGTACCCCAGTTTGTTGCGGTCATTTATGCGCTTAACTACCTGGAAGAACATAACCTGGTAGAGGAAGTACCTGATTACCTGATGGCTGCAGATACTCTGCATGTAAGCCAGTTTCTCAGCCTGAAGGCACTAGCTGAACAAATCAACGTATGCGAAGAAGACCTGCGTCGCCTGAATCCTGAACTGAAAAGAGCGGCTGTGCCTGAAAATGCCAGAAATTATCCCCTACGTATACCTGCTGATACCTATGATTTTATAGTTGCCAACCAGCCCTCCATCCTCGACTCGGCTGGTAAAAAAGAGTTGCAACAGCAGATAGATTATGTGGCTGAAACCACTCCCGGCACTACTTACAACCGAGAGAAGGCTTATTACCGTGTACGCAGCGGTGATGTGCTAAGCAAGATAGCAGAACGCAATGGGGTCCGACTTTCCGATCTTAAATCCTGGAATAACATCAGAGGCAGCAGAATCTATGCAGGGCAGAAGCTGGTGCTCTGGGTAAAACCTTCTGCTAACACTGCGGTAGCTTCTAGTAATTCAGGTCCCATTCCTGATAATAAAATACACCTGGTGCAGCCTGGCGACTCTCTCTGGGAGATATCCCGCCGCTATAATGGCGTCAGTGTATCAAAGATCAAGGCTCTTAACAATTTAACCAGCAACAAAATCACCCCGGGGCAGAAGCTGATCATTGGTAAATGATAAATGTCCGGCTTAGAACAACTTGCCGGGAAAATTTGGTGTTATAAAAGCTGAAAATTATTTTGTAAGCATCATCGCTTGAATAACATTAAATTGATAGCCAGTGAATAAGTTAAAAATCAGATTATATACACTTTCCCTTTTTCTGCTAGCCGGAAGCCTTTTCCTGTCATCCTGTGAAGAAGCCGGTAGCAGTAATACTGAAAGCACATTACCCACCGCCAGAGGAGCCTCCGGTGAGGTAGTGCTTGTCATGGATTCTGCCGCCTGGCAGGGAGAACTCGGCGATGAACTGAGAGAAATTTTCCTGAAAGCCATGCCCGGTCTGCCACAGCCCGAGCCCTACTTCTCGGTACGCTATGTGGATCCTTTTAAGCTTAATAAGGTCCTGAAAAACGCCAAGAATATGCTCTTCGTAGCTACGCTTGACAATGAGAGTCAGGCCGGAAGGAGAATGCAAAATTACTTTACGGATGCCTCTGTTGAACGCATGAAGTTGGATTCTAACCTCTTCCGTTTCAGCAAAGAAAATATGTTTGCTCGTGGGCAGGAAGTACTTTTTCTATTTGGAACTACCGAAGAAGCGCTGATTAACAATCTACAGGAAAACAGACCGGATGTCAGAAGTTTTTTTCATAAGGTCGAGATAGAACGCCTTCAAAAGAGCCTTTACAAAGCCAATGAACGTAAGGGCATCAGCCGTACTCTTATGAATGAGCATGGTTTCAGTATCAGAGTCCCCCATGATTATCAGATAGTACCGCTCGACCATAAGCCAGAAAATTTTGTGTGGTTACGCAGTGTGGGCGATGAAGTAGATAAAAGCATCGTAGTTGCTTATGAAGATTATACTACAGAAGATGCATTCACGCCAGAGGGAATAATGGATTTACGTAAGCGTATAATGAAGAATAATATCAAAGACGACAGTACTACCTACATGACAATCCAGGATTTGGCCCCGGTTGAATTTGATACTTTAAACTTCAATGGTAAATATGCTATAGAAACGCGTGGTCGTTGGAGAATGCATGAGGTAGCTATGGGAGGGCCCTTTGTAAGCTACACCGTAGTAGACCAGGCTAAAAATCGCCTTTACTACATTGAAGGGTTTGTCTATAGCCCTGGTCAGCAGAAACGGCCACTCATCCGGGAGGTAGAAGCCATTCTCAGAACTTTTGAGACAATTAGCGGAGAACAACAGCCGCAACAGGCAAGCAGTTAAGATAACAAAGCCACGGACTATCTGTGGCTTTTTTCGTATGTGCTTCTTTCTCAGGGTTTAGCCCGATATTGTGAGAATATTTGCTACTTTTGCCCCACAAAAATTTATGTAATAGTGGAAGGAAAAGTACAGCAATTCAGGTCTATCAAGATCAGAAGAGAAGACGCATTAAATTATCATACGCAGGATAAGCCAGGGAAAATAGAGGTCATACCCTCCAAGCCGCTGAGTTCGCAGATAGACCTGGCCCTGGCTTACTCTCCCGGGGTAGCTGAACCCTGCAAAGAAATAGCCGCCAATCCGGAAGATGTATATAAATATACCGCCAAAGGCAACCTGGTGGGGGTCATCTCCAATGGCACTGCCGTATTGGGCCTTGGCGATATAGGTCCGGAGGCCTCCAAGCCCGTGATGGAGGGCAAAGGCGTGCTTTTCAAAAAATTTGCCGGTATTGATGTCTTTGACCTTGAAATCAATGCCAAAGACCCTGACGACTTTGTCAAAATTGTTCAGTCACTGGAGCCCACTTTTGGCGGTATCAACCTGGAGGATATCAAGGCGCCTGAATGTTTTGAAATAGAAGAGCGCCTGAAGAAAATCATGAATATCCCGGTGATGCACGATGACCAGCATGGTACTGCCATCATCACCGGGGCTGCTCTTTTGAATGCCCTGGAAATTATTAATAAAGATATAAGTCAGATCAGGATTGTGGTAAGTGGGGCAGGAGCCTCGGCAATAGCCTGTACCAGCATATTTGAGCAGTTGGGTGCCCGTCGCGAAAACATCGTTATGTGTGATATACGCGGCGTGCTGACACCGGATCGTGATGATCTTGATAAGAAGCAACTGCATTTTGCAACTACACGTAAGCTAAGTACTTTGGCTGAAGCCCTGGTGGGTGCTGATGTCTTCCTGGGCTTATCGGCGGGCAATATTGTATCGCAGGATATGATACGTGCCATGAATGAGCATCCTATTGTGTTTGCTCTGGCGAATCCTGATCCTGAAATCGGCTATGACCTGGCCATGAGCAGCCGCGATGACCTTATCATGGCGACTGGCCGTTCTGATCATCCCAATCAGGTAAACAATGTGCTGGGATTTCCCTATATCTTCAGAGGCGCACTGGATGTACGGGCTACTGCCATCAACGAAGAGATGAAACTGGCAGCAGTACGGGCTCTGGCCCGGCTGGCCAAAGAGCCGACACCCGAGATCGTAAACAAAGCTTACAGCAGCGATAAGATCATCTTCGGAAAAGATTACCTCATCCCCAAACCTCTGGACCCACGCCTGATTACCACCATTTCGCCGGCGGTGGCCAAAGCTGCGATTGAGTCAGGTGTGGCTCGCACCCATATCACCGATTGGGAGCAATATGAGATAGACCTGCAGCGCCGCATAGGCATAGATCAGAAACTGATGTCGCAGGTGATAAGTAAAGCTAAAAAGCAACCCAAAAGGGTGGTTTTTGCAGAAGCTGAGGACCAGAAAATTCTCAAAGCTGCGCAGATTTTACAGGATGAGCAGATAGCCATTCCCATTCTGCTTGGTAACAAAAAGAAAATTAAGTTCCTCATTGAAGATCATAAGCTGGAGCTTTCTTCCTGCGTCATTATCGATCCCTTTACTGCCGACGGGGATCAGATTGATTATTACGGAGATAAGCTCTACGAAAAGCGCATGCGTAAAGGTATGACCCGCTATGAAGCACGCCGTCTGATGCGTACCCGCAACTATTATGGCTCAGCCATGGTTGAGAATGGCGATGCCGATGCCTTTATATCAGGTCTGACCAGCGATTATCCCAAAACCATTTTACCTGCTCTAAGAGTCATTGGTGTCAGCAAAGAGGTAAAAAGGGTGGCTGGTATGTATATCATTACCAACAAAACCGGAACCTTCTTTTTTGCAGATACCACCGTCAATGTAGATCCCAACGCAGAAGAACTGGTAGATATCATCGGGCTGACAGCCACGGCGGTAAGTTCATTTGGTATTACGCCCCGGATCGCCGTTTTATCTTACTCTAATTTTGGCTCGAGCAAGGGTGAAGTGCCTGCCAAAACAGCGGCTGCTGCCCAGATGGCACGTGAAAGGTGGCCTGAACTGATTATAGATGGAGATATACAGGCTAATACAGCTCTGAGCACTGAACTGCAAAAACAAAATTACCCTTTCAGCAAATTGGCAGAATTGGGCGCCAATACATTCATTTTCCCTAACCTGGCGTCAGGAAATATTGCTTATAAACTGCTGATGGAAGTAGGGAATGCCGAGGCCATCGGCCCTATCCTGCTTGGAATGGATAAGCCAGTACATATCCTGCAGCAGGGCAGCACCATTCGTCAGATTGTAAACATGGTTTCTATCGCTGTGGTGGATGCCCAGGCTTACGAAAGGATCAGGTTTTGACAACAGGAAGCCCATCCCGTTTCCGGTGATGGGCTTTCTTACACTATCTGTCAGTCAAGGCTTCTTTAAGCAGAAAAGCTAAAGCACCAGAGCATTTTCAGGATGTAAAGGCATATGTGATGCCGCTTGTCGGGGAATAAGCCCAGGAGAGGCCCTGAAGTACCTCATCAATTCTGCTCACATGCTTAAACCACCTCTTTATATTGCATCTTGTGTAGCTGAGAGTAGTAGCCGTTTAGGCTGAGCAGTTCCTGGTGGGTGCCTCTCTCTTTGATCTCTCCGTGGTCGAGTACCAGGATCTGACTGGCACTTTGAATGGTAGATAGCCTGTGGGCAATCACAATAGAGGTGCGGCCTTTCATTAGTTTTTCTATGGCCTGCTGTATGAGTTCTTCCGTCTCGGTATCTACCGATGAGGTCGCTTCATCCAGGACGATAATTTTGGGGTCATAAACCATGGCCCGTACAAAAGAAATGAGCTGACGCTGGCCTACCGAAAGCGTAGCGCCTCTTTCCATCACATTGTAATCCAGGCCGCCTGGCAGGCGCTCAATAAACCTGCGGGCACCTACCAGTTCGGCAGCATGCATAACCCGCTCACGACTGATCTCAGGATTACCGAGTGTGATATTGTTCATGATGGTATCCGAAAAAAGGAATACATCCTGCAGTACCAGGCCAATATGTTTTCTTAAGGTAATGAGGTCATAATCTTTGATTTCTACCCCATCCACCAGAATTTCTCCTCGTTTGATATCATAAAAGCGGTTGAGCAGGTTGATAATAGAGGATTTGCCTGCTCCGGTAGCGCCCACCAGGGCCAGTGAATCGCCGGATTTCACTTCGAAATTAATGTCTTTGAGCACATAATCCCTTTCATTGTAAGCAAACCACACATTTCTGAAGACCACCTCACCTTCTACATTACCAGGTTTATAATTCCCATTGTTAGGAATGTGTTCGTTGTTATCAAGGATCTTAAGGATGCGCGATGAACTGACAATGCCCAGCTGCAGGGTGTTAAAACGGTCGGCAATCTGCCGGATAGGGCGAAAAAACATGTTGATGTACATGATAAAGGCGACCAGTATACCGATGGTGACCTCCTGGTGAAGCACACCCCGTGCGCCGTACCATACCAGCAGTCCGATACCCGTCGCCTGTATGACTTCTGCCACCGGAAAGTAGATGGAGTAGTACATAACTGACTTGAGGTGGGCCTGTTTGTGTTCTTCGTTGATTTCTTTAAACCTTTCATACTCAAGCTTTTCACTGCTGAAAATCTGTACGATGCTCATCCCGGTGATATGTTCCTGTACAAATGAATTGAGGTTGGATACAGCATTTCGCACATCATTAAAGGCCACTTTTATCTTCTCTTTGAACACATAAGTACTTATGATTAGCAGTGGCAGGGTAGAAAGGCTGACCAGGGTAAGCTTCCAGTCAATGTACAGCATCACGCTCAGGATAACTACAATCTGCAGCAGGTCGCCGATGATAGCCGCCACACCCTGGCTGAAGATATCCGAGAGCGTCTCTATATCTGACACATTGCGGGTCACCAGGCGGCCTATAGGAGTTTTGTCAAAATATTTGAGGCGGAGGTTAAGCAGGTGGCGGTAAAGTTTGATACGAATGTCACGTACCACATGCTGTCCCAACCAGCCAGAAAGGAAGGTATGAGAATACTGCACTACCCCCTGTAGTATCAGTACACCTACCAGCAGAAGAGTCATATTGACAAGTCCGCGGTAGTCGCTTGTCATGATATAATTGTCAATAGTACGCTGAATCAGAAAGGGGAGGGCGGGCGCCAGTATGGCTATCAGGATAGTAAGCAGTACCAGGAAATAAAAACGGCCCTTATAAGGTTGTACAAAAGAGAAGATTCTGCGGAGCACATCCATGTCGATGATTTCACCGCTATTGGTATTTTCTTTTTCCATACTAAGTTTACTCAAAAACAGGCGCTAAGTTATATAAGCAGTTAAAAAGTTTTAAGTTTCAGGTTTAAGTTGCTTAAATTTCTGATAATCAAATATTTGCAGACTTTTCAAATGTCGTTTGCTTCTTCCGCATTGCACATGTGGTTTAGAGGAAAATGTCCTCAGGATAGACGATCTCGCTCAGGTAAAGCCCTTCAGGTGGCACAGCCCGGCCTGCCCTGCTGCGGTTGCGGCTGTCAATGATCTGCGCAAAATCATCAGGATCTAATCTTCCTGTACCTATCTCAAGCAGGGTACCTACCAGGGCCCTGACCATCCCCCTCAGGAAGCGGTCAGCAGTGATATGAAAAGCCAGGCTGTCAGGAGAGAGGTATTCCCACTGCGCTCTTTTGATGGTACAGATATGGGTAGGCTGGCTGCTTCTGGCTTTGCTAAAGCTACCATAGTCACAGGGACCTTTTGCCACCAGCTGGGCAGCGGCCTGGTTCATACTGCTGAGATCCACCGCAGGGCTGAAATAGTAGCTCAACTGCCTGAGAAAGGGATTTTTCTGCTGATGAATGCGATATATGTAGGAGCGCGACAGGGCATCAAAGCGCGCATGTGCTTCGGGTTTTACCGGGAAGATATGCCTGATGGCCAGATCATCGGGCAGGATAGCATTGAGCCTGTAATGCAGGTGCTCCGTATCCAGTTCAGTGTCCGAATCAAAATGGGCAAACTGCTGCATGGCATGTACTCCCGTATCGGTACGCCCGCTACCCATCAGGCTGATGGGCTGCCTCATTACCAGGCTAAAGGCATTTTCTATTTCTTCCTGAACCGTATGTGCGTTGGCTTGGATCTGCCAGCCGTGGTAGGCAGTACCTTGATAAGCTATTTCCAGAAAGTAGCGCAAAACGGTGATTTAATTTAATGATGATAAATGCAGGCTTGTAAATTTTCTTTATGGGGCCAGCAAGGCAGTACCAATTCACTTGGATTAACTCTTCATTACTAACTGGCTGAATACAAAAGCATTTTTGGATAATGATAGTGTGCAAAATAAGCTCTTTTTACCTGAAGCAAATAAGAAAATAATGAATGTATCTGCAAAGCAGGGGCTAACGCATTATCGCCTTATATTAATTTAATGTTAAGCTGTTGGCAGAACGTACTTGACTTTGCAGGCTTTATGATCGTATATTGTTGATAATCAGTTATTTATTAATTTTTGTACCTGCGATAAGCCTAACGAAAATTTCTCAAAACTTAACAATAGCTTCACAGCAAATGTAAGATTTATAAAAATAGTGTCGTTAATTTTGCCATTTATATAAAAAAAAAATCATTCATAGTAGTCGCCGGAGTTTAATTTCAGGGATTTGCATGCGACCAAATTTTTAGAGGCCGGAGTGAAAGTAATAGAGCAAAAAAATACCAGGAACACCCTTCTGGTAACAGGAAAGGTTTTACTTCTAATCATTACGGTGCTTTTATTTCTGTTGTCACTCGACATCATGGGTAATTCGTTTTTGTCGCTGAGACAGTCTGCAGCAGAAACTATAATGTCCGTTACTTCCAACCCTTTCGTAGGCTTATTCATCGGCTTGCAACTGACAGCTATTATTCAGAGTAGTTCTACCAGCACCGCCATGATTGTGGCCCTGGTAGGTTCCGGCGGGCTCAGCCTCTCTGCGGCTGTTCCTATCGTGATGGGAGCCAATATTGGGACTACGCTGACCAGCACCATTGTAGCTCTGGGTTTTATTACCAGTAAGCGTGAATTCAGAAAGGGCATCAGCGCAGGATCAGTACACGATTTTTATAATATCATACTTACCATTATCCTGTTTCCCCTGGAATATTATTACCATTTCCTCTCACGCCTCAGTAATTTCCTGGCAGCCTGGCTGATCAGCCTGGGCGCTGAAACTGACCAAGCGGTAAGCCCCTCCGTAGACACCATGCCCAGCATAGGCATATACCTAACGCAGGCAGTAGACAACAGCTGGCTCCTCATTGTATTTTCCTTCGTGCTGCTTTTTGCTACCATTAAGGTGATGTCGCAGATCATTTATGGGTCGCTCATCGGTGAATCCAAAGACCGGATCAAAGAGTTTGTCTTCAGCAATCCCTACAAATCTTTTCTTTGGGGCAGCGTAGTTACAGCGGCAGTACAGTCCAGTTCAATCACCACTTCGCTGATGGTACCCCTGGTAGCTACCAGCAAAGTATCCCTGCAGAAAGCCTTTCCTTTTGTGATCGGTGCTAATGTAGGTACCACCCTGACGGCCCTTATTGCTGCCATATTTAAGTCTGAAGCTGCTATCAGCATTGCACTCGTACATTTCCTGTTCAACACTACCGGTCTGCTGGTTTTTCTGCCCTACAAGCCGGTACAGCGTATTCCCAGTTTGCTGGCAGCTCGCTTTGGCAAACTTACGCAGCGCAACAGGCTCTATGGTTTCCTCTACATTGTGTTGATGTTTTTCCTGATTCCTTTCCTGCTGATTTATTTTAACAGCTAAATTGCTTCAAGCAGCGTCCTGCTTTTTTGCTTAAGTGCCCGAACATCCATAAATTGCTTCTTTAAGCATATTCACTGTATGTTCATGAACCTATTTTTTTACTATCAACTTTACTCTTATGTTCAAGAAAAAAGAACAAGACTCGCTTGAAGACCAGAAAGAGGCACTTTTTGAAGCTATTGACGAACTGAGAAACTCCATTGATCTTGAAGACCTGGATCTTCGGAAAATTCAGGAATGGGCTATACCCCTGCTGGTAGCTGTTTTTTCGGCTTACCTGGCCTACAAATTGTTGAAAGACCTTTTTGGTACCAGCAATGTGGAAGTACATGAAGGTGAAAATGGAAGAAAAAAAGTAAAAGTAAAACGAGATTCATCCGTATCGCGCCTGCTCAAAGAGCAGTTGCTCCTCATCCTCGTGGCAGTGCTGCGCAAACGAGTGGTGAGATATCTCCGGGAAAATAATTTTATTGATGAAGAAGAGCATTTATAAGCTTCTAGAAGATTATCAAAACAGCGGACGTAAAAGCTTTGCCGTACTTATAGATCCGGACAAGATCGATGACGAGGCAGCCTGTATGCGCATAGTCAATATGAGTATAGAAAACCAGGTGGATTTCTTCCTGGTAGGCGGCAGCCTGATCACCGGTAATAATTTTACCCAGGTTGTAAGACTAATCAAAGAACATACAACCATTCCGGTGATCATTTTCCCAGGCAGCAATATGCACATTGAATCAGTGGCAGATGCCATACTGTTTCTGTCGCTTATCTCTGGACGGAATGCCGACCTGCTGATCGGGCAACATGTGATCGCTGCTCCCGTGATCAAACGCAGCAATCTGGAGGTCATCTCTACCGGCTATATGCTGATAGATGCGGGCCGACAGACTACCGTAAGTTACATGAGTAACACTACGCCCATTCCTGACGACAAGCCTTCGGTAGCTGCCTGCACCGCTATGGCGGGCGAAATGCTGGGCCTGAAGCTGATGTACCTGGATGCTGGCAGCGGTGCCGAGTATCCGGTGAGCAGTAAGATGATCAATATGGTGCGCAAATCAGTCAATGTACCGCTGGTAGTAGGCGGAGGCATTGATAATGCCCATAAGGCAGCCCGCGCTTACGAGGCTGGTGCTGATCTGATCGTCATTGGCAATGGCATTGAGAAGAATCCCAGCCTGCTGATAGAGGTTGCTGAGCTAACTACCCGCTACAATCAGCAGTTGAAGATCTGATTAATAGTTACTTCAGACTCAAGAGCCGCTAAGAACTCGTTTCATAGCGGCTTATTTTTTATTAGATATTGAGTAATGGGTACGCCATTGTCTTCAAAATATTGGTTGACTTGGTCAATCTCATCTTCTACTTCTTGTCCTGTGAAAGGTAAGACGCCGCTTGAATTTTCCCACACATAAGCCTGTACGGGTATATAGTAATGTGAGGAAGAAGAAGTCAAGGACTTAAACTCGGACGAAGATGAAGTTAGCTCAGCTTTGTAGTCAACGTAAGACTTTCCGGTATTTTCATCAGTAAGTTTCTGAAGATAATCTTTTTCTACCGGAAGCCCTTTTTCTATAGCCTTATCAACAAGGTACTGGCCCTTATTATAATAAGGGAGTTTCACTACTTCTTCTGACGATGGTGGTTCTGTACCACATTCTAATCGTAGCTTAGTGATTTCTTGTGCGTTCAGTTGTAAGCTTATGAGAACTGCAAAACAAAAAAATGAAGGGAGGGGGGATAAAGTTTTTCATAAGTTTTAGGTTGGTATGTTTATCAAAATAAGGCTTTTAAATATTATCTCATACTTATTTGTGTTAAACACTTAAAATTATTTGAGTGTATTTACATTAAAAATGAAATATATATTGGGAATTATGCTCTTACTGATAAAGGAAATGCTCCTGAACAGCATCTCGTTCTTCTTTGTTATATATTTGCCGCTTCTGGCATGATCTAAAACAAATTAAGCATGAAAGTATACGATGTACTCATCGTTGGGGCCGGTCCCTGCGGACTGGCCTGCGGCATTGAGGCACAGAAAAACGGACTCAGCTATGCCGTGCTGGACAAAGGAAGCATTACCGAATCTATCCGCCGCTACCCGGTAGAGATGACCTTCTTCTCCAGCGCCGACAATATATCAATCGGGAATATTCCTTTTACTTCGCTCAACCTGAGGCCCAGCCGGGTGGAGGCCCTGAAATATTACCGCAAAGTAGTACAGCATTACGATCTCAATATCCACACCTTCACCCAGGTAGAAGACGTACGTGAAAATGAAGATGGCCTTTTTACACTCTATACCAGCAAGGGGGAGTACCATGCTCGTAAGGTTATACTGGCTATCGGCTACTACGATATTCCCCGCAACCTGGGCATTCCCGGCGAAGACCTGCCCCATGTAACCCACTATTATGATGAAGCCTACAAATATACCGGTTCCAGAGCGATAGTGGTGGGTGGTGCCAACTCTGCCATAGAAACTGCCCTGGATCTTTACCGCAATGGGGTAGATGTAACGGTAGTCCACCAGTTTGAGTGGTTTGACAAGACCGCCAAGTACTGGATCGTTCCGGATATTGAAAACCGGGTAAAGAAGAACGAGCTAGGCGCTTACTTTAACCACACAGTGACCGCGATCACCGACAAGGAAGTCTTTATCCAGGATGTACAGACCGGCGAACAGCAGCGTATCCCGGCAGACTTTGTTTTCCTGATGGTAGGTTACCATCCTGATGCTAAATTCCTGCGCCGGGTAGGCGTCAAGCTGAATGGCGAGATGCTCATCCCGGAGATCAATCCTGAAACTTATGAAAGTAACCTCTCCGGTATCTACATGGGTGGCTCGGTGATCGGTGGAGAAGAAACGGCCAAGGTATTTATTGAAAATGGCAAATTACACGCCCTGCCTATCATCGCTGATATCAAAGCGAAGCTGGCTCAGGCGGATATGCCAAGTACCAGGGTTAGTTCCTGATTTTTTGTGAAACAGCCTCATGTATTATCAAAATGTCAAGAGGCTGTCTCATAGCTTAAAATTTTTTGATTCAGGCCATTGCAAATGAGGCCAGGAGGCCACTGATATAGCTGCCATCAGCGGGATGCGAACGACTGGATATTAAGCTTATTTACATAAGCATTTATTGTAGTATGATTAATATCATTTCCTTACTTTATTTTGTAGCTTAGCTTAGCGACTAACATTTTAAAGTACAGGTTTTGGGTTCTATCTGCTTTAAGTATTTGCCTGCCATCTTTGCTTTCGTACTCCTGTCATATCTCGCAAAGGCACAGGAAGTAGGTCAGGATAGCTCTGCATTCTCCGCCAGGATTGACGAACTGCTGGTGCTGGCGCCTGAGGCAAATAACCAGATCATCACAGCTTCAAAAAAACTGGAAGATATCAACAAAGCACCCGGAATAGTATCTGTCATTACCGCAGATGATATCCGGCGCTATGGTGCCAATGACCTGCTGGAAGTTCTGGACCGGGTGACCAGCGTCTTTATGACCGGCACCTACTCCAACCCTCAGAATATCATCTCGGTACGCGGCAAGCTACCTGTTCAGAATAATACACAGGTACTTATTCTGCTCAATGGCCGCCCCCTTCGCGACCCCTACTGGGGAGGCTTTGACTTCCCGGTTTTCCTTGGCTTCCCACTGGAAATCATTTCCCGCATTGAGGTGATCCGTGGCCCGGGCTCCGTACTTTACGGCACTAACGCTTACGCTGGCGTTGTCAACATTATCACCAGCATCAACCCGGGCGAAATCAAATTGCAGGCGGGTACCGGCTCATTTGAGGCGCTTCAGTTTTCCGGTGCTATGGGAATGCAGCAAAACAGCTTTTCCCTCTCCTCCGGCTTTCGTTTTTTTCGGGAAGAAGGCTGGCCGCTGCACGCCATTGGAGAAGCCATGGATACCATCAACACTACGATGGGAGAGAACAACCTCGGGCTGAACCTGAACGCACAGTATAAGGGGTTCACGCTCAATAGCTTCTGGGCGTATTCGGGGCAGGATATCATCGGCCATGCGCCTACCACCCAGCTGCCGGTAGATGTGCGTAACCGTGAAAACGAAGGGCTCAGGGGGTTTGCAGATTTAGGCTATACCTACAAATTTTCCAGCTTCCTGAGCAGCAGCTTCCATGTAAATATCAACTCCCTTTCACAGCGGACCTGGATACCTCTCGGTCAGTTTGACGTACATACCCGGAGCTGGTTGTTTGAGCAGACCAACATGATTGATGTAAGTGAAAATCTTGAAGTGGTAGTGGGCACTCTGTATTACCTGATCAATGGCAATGGCGAAATTGGCGACGACCCCCTGCTGGGAGCGCCTCATTTTACTGAAAATCTTTTCAGCAGTTATGTTCAGGCCAACTGGTCACCGCTGGACTGGCTCAATGTAGTAGGCGGTTTACAACTGAACAAAGTCAACGGCATCAGTTCCAACCTGGTACCCCGGCTGGGACTGATGGGCAGTTTTTTTCCGAATTTTGGCTTCAAGCTGCTTTACGGAGAGGCATTCAGAGCTGGTTTCCCGGCAGAGAAACGATTCCAGGCACCACCACAGGCAGTGGGCAATCCTGACCTGGCACCCGAAGAAATACGTACCGTAGATGGTCAATTCTATTACACAAGCCAGCAGTCGCGTATCAGCCTGACTTATTTCAACAGCTTCCAGCGAAATCAAATCACCCGTCGGCCGGTACAGTTTGATAATGGGCAGACGGTACTGCAGTACATTAACCTTGCCCAGACAAACAAACGCATACACGGCCTGGAACTGGAGGCGCGGCTGGATTTACCTCAGAATATTCAGTTAGAAGCAGGCCTTACCACACAGGAACTGTTAGATTCAACTACTCTCCTGCAGGTGCCCAGGCTTATGGTTAAGTCTGGTGTGTCTTACGTAGAGCCTCGCTTTGGGTCTGTGGGCATCTTCAACTCTTATTTTGGGCAGGCGACTACCGGCGAACAGCTCAACCCCGAAATTTTGTATGTCAACCCGGCAGCATCAGCTTTTCACTGGCTAAGCATGCAGATAGATACTAATCTGACCAACCTGCTGGCCCTGAAGATAGATCCCGACTTACGGCTTAAGTTGTATGCAGCCAACCTGCTGGACCAGGCCGTATACTATCCAGAATACGTAAGAGGGAATATTAACACCATTCCCGGAAGACAGGGCAGGTCTTTCTATGTAACGCTGATGTTAGAGCTATGAGAACATTCAGCACCTTACTTTGCCATGCAGTCAGGTCCTGGCTTTTTAGCTGGGGAATACTTTTGCTGTGTTCGCAGCAGCTTTATGCCCTCCATTTTCAGGAGATATACCAGGATTCTGTGCAGATCATGCAGAAGCTGGACCTGGCGGAAGCAGCGATTGCCGACCAACGGCAGGAGGATGCCAACCGGCTGGCCACCGAAGCCCTGCAGGCTTCGCAGACCAGTAGATGGAGCGCTGGCGAGGCACGCAGTCACCTGCTGCTGGGACAGGCTCATTCCCTGCAAAAGGAACTCTCTCCGGGCCTGGAGCATCTGCTCAGGGCTGCTTATCACTATGAGACGCTGGGGCAGCAGCAGGGTATGGCAGAAGCTTTTTTTCACCTTGGCAGGCTGCTGATAGACTGGCCTGCCTACGAGCTCGCCCTCAAATATCTTGACAAAGCCGCCCAACTGGCCCAGCAGGTAAAGTCCCCCGACCTTCAGGCCCGACTGTATCAGTTGATCGGGGAGGTGCATTTGCGGCAGAACAATTTAGCGGCTGCTATCAAAGCTACACGTAAAGCTGAACTGCTGCTGACGCCTGAAACATCAAAATTGTGGCTGTCCATACAAACTCAGCTTTCACTTGCCTATACCCGGCTCGGGCAGCTTGATTCTGCGCTCTACTTTGCCCTGAAAGAAAATGCGCTTGTATCTCAAAAAGGAGACCTGTCTCAGCAGTTCAGTGTCTGTAATAAAGTAGCCTATCTTTATCGCCTGTTGGGTCAGCCTGATACCTCGCTGGACTACCTGCGGCAGGCAGAGCTATTACTTAGCAAGAACAAAAATGATCTTAGCCCCGCACAACAGGTGACCCTGCTGAACAACCTGGCCGTGACCTTACTCATCAATGAAGACTTCTTACAGGCCCGTAGCTACTTTGACCAGTCTGTCCGGACAGCCCTGGATTACTGGCTGTTGAAGGAAGAAGCTGATACCCGTAATTTGCTGGCCGCTGCCTATCTTGCTGAAGGTAAATTTTCTCTGGCAGAAGCTCAGTCCGAGCTGGTGCTTGAAATGAAAGATAATGCCGACCTGCTAAAGCCTGTTGCCGAAGCCTACCGCATCAAAAGCGAAGTTGCACTCAGGAATAACGACTACCGTCGGTCTCTAGCCTACGAGAAGAGGTATTATCAGACGTTGGCCCGCCTGGAAGTGCAACAGGAAGAGGCCACTGCTAAACTAAAAGCAAGCGGAAAGCAGGCGGAGCAACAGGAACAGACCATCCTGGACATGATTGATAATGAAGAAAAGCAGGCCCTGCTACGTCGGCAGCTGGAACTGGAAACCAGGCAGCAAAGGCAGGCGCTGGCACTGCAGCAGAGCCAGGTGGAACTCCTGCAGCAGGAAAAAAAACTGCAGCAGCAGCAGCTGGAAAAGCAGCTGCTGGAACAATTGCAGGTAAAACAGGCGCTGAGCCTTTCAAGAGAACGGCTGCAGGCTGCCGAGCGGGAAAAAGAGCTGGAAGAGATGCGTAGCACCCGGGAGCGACAGGAACTACTGATCAGACAGCAGCAACTGGAAGAGCAAAGCCGTAAACGGGAAATGGAGCTACTGGAAGCTCAAAACCTGGCTCAAAACAAAGAGCTGGCTCTGGAAACTAAGAACAGGAACTACCTACAGCTGGCACTGATGTCAGCCCTGGCGTTTATTATCCTGATCCTGTTTTTCCTGTATCGCCGCAACCAGGATAATAAAATGCTGAAAGAACAGCAACAGGAGATTCAGCAGAAAAATGAAGAACTCAGGGCCAGTGAAGAAGAACTGAAACAGAATATGGATCAGCTGCAGCTGACACAGGAGGTAGTTGCCAAGCAGAAAGAAATGCTGCAGGTCACAGGTAATTTTGGTGTATGGGAATACAATCTAGCCAATGAAAAGATCATCTGTAATGAACAGTTTCTGAAAATGCTGGGCTTGGGAGCAGATGATTTTTCCGGGGCGCTCGACTTCTGGAAGCAGCGTATTCACCCTGATGACCTGCCTGAATTTGAACAACAATTTGATAAATGCCTTAATGGAGAAGAAGTATCTACACTACAGTACAGGATCAATTCGCCCAAGAGAGGAGAGCGATACGTCAATGCTGCCATGCGCCCGGTGTATGATCATGAAGAGCTGATCAGCCTGGTAGGTGTGGTGATGGATGTCACGCATATCAAAGAAAATGAGGCAGCGCTGGCGCAGAAAAATGAAGACCTGGAGAAGATTAATTCTGAACTTGATCATTTCGTCTATCGCACCTCGCACAACCTGCGGGCACCCCTGGCATCTGTCATGGGCCTGGTAAGCCTGATGGAGCAGGTGGATTCTAAAGAAGAGCAAAGTGTATACCTTAAACACATTTCCAGCAGCATGGTAAAGCTGGATGAGACCATTCAGGAAATAAATAATTACTCCAAAAACGCCCGGGTGGAACTCAATCTTGAGGAAGTCAACCTCATAGAACTGGTGAAGGATGTGTTTGAAACATTGCTGTTTATGCGGGGTAAAGAGAGTGTTGAATTCTCGCTGGACATACCCGATTCTCTGCGCATCATATCTGATGCCTCCCGCCTGAAAATCATTTTCAACAATCTGCTTTCCAACGCTATGAAATACGTGCACCCGGTCACCGGCGATTGTAAAATCCGGGTGGCAGCTACCGTACTGAAAGGTAAGCTGGAAATCATGGTAGCTGACCAGGGAATGGGTATTCCTGAAGAGTATCAGAGCAGAATATTTGAAATGTTTTTCCGGGCTACCAATGCCGCACCAGGTTCCGGCCTGGGGCTTTACATTGTAAAAGAGGCGGTAAACAAGCTCAATGGCAGTATCCGCCTGGAATCCAGAGAAGGAGAAGGAACGACTTTCTTCCTGAGCCTGCCGCTGCATGAGGCCCGAGAGCAGGATGTTTCGCAGCTAGAGGCAGTTTAGCCATACCTGCTGATTTTACGGCAGTAGATCGGCATATATATTACCTGGCAGACGATTCTATCTGTCTAAAATAAAAAGAGCACCCGTCAGACAGGTGCTCTTCTTGTTTAGCATAGCAGATGGTTTTTACTGAGCCGCAATGATGGTACGGAAAGGCGTAATATCTATCAGAGGGATTTCAGCACCGAAGCTGGCATTGACCGTTCTGATAATCTCATTGGCAATCAGCGCATGCCCTTTAGGATTGGGATGCACACCATCGGTAGACATGATGCCGTTGGGCGAGAAGTCAGGCTGTAGGGTAACACCATCTACTACGATACCCTGCCTGCCATCTGCTGCTGCCTGGGCCGCTGCAGAAAGACCCAGCTGGGCTGCCTGCTGAGGCGTAAGCCCGGCGATATCGGCAAAGATCGTATTGACATCCAGGAGTGCTATCCTACCCTCGGTGGCTGCCACTGTCTGGGCGATGATGGCATTGAAAGTAGCAATGCGAGTATTGAGTACAACCTGTTCATTCAGCGTCAGTACGTAGCGATTGTCTACCGGGGCAGCCAGGCCGTAAGGACCAGCGCCCTGGTCGGTACCCAGCATGGGGGCCACCGTAAAGAGGAGCAAGTCAGTAGCATTGGCCTGTCGCAATTTGGGCAGTACGATAGGGTCACCGCCCTCAGGATTGGGTAGGGTAATGTCGCTCAGGTCTTCATCCAGTATTACGACGGCATTGCCCGGACCGGCGCTGAATGAAATGGTACGCTGGGAGGCTTCTTCAGCGGTAATGGCACCGAACTGGGCGGCCCCCTGTAAGCCGGCATTGTACTGGTCGTAAGCCTGGTTGAGGGCAGAGGCATTTGCCTCATCCAATGGAATAGGATTATAAGGTACTGCGCGGAAGAGAGGCAGCAGGGTGATAGAAGGAATAGTCAGCGCTACGCCCCTGGCATCCTGGCTGGAGGACAGCATACCCTGTACCACCGCACCATAAGCCTGCTGAAAGCTGCTTATGCTGGTGAGTGTATTGGGGTTGGTCTGCTCAGCGGCAGGTTCTTCTTCTCCATCAGGCCCATCACCTCCGGCACTGGCCCAGGAGAGTACATCATTTCCTCCCAGCCAGAGCGTGAAGAAAGTACCCTGAGCCGTCACGGCATCGTCCAGTATAGAAGTATTTGCCGAAGAAGCAAAACGTCCGAAAAATGGATTAAACAAAGGATAACCCTGGAAGAGCGCATCCAGCACCCTGGCACCGGGCACGCCAAAATTATTAATCGCTGAGCGGTCACCGTCATAAGGTGCAATAGCCTCACCGGCAGTTGGCACAGGGCCCGGAATGCTGATATCCAGCTCAAAACGCCCCAGAATGGGGGAAGATGGATTAGTGAAACTATTCAGCACAATGTTAAACCCATTGTCAGAATTGATTTCAGGCTGGTTGAAAGCACCAATACTGATGCCCTCCACCTCGCTGAGATGGTTGGCCAGGATATTGGGAAAAGAATTCTGCTGCCCGCTGGTGTAAAGAGCAGCATCCATCAGTCCTGCGGTAATTGAATTACCTACTGAAACATACTTGCTGAAATTAACCTCACCAGCGCTGCCACTCAGGCTGCCCGCAGGCGGGAGGGGGTTCTCCTCCAGGCGCTCCTGGATAAGTTCGTCTTCCGTGTCGCAGGCCGAAAACACCAGTAGGGTACTCAGCAGGAAGTAAAACGGTTTATATATTTTGTTCATCGCTAATCTTAGTTAAGGAATTCGTCAAAGGTGATGGAAATGTAGTAGATGGCGCCCATACGGGGGTTTCCAAATGAGGTGGTATATCTTTCGTTCAGTACGTTGGAGCCGCCTACTTTCAGTACCGATTTGAGGTCGGGCAGTTTGTAGCTCAGCTGGGCATCCAGTGTACCAAAGGAAGGAACCACACCTACGCCAAAAGAAGATTCCCACAGGAAGGCCTCCTGCCAACGCCACACTACGTTGAAGCCTACTCTATCGGTCAGCTTACGGTTCGCAAAACGCAGGTTGTAGCGCCATTCAGGTGTATTATAGGCTGCTCTGAAACCCTGTTCGCGGAGGTCTTCATCATCCAGCAGTTGGTTGAAGGCTACGTTTCCGCCAATGGTGTAGCCGCCCTCCAGCGAATAATCGGCTGAAACAGCAAAGCCATGCGCATCTACGGTACCATCGGCATTGACATCAAAGCCAAAACGCTCAGTAGGTACGCTCTGTGTAACGATCCCTTCAGGATTTTCCTCAATATCGTAAGGAGGAAGCTGGTTGGCTACTGCCGTCTGGGTGAAATCAATTTCAGCAATGAAATCGCGGTAAGAACTGTAGTAATAGTAGGCATCAATCAGCAGTTTATTATTGATCAGTCCCTTATAACCTACTTCATAGGTATTGACTTTCTCTGTCTCAAAATCCTCAAACTCCCAGGGATCAAGCAGGGCCAGGGCAGCCTGCAGGTCACCATTGGCGGCATAAGCCTGCTGTGCGGCCACCACACTGGTGCTGGTATAAACCTGGTTGCTTTCAAAGTTATAGCGATCTACCAAAGCGGCATTGCTGCCTATCAGGCGGCGGGTCACTACGTCCAGATCAATGAACTGATCCTGGGTGGTGGGGATACGAAAACCGCGCTGGAAGGAAGCCCGGAAGTTCTGGTTGGTCTTGGTGCTGTACACCGCAGAAAGGCGGGGAGAGAACTGACCTTCAAAATATTCATTCTTGTCATATCGCATGGAACCGGTCAGGTCCAGCTTGTTGTCAATGAGCTTTTTGGAAATCTGGGCGTAGGCACCCCATTCGTTGATGTCAAACTCTTCTCCATCATCCTGCAGCGCAAAGAGAGTACCGTCAGAGCGAAGATCAAAGCGGCGATAATTGGCACCCACCACGATCTCGGCAAAGTCGATCTGCTCGCTGAAGTTGTACATACCTTCGAAGTGCGTCAGGCTGGTTTCGTCCAGGAATTTGGCTCCACCCTGGGAAATAGGTATCTGCCTGAGCGAATCGTATAACTCCTGGAAGCGTCCGGTTTCAAGATTAGTCTGCCTTACCCCATCGCTCAGGCCACGGGCAATGGCATGTGCCTGCTCAATGTTAGCCCCGCCCAGTCTGGCTCCGGCAAAGCCCTGTACATAAGCAGGTATGGTGGTGCGGGCATTGATCAGCGTAGCCAGCGTATTGGCAGCATAGGTATCTCCGGAGGATTCTTTGGTACGATAACCTCTCAAAAAGAAGTTGGTGCTGCGGAGTTCGGCCTTGGCTGTCCAGATAGAGAAGTCGTCGAGTACGAAACGGTCGTTGGCAGTGTAGACGGTACTTCCGGTTCCAAAATTGTACTGCGCAATAGCTTCCAGGTTGTCGGTGAGGCGATAATGTACCGCACCACCCACTTTCAGGCTTTCAGTGGTATTATCTATGATATCTCTTTCCCGGTAACCCGTAGGTGTAAAATTACCCCGGCTGTCGAGGGGAAGCAGTGCCTCTGCGCCAGAACCGGTACCCAGCACGCCTACATTGAGCAGCGGATCACCATATACGTTGACGCCATCATAAGTACGGTTAGCCAGTCGGAAGGCCGGATCGTCAGGGTCAACGTTTTCGGGGCTGAGCTCTACCAAAGGATTGGTATCACGGTAATCTACGCCTCTAAAATCAGCCGCTCTGAGGTATTCACCATTGATTTTAAAAGCAATTTTGTTGTTGAAAGCTTTGGCATAACGTAGCCCGTAGCTTTGATAGGGAGAAGGATCATCATCTTCACCATCTACATGGTTTACCCCTAATTTGGCAGAAGCACTAAGCCCCTGGTATTCAAAGGGATTTTTACTGTTCATCAGGATGATACCATTGATGGCGTTGGGGCCATAAAGGGCTGAAGCAGAGCCAGGCAGTATCTCCACACTTTCCAGGTCAAGCTCAGGGATACCTACAATATTACCCACCGGAAAATTAAGGCCGGGGGCCTGGTTGTCGATACCGTCAATGAGCTGCACAGTACGGGTATTGCCATTGGCACCAAAACCGCGGGGGTTGATAGACTTAAAGGTCATACTCTGGGCACTGACGTCTATGCCCTTAAGGTTGACGATCTGGTCATAGAAACTGGGTGCGGCAGCTGATTGTATATCTCGAATGTCCATCTTTTCAATAGATACCGGCGACTGTAGTATGGACTCTTCCACACGTGAGGCTGATACCACCACTTCCTGGCCAAGAATAGCCTGCTCTGCCAGCTCGATTTTCAGGTTACTGGTTTCGGCCTGGGTGACCTCCACTTCTTTGGGCGTGTAGCCCACGCTGGAAACGACTATGGTGAGTGGTGGTGCATCATTGAGCTTCAGACTGAAGTTACCGTTGAGGTCAGTAATGGTACCAATTACCTTTCCTTTTACAAGTATATTTACTCCAACCAGGGGGTCACCATCAGCGGCATCCACCACCGTACCGGAAATGGCAGTTCCGGACTGGGCACTGGCAGTTGAAAGCGATATTGCCAGGGACATCACCCACAGCATTAACAAACGTACTCTCTCTTTCATAAAATTTGGTTATGTAATTTTTGTAATCATAGTCATAAATATGGTTAATAAATTGAAATAATTTAAAAAATAAAGATGAATTTGGAGAAAAAATTATCATATTGAACGTGTCAGGCTGATTTACGGCCTCTGCACATGGGCCGGGCCGGAAAATGAGGGGGCTTACGGTAGAGATATAGTTGGAAAAAGGTATGAGCAAAAAAAAGCGGAAGAATTTCTTCCGCTTGATGAGCCCTGTTAGATTTTACTTAATTCGTCCTGTACAAAGTGCATTAGCTTTCGAATGTAGGCTGTGCTGAAATCAAAGCGGATACCGGCCGCTTCATACACTTCAGGGATAGTGCGGGTATAGCCCAGTTTCAGGGCATTTTGATAGCCTTCCAGCCCTCTTTTAGCATCCTGCTTGTAGTTCATCCAGACGGCTACGGCACCCAGCTGGGCAAAGCCATACTCAATGTAGTAGAAAGGTACTTCATAAAGGTGCAGTTGTTTCTGCCAGAGGTAGCTACGCTCCTCTTCCAGCCCGCTCCAGTCGGTGATGTTGTCGGAGAAGGTACTGAAGATTTTATTCCAGGCAGCTTTACGCTCCTCTTCGCTGTGCTCAGGGTGCTCGTAAACCCAATGCTGGAACTTATCAATCGTGGCTACCCAGGGCAGGGTTTCGATGATCTGCTCCAGGTGCTGCCGCTTGGCCCGCTTCAGATCATCTTCATGGGCAAAAAACAGGTCCCAGTGATCCATAGAGATCAGTTCCATAGACATGGATGCCAGCTCGGCCACTTCCGAAGGGGTATGCTTAAAACTGTTCAGTTCCAGGTCGCGGGTGAGAAAGGAGTGCACCGCATGCCCACCCTCATGCATGAGCGTGACCATATCGCGCAGGTTAGAGGTGGCATTCATGAAAATGAAGGGTACACCGGTTTCGGAAAGCGGGTAATTGTAACCACCGGGGGCCTTGCCCTTACGCGATTCCAGGTCAAGATGGCCCATAGCCTGCATGATGGCAATGCGTTCGCCCAGGTAGGGGTCCAGTTTGCCGAAACACGCTATGGTCTTCTGCGTCAGTTCTTCTCCCGTGGAAAAAGGCTTAAGAGGTGGTTTTCCTGTAAGGTCTACGGCCTTGTCCCAGGGGCGAAGTTTGTCCACACCCAGTTTCTCCTTACGTTCCTTTGCCAGCTCATTGAGCATAGGCACGACTTCTTTGGCTACGGCTTCGTGAAAGTCAAAGCAGTCTTCCTTGCGGTAGTCAAAGCGGCCCATGGCGGCAAACATATAATCGCGATAATTCTCAAAACCGGCATTTTTCCCCATTTTGTCGCGTATGCTGATGAGTTTTGAGAAAAGCGCATCCAGCTTTTCCTTATCCTGCAGGCGACGCCGGGTGATCTTGCGATAAGCCTTCTCCCGTTCTTGCCTGTTTACTGACTGCAGGATATTGGCAGCCTGCTGCAGGGTCATTTCCTGCCCGTTGATCTCTACGCTCATGTCGCCGGAGATAGCCCCGAAGTTCTGCGCCTCCTGCTGCTCCTCGGTTTTGAGAGGTATATTTTCTTCACGGAAAATTTTGGCGTCTTTTTCCAGTTCGCGGATCATGATACGGTAGCCCTCTTCCTGCCTGAGATCTTCCAGGAAAGAGCTATTGAGCACCTTCATATTCATTTCATTGCTCAGAGGCTCAATTTTAGGCTGTATCTGTGTGATGAACTCGTTGTACTTTTCGCGGATTTCCTTATTAGCCGTATCGCAGGTCATGCGGATGTAGCGCCAGGCCAGGTTTTCGGAGAGTATGGACTCCAGTTCGCTACGGTCGCGAAACCACTGCTTCAGGTCGGCTACTGAGTTGAAGTCTCTTTCCAGCAGGTCATCAAAATATGGTTTTACGGCTGGCCAGTCGGTAACTTTAAAATCTTCCGGTAAAAAAGTACGGGGCTTCTTTTCGGGTATCTGTAGGTCTTGCATAATGATAATGACTAATGATGAGTGAATAAAATGGACTGATGCTTAAGTTACGCCAATATAAAGGTATTGTTCAGGGAAGGAAGAAGAAAGCCGGAGAGACTTTATTTACCATGTAAATATCACTAATTTATTTATCAGTATATTAAATAATCATTAAGTGCTAATGAATTTTTCACATTATGTTAGGATGTACGAGGTATACTACTTACTTTCATAAATAAAGCTGCATGTATTTATTTTCTCTGCTAAGCTATTTTTAACACCTGAAACCATCTTTACCTTATGAGATTATCATCCCCCCCCATTTTTATCTAGCTTGATTGGTAGAAACGCTTTCCTGCTTTTTCTACTATTGGGATTTTCCTGCCAGGATCAAACCGAAGATGAAGTTAGTAAAATAGCTGAGGAAGCTGTAGATAAGCAGCTACACACTGTAGAAAACGACTCGCTGTTTGTACCTATAGAAGTGGCTCGGGCACTGGCCCTGCATTTGGATGAGCAAGGTAATTTTGCACCTGTTGACGCTGAAAACCTTCGTAAAAAGGGCAAGAAAGCAAAAAAGATCAAAAGCCAAAAAGCTTTTAAAGACCGACAAAACCGCGATGCGTTTTACCTCTTTAACTATGAAGATGACGAAGGATTTTCCATCATTGCCGCTGATCAAAGGGTAGCGCCGGTTTTAGCTTATAATGACGAAGGGCAAATTGAATTAGATACCGATAATCCGGGTTTGGCTTATTGGATGTCAACGCTTCAAGATCATGTGACAGCCACCCGGGAAGAAACTAAAGAAAAAGACAACAGTAAAAACACAAATAGCCGAATGGCTAAAGGTGTACTGAACCAGTGGAGATCAATTACAACCTCTTACAACTCCAATTGTGGGCCTATGGTGCGTTGTGATGATGGTGAAGACCAGGATCCCGGTAATTATCAACCTATTCAGACCTGGGGACCATTAATAGGAACTAGGTGGGGACAGGGATGCGGATATAATGATTACGCTCCTTGGAAAAGTAACGATGCTTATTGTAACCGTGCACCTGCTGGATGTGGCCCGGTGGCGGTTGCGCAGGTGATATATTACTACCGTAACCGTTTTAGCAGTATGTCCTACAACGGAGAGCTTATTGATTTTAATGCTATGAATTTAATTCCTAGTCCCAACAACGTACAAGGAAACACACCCAACATCGCCCGACTCATGCGTTTGATTGGTAATTCTATTGTTATTATTTGAGCTAAAAAATATGCCATGGCTGATCCTGACCGAATCCCGCGCTTTTTTGAAAGTATAGGATTTTCCCATTCTGATAAAAAAGATTGGGATGCTAACGCTGCCAAATCGGAGCTTAAAAACGGAAGGCCAGTAATTATCAAAGCTAAAACACCAGCTTTTCTTATAAGTACAAACCAGCATATTTGGGTAGCCGAGGGCTATCAATTTAACCCTAACACCTACTCATCTAGATTTTACATGAACTGGGGTTGGAGAGGTAGTGAAAATGGTTGGTTCTGGACAGGTAACTGGAAGCCTAAGGAAAACGACTATTCCGAAGGACGTAAAATGATCCGTGTCTGGCCTTAAATTAATTATTATGAAAAAGTACAGTATCTTACTATTGTTTCTGTTCTTGTTTTCTTGTCAAAAGGAACAAACTATCATGTCAGTAAGTATAAAGAATGAAACCAATACGCCTTTTACCATTAATTTTGTCGTAGTGGATGATCCCGACCTAAATGGATACATCTATAGACAACATTTGGAAGAGGATGTGTCTACGTTTGTTTACTCTTCCACGGAAGTAAGTAGAGATCCGATAGCTCTTTTCAAAGAGGCTTACCGTGTGATGCGGGTCACCCTGCACGATGAAGACAGTACCACTTTGGTATTCTTTCATGATGAAGTAAGGAATTATGCTGAGAATCTTTACACAGATACTTCAGCTTGGGAATTACGCATAGAGGAAGACATTCAAGATGGCCCAGTAATTATTTGGAACTACGAATTTATAATCAGAGAGGAACTGATAGAACGCTAGTTGAAAGCTACAGTAAGATAGTGCTTATCTTCACGATAAGC
>JBKHDR010000016.1:0-55905 GCA_046541235.1 Cyclobacteriaceae bacterium | reverse complement strand
TCCTTAAGAAAACGGTATCTGATTCCCCAGCTTCCCCGCAGCAGACCTCCTCCTTCTCCATCACCAAAAAGCCCGGCCAGTTCCATGTGGAAGCCGAAGTTCTTCTGCTCAAATGGGTAAATATTGACCCCTAATGGAATAAGTACCCCATCAAAGATCTGTGTCCTTGCCCCCAGCCCTCCGTATGCCTGCAGGCTTTCCTTCTTTACAAAAACATAGTTCACCACAAGCTCCAGGGAGGTATTATCAAAATAATTGTCAGTACCTAATCGCAGCTCCGGCAGGAACCTCTCGCCTACCCCATAGCTGATGCCGGCAAAGGGCAGGTTAGACTGGTGAAAACTCAGCCCTAGCTGGGCAAAAGCAGTGGTAGACAAAGTAAACAATAAGCCGGTAGAGGCAATAAGTACTTTCATAATTATCAACTGGTTTTGGTTAGTAGTTTACCCGATACTTTTCCCGGATATATAATCAATCATACCCTAGTCACTCTGTAATATGCTAAATTAAGATGGACAAAAGAAGATATACGAATAAATTCTTCTTCAATTAATAGGTTTATATACTCAAATTCTAAAGTAGAATACCCACAGGGTGTTTAAAAGCTACTATAAAGTTGTCTGTACTAACCTGTGGGTAAGCAAATATCATTTTTGAAAAGCATTTTACTACTTGTATGTAAACTATACGCAAGTTTGCTGAGTATTTTGTGGGTAAGAGGTAATAAAAACGGCTTTTTGCTAAGCCTTTTTCTGCTTAAGAGTAAGCTTTACGTAAGTTTCGGAGTTCATAGGCAGTAAGTGGTAAACAGATAAGTACATCGTCACATTATGTTGTTATTAAGGCCGTCCTCGTCTGCAACGAGCATGTACGTAAGTGCTTTTCAAACGCCTGTTACCTTATACCCATTTTAAAAAAAGAGGCTAATATCGGGTTTATATAAAATTTGGAGCTCGTCCTGACTAATCATGAAACATCTGCCTGGCTATTGGCGCTTACAAAAAAAGGGAGAGGCGGAAGAGGCTACCCGCCATCGCGACCAAAGTAAGCAGGAATTACAGGCCTGGATGCGGTAATTTCGTACCATAGCCCGGCTGGCGCTGAGAGAAAACCCTCAATTGCTGGAAGCCTTGAGCATCTCGGTCAAGTCGCAGAAAGTAAGCTGATTGATGGCACTGAAAGTAAACGCTGCCAAAGTCATCGGCTTCGGCAGCGTTTGATTTGGTATTAATACGCCAGCATGGCCTTGAGCAGGTTGCGGACATCCTGGTAAGAATTGACACTGTAGCGAGCGGCCGAATTCTTACTGCCTACCTTGATGGTAAAAGCATCTTTAGGCATCACCTTGAAGGTGTCTTCATCAGTAAAATCATCGCCTACTGCAATGATGAAGTCATGCTCAAACTTATCCAGCCAGCGGGCTGCCGTACGTCCCTTGTTCACTTCCCGGTCTTTGATCTCTACTACCTTATCACCCTCCAGCACCTGCAGGTTGCTGTTGGAGGAGAGATATTTAAGGTGGCTGGTCAGCTCGCGGGTACGCAGTTCGCCCAGGCCGGTCTCTACTTTGCGGTAATGCCATACCAGGGAGAAGTCTTTTTCTTCAATAAATGAGCCGGGCGTACGATTGACATAGAGCTCCAGCACCGGGAAAATCTCCTTCTTCCAGTTATTTTTCATATTGAGGAAGGTTTCCCACTGTCCGCCGTGTTCACGCATCCATACGCCATGCTCGGCAATGATGTCTACCTTTTGCTCACCTACCCATTCGTTGAGGGTGTCTTTGTCGCGCCCGCTGATGATGATGACGCGGTTATTTTTGTCGGCACTCAGTTTTTTGAGGATAGATTTCAGCTCATCATCGGGTTTGGCATCTTTGGGATCGCTGTGGAAGCCGGTGAGGGTGCCATCATAGTCCAGGAAGATGAGGCGCTGCTGTGCCTTAGAATAGGTTTTGAGCATTTTTTCCTGCGAAAGCTCGTCCAGCTTACGCGTCTGCATGCCGCTTTGCGTTTCCTTGATACTTTTCAGGCTGGTCATAAAGAGGTTGACCCAGTGAGTAATGTTATAACGCTTGAGTGAGTTCTGCATATTTGTATTATGCAAGACCTGCTCACTTTCGGGCATGGTCAGCGCCTTGTGCAGGGCTTCTATCAACTGATCCACATCATTGGGGTTGATCAGGATGGCATCGGAGAGCTCTTTGGACGCGCCGCACATTTCACTCAGGATAAGTACGCCCTTTTTATTGATCTTGCTGGCAATAAATTCCTTACAGACCAGGTTCATCCCATCGCGCATAGGTGTGACCAGGGCCACATCGGCCATACGGTAGAAGGCGGAGAGTTCTTCCAGCGGGAAGGAGCGGTAGAAGAAGTGTACCGGCGTCCAGTTGATCTTGCCAAAGCGCCCGTTGATACGTCCTACCAATCTGTCTACTTCCTCCTTGAGTTCTTTGTACTTGCCCACCTGGTCGCGGGAAGGCACCACCACCATGATAAGAGAGATTTTATCTTTGTACTGCGGATAGCGCTCAAAGAAGAGCTCAAAAGCCTCCAGACGCTGAGGGATGCCCTTGGAGTAGTCCAGCCGGTCAATAGAGAGGATCAGTTTCTGGTCGCCCAGCGAGATGCGGTAGTGCACTTCTCTTTCCAGGGCTTCGGGCGAAGCCGCTGCTTCGGCATATTTGTCATAGTCAATACCCATAGGAAAAGAATCTACCATCACGGTGCGGTTGCCCACCACCACCTGCCCCTGGGTATTGCTCAGGCCGGCCAGGCGGCTGACTGAACTCAGGAAGTGGCGCATATCGTCGTAGGTGTGGAAACCAATCAGGTCGGCCCCCAACACGCCGTTGAGCAGTTCTTTGCGCCAGGGTATGAGGCGGAAGATTTCGTAGGAGGGAAAAGGAATATGCAGGAAAAAGCCTATGCTAGCCTGGGGGAACTTCTCGCGCAGCATACCGGGCACCAGCATGAGCTGGTAGTCGTGTATCCAGAGGGTATCGTCGGGGTCGCATCTGTCGGCGATCTCGTCCACAAACTTGCGGTTCACCCTTTTGTAGGCCTCCCAGAGCTTGGGGTCGTAGATGGCGTACTGTATAAAGTAGTGGAAGTTAGGCCAGAGGGTTTCGTTGCTGAAGCCTTCGTAAAAGTCCCTGATATCATCATCGGTAAGGAATACCGGCACCATGCTTTCTTTCCTGATAGCTTCGGTGATCTCGGCTTTCTCATCTTTGCGGTTGGTCACCAGGCCGGGCCAGCCGATCCAGAGGTTGTTACCCTCCTTGTAAATGGAACCCAGCCCCGTGGCCAGGCCTCCTGCGCTGGTATGATATTCTAATTGCTTTTTCTCATTCCGTTGAATTTTGATGGGCAGACGATTGGAAACTATAATAGTTTTTCCCATGTGTGTAGGTTGATTATAGAGGTTGCAGACAAAAATATACGATTCAAAATAGTAATCATTCTTTGTAAAAAAAAAATCAGCAAAGGCATAAAGCACCAAAAGGCTGCCATCTGCCAGCCTTTAGTCTTATTAAAAAACCCTTTTGCTCAGCCGGTTTAGGTGAGCTAAAATGCCGCGCATCGCATGCCGCGCATCGCATGCCGCACATTGCATGCCGCACCATTTATATCTTTGGCTGCTTTGTGAGGGCACAAAGCAGGAAACATTTCGCAGGAATGATAACAGGCTCGCCTTTTACAACCGCCAGAGCCCACAAAGTATTAGTTACCTCTGTTTTTGCTTTAACCCCAACCCAGGCAAATTCAGCCTGTTTTCAGCGTTTGTACTTGAAGGACCTCAGCCTGATCTCGGTGAGCTTCCTTTTGGTATCCAGCGGAAAATCGCCTTTCATCATCCAGTCATAATAAGCTGGCTCAGCCGCCAGCACATCCAGCACCGTCCTGTTCTTAAACTTGCCAAAGTTGAATACTTCCACCCCTTCATCGTTAAAAATAAACCTGCCGGCCAGGTCTACCATTTTGGTAGATGAAATATCATGCAGCGAATCCACTGTGTCATCTATCATTCCTATTTTTTTGCCCTGCGCATCAGTAACGGGCTTACCCCGGTACTTTTCCACCTGAGCGGCCAGCACTTCCATACAGGCCCGCGTATCGGCTTCGGCAGAATGGGCATCTTCCAGGTCTTTGTTGCAGTAAAACTTATAAGCAGCCGAGAGTGTGCGCTTCTCCATCAGGTGAAATATCTTCTGAGAGTCCACCATCTTGCGGTGGCTTACGTCAAAGTCAATGTTCTCCCGCAGAAATTCCTCCACCAGCACGGGTACGTCAAAACGGATGATGTTGAAGCCGGACAGGTCGCAGCCCTCCAGGAATTTGTGCAGCGACTTGGCCACGTTCTTGAAGGGCGGCAGGTCCTTTACATCCTCATCGTAGATACCGTGGATCATGCTGGATTCGGCAGGGATAGGCATCTGCGGATTGACCCGCAGGTTTTTTTCCTGAATATCGCCATTGGGCATGACCTTGATCACATGCACCTCTATGATGCGGTCTTGTGAAACGTTGGTTCCGGTAGTCTCCAGGTCAAAAAATGCTAATGGGTTCTTCAGTTTCAGGTTCGTCATGATTACTATTTCTTTATTAGGCAGAGCGATGCAGTAGGGCCTGCCCCAGTTCGTTTAAATCCAGGCCGCCAAAAGTACCTGAGCTCATCATCAGCAGGTTCTTATGCTTCCAGTCCTGCTCCAGCAAAAAGCTTTTCAGGGAGGCTGAATCAGTAAATACCTTCAGATCTTGACGGCCAAAAGCTTCTTTGAGAAATTCATCATCCAGGGGTTCCAGCTTTTTGTGGCGTGAAACTTCAGGATTGTGGTAGACCACGCCCAGGCTGGCATCATTGAGAGTATCCTGGTATTGACCCACAAACTTACGGTTGAGGCTGCTGAAAGTGTGCAGTTCAATACAGGCCACCAGATGGCGCTGCGGAAATTGCTGCTTTACGGCTCGGGTAGTGGCCAGCAGCTTGGAGGGCGCATGCGCAAAGTCTTTGTAAATGGTGGTATGCTCATTAGCGGCTACCTTTTCCAGTCGCTTACTGGCTCCGCCAAAAGTCGGGATGGCCTGGTAAAAATCTTCTTTGGTGATTCCTATCTTCTTACAGACCTCCAGTGCGCCGCTGATGTTCTGCATATTGTGGTAACCAAAGACTTTTACAGCAACTTCGCCCTCATCTGTAATCAGGAAGGTGACGCCATTGATGATCTTATGAGGATGAGCACGGTACTCAATGCGGTTAACGTCGGTGCGTTCTTTGCGGCCAATCACCGTGGTAAGGTCATCCTCCTCGCAGTAGATCAGGTTGCCTGCTTTGGGAGAGGCATCAGCAAAAAGCTCAAACTGCTTGACGTAGTCATCCAGCGTAGGAAACACATTGTAGTGATCCCAGGATACACCGCTGATGAGCCCGATGTGATGCTTGTATTTGAGAAACTTGGGCGTGCGGTCTATTGGTGAAGTGAGGTATTCGTCGCCCTCTATGACGATGATGGGCGCATCGCTCAGCCTGACCATGCCCTCCACAGTGGCGGTACGGGCACCGATTACGTAATCAAAATCTTTATTGTGAAACTTAAGTACATGCAGTATCATGGAGGTGATGGTCGTCTTACCGTGGCTACCGGCAATGACGATACGCTGCTTGTCGCGGCTCTGCTCGTAGATATACTCAGGGTAAGAGTATACCTTCAGGCCCAGTTCCTGCGCTCTTTTGAGCTCAGGGTTGTCGGGGCGAGCATGCATCCCCAGGATAATGGTGTCAATATCTTTGGTGATCTTTTCAGGAAACCAGCCGATAGCCTCCGGGAGCAGCCCTTTGGCAGCCAGCGCTGACCTGGCGGGATCGTATATTTCATCGTCTGAACCGCTCACCTCAAAGCCCCTGGAGGCAAGATGCAGGGCAAGGTCATGCATGACGCTGCCGCCAATGGCGATAAAATGCACCCGTGAAATGTTGCTTTGCATGAATCTTAGTTTGATAAATAACCTATGTTTGGCACATGATGGGGCAAAATTAAGACAAAAAGCCTTAGGGACAAATTCCTATAGCCTCAAGTAGGATGGGTGAGTCACTTTACTGCGAATACAAAAGACAAGCTGGACTTTTTCATTTAGGATTTTTTGGTAAATATGTAAAAAATCTTTCGGGCTTCTCCGAATTAATTTTACTTTGCCAATCAGCTGGTATGGCCAGTAATGTCAAATTTTTTAAATAGCAAAGCCTTATGTACCAACTTAAAAGAATCCTGGTTTGCATGGATTTTAGCGACATAGATGAGTATGCCATCCGCTATGCGTCTATCGTCGGTAAAATGATGCAATCTGATACGGTTTATTTTCTGCACGTAGCCAAAAACCTTGACCTTCCCAAAGAACTGGAGGAAAAATTCAGAAATGTACTTGCCCCGGTTGATGAAACCATCAAGCATCAGGTAAAGGACGCGGTGAATAAGTATTTTACTAAAGAAGGCGATACCGAGACCCATATTGATGTACTGGAGGGCACCAAACCTACCGAGGCCATCATCAAATATGCCAAGCGCAAAGATGTAGACCTGATCGTGCTGGGTAAGCATTCTTCCAAGCATAAGGAAGGTCCTAAAGTGGCCTCTGGCAAGGTAGCAGAGCTCAGCCACTGTTCGGTACTACTGGTACCCCGTAATAAGGAAGTGAAGATAGATAGTGTGCTGGTGGCCCTGGATTTTTCTGACTTCTCGGCCCTGGCCCTGGAGCAGGCACAGAAGTTCAGAGAACAAAATCCTTCGCTTAAAATTTATGGTTTGCAGGTGTACAATGTGCCAAGTGGCTACCACAAGACGGGTAAGAGCTACGAGGAGTTTGCCGAAATTATGAAGGGCCACGCCCAGAACGACGCCAAGAAATTCTTCAAAAAACATCCGGAACTTAAAGAAGAATGGTGCGAAGTACACTACCAGCTCAATAATAATAACCGGGTGGATGATGAACTGAGTAAGTTTGCCCAGGAAAAAAAGGTGGATATGATCATGATCGGCTCGCAGGGACGCACCCCTGCCGCATCCTTTATGCTGGGCAGTGTGGCCGAGCATATCCTGCATTACCACGATAATCTACCGATCTTTGTAGTGAAAGAAAAAAACCACAACATGAGCTTTTTGGAAGCTTTGCTCAAGTTATAACAAACAAGCTGAGACTACTGCGGTTGCATAGTAAGTTTTTTATACTTATTTGTTGATTCATGCTCGCAGCCGTCCTGAGTGCATACTTTTTGGCCTTACTTTGTCTGCTCTTTTTCAGAAGGGCACCCCACGTCTTTCCCTACCTGGTTTCTCTGCTGGTAGCCGGACTGGCCGCTTACTTTTTTAGCTTCTGGGGAGCTATAGGGTACGACAGGCCTATGAGTTTTGAGTATGCCTGGGTACCCTCTCTGAACCTCAACCTGGTTTTCTACCTGGATGGCCTGAGCCTTTTCTTTGCCCTGCTCATTACCACCTTCGGCACCATCATCCTCTTCTACAGTAGCGGATATATGAAGGGAGAGCCTCATGCCCACCGCTTTTTTGCTTACCTGCTTATCTTTATGGCCTCTATGCTGGGGCTGGTACTTTCGGGTAATATCATACAGATTTATGTCTTTTGGGAGCTGACCAGTATCAGCTCTTTTTTGCTCATTGCTTACAAAAGTCATGAGGAGAAAGCGCGTAAAGCTGCCGTGCAGGCACTGCTGGTGACAGCGGGTGGAGGCCTGGCCCTGCTGGCTGGCCTTATCCTGATAGCTATGGCTGCTGATAGCTACAGCCTGGCTGAAATCCTGCAGAGTCCTCTTCAGGATAGTCCTTACCTTACGGCCATACTGCTGCTGGTGCTGCTGGGCTGCTTCACCAAATCTGCCCAGTTTCCCTTTCATTTCTGGCTGCCCAATGCCATGGCAGCGCCCACGCCGGTCAGCGCCTATCTGCATTCGGCCACCATGGTTAAAGCCGGAATTTACCTGCTGTTACGGCTCAACCCTGTTTTTATGGAGGTAGAAGCCTGGTCGCTGGCGCTGATCCTCATAGGGACGCTCAGTATGATGATGGGAGCCGCCATCGCCCTGGTGAAATATGACCTGAAAAAGATACTCGCTTACATTACCATCAGCACGCTGGGGCTGATCATCGCGGCTATAGGGATAGGAACAGAAGAGGCGGTAAAAGCAGGCTTGGTTTATCTGTTTGCTCATGCCCTTTATAAAGGCGCCATGTTTATGATTGCCGGCAATGTAGATCATGAGGCTGGCACCAAAGATATTCGCCAGTTGGGAGGACTGGGGCGTAAGATGCCCTTCACGGCCACGGCTGCAGTGCTGGCTTCCCTCTCTATGGCAGGCGCCCCGCCACTGATCGGCTTTATCGGCAAAGAAAAACTTTACGAAGCCAGCGTGCATGCCCCCTGGCTGGAATGGCTGCTAACGACGGCTTTCTTCCTGAGCAGTGTGCTCTATGTGTGTATCGCCATTATTTTTGCCTACCAGGTGTTTTTTGGGCAAAGGCAGGAAGAAAGCTATCAGAAGGCACATCGCCCCCACTTCAGCATGTGGATTGGTCCTCTCCTGCTGGGTGCGGCAGGGCTTTTCTTCGGCATCTTCAACCACAGACTGGCTCACGAACTGCTGAGCCCGGCGGTAAGCAGCGTCTTAGGTGAAGCCAAAGAGCTGGAACTCAAGCTGTGGCATGGCTTCAATCTGGTACTCCTGCTGAGTCTTTTTACCCTGTTTACCGGCTACCTGGTGTATCTGAAAAAAAACGGGGCAAGAAAGCTATTCTCATTTACCGGCAAGGATTATGCTTTCAGCCCGGAAGCTTTGTACGAAAAAGCCTTGGTCGGGCTGGATAAGCTGGCACTGGCGCAGACACGTCTCATCCAAAGCGGCTACCTGCGCAATTACCTGACGAACATCATCGCTTTTTTTACCCTATGCCTTGCCTATTTATACTTCAGTGGCAGTGCCTTTCCCGATGAGCTGCCTGATACCGCCCCTATCAGTACTTACCGGGTGTATGAGTTTATTCCGCTGGTCCTGATCGCCATAGGCTTTTATATGATCTTTACCACCCGCTCCCGCCTGACCATGCTGATTTCAGCTGGTATGCTGGGCTTTGGAGTAGCTTCCATATTCATATTTTTTAGCGCACCCGATGTGTCAATCACCCAGTTTCTGGCAGAAACAGTTACCCTGCTCATTTTTATGCTCATCATTCACCGCCTGCCCAAAAACAAACTGCTGGGCAATGTGCCTCGGCGCCTGCTGCAGCTCACAGTTTCGCTGGGCTTTGGCCTGATGATGACGCTGGTGCTGCTGAGCGTGGAAAGTGAGAGCGCCGCCTCTCCCTTCAAGGAATTTTATCTGGAGCAAAGCATCCCGCTAGGCAAAGGGCAAAATGTGGTCAATGTGATACTGGTAGACTTCCGAGCCCTGGATACCTGGGGTGAAATTACAGTGCTTTGTATTGCTGCCCTGGGCATTGTAGCACTCAACCAACTGAACCTGAAAAAAGAAGAAAAATGAGATCATTACTGCTCACTACAGCAATCCGGCTGCTTGTGCCGGTTTTTATGCTGTTTTCTTTTTATATGTTCTTCCGTGGTCATAATCAACCGGGAGGAGGCTTTATAGCTGCACTGGTAATGGCTATTGGCTTCCTCTTTCACATGCTGACATGGGGTAAGGAAAAAACCCGACAGCTATATGGCATCAGCACCCGCAGACTGACTGGCCTGGGACTGATCGCAATTTTGGCCTCTGTCTGCCCGCAGCTGCTGCAGGGAGATCCCCTGCTGAAGGCCTACTGGCTTGAAATCCCCCTCATCGGGAAGATGGGTACCCCTATCCTCTTTGATGCGGGCGTATACCTGGTGGTGGTGGGGGTGGTGATGATGATTGCCTTTTCACTCTTTGAAGACTAGCTATGGAAGTCGTATTACCCATACTTACCGGTTTTTTATATGCCGCGGGCTTTTACCTGATGCTGCAACGCAGCTTCATCAGACTCATTATCGGCATTATCGTCTTTGCCCATGCCTCTAACCTCTTCGTGTTTGTGGCCGGTGGCATCAATCGCTCCGGCGCTCCTTTTGTTACAGAAGATACTCCCCTGCCGGTAGACCAGGTAGCTGACCCTCTGCCGCAGGCCATGATCCTAACGGCCATAGTGATCGGGCTGGGCATACAGGTTTTCGCCATAGTTTTACTCAAAAGAGTGTATCATGTGGTAAAGAGCAGTGACCTTGATGAACTTAACCAGACTGACCAGCCACCTCATGGATAAATTCGCTTTATCACTGCCACTTCTGACTCCCTTTGTGGCCGCCATCATTAACATATTCCTGTGGAAGAAGCTTCGCGGACAGTGGATAGTCTATGCTACAGCCAGCCTGCTCATGCTGGCCTGCAGCGCCTGGCTGCTCTACATGGTAGCCCGGGAAGAGGTGATCATTATGAGGGTAGGCGGACTGGAAGCCCCTTTTGCCATTACCCTGGTCTGCGATATGTTCAGCGCCCTCATGTTGTGTGCTACCGCCCTCATGGCCTTACTGCTGAGCTTTTATGTCAATAATGATGTAAGCCTGAGCCGGGAGGAGATGAGGTACGGTTTCTTCATTTTTGTACTCTTCATGTTTTTCGGTATCAATGGCTGCCTGCTCACCGGTGACATTTTCAATCTTTACGTGTGGTTTGAGGTCATACTACTGTCTTCATTTGCCCTGCTTACGCTGGGAGGAAGACGCGAGCAGCTGGAGGGAGCCATTAAGTATGTTACGATCAACTTTGTAGCTTCTGCGCTTTTGCTTGCCGGTATAGGCGTAGTATATGGTTATGTAGGCAGTACCAATATGGCACAGCTCTCTTTGCTGATGAGAGAAAAAGGCCAGACCCCGCTGGTGATGATCAGCGGCATGTTTTTTCTGGTGAGCCTGGGGATCAAATCTGCGGTTTTTCCCCTGTTTTTCTGGCTGCCAGCCTCTTACCATACCCCTTCCATCTCTGTAACGGCCCTCATCGGCGGCCTGATCACCAAGGTTGGCATGTACACCCTGATCAGGATATTTACCACCATCATTCCTTTTGAGGGCAGCTTTATACAGTACCTTTTGCTGGTGCTATCTGCCCTGACAATGCTCACCGGCGTGCTGGGCGCGGTAGCTCAGTACGAGATGCGCAAGCTGCTGTCATTTCATATCATCAGTCAGATAGGTTATATGGTGATGGGACTGGCCATCAATACACCCCTTGCCCTCGGAGGAGCTATTTTCTTTATCCTGCACAATATTATTGTTAAAAGTAACCTGTTTTTTATCAGCGGACTGATCTTCAGGCAGGAAGGGACGAACCAACTCAAACAACTGGGTGGCTACTATCACAACTACTCCCTACTTTCCTTTATCTTCTTCTTCACGGCTTTTTCGCTGGCGGGTGTACCACCGCTCTCGGGCTTCTGGGGCAAGTATTACCTGGTGCTGGCCGGGCTAAATGCTTCTTTTTACATTGTAGTGGGGATATCTCTGTTCACCGGCCTGCTGACCCTCTTCTCTATGGCTAAGATATGGAGGTACGCCTTTCTCAGGAAGCAACCCGAACAGAGGACAGAGCGGGAGCATAGCCTCTCTGCCCAAAAAAGGCCCGCTTATGGTATGTATGTTTCCATGATCGCTCTCGGAATCGTCATACTGTGCATGAGTTTTTATCCTGAACCGCTCGTACGTCTGAGCAAAATAGCTGGCCAGCAGTTATATGACAGAAAAGTTTATGTAGAAAAAGTCTTAAACCAGCAAGCCTATGATAAAATGGATTAGCCTACTGCATTTTCTGATACCGGTGTCACTTACAGTCCTGATCATAGGTTACACCTCAGTGAACGAAAAGGGCTTTGTAAGTGTAGGTCTTTTCTTTGCCATTTTTCTGGCTCTCTGGCTGCTGTCGGCCCTGCTGTACCGCCCGTATTTCAGTAAGGTGCTTGCCCTTTTTGTACTTATAGGATTCTTTATCAAAGAACTCATATTAGCTAACCTGAAGATCGCCCATGATGTACTGAGCCGGGACACCTACATGGAGCCGGCCATAGTAGCTCTGCCGCTGGATGTAAAAGGCGATGTGGAGATCATGCTCATGGCCAATATCATTACCCTGACTCCAGGCACGCTGAGCCTGCGCCTTTCTGACGACAGAAAAACGCTCTACGTACATACGCTGTATCTGGAAGAAGGCAGCATTGAGTTGTTTAAGAAAAGCCTGAAAGAAGGATTTGAGAAAAAAATTTTAGCCGTTACCACATGAGTTTTTTCACCCTGAGCCTCTACATCGCCATCTGGGGACTGGTTGCCTCCAGCCTGCTGATCGCTATTCGTTTTATCAAAGGTCCCAGCCTGCCCGACCGCATTCTGGCACTTGACCTGATGTCGGCCAACCTGATTGGTATAATCGTAACCTATGCCACGATCAATGATGATACAGTGCTGATGGATGTAGCGATCATTCTCTCGCTGATTGCCTTCCTGGGCACTATGTCATTTGCTTATTATTTACTCAACAAATCCTGATATGCTTGGTCAGATTGTAGATATTGTCAGCGCGTTTTCTATCATTATAGGTACTATTTTTATGCTGATTGCTTCTATCGGTATACTGCGCATGCCCGATTTTTATATCCGTATGTCTACAATCACCAAGGCCACCAGCCTCGGCCTGGGATTCATACTACTGGGAGCCGCCCTGCATTTCAATACCCTGGAAATCATTCTCAAGGCAGCGGCTATCCTGGTTTTTATCGTCATAACTTCTCCTGTCTCGGCCTACATCATCGCCAAGGCAGCCAAAAAGATTAGGGTGCCCTTCTGGGAAAAAACGGACCTTGGCGACTACCTGAAAGGAGAAGATACCACCGACAGGCCAAAGAAAAAGTCAAGGTGAATAAAGCAGCAATGAGTAGTAAAAGTGCTTCTACCTAGGCGTTAAAAAAAGAGTAAAAAGGCAGGATCGGCTGCCGCTTTGTATCGACTAAATTCCTTATGTTTGTCACCCTTTTTTGAGGAAGAAAAGAAATGCAGATGGTGGGCTTTTGCCCGGAGGCGGCTTCAGGACACTGATGACGGCTTAATAGTAATAGCATGAAAATATCTTTGCCACTAAGGCTTAAATTTTCGTAAATTAAATCCCAAGGTCAGCAAAATTTACTCCGTTGAATCCTAACCAGACTTATGAGCAGCGATAATTCAGGGCAGAAAGCCAATACCAAGAACAGAAGAAACAGAATAGGAGGGCTACTGAACACGGTAGGTGCCAATGCATTAGGTAAACTGCCCCCTCAGGCCATTGAGCTGGAAGAAGCCGTGCTGGGAGCCCTGATGCTGGAGAAAGAAGCCCTGACCACCGTCATTGATATTCTCAAACCCGAAAGTTTTTATAAAGACAGCCATCGCGAGATCTACCAGGCCATCCTGCAGCTTTTTGACAATTCTGAGCCGATTGATATGCTTACGGTCACCAACCAGCTCCGCAAAAATGCTACGCTGGAGTTTGTCGGGGGTGCCTTCTTCGTCAGTGGGCTGACACAGAAGGTTAACTCGGCGGCCAACGTGGAGTTTCATGCCCGTATTATCTCCGAGCAGGCCATCAAGCGGGAACTGATCACTATCGCCAGCGAGATAGAGCAGGAAGCCTACGAAGATACCACGGATACCTTTACCCTGCTTGACAAGGTAGAGCAGAAAATCTTTGGCGTATCCGAATCCAACATTCGGAAAAACTACGCCGACATGCGCTCCATTATGCGGGATGCCATCAATGAGCTGGAAGCCAAGAAGCTCAAGAAAGACGGACTTACCGGTGTGCCCAGCGGCTTCTCTGCCCTGGACCGCGTCACCTCCGGCTGGCAGCGCTCCGATATGGTCATCATTGCGGCCAGGCCCGGTATGGGTAAGTGCCTGGGCAAAGGCACCAAAGTGCTTATGTATGATGGCAGCCTCAGGAAAGTGGAAGATGTGGTAGAAGGTGATCTGCTCATGGGAGACGATTCTACTCCCCGACGTGTGCTGTCCATAGCGCGTGGGCGGGAAAGGATGTACTGGATACGCCAGAATAAAGGGATTGACTATCGTGTTAACGAAAGTCATATTCTTTCACTGAAGAGAAGTCGCCGTGAAGGAAATCATCAGAAAGGAGAAGTATTAAATATTTCGGTAAAAGAATACCTGGAGAAGAGCGATAAATTCAAATCCAGTTACAAAGGCTATAAAGTAGCGGTTGAGTTTGAAGATAAACCGCAGCTGCTTGATGCCTACATTTTAGGACTCTGGCTGGGTGATGGCGACCTCCATTCTTCCATTATTACTTCCAGTGACCCGGAAGTAGTAGAAAGCCCGCAAATCTATGCCCAATCCCTGAGCGAAGCAGGCAACAAAGCGGTACTGAGTACCTATGATTACCCGGAAAGCTGCAATCAATATGCGATTACCCAGGAAAGACAAGGAGGCGGTTCTGAATTTTCTGTCAACAATGAACTCAGGAAGCTTGGGCTCCTGGGCAATAAGCACATTCCTCAGGATTACCTCATTAATTCAACCAACAAAAGACTGAAACTGCTTGCCGGCCTGATAGACAGCGACGGTCACTTTCTGGAGCAGTCCAACGGCTATGAAATCAGTCAAAGCCAAAAGGAACTGGCTCAGCAGATCAAGTTTTTATGCGACTCCCTTGGCTTCAGAACTTCTATCAGGAAGAAAAGGGCGAGCATCAGTCATACTGGTTACGAGTCAGAAAGCTATTGCATACGGATTTACGGTGATATTGACCGCATCCCTGTGAGGATAGGCAGAAAGCAGGCCCGCCCCCGCTGCAGTCAGGTGGATTGGCAGGTTACCGACATACGCGTAGAATACGATAAGGTGGATGATTACTACGGCTTTGAAATTGATGGTAACCGGCTTTTTCTCCTGGAAGACATGACGGTAACCCATAATACTGCCTTTGTGCTCTCTGCCCTGCGAAATGCCGCGGTAGATTTTGGTCATGCCGTAGCTATCTTCTCCCTGGAGATGTCGGCTGTGCAGCTGGTTAACCGTCTGATCTCGGCAGAGGCCCAGCTGGAAAGTGAGAAAATCAAGAAAGGCAGCCTGGCCGACTTTGAGTGGGAACAGCTCTACCACAAGACCTCGGACCTGACCGAGGCGCCTATTTTCATTGACGATACCCCGGCTCTTTCCATCAGGGAGCTACGCTCCAAATGCCGGAGGCTGAAGGCCCAACACAATATCGAGCTGATCATCGTGGATTACCTGCAGCTCATGAGCGGAGACAGCAGCAAGGGCAACCAGGGTAACCGTGAGCAGGAAATCGCCTCCATCTCACGGGCCATGAAAAATATTGCCAAAGAACTGGACGTACCCGTACTGGCCCTCTCCCAGCTGAGTCGTGCGGTGGAAACCCGTGGCGGCGACAAGCGTCCGCAGCTATCGGATTTGAGGGAATCCGGTTCTATTGAGCAGGATGCCGATATGGTGATGTTCCTTTACCGCCCCGAATACTACGGCATTACCGAAGATGAGAACGGGCAGCCGGTACAGGGAACCGGCGAGGTCATCATCGCCAAGCACCGTAATGGTGCCCTGGACACCGTCAGGCTTAAGTTTATCGGTAAGTACACCAAGTTTACCAACCTGGATGATACTACCTATGACAATAATTATGGCAATAACCTAATCAGTGCGGGTAGTTCAGAGGAGTTCAATGATTCCAACATTGTGACCTACGCAAGTAAGGCCAACAACCGCTTCAATAAGCCGGGTGGAGGCCAGGGAGGAGAGCCCTTCTCTGATGACCAGGCGCCTTTTTAAAATACGTTTAAGGTTACATATTGCAGGTTGAAGGTTTTGAAAAATCATAAAGAGCAGACGTTTACATTCGGCGGAAGACTGGCGAAAGTCCTGATCTTAAAACTTTAAACCTTCAACTTGTAACTATCTCAAGCTATACTGCTTTATCTGTTTCAAAAGGAAAACCACTGCCTCGTCAATCAGGTTATAATTTAAAATCATCAACGTACAGCTTTATGAGTGCATCTATCGCAGCCATGCGAAAGGAATATTCTCGTCAGTCGCTGGAGGTCAGCGATGTAAATGCCGATCCGGTCATACAATTTCAGAAATGGTTTGATGAAGCCCGGCAGGCTGAACTTCCCGAACCTAACGCCATGCACCTGGCGACGGTCACACCGGAAGGTAAAGCCGCCGGACGTATTGTTTTGCTGAAAGGAATTGAGGAAGGAGCTTTTGTCTTTTACACCAACTACCAGAGCCGCAAAGGACAGGAAATGCAACAGGCTCCCTGGGCAGGCCTTACTTTCTTCTGGGCCGAACTGGAGCGGCAGGTACGCATAGAGGGCAGGGTAGAAAAGGTATCAGAAGAACAATCTACTGCCTACTTCCACAGCCGCCCACGGGGCAGCCAGATTGGGGCCTGGGTGTCTCCGCAGAGCCAGGTCATCCCCGGCAGGGATTTCCTGGAAAACCGCCTGCAGGAACTGGAAAGGCAGTTTGAGGGACAGGAAATTCCTCGCCCGGAGCATTGGGGCGGCTATGCCCTCAGGGCCGAAATGATAGAGTTCTGGCAGGGTCGGCCCAACCGCCTGCACGACCGCATCCGCTATTCCCAGGGTACGGAAGGACAATGGATCATAGAAAGATTAGCACCCTGAGGCATAAATTCTTACATTCATTTTTATTTGCTTTTATCAAAACTACACATCTACCAGCATGGAAGTTAGTGCCAACTCTCCTATCCACCTTAAGGATTTAGATCAATCACTGTATCTACAGGTATTCAAACGTTATCCGCTTATTCTTTCGCATGGCAAAGGTGCCAGAGTGTGGGATACGGAAGGCAAGGAATACATTGATGCTCTGGCAGGCATCGCTGTCAACAGCGTAGGCCACTGCCACCCCCGGGTAATAGAGGCCATACAGGAACAGGTCAAACGCCTGATCCATGTGTCTAATCTCTTCCTGACCGAACCTCAGGTACACCTGTCACAGAAGCTCTCCCAGATTTCGGGTATGGACAGGATATTTTTCACCAATTCCGGGGCTGAAGCCAATGAACTGGCGATCAAAATGGCGCGTAAACATGGAAATGTACACGGTAGAGGCGGTGAAATTATCACCATGGACGGTTGCTTTCATGGTCGTACCCTGGCTACCATTGCGGCAGGCCGACCTAAGTACCAGAGAGGTTTTGAGCCTATTCCCCAGGGCTTTAAGCTCACCAGATTTAATGACATTGAGGCTGTTAAGGAGGCTATCACCGATCAGACAGCAGCCATCATGGTGGAGCCTATACAGGGTGAAGGAGGTATTTACCCGGCGGACCTTGACTTCCTGCGCCAGTTGCGTCAGCTTTGTGACGAAAAAAATATTGTATTGGTTTTTGACGAGATCCAGACCGGTATGGGTCGTACCGGAAACTTTTTTGCCTTCCAGGGTTACGGAGTGATGCCCGATATCATGTCGCTGGCCAAGGCATTGGGAGGTGGCTTCCCCATAGGTGCCGTACTGGCCCGACAGAAGACAGCCGAAGCATTAGACTACGGCGATCATGGGACTACTTTTGGCGGCAACCCTCTGGCTTGTGCTGCCGCGCTAGCTACCATCAGGGTCATAGAGGAGGACAAACTGTTTGACAAAGCTTACGTCAATGGTGCCAATATTATGAAAAGACTCCAAGCCGAAGCGGCCCATCAGCCTATCATCAAAGAGGTAAGAGGCCGCGGCCTGATGATCGGTGTTGAGCTGAGCATCCCCTCTCGTCCGGTTGTGATGAAAATGATGGAAAAAGGCGTGATTGCCAATGCCATCGGTGAGCAGGTGGTGCGCCTGGTACCTCCCCTGGTGATCAGTATGGAAGAACTCAACAAAGTGGTTGATGTCATGCTGGAAGCCCTGCAGGAAGTGGAGAAGGAAGCTTAAGCAGGCCATCATTTGTCGGTTAAACCATTATGATGATAAGTATTTAAAGAAAGCGCCTTGTGGAAAACAGGGCGCTTCTTTTTTGGAGAGCATTAGTGATGATGACTGATTCTTATCAGCCTGCTAGTTTTCTTCATCATCTTTGTTGCCTCCTGAAAACAGATTAAGTATCCAGCTGTCGTTTATTTTGTTGGTCGTCTTGTCAATACCTTCAGAAGCTTCTTTTACCTCGGTCACCGTTCTGTCTATTTCAGTGGCCAGGGCCGTATCAGTCAGGACTTTATTCAGAGGTCCTTCTTCATTATTGAGCTTTTCAGAGAACTCTCTGATGTTTTGTGCCACGTCAGTAGTCATTTCTCCTGTACTTACCAGCGAGTCAACAAACGTCTCCATTTTTCGGGCAGTCTCCTGATCGGCCATTAGCTTGCCCAATGCACCCCCGCCACTGCGGGTACGGTTGGTCAGGGCTTCTATATCAGCTGTAATACCCTGCACATTATTACTGGCTGCTTGAAAAGAGTTAATAATGTCATTGACCTGGTTGGCATTGGAAGTATCGGCTACCAGGTTGCCCAGCAAGCCTTTCCCCTCTTCAATCCGGGTACTGATGGTCGCAATATTATCGGCAATGGTTTTGGCGCTTTCAGTGGTCTCTTTCAGGTCGGCCATGATATCTTCCAGGCTGGTAGGAGAGGCAGAAGCCAGTTCAGCTCCTTCTTCTATACTTTCAGCAGCAGTCGAACCTGACGAAATGGTCACAATTTTATTACCCATCAGGCCTGCAGTGGTAATGGTAGCCACTGCATCTTTTTTGATAAACTGGCTGGCTCTTTCCTCAAGCAGCATCTCCACTACCACTGTTGAGTCACTTCTGATCATGATACTTTCTACGGTGCCAATATTTATACCCGAAAAACGTACCTGTGAACCCACCTGCAGCCCCTCTACGCTGTTGAAAGTAGCTGAAACTTCTATGTTATCTCCAAAGAGGTTCTGACGGGCACCAATGAAAAATATGGCACCAATAAAAAACAAAAGCCCCAGTACTACAAAGAACCCCAGTTTTATATTATTTTTTTTATCACTCATGATTACAATCTTATTATTCAAAAAATGCCCTGATCCAGTCTTCGTCTGCCTGGGCCAGCTCTTCAAACCTGCCCTCAGCACCAAACTTACCGTCTTTGATGATGTATATCTTATCAGAAATGATTTCCGCACTGGCGATATCGTGTGTTACGATAACTGATGTAATGTTGTAGCGGTCTCTCATTTCCAGGATCAATTCGCTGATATCTTTGGAGGTTACCGGGTCCAGTCCGGTGGTAGGCTCATCATAAAGCATGATCTTGGGTCTCAGGATGAGCGTACGGGCCAGGGCGATCCTTTTCTTCATACCGCCTGACAGTTCCGAAGGCATTTTATCTATAGCCTTTTTGAGCCCTACACTTTCCAGCCCCTCTTCCACCAGCTGCTGTATCTCGTCTTCCGGCTTAGGGTGCAGCTGCCTTTCCAGCGGAAAGCGTAAATTGTCTCTCACGGTCATGGAGTCGTAAAGGGCGCCTCCCTGGAAGAGATAGCCTACCTGCCTGCGGAGGTCAATCAGTTCTTTGTTATCTATTTCTTTAAGATCTCTGCCCAGCACCTCTAGCTTTCCGCCACTTGGCCGATGAAGGCCTACCATGCTCTTGATCAGTACCGATTTACCGGTGCCTGATTTACCGAGTACGACCATATGCTCCTTCTTGTGCAGCTCAAAGTTGATATCGTGCAGCACTTTGGTACCATCAAAGCTTTTGGAAAAGTTTTCAGCTTTGGCCATCACCTTATTTTCCTGAAGATGCTCTTCTCTCTTATCTTTATGAGTTTCAGTTTGTGGCATATCAGGTAAAAAATTGAGTAATCTGCACTGCCAGTAAGTCAATAATAAATACCATCAGAGAAGCCACTACTACTGCCGAATTGGCTGACATACCTACTCCTACTGTACCTTTGCTGGTAGTATAACCTTTGTAGCAACCTACCAGGGCAATGGCAAACCCAAAAAAGATAGATTTGATGGTAGCAGGTACGATATCCATAAAATCTACCGTACTCATCCCATCCAGAAAATACAGTTCGGGTGAAATATTCCCATTAATGTTCATTCCAAAATAAGAGCCGATGAGTCCTACCACATCAGCATAAAATACCAGGATGGGCAACATAATGCTCATGGCAAGGATACGTGTCACGACTAAATATTTAAATGGATCAGTACCCGACACGGCCATGGCATCTATCTGCTCGCTTACTTTCATAGAACCCAATTCTGCGCCTATGCCAGAGCCTACTTTACCCGCACAGATCATGGCAGTGATTACCGGACCGATTTCACGAATGATGGCAATAGAGACCATAGAGGGTATGTAGGATTCGGCTCCAAACTCAATCAGTGTAGGACGGGTCTGTAAGGTAAAAACCAGGCCCATAATGAAGCTGGAAATTCCAACCAGCAGCAGTGAACCATAGCCCAAGCGGTAAGCCTGGCGCAGGGTTTCACTAAACTCATAAGGTGGCTTGAAAACTTCTTTGAAAAAAGCAGCACTGAATCTGGTTAGTCCTGCTGCATCTTCCAAAAATTTTTCTATGCCCTGAGGCAGAGAATTCAGTGAAAGTATGGATTTTTTATCCTTATTCTTATCAGATGGCTTTTCTTTGACTTTGCCCATTTATAACAGTTTAAAAAATCAAGGCTGCAAAAAAATCAGCTCTACGATACATATAGATAAGCATAATCAGCCCCTAAAAGTTTTTCTTTAACAGCATACCGGGCAGGATGAGGAATCACAGAAAGTTGACTGAAAGGTTCCTAGCATCGGGATAAGATGATCAGTTCAGGATAAAAAAATGTGCCTAGAGAAAGCCTGAAATAAGTAAAAAATACGCATGATTCAGCTCACGGGCTGAGAGCTAATTGCGCAGAAGATGAAAAGAAAAGGCCAAAACAGACAAGAAAAGAAATGTTTAGTAGCGTTCCATGTGCCTCACCATGAATTCCATAGGCATCAGGCCATAGATTTTGCCAATCATCAGAAACATGGCAAAACCCATACAGTTACGGGCAAACTCAAAGTTGGCACTGACAAAAGTGTAGCCAAAATACCATTTAAAAAGGCTGAATATCAGGCTAAAACCGACAGTGCCCACCACAGCAGCCGTAGCATAGAAGCTTAGCTGGCTCTTGGGCTGCCAGCGCCCCCCTACTTTGATGAACAAATAGACAATAAAATATTGCAGGAACAAAATAATGATCGCTGCGATAAAGAAATCTAGGTCAGCCACGTACTTCTGTTTTCTTGGGTAAAGAATGGACTTTATTATGATCAGAATTTCACTCTCATGCAACTCTTATTCTATGTTAAGAAAATTCCTCCTTTTTTGCAAAATAAGAATGCCAAGATTCGCTGTTATTAAGCCTGGCATTACTTAATTTGCCCAAAAAATCAGCCTTGGCTCAATAATGGTTTACTGGATCCTCTGGAGTATATGGATTACGTTCATTCTGTACCAGTCACTTATTTACCTGGGAGCCTCACGTTCTCTCAAAAAATACAAGGCAAAGGCGGGAGCAGGAGATGAGCCGCTCCGCAACCGGCCTCTCCCCGAGGGAGTTTCAGTGCTGGTTTGCGCACATAATGAACTAGCCAATCTTAGGGAACTTCTCCCTCTGCTCTATAACCAGAACTTTTATCCTTATGAGATCATCGTGGTGGATGATCGCTCTACCGATGGCAGCCTGGATTTTCTGCTGGAGCAGCAGTCTCAGCAGGCATTGCTCCGGCTGGTATGGCTCCGAAAACGACCTGCGCATATCAAGGGAAAAAAATTTGCTCTTAGTATGGGTATCAGGGCGGCCCGGTACGATAAGATCCTGCTCACCGATGCAGATTGCCGTCCGCAAAGCCCTCAGTGGGTCAGGGAGATGAGCCACCTGCTGGAAGGAAATACCCAGTTTGTACTAGGCTACTCCCCCTACCTTTATGAAAATAGCTGGCTCAACGCCTTCATCCGCTTTGAAACCTTGCAAACCGCCCTGCTCTACCTGGGAGCTGCCCTCTCTGGCAGGCCCTATATGGGCGTAGGAAGAAACCTGGCTTACCGCAAATCATTTTTTATGCAGCACAAGGGCTTCAGGGGGCATTGGCATATCAATGGCGGAGATGATGACCTTTGGGTGAACCGTTATGCAAATTCAAAAAATTCTGCCGTCAGCCTGGATGATAGGACTAAAGTTTGCTCTGTGCCTAAACGGCAATGGCACGCTTATTTCAGGCAGAAGAAACGGCATCTGCACGTAGGAAAATATTACAGGAGAAAAGATAAATTATGGCTGGGCGCCCTTTCATTATCAGAAATAATCTCATGGGTGGGTATTATCCCACTAATTTTTCTGGCAAATGAACCATACTCAATCATAGCAGGTTTGATTCTTAAGTGGTTTGCCCTGTTAGTAGCCTTCAAAACTGCTGCCGGTAAATTTAATGAGCCTATAAATATCGCGCAGTTGCCAATATTGAATATTTTATACGTTATTTATCTGTTAGTAACAGGTACGAGCGCCCTTTTTTCAAAAAATACCCGATGGAGTTAAAAAAGCAGTTTTCCAAAAAGGCATTGGAAGATTTCCGATTGATAGATGAAGCTACCGAAAATAAGGATCAGCAGGCTTATGCTGAGCTGATGCGCCGCTATAAGAAGCCCGTCTATCATATGATCCTCAAAATGGTCAGAAATGTGGATGATGCTGAAGATCTTACCATAGAAGCCTTTGCCAAGGCCTTCCGCAGCCTGCACCGTTTCAAAAAAGACTATACTTTTAGTACCTGGCTATTCAGGATAGCTACCAACAATGCTATTGACTTTATTCGCAAGAAAAAATTAGAGACACTGAGCCTGAACACTTCCTTCAAAGATGATAATGGTGACGCGGTCAATATTGATGTGGAAGACCATAACCTTGACCCCCAGGAAGAAGCCATCAAAAGCCAGAAGAAAGAACTGGTGCGTGTTTTCGTTACCAAACTTCCTCCCAAATACCAGCGCCTGGTGAAGCTCCGCTACTTCCAGGAATACAGCTATGATGAAATTGCCAAGGAACTGGATGCTCCCCTGGGTACTGTCAAAGCACAGCTACACCGTGCGCGTGAGCTGATGTACGACCTGGTGAAAAACAAGAAAGAACATATCTGAGATTTTACTGCATCTGAAAGAGTGCTGAAGGTAAGTTTTTTGATTGAAGCGGATCTTGTAAATTTACCCCATGAACGAAGCCGTACAATCAGAATTTGCAAAAATAAGGCAGTACTTCCCCGAGCTGAGCGAAAAGCAGTACATTCAGCTTGAGCAGCTATACCCCCTCTATCTGGACTGGAACCAGAAGATCAATGTCATTTCCCGCAAGGACATTGATCACCTTTATCTGCATCATGTGCTGCATTCGCTCTCTATTGCCAAGGTAGTGCAGTTTCTGCCGGGCAGCCATGTGCTGGATGTAGGTACCGGCGGTGGTTTTCCGGGTATTCCGCTGGCTATCCTCCATCCTAAAACACAGTTTCACCTGGTAGATTCAGTAGGTAAGAAGATCCGTGTGGTAGAGATAGTAGCAGAAGCACTTGAACTGAAGAATGTACAGGCAAGCCATATGCGGATAGAAAAAGACAAAGGCCGGTATGACTTTGCCGTTACCCGTGCAGTAGCCCCACTCAATCAGCTGTACCAGTGGACCAGGCAGCGCATCAAGGTAAAATCGCAGCATGAGCTTTTCAATGGGCTGATCTGTCTGAAAGGCGGCAACCTGGAACAGGAAATCAAAGAAGTTCAGCTCAATTACCAGTGCTTTCCGATCAGCGATTTTATCCCGGAAGAATATTTTGAAGAGAAGTACGTGCTCTATGTTCCTCTCTGATTTTTATTGGCAGAAGAAGCCAGGGTAGAGGCTATCAAATCTCGTTAAACAAAAAAAGGAGCACTTTATCATGCTCCTTATTTATTTTATGAATGGGTTCGTGACAAACCCGTAACCTTCAGCTTTCAACTCCTTAACTGTGAAAATCAGGTCTTCTGCTTCTTCTTTTTGGCAGCGGGAAAAAGAATGTTGTTCAGGATCAGGCGGTAACCGGGTGAATTGGGATGCAGATTAAGATCAGTGGGCGCCTCTCCTACCCGGTGCTGGTAGTCTTCCGGGTCGTGGCCACCATAAAAAGTCCAGAAGCCTTTTCCAAAGATACCGTGAATATATTTAGCTTCACCGGCCGACTTGGTTTCTCCCAGTATTACCACATCCGGACGTATCAGTGATTTATTAAACGCAGTAGTTTGTCCCATAAATCCTTTCACAATTCGTTCGTGGTTCTGAGTCAGCATGGTAGGTATGGGATCCCACTTGGCCGAAAACTCAAAGAGGTTAAAGAAATCATTCTCCTGGCTCAGCCCGCGGGTACGTGGATCTACATCAATATTAGAGAACTCATACTCATAAGGATTGCGCTCCAGTTTAAAATTCTGGAAGGCAAAAGTATTATTAAAGTTGAGTTTTTCCTGTGCATTAGGGTCAGCCCGGTCACCATCGTACATCGACTCTATAAAATCCACACCATCAGCAGCCAGGGCAATGTCATAGGTGTCGGTGGCAGAGCACATAGCAAACATGAAGCCCCCACCAGATACAAACTCGCGGATCTTCTTCACGACAGCTAACTTAAGATGAGAAACTTTGCCAAAACCATGCTTCTTGGCAGTTTCCTCGTACATCTGCTGCCTTTCAATATACCAGGGCGTATTTCGGTAGATTCGGTAAAACTTGCCATACTGCCCGGTAAAATCCTCATGGTGAAGATGGAGCCAGTCGTATTCGGGTAGTTTATCGTACATGACTTCATCGTCAAACACCACATCATAGGGAATTTCGGCATAGGTAAGCGCCAGGGTTACGGCATCGTCCCAGGGCTGCTTGCTCTTTGGTGAGTAGACAGCAATCTTGGGATGCTTTTCCAGCTTCATCAGGTCTTTGTTGGAGGAAGGACTGGCAATGGTACTTACGATCTGGTTATATTCTGCGTCAGAAATGACCTCATAACTCACTCCCCTGATCACACATTCGTTTTCCAGCTTCTGAGAATATTCAACGGCAAAACTTCCTCCCCGGAAGTTGAGCAGCCAGTCTACTGCCTGGTTATTTTGCAGTACCCAATAGGCGATACCGTAAGCCTTCAGGTGGTTAGTCTGCTTCTGGTCCATCGGTATCATCAGATGAGAAGCGCAGGCTCCCACGGAAAACAAAAGAGAAAAAGACAAGAGAAGAAGATATTTATGCATAATTCAAAAGTTTCAGAACACGTAATTATATAAAGGACAGCAATTGAATTTATTGTTATTATCGTACCTGGTCAAGTCATAAAGATTTGCCCAATCATGCGAATATTCAATTTGCATGTACTCTTTTTAGTACCTTTACATTCTGTTAATTGTTTTGCTAGCAGTCATTAAGTTATGAATATACTCAATAATATAGAGGAAAGCCTCAGGTCTATCAGGGATAATTTACTAAGAACTACCCTGACGGCCCTCATCATAGCTATTGGCATCACGGCTTTGGTGGGTATCCTGACTGCCATAGACGGTATACAGGCTTCTGTCAATGATAATTTTGCCAGCCTGGGCGTCAATACGTTCTCCATAGATAAGAAAAGAAGCAGCGGTCGCAGGCAACAGGGTCGTGCCGAAAAGAGCTACCCGCCTATACGCTACAGTGAGGTAAGAGAATTTAAGAAAAAGTACGATTATCCGGCAAAAATATCGGTAAGCAGCTTCATCAGCGGTAATACGGTCGTAAGCCGTGGTTCAGAAGAAACCAATCCTAATATCCGGCTTTATGGCACTGACGAAAGTTATATTGTAACCGAAAACTATGGGCTGGAGTCAGGACGAAATTTCACCAATTTTGACCTTGAAAAAAGTGCCAACGTAGCCATCATCGGTTATGATACCCGCTCTGCCCTGTTTAATGAAAATGAAAACCCCATTGACAAGGAGATTTCACTTTACGGGAATATCTTCAAAGTGATAGGGGTCATGGAAGAGATGGGCTCCGTAGGTGGGGGCGGCAATGCCGACCGCAAGATACTTGTTCCCCTCTCCAAAGGAAGGCAGCTTGCTTCCCGCCGAAGCGACGGGCTGGAATACCGCATAGATATGCTGGTGAGTAGCAACGGTAATGTAGAGGCTGCCATGGGTGAGGCTACCAGCCTGATGCGTGCCATCCGACAGGACCCTATAGGTGAAGAACTTTCATTTGAAATTAAAGAAAAAAAGTCGCTCAGTGACCAACTGGGCGAAATTACCGGTTATCTCCGGATAGGTGGTTTTGCCATTGGCCTCATTACCCTTTTGGGTGCTTCAGTAGCGTTGATGAACATTATGATGGTATCAGTGACAGAAAGAACCAGGGAAATTGGCATCCGCAAAGCCATGGGTGCTACGCCTATGCGCATCCGTCAGCAGTTTCTGCTGGAGGCTATCGTCATTTGCCAGATAGGTGGTTTGGCGGGTGTACTGATGGGCATGGGTATAGGCAATGTAGTAGCTACGTTTATGAACGTAGGCCGCTTTCTGGTACCCTGGGTCTGGATTTTTTCTGCTTTTGGTATTTGTGTAATTGTGGGGCTTTTTTCGGGCTATTATCCTGCTTACCGTGCTTCCAGGCTTGATCCTATTGAATCGCTGCGTTATGAATAATCAGTCTGGTTCACGAATAAAGAGATAGACCTGCCCTTTGTAGATGTCGCGGGTGTAGTAAACATGGTAGAAGTAGGTACCGGCAGCCATACCCGCCCCATCCCACTGAAAATTGATATCATTATCAGTAAAAACCCTGCGTCCCCAGCGGTTGAAAATTTCAATCCTTTCAAACTCATTCAGACAGTTACCCTGCGGCAGGTCGCATTCTCCCTCAGGATCATTGCAGAAGCGCAGGAAAAAGAAATCACCCTGTCCGTCACCATTGGGCGTAAATGCATTGCGTGCTTCGTAGGCATCAAAATCCAGAGGCTCATCAAAAACCTGCACCACCAGTTGTACACTATCATCTTTTATATTGAAGCATTTACTGTCTTCTGCTACAAAAATCAGTTTAAGCTCACTAAAACTTCGGTCTTGGGGTATGAAGTCGCAGGAAGGTTGGAAAAGAAAGCGGTTTCTTACAAGGCCTCTTCCTCTCACCGTATTAAAGTTGAAGTTTATCACCTCGGTGTTTACCTCAGATTCATTGATAAAGGCCCTGGCCAGCCGGAGCGTGATGATATCATTATCCTGATCCGTACTTATGGCATCAAAAACTATGGGCCTGCCCACCGGTGAACTTACCGTATCCGGCATATCTGTGCCAAAATACTGAAGTATGAGTTCTGGCTCATTATTGAGAGGCGGTAGTACGTTGACAGTAAGCTTTAAAGTATCGGCAGCCGGTATGCAACTGTCTCTGTCCTGAGCCACAAAGAAGATATCAAAGGTACTTCTTTGGGCGAGGTCAATTGCATTACAGGACAAGCGCCAGTTGAAGGGGCTGCTGATCTTTCTCAGGCCCTGGTTACCGGCAAAATTGATATTATAGGGTTCCAGTTCAAAGCCGTCACCTATTGCACTCAGCGTCATGAAGTCGCCATCAAAGTCTTCGGCAATCACATTGAATGATAGGGTTTCGTCAATCCTGATGCTCACCTCCTGCTCGTCCAGCCCTTCAAAGCTGACAAGAGGCCTTTCGTTGGCCGGTTTTTCAACCTTAAACCTGAGCAGAAGTTCATCCGGCTCACCCAGTGAACACTCACTGTCATCTGTCAGTGTGAGCCTGACTTCATATTCTTCCTGGTTTTCCAGATCAAGAGTAGCGCAGTCGGGCGTCCAGACAAAGCTTTTTTGTACCTCTCCGGGTACCAGCAGTTGCTCCTGAAGCTGCATTCCCAGGTCTTCCAGGTCAAATCCTACGCCTTCTGCTTCCATAAACAGCAGGTCCTTATCATTATCCACTCCCCTGACCGGGAAGGTAAAAAGCTGCCCTGCCTCAAGGGTAAAATTGATCACTTCCTGCCCTCCCACAAAGAAAGGATTTTCGTTAACAGGCCCCTGCAGCAGCACAGTCAGGGTAAGCGTATCTGTCAGGGGCTGGCTGCAGGCATCGTCCAAGGCTATGATGTTGATCAGCATCGGGCCGTTGGTGTAAGGACATTCAGGTAGACATACCTCAAAACTAAGTGTATCATTGGTACTTGTCAGCTGATTGAATTCTGAAGGTATCAGTTGCTGAATATCCTGCGAAAAGTTAACGCCCTCTGCCTTGATCCTGATCTGCTCATCAGGATCGGGGTCTGTCACAAAGAACTCCAGGCAGCGCAAATCTTCCTGGGTAAACCTGATGGTATCACCTTCTTGGTAGCTAACTGTTTCGCCTTTGATGCGGCCGCTAATGACAGGGGGGCTACCCGAACTGCAGTCTACCACCAGCATCTGGTAATCTCTTCGTACCTCACCTATTTTAAGGCCATTTCTGTATTCTTCTACCTTGATACCAAAGACAAAAAGCCCCAGTTCGTTGGGTCGTACACTCAGACGCCCCTCCTGGTTGATATTAAGAGCGGGACTACCCGGTACCATATTGTTGATACCTATACCTTCACTGAAAACCACAGGGCTATGAGGTGCAGGCGAAGGCATGGGTAAAGGCTCAAAGCGAGAGCTGTTGAGAGGGGAAGATAGTGAATACACCAGCGAGTCGCCATCAGCATCAATGGCTCCAAAATCATAAGTAAATAGCTCATTAATACAGGCATAGTCGCTTAAGGGCGAAGATAATTTCGGACTGGAATTGACCAGCTGGCGGTTGGCGGCCGTCACCGGGGGAAATTCCATGTAGAAGGTCTGTCCTGTCTGTTCGGGCCGAGCCAGGTTATTTACTACATAATTGCGGCAGCAACGCTCATAGACCACATAATAACCCTGGGGGTCGTTATAAACAGCAGGAGGTAACTCTATGCTGGCTGCGTAATTGATCTCTCTGATGATCAGTTCCTCTATGGAGCACTCAGGATTGGTATAAGGCACAAAACGGGAGGTGGTTCGGTCAAGCCGGATAGAGGTCATGAAGACATCATCACTTTTTCTGTAAATAAAAACCAGGGCAAAATCATCTTCAGCCTCAGGGTTGCCATTGATCTCGTCAAAATACTGCACCAGCTTCAGGTTATAACGATAGCCTTCCAAGTGCTCAAGCGAAAATTCGCCCCCTACAATATGAGAGGCAAGCAATAGGTGAGGGAAAAGGAAGCAGGCAATAAGTAGTAATTTTCTCATGTGTACAGGTATCCAGCCCGACTTTACCAGCTTAGAAGTTAGGTGCAGGAATTATTTTGATTTTATTCTTTAAAATAAGAATAATCCCTGTATTGTACATAGCGAACAGTCAAATATTATACCTTTGCGGCCTATGAGTAAGAAGAAGCAGAAAATACTGAAGGAAATCAGCATAGAAAGGATGGCTGCTGAGGGCAAATGCATCGCTCAGCACGAGGGACAGATCATCTTTGTAAATGACGTAGCACCCGGTGATGTAGTTGATATACGGATTGTGAAGGCCAGGAAAAAGTACATGGAAGCCGTACCCCTTCATTTTCATCAACTTTCAAAACTGAGAGTGGAACCTTTCTGTAGCCATTTTGGAACCTGTGGCGGCTGTAAATGGCAGCATATCCCCTACGAAAAGCAGCTTGCTTACAAACAGCAGCAGGTCAGCGACCAGTTTGAACGTATTGGTAAAGCAAAAGCGGCAGAGGTGCTGCCCATTCTCGGATCAGCCGAAACCACTTATTATCGCAATAAGCTTGAATTCACTTTTTCGGTCAACCGATGGCTGACGCGTGAAGAAATTGATTCGGGTGAAGAACTTGACAGGAATGCCCTGGGCTTCCACATTCCTCAGAGCTTTGAGAAGATACTGCCTATCTCCCACTGCTACCTGCAGCCTGACCCTTCTAACCAGGTCAGACTGGCCCTTGATGCCTTCGCCAGGGCCAGGAAAATTTCTTTTTATGACCATGTAAACCATACCGGCCTGCTACGCAACCTGATCATCCGCAATAGTAACACTGGAGAAGTGATGGTGATCGTACAGTTTGGCGGTGAGGCCGAAAATGAACCTGGGGTAGTTGAAGAAGTGATGAACTACCTGCAGGCTGAATTTCCTGAGATCACCTCACTGCAATACATCATCAACCCCAAGAAGAATGATACTTATTATGATCTGCCGGTGCATCATCATAGCGGAGAAGCTTTTATCCTGCAGCAGATGGAAAACCTGAAATTCAGGATCAGCCCCAAAGCCTTTTACCAGACCAACCATCAGCAGGCGTATGAGCTCTATAAAATCGCCCGGGATTTTGCCCAACTTAGCGGCGATGAAGTGGTCTACGACCTTTACACAGGTACCGGAACCATTGCCAACTTTGTGGCCCGACAGGCCCATCAGGTCATCGGGATTGAATATGTGGAAGAAGCCATAGAGGATGCCAAGATCAATTCCAGGATCAACCAGATTAACAATGCTTCCTTTTACGCCGGGGATTTAAAAGATACCCTGAATGCTGACTTTATCACTCAGCATGAGCGCCCCGATGTAGTCATTACCGACCCGCCCCGCAACGGTATGCACCCTGATGTGGTACAAACCTTACTGAAATTAGCGCCTGAACGTATCGTCTACGTGAGTTGTAACCCTGCCACCCAGGCCCGGGATGTTGCCATGATGGATGAGATGTACGAGGTAAAGAAGATGAGAGCGGTAGATATGTTTCCGCATACCCACCACATAGAAAATGTAGCCCTCCTGGAAAAAAAACAGCTAGTATCAAATTAAGATGATTTGCACTTCAAACTTACATCTTGTCCCTGACTATTCAATTGAATGAAGCAGGTAGCTTTTTTACCTCATCCTCAGGTACCCTTTTTCATATTATCCTACTCTGCTCAAACTTTATGCAAATCAGTTAAGCTTATTCTTTTTAAATTTTTTTATATTATTTTTTTTATTTATTTTAATAAAAAGTTTTATTAATTATTACTAATATCATATTAATCTTATTTTTTGCCTTAGAATTACTTTCTCCTCATAAGCTTGCTATGCAAATCTGTAGATAATAAGAACAGGCTATTTTGAATGAATGAATAACACACTTAGGCCCTTCCAAGAATAGGTTCCGGTTGTCATTTTAGCTGAGGAAGCCCCTCTGCTAAATGGCAAATCAGTAGAATAAGTTACTTCCAAAACTGAGCACATGGAATCCCATTTTCTCTAAACTAACCTGATTTTAGTTAATTTATGATCTTGATTGGATACCGTCAAAAAATTTTTAACAGAAGAAAACCATATGTATGAAGCTCAATCCTGACGGAACTACCCTGAAAGGTGAATCTACTGAGGCAGTCTCTAAGGTATACGCCAGAAAAGGTAATTCTGCCAGGATCAGGATGGAGAAAACCTGTCTTTACTACTCACAGATCAGCCCTGAGATGGGTTATGCCAGTCTGCAGAAAGCTGTGGACAAAACATATGTTACTACAGCCTGGCATACTGCTAACCATCCCGAGGAAATATCTTCACTTATTATATATCTCAGAAACACACTACACTTTGGTGCTGCCTAATTGCTGGAATACCCGGAGCAGAGTCAGGCTATATTCCGGTCTATGCAGCGACTTTGCTTTTTGCTGCCAGAAAGTAATTTGAAGGAATAGAACCTTTTGCTGAAAATGAAAACAGGCTGGAACTCAGCTATATCCAAAATATGAAAGAAGCTTACCAATTTTGTATGAATGATCAGAACAAAAAGAAGCTGTCGCAGGATAAATTAAATGGTTACGATCAGGATAAAGAGGAACTGATCAGAAGGATCAGGCTGCTTGAGCAGGAAAACCAGCTTTTGAAAACCCTGCTGAATGATAAAGATGATAGAAGCAGAGATATACTAGCGCTCATTGGAAAAAGCATTGCTCTACAGGAAAAGAGCCCTTCGCACAAAGAGATGCTCGAAGAGTTTAAGTCCGTTCTCAATTATTTTGAGTATGAAGTGCTCAGACAACTGGAAGAAAAGGAGAAAGCGCTGGTCCGCAAAAGCACCAACCTGAGGGCTGTCATTGAAAGTACCAATATTGGTATTGCTTTGCTGGACGAAGATGGCCTCTTACTGGAATGTAATGGGATTTTCAGTAACTACTTCCAGAAAATTTTTCAGCAGGAGATCAAGTTTTATGCCCCGCTTCTTGACCTGCTGCAGCATACCAAATGGTATGCAAGATGGGAGAAACTGCTGGCTGAGCGCCAACTCAGAAAGGCTGCTCATTTCGTAGAGACCTTCATAACATCGGAGGGGCGCCAGGTGCTTCTTGAGATCAAAGCTTTTCCCATTTTTCATAACCAGCTTTTCAAGGGTGCATCCGTTTTTGTGGAGGATATCAGTCAGCAACACTACGAACAGGAACAGTTGCGGCTGCTTAATTCTGCTGTAGTAAATGCCCAGGATGCCATTGCAATTACAGCCCTCTCCTACCAGGATTCTGGTAAAGCCGGAGTGGTATATGTCAACAAGGCTTTTTCTGAGCTGTCAGGATATCAGGAAGACGAAATTCTGGGCAAAACGTTGAAACTTTTGTACGGCCCCGAAACATCAGCCGAAGAACTGGAAAGAATCAGGAATGCTCTGGCCGCAGGCGAGGCAGTAAGCAGCGAGATCATACATTACCATAAAGATGGTTCTAAGCACTGGGTCAATTGTTCATCAGTACCACTCAGGGATGAGCAAAATCGTATTACCCATTGGATCAGCGTGCAGAGAGACATCAGCGAGAAGAGGGAAGCCGAAAACACCATCAGGCAAAGCAAGCAACTGCTTGAATCCATCAACCGCAATATTAAAGAAGCGATCATTCGGGCCGACGCTGATCAGCAACTGGCTTATACCAATCGGGCTTTCAGAGAGATGTTTGGCTATACAGAGGATGAAAAGCCTCTTCTAAAGCAGCTTTTCGCTACCCCTGACATGTTTCGCCTGTTCAAGGCAGCCCTGGAAGAGGAAGGTGTGGTCAGCAATTTTTCTTACCTCTTCAGGCGCAGCAATGGGTCTACTTTCTGGGGGCTAAGCAGTTTTCTAAAGACCGAATTTCATGGTATCAGCTTTCTGGACGGGGCCATACGTGACATTACTGACAGAAAAGAGGCCGAAAGAATTCTAAAGGAAAAGAATATTGCGCTGGAAAAGACCAATGAAGAGCTTGATCGCTTTGTGTACTCAGCTTCACACGACCTAAGGGCACCGCTCGCCTCTACGCTTGGGCTGATCAATATCTCCAGAATTACCAACAATGAGCAGGAAAGATTCAGCTACCTGGAAATGATGGAACAAAGCCTGAACAAAATGGATAAGATCATCCAGGATATCACCGACTATTCACGTAACGCCCGGCTTGAAATTGAAACCGAAGAGATTCATTTTGAGCCCCTTATCAATGACGTACTGCAAAGACTGAAATATCTGCAAAAAATAGACGAAGTAGAAATAAACATAAAAGTAGAAGGTGCCTGTAAATTTTTTACAGATAAAATCAGGCTGTATGTAATTCTGATTAACCTCCTTTCTAATGCCATCAAATATCACCGCTTTAAGGATAATTCTCCCTATGTGGATATCAGGGTAAGCGTAGGACAAGATACCGCAAGTATCATCGTAGAAGATAACGGAATCGGTATTGAAGAAAAACATATGGATAAGATTTTTGGCATGTTCTTCCAGGCTGCCCGCGAATCATCAGGCTCAGGTCTTGGCCTATACATTGTAAAAGAAACCATCAATAAACTGGGAGGACAGATCTGGGTGAGATCAATTTACCACTCAGGCACAAGTTTTGAAGTCGAGTTACCTAATGGTGCCGCTTCTCATCAACAGAAATAAGTAATCAAAAATATTTAAGCAAAACGCTCAAAGACAATTAAGATGGATAAGATCAAGCAGGTGATGGTGATTGATGATGATTCTATCAATAATATCATCTTTAAGAAACTGGCTGACCTTTGTGAGTTTGCCGAAGAGGTTATTACTTTTATCAGCGCCGTGGATGCCCTTGACCACCTTAAAAATATCAGTAAAAACCGGCTCTCCCCTCCCAACATCATCTTCCTTGACATTCGCATGCCCATCGTCAATGGCTGGGAGTTCCTGGATGAGTTTGAAGAAATCAATCCTGAGCTATTTAGCGGTACCGCTATTTATATGCTCACCTCTTCATCAGAACAATCTGATATCAACCGATCAAGAAATTACCAGCAGATAAGTGATTATATCGTAAAGCCGCTTACTACTGAAAAACTCCAGGAAATTCAGAGCAGGCATGCTGCTGAAGCAGTTGAATAACTTTTCCCTATTTATAATAGCACAGTGGTAGAAAAAATCACTGTGCTTTTTATGTTTTTCCTCCGGCTATGATCTTTGGGCACTTCATCATTTTTTTATACTTTGATGTGCTAACAGACAACCTAATAGCCTTATCATGAGATTTACTTTCATTCCATTACTGTTTCTTTTTTTCCTTTCTTCACCTCTCTTCGCCCAGTATGATGCTGTTGAAAGAGTCAAACTGCAAATGGTGGAGGCAGGAGGTGCTTTTATGCAACAGCTCACTGCCGAGCAGCAGCAGAAGCTCAGTTTAGCCTACGGCAGCCCGGAAAGACTTGACTGGAACAACCTGCCAACTCACAGCTATTCAAGAAAAGGCCTGCCGCTGGGCGAACTCAACAAGGCCCAAAAGATGGCTCTTCATCGCCTCCTGCAGACTGGCCTGAGTGATCAGGGTTACCTGAAAGCGCAGCTTATCATACAGCAGGATCAGCAGCACCGTATGGATGTTTTTGAGGAGGAAGGCTTTGAAACTGACAAAACCATGTACGGCCATGATTATTACTATATTACCTTTTATGGTAAGCCTGACAGTGAGCAGCCCTGGTCGTGGCGGTTTGAGGGTCATCATCTTTCTCTTCATTTTGCCCTGAGTCCGCAGGAAATCAGTGTCACGCCTATGTTTTTTGGTGTTGATCCACGCGAGCTGACCGAGGGGCCCTATGCAGGCTACAGTTTTATGCGCGAAGAAAGTGACATTGCCCACCGGCTTATTAAGAGCTTCAACGCTGAGCAGGAAAAAAAGGCCCGCTTAGAGGGACAAATGCCTGATGACGTTCTGACTCTTACAGGTACTGAAGCTCATACTACTGATACTTATGGTTTGAGTGCGGCTCAAATGGATCAAGCGCAGAAAGAAGACCTCGTCCGGCTGATACGTGCATGGGTGTACAACTTGGATTATGCACTGGCCCGGCAGGAAATGGATAAAATTGAAGCAGCAGGTATAGATAAGATCCACTTTGCCTGGGCCGGAAGTAAAGAAAAAAGAGAAGCCAAATATTATAGGATTCAAGGTCCCAATAACATTATTGAATATGATAACCGCAGCTACGAGCCCTGGCATATTCATTCGCTGTGGAGAAAAGTGGAAGAAGATTATGGACAAAAAATGAGCAGCAGGCAATGACTTACGCCTTTACATTTGGTTAGACCATCCATAAATAAACATCTATTCTTTTCTCTATTTCATGAAAAAACCCCTCATCGTTAAGATAGAGGGGTTCGTTTTTGTAGAGAAGTATTTTATCAGACCGTCATTTTATTGACTTCTTTTTCACCATGGTTTATATGGTAATCAAGTCGTGTTTTTGTTTGCCAGAAAACAGGATACAAGGCTCTGGCGTACTGGAGTACAAATCTCTTCATAAAACGAGGGCGAAGTTTCATCAATTGTACGCAAAGGAAAGCATACATGCCATACATGACGATGATCGTAGTCATTGGTATCCATATGGCGAGTGTGCCAGATATATACCAGGCAATAGCCACAAAAAGGATATTAATCAGTACGATGATAGAAGTAGCTTTAGCATGAAGGGTACCTCTTCTCACCAGAATATGATGTATATGTCGCTTGTCGGGCATGAAAGGAGAACGACCTTCTAGTATGCGGGAAGAAAACACCCTGAGCGTATCAAAAAGAGGAACACTCATCACACCGATGGCAATCAGGGGCGCATTTTCAATATGGTATTCACCCACAGGGATAGAAGCAAATTTAATAAACTGCATGGCCAGTACGCCCAGAAGTGTACCCAGAATCAGTGAGCCCGTATCGCCCAGGAATATCTTATCAACTTTAGAAAAATTTTGCTTGAGAAAGCCTAGATAGGCACCTACTGTACTGAAGGCAAGTACAGCAAGTTCGGTATGACCAGCTACAAAAAACCAGCCCCCAAAGATCAATGCTGCGGTAATGCCCAGGCTACTTGCCAACCCATCTATACCATCTATCAGGTTGTAAGCATTGGTAATGACAATAAAAACGAAGACACTGAAAACTACGCTTAAATAGTAGTTGAGCTCTCCGATGCCCATAATACCATAGAGACTTGCTATCCTGATATCCGCTCCGATAATCAAAACCAGAGAAGCCAGTATCTGAGCTACCAGTTTCTTGATAGGATCAATGATCATAACATCGTCTTTCAGACCTATGAAGAAGATAATGGTGAGCGCAGGAATCATGTATTGAAGGCCATTTTTGGGTTCTATACTTCCCCAGAGAGTAAGACTCAACATGACAGCAGCAAAGATGGAAATCCCACCCAGGGTAGGTACAGGCACATGATGAGAGCTACGACTGTTGGGCTGATCTACCAGGTTTTTGGACTTGGCAATTCTTGAAACTACCGGCGCAGTAAGCGCAGCTATGCCCCAGGAAAACAGTAGTGAAAGAAAGACTCTGAAATTATCAACAAACACACCTGATGTGCCTCCCTCAGTGTAACCCATAGAAATCAGGAAGGGAAAGATCAGTGAAAGGAAAGCCGTGGATTTATAGGTGTACTGCCCCAGTGAATACTGACCGATCTTACGAATGGGCTTCATAAAACGGGTGTAGGGTCTGGGTTTAAGCTGATTTAGACGCCAGGCCTTCATGTCTTCTTGATTAGCTGCCAGTCTGTTCTTCAGGGAAGCATTACTCACTCCTCCTTCACGCATTTTGACCAGCTTACTTGGCAAATAAGCGGCCCTGATCTTGTGGCGGCAAAGGAAGCGCAGCATCAGTTCGTAATCAGCCGAAGTTTTGAAGCTGGTATTGTAGGTACCCAGTTCGGTATAACAGCTCCTTTTAACAAAGAAAGTAGGATGAGGAGGCATCCAGCCGTTCTGGAACGAATCAGCCGTGAAGGCACCTGATTTCCAGTTTCTCACTACCTTGTTAGTGTCATTCTTCTTGACATAATCCAGATCGCCGTAAACACAGTCAGCTTCGGTTGCTTTGAATTTATCAACAATGCGGGAGATTACCTGACGATCGTAGTATAAATCGTCTGAATGTAAAATCCCTACTACGTCTCCACTAGCCAGGTTAATTCCTTTATTAATAGCATCATACAGACCTTGGTCTTTCTCAGATATAAATGCCCCCAGATGGTCTCGGTAGCCCTCTATTACCTTCAGCGTACCATCGGTAGACTTACCGTCTACCACGATATACTCAATGTCCGGATAGTCCTGTGAGATAACCGACCTGATGGTTTCCTCAACAGTACTGACATTGTTGTAAACGACGGTGATGATTGAGACTTTCACTTAAAATAAGTTTGGTTTGGTTAGCTAGATCTTGTGCCCTGCTCTCTAAATCTGATCCTTACAGCAAAATATTACGAAGCTCATAGCTGGTAAAATTTGCATTTTATTAATAATATCTAATCTTATAAAGTATCAATAATCAAAGAATAGACAAATAATTAATGTTTAATTGAAACAGTAGCACACATAAACTCTTTCAAATATAGTAATCTTACATTAACATTTATAGGCTTAATCAATATTTTTTATGATTTTTTCTATAGTTCACTCCTGAGATTTAGATTTTTTGTTGATAAACAAAAGTTATCTTACATAAAGATGCTTTATATGTAACGCTGACAATGTAAATAGCCTTTTTTTGAAGATATGGTAAGAAAACGCAAAAAGTCTTACTTTGCCTTTTTCAAAAGAATTTACTTCAAGCTTATAAGACTTGGCTAGTATGACTAATTTTGTCGGCATGTCTGCATCCAGTGATCTTTCAACTTTTAATAATGCCTGGTACAAGCCTGGCAAACCCTTATTTATCAGGCTGCTCTGGTATTATACCAATGCTCTTTTCTTCAAATCTTCATGGATGCTGATACCAGGTATTAAGCCTTACCTGCTCAGGCTTTTTGGCGCAAGGGTAGGAAAGGGAGTGATAATTAAGCCTAATGTGAACATCAAATACCCCTGGAAGCTCAGCATTGGTAATTATGTGTGGATAGGAGAAAATGCCTGGATTGACAATCTGGACGAGGTCAGTATTGGAAATCATGTTTGTATCTCTCAGGGAGCTATGCTGCTCTGCGGTAGCCACAACTATAAAAAGACTAGCTTTGATCTGATGACAGCCGGCATTGTACTGCAGGATGGTGTATGGATTGGTGCACATGCTGTGGTTTGCCCGGGTGTCACCTGTGCTTCTCATAGTATTCTCTCAGTCAGCTCTGTGGCTAACAGCAACCTGCTGCCTCATACCATCTACCAGGGTAACCCTGCCCAACCCAAAAGAAAAAGAATCATACAGCCCTCATCTTAACAGCTTGGCTTTTGATACTTTGAAATATACCTAAGAGTAATGGCTGGATTTGATAATCAGTTGATTCCTGCTTACCTTTAAGCATACTGTAACCTAAATATTTTTTTATAATGAAGATTGGAAAACAGACTTTTCGCTTCGGGAAAAAAAAGAAAAAAAACATCTTCCCTTCCCTGGAAGCACTGAAAAATATTAGCTTCATCACTGGCTCGGCCCTGGCCATCAATAGAGCGCTGAAGGAAAAACTCCATGAACAACAATCACTGCTGCAGAGGCAGAAAAAAAAGAAGTCTGATAATACCGGCGCCTTCGTCGCAGGCTTTATCGGCGGGTTACTTACCGGGTCTATTGCTGCCCTTCTGCTTGCTCCCGAATCCGGAGAAAAACTACGGGAGCGTGTCAACGGTTTTTTTTTGAACGATGAAGGAGAAGTTGACCTGCAGGAAATCCTGGAACAGGCCCAGCATAAAGCCAAAGCAGAACTGGGGCTTAACGGTAACAATTGAATCTAATCCGGCTGGCAGGCCGGATTTTTTGTACTATACGTTTTTTGTAAGCAGTTCAACTTTTAACTTCGGGCTTTGGTTTTTCCAGAACCTATGCCTACTAGCTCACGCATTAGATCCTTTGCCCGAAATTATGCCTCGCAGTATTCAAGTGATACGGCCGAAAAGCTCGCTATAGCTCTCAGCGAACTTAACAGGTCAATCTTGTCTGCTCGCAAACAGACTGAAAAAATACTAAATACTGAATGGGGGCGTCAGCCTGCTTCACGCCATGTGTTAGCCGACTTGCTTGATCTGCTGAAGCTAAAGCTCTCCGAAGAGGCCTCAGCTAAAGATGTATTTCACTTACTGGCCGAGCAGTACCTGTTAAGCCATATGCTGAAAGCTGATGAAAAACAAGGTCTGGAAAAAGATTCACTATGGCAGCAGTTGGCCCTGACCAATCCTACCCTGAATGCTTATCTTACTGAAAAAATCAATTCTTCAGACTTACGTGCTGCTTCTGAAAGTGTAGCCTCACTACTACCCGACAGAACAGACTTTTACCAGCTGATTCCACCCCTTTTCCAGCCACAGCAGACAGCCTTCCTGATGCCTGCGGGCAAATGGCAATACGTCCTTGGAGAGGCAAAACAACTACTGCGAAAAAGAATGGGCATCAGCCTGAATAATGATCCGCTTACAATACTTTCATGTCAGCTTAGCTCAGAGCATATCCTCTCTTTTGCTGCTTCTGCTGATATAGATCACCGGCTGATGGCTTCTCACCTGACACTGAGTAGCTACACAGCCAATCTGCTTCAAAATAACGCAAAGGCAAAGAGGGTAAAGCAGTCTTCGTCCTGTTTTGGCGATATACTTGTTAAAGAAACTAGCGGGCGGCAAGCCAGTCTTTTTACTACTGAGGCCGAACCTGACTGTGTTCATCAATTACGAAGCATGAGTTATGACCTGGCAGTTGCGGATCTCAGTCAGTTGCTTCCATCCTACAGCTACCATAGCAAAGCTTACTCTCATTTAGATCAGGAAATCATGAAAGTAGCTGCCCTACAAAATGCCTCTGGCTCTCCTGAGATGCAAAGCCGAATGATCATTAGGCTGGTGAACAAAGCCGCTTCCAGAAGTATGCTGTTACTTTCAATAGACCGGACATTCCTTTTTTCGGTAGAAGCCAACGCTATCAGACAGTACCTCAGCCAAAATTTTGAAGAAATCTATGTACTTGATCTACCGTCTCAATCTGAACAGGCTTATTGCTTTATCTTTTTGCTAAGAAATCAGCCTCCTGTTTCAGAAAAAAAGACAAAAGTATTTTACAGCAGGTTGGAAACGGAACCTGATAAATGGCCTGAGGAAGTCAGCTGGTCACGTGTGGAAGACGAGCTTCATACCTATTGGATTGGTTTTGACCAAAGCGACTTCTTTTCATTTCCGCCATTATATACTGAAGATGAAAATGGCATTTTCCTTCAGTTGAGTTATCCATCTGCTACGGTGGCAGATGAATGGCTTACAGACCTGGATGAAAAGCAGCTCCGGAAAAAAGTACTCTACCTCTTCAGAGCGTATGAGAAGCTAAAACTGGGAAAGGCTTCTGAACAAACAAGCTGGCCTGAGCCTCTCAGAAAAATGGCAGAGGCAGGTATTTCCCTGACTTTTGACGAAAAAAAGATGCAACAGGCTAGCCTTTCACCTTTCGTCATGGGGTATTTGTATGCCGAAGAAAAGCTGTTGCATACTTTGTCCGAAGAAAAGGCTTTATGGTGGCAGCCGAGCTGGCAACAGCTCTTTCCGGTCTATAAGGCAGCCTTCAAAACTAGCACTTCGGATGGACTGATGCTACCCCTCATTAATAATGGCAGTTCAAACATTTCTGAAAACGGACTCAATGCCTTTAAGAAATTTTATGAAGAACGCAGTCTGCGCCTCCCAGCATCCCAGGAAAGCTTTCCACCTGCTATCATGACTGCCCTGCTGGAACAGATGAGCCTGCTCAGCCAGGATCTGCCGGTGATCAGGAAATACCCTATCCAGATCGGTAAGAAGCTTGAAGCCGCTGAAGCATTTGCCTCTAAGCCTGAACTACTGATGCCCCTTGGAGAAAGTATAGAGGATTTCAGGCAGACGATTTTCAGACTGGAAAGAGATGCGGTAGAACGGCGGGGGCTCTACCAGCGTATTCGTGGGATACTTTCGGAGTTTGAAGCGGCCCTTGCTGCGCTCAGCAATGAACAGGATGAGGCCCGCAAGGATTTTGCTGCCGTCGGCGAGGAAAGTATTTTTTATTACTGCCTGGCTGTGTTAGCAGCCCCACAGTACAGCGAAAAATATGGAGATCCCCTTCAATACGAGATACCGAGAGCACCTCTACTGGCAGATTTTCGTAAATGGTGCGCCTGGGGCAAAGAGTACTTCCGGCTTATCAATAAGTGGTACGAGCTTGAACCTTATCCATTAAAAGTGGAGAAAGAAGAAGAGACAGAGAGAGCAAGCAAATATTTCAGCACTACATTGATGCCAGCCTCAGCTTCACTGCATCTAAAAGAAGAGAAGGTCAGTATAAGCCTCCGCGGATTGCCTGAGGCTGCATTTGACCAAAGTTACCTTGGTAAATCCCCCCTTGAGCATTACCTGGATTATTTGCAGAAGCAATCAAAGCTTGATGCAAAACTGGGCTACAGCAAGGAGGCTTACCTGCTTAGGGGCAAGGAAAATCTAAGGATCAGGGAGATACAACAACTGTGTACCTTAAGCCTGAAACTACAGCAGCTCAGGCGGGAAATGGCATCTGAAAAAATGTAAAAGAGCACTGTACTGCTGGTAAAACCTCTTCTTTTTAGGTCTCTCCTGCCAAAGCATTTTCTACAAGTTTTATTTGTCTTTCTCCTTCTTGAGGCACTTAGCAGCTACCTGAAACCTGCTGTTTTCTACCTGCTTTTGAAGCTTATAACTGACAAAAAATAATTAATTCTGAACTGCAACTTTTACTATTCTTTTTAAGTAATTATGGCAACTCATTAGGCTAGATATGTCGATCAAGAAAAAAGTAAAAGCAGTAGAAAAATTGTACTCCGAACTGGAGCAGGAGATGCAGAAATTCAGGCAGGCGACCCAACTCAGCTGCATAGCCGGTTGCGGAAAGTGCTGCTTCAAACCTGATATTGATGCAACTCCTCTGGAATTTCTTCCCCTGGCTTACCACCTTTACGAAAACGGTCTGGCTTATGAATGGCTGGATAAGCTCAGGTCTTACCAGTCAAGCCAGGTTTGCATAGTGTTGCAGGCGCTGGGCACTGATCAGCGTCAGGGCAAATGCTCCTCTTATCAGCAGCGGGGCCTGATCTGCCGCCTTTTTGGCTTCTCAGCCGCCTTTGATAAATATGGTAATAAGCGACTTTCTACCTGTGGGGTCATCAAAACGGAAACGCCCGAAGCCTTCGCTCGTGCCGAGCAGTGGGTAAAAGAGGACAATCCCACGCCTGTGATGCGCAACTACTACTATAAGCTTTGCAATATTGACCATCGCCTGAGTGAGAAGTTTTACCCCATCAACCAGGCGATCCGACTGGCCATAGAAGAGGTGCTGGCCTACTACAGCTACCGTACTACCCGAAGAGCCTCCTGAATAAGCAGGTCGGCACAAAGCATATCTCTTATTCTTCGCCATTATATGTACATAGTCTAAGCTGGCGCAAAACTGTATTTTATTTCATCTCACTTGGGGCCTATTTGCGGCTGATAACCACAAGTATGCATAGTGATGAAGAAGTACCTTACCTTATGCCTCTTGCTCCTGCCCTTGGTGATGCAGGCCCAGTCTTACAAAAAGCTGATCAAAACTGCCGACCGCTTTTACCAGGATGGATTTTATACCGAAGCGGTCAACACCTACCTGGAAGCTGAAAAACAGGCGCCTGATGACCTGGAACTGGCCGCACGCATCGGCCAGGCCTACTTAAGGAGTAAGTACAAAGACCGCTCACTTCCCTACCTCTTGAAGGTGTATGAAAACTCAGGTGAACATTCTCCTACCCTGCTGTTCAACCTGGGCCTGGCCTACCAGTACAACCATAAGTTTATGGAAGCCCTGACCTATTTTGAGCAGTACCGGGAAAAAGCCCAAAATACCTTCCTGGCAGATCAGCATATTATGCAGTGCGCCATTGGCATAGAATACATCAATAACCCTAAGGATGTGCTGATTACCAACTTAAGGGAGCTCAATTCTGATAACCAGGACTATGCCCCCCTCATTACTGCCGATGGCAAATCTATGATCTTTACCTCCCGGCGCGAAGGCTCTACCGGGGGCGAGATGGCTTACGATAACAACTACTACGAAGACATTTACATTGCCCATAAGAATGACAAACAGTGGGGGACGCCTGCTAAAATAAGCGGAGCCGTCAACACCAGTTATCATGAGTGTGGGGCTGCCATATCACCTGATGGTACCCAGCTATTTATTTATATGGATGAGGGAGAGGGAGATTTTTATGTCTCTACCCTGGAAGGAGAACAGTGGGGAGAGCCCAAGCCCCTGGGTGGTGTCAATTCACCCTATCGCGAACTCTCTATTTCCATGACCGCTGACGCTGACCGTATCTATTTCTCCAGCGATCGCCCGGAAGGCTACGGTGGCTTCGACATTTATGTCTCTACCAAAGATCGCTTCGGGCGCTGGGGCAAACCTATCAACCTGGGGCCTAAAATTAATACCGCGGGCGATGAGGACGCGCCCTTTATCCATCCCGACGGAGAAACGCTCTACTTTAGTTCTACCGGCCACCTGGGCATGGGGGGCTACGACATATTTAAAAGTAAATTAAGAAATGAAAAGTGGACTACCCCCATCAACCTGGCTTTTCCTATCAATACTGCGCAGGATGATAACTACTTCGTAATTGCCGAGAACAATGAATTCGGCTACTATGCCACCGCTCGTGAAGACGGACTGGGAGGTAATGACATTTACGAAATCCGCATGGATAAGAGAGATTATGCCGAAGATGATGCGCCTTATTACATGTCACTACTGGCAAGAAGTGAGAAAAAAGAGCAGGAAACTACGCTTATGGGACAAATCACCGACCTGGCAACGGGCAAGCCCCTGGAGGCTGAAATCATCCTCTCTAATAACGAAAAGAATATCGTAGTAACCCGTACCTACTCCGATCCACTCAGCGGTAAATTCAGCGTCACCATTCCTGAAGGCACCAACCTGGGCCTGACAGTAGAAGCCGATGGCTACCTGTTTTACTCCCAGAACTTTAAGTCTACAGAGTTTGTACCCAAAAAGGAAAACCAGATCGCCATCAGCCTGCAGGAAAGCCGGGTGGGTACGATCGGAATCCTCAAAAACATCTTCTTTGATACCAACAAGGCCAGCATTCGCAAAGAATCGCTGGTGGAGCTTAATCAGATCTATAACCTGCTCAAGGCCCAGCCTAATATAGTAATTCAGATCAACGGGCATACTGATAATGTGGGAGATGATGCTTACAACCAGCAGCTGTCTGAGAAAAGAGCCCGGGCCGTGGCTGACTACCTGCTCAACTATGGCTTATCGCCTGATCGCGTATCGGCCAAAGGATTTGGCGAAAGCAAACCTATTGCCTCCAACGAGGTGGAAGAAGGGGGCAGGGCGCTTAACCGCCGTACCGAAATAGAGATTATCAGCATTGTACACTAAGAACACAGTCACGTTTTACAATATCATACAGGACAAGCTATCAGGATCAGCTTGTCCTGCTTTTTTATCTGGATTAGTAAACAATTCCTAGTTATATATTATTTATTACTCATACTAACCAAAGATTGTCTGCGGTCCCGAGGACCTTTCGGTGCTCACTATTTTTTAATTTTTAACCTTCAGGTATTTTTATGAGGACCTTTAAGGTGTTGCTCATAGTCCTGAGCGTACTTTTTTTTCTAATCTCTTTTCTACCCCTGCTCCCCTGGAAATTTTGGTGGATTAAGGGATTTGTCTTTCCCCGCATACAGATCAGTGCCCTGCTGGCTGTGCTACTTTTGTTGTGGCTGGTCTTTTTTTTCAGCCAGAATGTTATTGGCTATGGAGTAGCCGTTATCCTGCTGACCTCCCTGTTTTACCAGGGCTACAGGATTTATCCTTATACTTTTTTTGCCAGAAACCAGACTTCCGAGGCTTCCAATCCATCTGAGGAACTGAAAATTGATGCCATCACTGCCAATGTGTATATGAAAAACCGGCAGAGCAAGCCGCTGCTGGAGCAGATCAGGCGCTTGCAGCCCGATCTTGTGCTATTGCTGGAAACGGATCAGTGGTGGAAAGAGCAGATGGATACGCTTAAAGATTCCTATACCTACACCTTAAGTGAACCTTTAGATAATACTTACGGCATGCTGCTTTACTCCAGGCTACCGCTGCACCAGGCAGAGATCAGGTACCTGATAGAAGACAGCATCCCCTCTATGCATGCTTATGTGGAACTTCGGCAGGGAAAGAGGGTACGGCTTTACTGCCTTCATCCTAAACCCCCAGTACCACCTGAAAGTACCAAAAGTACCGAGAGAGATGCCGAGCTGCTGCTAGTGGGCAAAATGGTCAATGAAAAGAATGAGGCTGCCATAGTAATGGGCGACCTTAATGATGTGGCCTGGTCGTATACGACTCGCCTTTTTCTGAAAACCAGCCAAATGCTGGACCCTCGCATCGGGAGGGGATTCTTCAATACTTACAATGCCAACTACCCTCTCATGCGCTGGTCGCTCGACCATGTATTCCATACTGAAAGTTTTCAGCTCAACGACCTGAGGGTGCTGCCTGAAATCAATTCAGACCACTTCCCGATTTATTTTTCTTTCAGCTACGAACCCGATGAGCAGGAAGAACAGGAACCTCTTGAGCCTAATTCTGAGTCAGAAGAAGACAGTGTGAACCAGACCATTGAAGAAGGATTAAAATCTTCCTGATCCACTGCTTTTTAGTATCTTCAGGTTCACCAAACTTGTAGCTTATGCATCCTCTTCTAAAAAAACTCAACTACAAAGAGCAGTCTGTTGCTCTGGTGCTTTATGCTCCGGAAAATGTTCGCCCTCTGCTGGTAGAAATGAGTACCCAGGGCCAAATGCTGGAAAGTGTTCCTGAAGAAAAGGCAGATTTTGCCCTGATCTTCGTCACTGAGCAGCAGCAGATTAACCAGCTAATTGCACAGCTTGACGAAAAGCTACTCGGTGATTGTACCCTGTGGTTTGCCTATCCTAAGTCCAGTTCAAAAAAATACAGCTGTAATTTCAACCGTGACAACGGCTGGGCAGCACTGGGAAAACATGGTTTTGAGGGAGTAAGACAAGTTTCCATAGATGAAGACTGGACAGCCCTGAGGTTCAGAAGAGTAGAATTTATTAAAAAGATGACCCGCAGAGAAAGCTTTGCACTGAGTGATGCAGGAAAAAACAAAACAAAAAATAGCAAATAAAACTAACGAAACGCTCAGTGGTACCAATAGCAAAAGGGCTGCGATACAGCCCCTTGCGCTTATGTAACCCCACGTTAAGTTGAAAAAATGAAATATGCTTAGTTTAAAAAATATCTTTATTACTAAAACATAGGGAAATACCGTGCCAACCAGCCTCATCTACTGTTTCTATGAACATTCAGTGCAGCCGAGGACTCATTTTCCACATATACTGTAGAAAAGATTCCTCATTTTCTCATCTTTTAAAGCCAGCTGAAATAGCTAATTTTAGCCTCATGAAAAAGAACCCCAATGATATTTACAGCAACTACTCATTCCTGTTGGAAAAAACCTCCAAGATCATCCGTCAATATGCAAAGCAGCAGTTCAGGGCGCAGGGTTTTGAGGTAACCATTGACCAGTGGGCTGTCTTGAAAATACTCTTTGAAAAAGGAGAAATGAGCCAGGTAGAACTGGCCGCTTTGGCACATAAAGACACCCCTACCCTCACCCGAATTCTGGACATTCTCTCTGAAAAGCAGTTGCTAAGCCGTAAAGCTGACGACTGTGACAGGCGCAGGTGTATCATCTGCCTGACTGAAGACGGAGAAAAAACAGCCAGAGACATGCTGCCTGTGGTAAGAAATATCCGTATGCATGCATGGAAAGGTTTGAACGAAGAAGATTTCATGCATTTTGTCAGAATCCTGAATACCATTCAGCATAACCTGAAAAGCTAAAAAAATTACCTATATCTTTAGCACACAAATAATTAGTATAACAACTATTTTTCTGTTAGCTTCGTTATTTCAGAAAAGAACAAAAAGCTTATGATCAAAACCGACTTATGTATCATAGGGGCTGGTCCGGTTGGCCTCTTTGCCGTGTTTGAAGCAGGTTTACTCAAAATGCGCTGCCACGTGATGGATGTTCTACCTCAGATTGGCGGACAGCTATCCGAAATTTATCCCAAAAAACCTATATATGATATCCCCGGTTATCCTGTCGTACTGGCGCAGGAACTGGTGGATAACCTGGAGAAGCAGATTGCCCCCTTCCAGCCCACTTTTACTCTGGGCGAAAGAGTGGAAAAAATTGCTCGTCAGGAGGATGGCTCTTTTCTGCTGGAAACCAACGAAGGCACCCAGTGCCAGGCCAAAGCCGTAGTGATTGCCGGTGGCCTGGGCTGCTTTGAACCCCGCAAACCCGCTCTGGAAAAGCTGGATTATTTTGAAGGAAAAGGCATAGACTATATGGTGCGCCATCCCGAAAAATATGCTGGCAAAAATATCATCATTGCCGGAGGCGGAGATTCAGCCCTTGACTGGACGATCTACCTGGCCGAACTGACTGACCAGTTGACACTGGTACACCGGGGTAGCAGTTTCAGAGGTGCTCCCGACTCGGCAGAAAAAGTAATGAAGCTGGCTGAAGAAGGCAAGATTCAGCTTAAACTGAATTCAGAAGTGACAGCTTTGCACGGCAATGGTGTATTGAAAGAATGTCTGATCACTGATAAAGAAGGAAATATAGAAAAAGTAGCTAGCGACTTTTTCATTCCTCTGTTTGGACTGAGCCCCAAGTTGGGCCCTATTGCTGAATGGAAACTTAATCTGGACCGCAACCAGATCCAGGTCAACACTGAAGATTATTCCACCAACGTAGAAGGAATTTATGCCATAGGCGACATCAATACCTATCCTGGTAAGCTCAAGCTGATTCTCTGCGGCTTCCATGAGGCTGCGCTGATGGCCCAAAGTGCCTACCGTATCGTAAGCGGTGGTAAAAAAGCCAGCCTGAAGTACACCACAGTGAATGGCATTCAAAGCTTCTAGGCCCTATGGACATTAAAGTTTATGTAGAAGAAGCCGATGGTAGTTTCCGGACGGTGGAAGCGCCCACTGACATGAACCTGAGCCTGATGGAGCTACTCAAAGCCTCAGATTATCCTATTGCTGCTACCTGTGGGGGCATGGCGCTCTGTGCCACCTGCCATGTGGAAGTGCTGGAAGGCGATGATTTCATGGAGGCTACTGACCCTGAACTGGATATCTTTGATACCCTGCCGGTAGTACCGAAAGGTAGTCGTCTGTCTTGCCAGATGAGAATTACCGAGCAGATGGAAGGTATCAAAATCCGGCTACTGGCCTCGGAAGAGTGAAAATTTTGCGAAGTGCTATAAATTAAAAAAACCACCAGTTTCGTGCTGGTGGTTTTGTTTTTCATCTCTCTTAGTTCTTCACTTTCTTAAGCTTATCCTTAAATACTTTCTCAAACTTTTCCACCTTTGGCCTGATCACGAAGGAGCAGTAAGGCTGGCTACCGTTGAGATTAAAATAATTCTGATGATAATCTTCAGCGGGATAGAACTTCTCAAAGGCAGTGATCTCAGTCACGATGGGATTGTCGTAAGCACCGGCTGCATTGAGTTCTTTCTTATACTTTTCAGCTTTATCACGCTGCTCTTCATTGTGATAAAAGACGGCAGAACGGTACTGAGGACCAATATCATTTCCCTGCCGGTTGGGCGTAGTAGGGTCATGGGTTTTCCAGAAAACCTCCAGCAGTTCGTCATAAGTAATCACTGAAGGATTGTATTCTAAATGTATTACTTCAGCATGACCGGTAGTACCGGTACAAACCTGCTTATAGGTAGGGTTTTCCACATGTCCTCCTGAATAACCGGAAACCACTTTTTCTACACCTTTAAGGTTCTGAAAAATGGCTTCAGTACACCAGAAACATCCGTTTCCAAAAGTTGCTTTTTCCATTGAATTTGTTTTTGATTCTAACACATTGAGTGAGGCATTGTTGGCCTGACCTGCCAATTCAGTCTGCGCGTAGGCAGAAAGGCCAAACCAAAAGGCTGCAGCGAGCAAAAGCTGTTTCATTCTGATGTGTAATGATTAGTTATAAAGAGTAAACAAAGCACAAAGATAAGAGGTTCTGGCAATCCCTTTTTCTTTGCCAAAATAAAAAGCATCCTCCTGATGCCACTGGATGCCAGATATTTTCAAACACAAAATACCATCATCTTTAAGCTGAAAAGCCTTCACATGCGTAATAAAAAAAGCTAAATTCACTGTCGCTGCGGTTCTTAATCACCTTAAGCCCTATAACTTTGCAGACGATGTTCAATACGGGTATGCAAAACTTTTACTTTGTTGTTTTCTGCATTCTGGCCTTTTGCAGCTGTGTAGCCCTGCCGCTGCGTGCACAGGATGAAGGCCTTTCTCACGCGCCTGTTTTCTGGGCTGAGGCAAATGTCTACCAGGGATTTGTTATCAAACATCATCCCAGGGTGGGCCACCTGGCACGCAGCCATCCCAGTGGCTTTAGTTTCAACTTTGTAAAGAACACTTTCGGGCAGCATTACTGGCAGTACCAGTACGGATATCCTGACCTGGGCTTGAGAATCAACCATCAGAATTATCATAACCCGATACTGGGAGCGTCAGTAGCGGCGGTTCCCTACATCAGTTTTTTTCCGTATAAAAATACGCGTAGCAGCCTGGCCTGGTCTATGGGTTTAGGATTAGCCTATCATACAGCACCTCATCATCAGACCGATAACAACCTCAATATCGCTATCGGAAGTCCGGTAACCTTTGCTCTGTATGCATCGCTTCGCTACCAGTACCGGCTTAACAAAAACTTTGCGGCAGGTGCCTTCCTTCAGTTAGACCATTTTTCTAATGGAGCCCATACCAAGCCTAATTCCGGCATCAACTTATTGCAGGCTGGTTTATCACTGAGCCATAAAATAAGCACTCATGAAAGCACCTATCAATCCTGGCAAAAAAAAATACTGGAAAACCGTCGTATGTACCTGAGCCTGCTTCCTTCCATTAGTTTTAAGGAACTGGGAAAGGGTGGCGGTGAAATACTTCCTTCTTATAATCTGCAGCTAAGCCTTAACAAGCCTCTCAATACCATCAGTAGCCTCAATCTAGGGCTTGATGGTTTTTATGATGTGGCCATGCGGCAGTGGATCGCAGAAGAGAGCTTTGACAAGGAGGTAGATTTCAAATCAGTAGCCATCACCTTCGGACACGAGCTCCGGCTGGCCAATGTGGGCTTTATCACCCAAGTGGCTTACCATATTTACCAGCCCTATACCGAACTTTTTGGCAGATACTATCAGCGTTATGGGCTGAAGATATACATGCATCCCCGCCTGTCTGTTTCAGGCAACCTGAAGACTTACCTGGGACAGGCCGAGCAGATAGAATGGGGCTTATGGATCAGACTTTGACCGTTGACCAGCTAAATTGACTGGTAACTCAGGCTATCCCATTTTTGACATAGAGCCTGATTTTATGATGCATTTCAATCTTCTCTATGTCAGGTTTTATCTGCTCATAATTTTTGGTAATACCGTCAGCAAAACGCAATGCCAGCAGGTCTCCTTTTGTTTCTTTTAGTATCTATCATTTTAGCTTTTTCATATAAAGAACTTCATAAGTCTGTTTTTCATAAGGACTCAGGAGTAGAGCAGTACTTTAATTTGCTGGTCTATATTAGTTACCTTGTGAAAAACGCACTAAAATACCAAAAGTTGTCATGCACTTATAACTATATATTGTCTTTATTTGCAAACCAAATTCACAATTTTTCTTTTTTTTAATACTACCAAATATTTGGATATTCGCCGATAATTGAAGATTATCACTTGGCAAAATAAATACTAGGTGCAACAAAGCTTGTTTCTGAATAACAACTAATAATTCAACTACCTCCGGCATTCCCGATCTACGATCAGGAAGTGTTGTAAACTCAATCAAAATTTTCTAATGAATTCTAATAATCGTTCTTTTCAGTATCTTTTCATTGACGATGATGAAATCAGCAATTTTCTGGTTGAAAGTATAGCTGAAAAACTTGATATTGCTGAACAGTCTCGTTTTCTGGATGACGCACCTGCTGCCCTGAAGTATCTTGAAGAGGTACAGCAGTCTGCATCCTCGGTTCCTCCCAGATTCATATTCCTGGATCTTAACATGCCCCTGATGGGAGGCTTTGAGTTTCTGGATGAATATGAAAGCCGTAACTACCATAAGCTATACCCTACCCGGATTTATATACTTTCTTCTTCAGTCAGCCCCAGTGATATTAAGAGGAGCAAAGAGTATAATACAGTCAATGGTTTTATCAGCAAGCCGCTCAAGACAGATGAACTGAAAAAAATTATTCAATAAAAAAACCTGCCCGTTATTGAGCAGGTTTTTTTATTGTTTGCAAGACCTTCTTAGTTGGCTGCCAGTGTTTCCTGCACACTGCCACACTTGAGCATGCGATCTCCAAAATAAGGATTACGTATTTCTTCCTGCGCGCTGAGCCAGAAAGCCCCCTTATCATCAAAGGCCATGGGACAATATTGTTTGTAAAGGGTTTGTTCCACTTCCTGATTTTCCTTCAGTTTATCGTAAAGTGCAGTAGAGAGGGTTTCAAAACTCTTGCGCTGCGCTTCCAGGTCCGATGTACCGGCAATTTCTTTGACTGCCTGCTGAACTTCAGGTGCAGCACCGGCATCTACTACTTCCAGCATAGCCACGGCATACTGCTTGGCCTCTTCGGCATTGGAGTCCACCAGGGCATCTTTAAGCTTCAGGTAGCCATCTACCACACCACCTACCTGTTGAGTGCTTGTATTGTTTTCCACATTCTCTATGGGTTCAATAGTGTTTTCAGTTTGGTTTTCCTGCTGTTGAGAGCAGGCACTCATCCAGACCATAGCCAGTAAAAACAGGCCTAAATTGAATTTTGCAATTATTGATTTCATAGCTATTTTATAAATTTAAGGATTAATAATATCTTCTACATTACCGCAGCTCAGCATCATATCGCCATAGTACGGATTACGGACTTCTTCTGACTTACTCAGCCAGTTGGCTCCCTCATCATCGTCGGCCATGGGGCAGTACTGCACGTACAACTTTTCTGCCGTACCAAATGCCTGTGCAGATTTAATCACTCCTTCTGAAAGAGGCTTAAAAAATCTGCGCTGGGTGTCAATGTTATCAGCTTTGGCAATGGCTTCGCCGTGTTCCTCTATTTCTTTCAGCCTTTCCATCCAGTACATATGAGGATCATCAGGCAGCAGTTTCATATCCACTTTTTCTAATGCAGAAAGCACTGCTCCGGCTTCCTGCTGCGTTGCCCTTACTTCAGAACTTACCAGTGCATCTTTTAATTCCAGATACTGAGCAATCACCTCCTGTAGCTGCTGCCTGAACCGGGCTGGTGTTGCATTGACAAAATCCGGTGTATTCAGCTGTAGCTCTTCAGGAGAGGCTTGCCCTGTCTCGTTTTCCCTGACTTGTACCTCACGGTTCATCATACTGGCTTTGTTGCTGAGCTGTGCAGCGGCATCCACTGTAAAGGTACCATTTGTCACCACTTCCTCACCGGCCTGCAGGCCTTTTTCTACCAGGTAAGCCTCTCCCAGGGAAGTACCGAGCACCACTTCTCGCATTTCATAAGTGGGAACTACTGTATCAGGCACTTTGACATAGACAATAGAGCGCCTGCCGGTCCACATCACTGCCGACCTGGGCACGACCAGCTCCATATCATTCTCCCTGATTTCTTTCTGGCTGCCACTGCTGAGCAGGCCGCGGGTAAACATCTTGGGCTTGAGCAATCCTTCTGCATTATTTACCTCGGTGCGCACCTCTGCAACGCGGGTTTGAGGATCAATGAAAGGATCAATAAAAGTAACTTTTCCGCTGAATTCTCTGCCGGGATAGGCTGCTACCGTAAACCTGATGTTGTCACCTTCCCTGATCCACGACAGATTGCTTTCGTAAGCATCAAATACTGCCCAGAGCTGACTCAGGTCGGCTACTTCAAAAAGCATCATACCTTCTTCCACATAATCCCCTGCTTCCAGTTCAATACTGGTAATGATACCGGATACATCTGCCCTGAGCGGCCAGTAGGTGATCACCTCCCCGCTTTCTATGATCTGCTCAATCTGTTTTTCAGAAAGTTTCCACAGCTTAAGCTTACGCTTGGCAGCTTCTACCAGAGCAGGATTGCTGTCCTGGAATTTCAGCGCCTGCAGCAATTCCTGCTGGGCACTTACCAGTTTAGGGGCATAAATCTGGGCGATGGTCTGTCCCTTCTGCACCTTTTCACCTTCATAGTTGACAAACAGTTTCTCAATTCTGCCCGGAAAGTAAGCTGTCTGTGAAAGTACCTTTCGCTCGTTGAGCTCTATTTTGCCGTTCAGGATCAGTTCTTTGGCGCCTTCTTCACCCATAGCCCTGCCGATGGTAGTCGTCTGCACATTGGCCAGCTTTACAGCCTCGGCCGTCATGGTAAGCTGGTAAGGATTGGCATCGCCGGCTTCTTCTTCCAGCGGAATCAGGTCCATACCGCAGATAGGACAATCACCGGGCTCATCCTGCCGGATCTGAGGGTGCATAGAGCAGGTCCAGATGGTACCTTCTGCAGTTTCTACCGGTACCAGGTCATGCTCGTGGCCCTCATTCTCGGTATGGCGGGGAGTAAAGATCAGCCAGCCCAGCAGCAGGCCGAAAGTCAGCACCAGGGCATATCGTACTATCGTTTTGGTTTTGAGTGTCATATTTCTGTCATTAATCATTTGTCATTCTTCATTAACATCCATCACTTCCACCGCTGTCAGTTCCTCAATTTTAGCCTGTGCAATGCGAGCATTGGTCTGGGCTTCGTTCAGTTTCATCTGGTAGTCAAGCAGCTGCATCTGAAACTCCAGTACCTCCTCAAAATCCTCACTAGCGGTTTCGTAGGCACTGTTCAGGATGCTGATGGCCTGCTCAGTGGCCTTGATCTGCTCCTCGTACAGCTGCATTCTGCTGAGCGCCACCTCGTAGTTGGTAAGAGTTTCTTCCACCGTAGCAAGAAGGCTGTTCTGTTCATCCTGCAGAAAAAACGCGTTCCCTTCCTGCATCAGCTTCACTTCCTGCCTCTCGGCAGCGTACTTTTTGCTGAAGATCGGTAAATTCAAGCTCACCATGGGCATCAGCATGTCCATGCCGTTGTTGGGCATTTCCAGGTCGGGACTGGCCTGCATGATGCCATACTCCAAGCCCACACTGACTTCCGGTCGGTTGCTCAGCCCGGCCAGTCTGGCCTCCTGCTGCAAGAGGCTTCCTTCTTCCCGCAAAATTCTTAGAGAAGGATTATTTTCCAGCACCTGTGCTCTCAGGCTATCGGTGTTGAGGATGGCTGCGGTAGCCGGAAGTACTTCCTCTACCTCTACAGCTTCATTCGCCTCTTTATTAAGTAAGGTGTTGAACTTTACCTGCAGGGCATCCAAATCCTCCTGCAGGGCAAACAAAGTTGTACGCATCTCCCTGATCTGCATCTGCACCCGTAAGATGTCAACCATGTCTGCCTCCGCATTTTCGTACTTCTGAGTAGCCAGTTGCTCGTAAGTTTCAAGGATATCAATGCTTTGCTGCGTGAGCAGGATATCCTGATGGATATCATACAGCTCAAAATAAACTTCCTTCACCTCAAAATAAAGCTCATTGCGCATCTGCAAAACTTCCTCCAGCTTCATCCTGGCCTGCTGAGCAGCGGCATCTTTACGGGTATCCAGCGTACCGAACCAGGGCAGCATCTGCTCAATCCCGATCCGGGCGATCTGATCACCTCCGCGAGTCATCAGGGGATTGATGAAATAGCCGAAGCTGAGGCGAGGATCTTCCAGGGCTCCCACCTGTGGTGTCTTTTCCAGTGCCGCCAGGTATTCCTGGTAAGCTGCTTTCAGGCTGGGGTTATTTTCGGAAGCAGTAGTCAGATAATCGTTCAGTGACTGCGCCAACAGTATATTACCTCTCAAAAGTGTGAACAGAGAAATAAATAGAAGTATCTTGATATATTTTGCTGTCTTCATTTTTTGGCATTTTGATAAGTCACACAAATAATTTATTACGCTTCATCTGAAGTTTTTGGTGGATATTCTTCATGAATTCAAAATCCTCTTTACTGATTTTTTTGCGTTCATACATCAATTCAAGCCAATGCTCCACAGCTTCAGCAAGTGAGGCCCGGCTATAGTAGTAGAATCTGATCTTGTCCAGATAATGATAGCGGTCATAGCCTTCATGCAGATCTGACCCCACTGCGTCAATTGACCTGATGAACTGCTCTCCC